>JBJETV010000001.1:0-5431 GCA_051883495.1 Christensenellales bacterium
CTATGGAGGCAGTGTTACAGATAGCAACGCAAAGGAAATAGCAAAAATTTCTGGGGTTGATGGCGTTCTTGTTGGTGGGGCATCGCTGGTGCCAGAAAAATTTGGCAAAATTGTCAATGCTTTTAGCAATTTGAAAAAATAATATTGTGCAAATTGGCTATTGAAATTGTAGTAAAGCTGTTGTATAATGTGTATGTTATAAAAGGAGGGGAGTGCGATGGAGATCCTTTCACAAATATTCACATTTATACATCTTCACTTTTTTTACAATCTACATGCATCTGTTACTACTATCACAGCTCTTGTGTTGTTCTATTATCTTAACAAATTGATGCATGACAATGGCAAGAAAACGAAAGTTACACTCAAATATCTTACTGGTTGCTCGATGTCATTTGTTATTTTGTTGATTTTGATGTAAGAATAGTGCTTTTATTTTGTTGCAATAATTATTTTTTTGTGCTAGAATTGCAATGTTTAGTATCCAATGTGCAAGATATCTTTGATATTTGGCGCTGGTTATCAATTTTATTAAGGAGTTATTATGAATCATCTACTCGCAGTCGCAAACTGGATTGCAAACTCATTTCCAATTATCAAATTTATACTTTTGTGCGTGATTTTACTTGTGGCTATTGCAATAACAGTTTTGATTTTGTTTCAGGAAAGTGAAGGTGGAAATACAACCAATTCCATTACAGGCATCAAAGACACATACTATTCCAAAAACAAGGGCATGAACAGAGATGCAAGGCTAAAAAAGGCAACAACCATTTTGGCAATCGTTGTCGCTGGTCTTATCGTTTTGTATCTTGTGCTTTCCAAAATTTATGGTGGAAGTATTTGGAGTTAATGTAAAGAGATTCTCAAATGAGAGTCTTTTTTTATATAATAACAAATTTGATTGAGAGAATTTTGAAATGTGTTTAATAGTTTTTTTTTGAATTTGAAGAACATACAAAATATTGCTTTGAAGAATATGGCAATTTGTATGTTTTTTAGAAATAAGCAATATTTTGAAAAAAATTTCTCTACAAGATATTAAAAAATATCAAGAAAAAATAAAAACATATGCAGAAAAAATGACTAATGTGTTTTATTGTGTTATAATATGTCATAGAATAAACAAAAGGAGGGAACCAAGTGAAAAACAAAAAGTTGATTTTTGGAGGTATTTCACTCGCAGGCTTTGTTATGGCTCTTGTTGGGATGTTTGTTCCATATCTAAGCAATATTGTCAAGCTTGGTAGTGTTCAAACTAGCCATCAATACGAACTTTTCAATGCTGATTTACTTAATGGCAATGGTGTTGCGTGGTTAACTATTTCCAAAATAGCTATCATTGTGCTTGCAGTGGCTCTTTTGATTGCAGGTGTGGCATTGATTTATTCTGCATTCAAAAAATCACCAAACTGGCTCCAAATGATAGGGTTTGTTGCAGGTATAGTAGCACTTGTTGCAAGCCTTGCATTGCTTGGCGGAATGATTGGCTTTGGCAGAGCAAATAAGATAGCAACACCTAGTGGCTCTGTTGAAATTTGGGGTGCTGTAGGCTTCTACTTGGCATTTGTTGGTGGCGCTTTGGCTTCTGTTTTTGCATTGTTGCCATATTTCAAAAAGAAATAATTTTGGCTGATGCAATTATTTTGAGAGCATAAAGCGGAAATTCAGGTGTAAAACTCGGTAATTTGTTGCCGAGTTTTATTTTTTTTGAGTAAAAATAATAAGAAAAGTTGACAGACTGACTGCAAAAGATATAAACTTAAAATATGAATGAGTTAAAAAGAAAAATATTAGAAATTTTAGACGAAAAGTTTTTGAACCACAAGGGCATAAACAAGTTGGCGGAGATTTTGTGCAAAATGATAGGCAGTGACTATGAGCAAACTCTGCAAGCATTGGTAGAATTGGAGCAAGAGGGTGAGATTTTTGAGTTCGTAAAGCATAAATATGCCAGTAGCAAAAATCTTGGACTGGTTAAGGGTAAATTGTCTATTAGCAATGGAAATTTTGGCTTTGTTTCAACGGGAGTGGGCAAAGATATTTTTGTTGCAAAGAGAAATCTTTTGAAGGCTTTTGATGGCGACACTGTGCTGGTAAAAGTTATATCTGGCGAATATCAGGGCAAAAACCCAGAAGGTAAGGTAGTAAAGATTTTGTTGCACAACAGCACAGGTATTGTGGGAGATTTTAGCCTTTTTCGTGGGTATGGCTATGTAGAGCCAGACAAAAGTGAATTGCAGATAAGAGTTCCGCTGGCAAATTCTATGGGAGCAAAAGATGGGGATAAGGTGGTGGTGGACATTGTTTCCATAAAATCTGGCGTGCCACTGGGCAAAATAACAGAAGTAATAGGCAACCTAAATGAAAAGGGTAATGATGTAAAGTGGCTTTTGAGGCAATACAAGGTAAGGGATACTTTTCCGCAAAATGTGATTGACTGTGCAAAGAGAGTTCCGCAAGAAGTTGACCCAAACAATTATCCACAAAGAAGAAATTTGATGGATGAAATGCTGTTTACAATAGATGGCAAAGATGCCAAAGACCTAGATGATGCAGTTTCACTTAAGAAAAATGATGATGGAACATATCTTTTGGGGGTGCATATTGCTGATGTGGGGGAATATGTTAGATTGGACTCCACATTGGACAAAGAAGCATACACTCGTGGCACAAGTATATATTTTTTGGATTATGTTATCCCAATGTTGCCAAAAGAACTTTCCAACGGTATTTGTTCGCTGAATGAAGGTGTGCCAAGGCTCGCTTTGTCTGTTTTGATGACAATAGACAAAGAGGGAAATGTTACAAACAGCGAAATTTTTGAAAGTATAATAAAAAGCAAGCACAGACTGAATTATGATGAAGTGCTGGAAGTGTTGGAAGGAAATAAAAAGACACAAAAAAGGCTAAGCGACATAACTCCAATGCTACTTGATATGCTGGAACTATCTAATATTTTGGATGCTAGAAGAAAGAAATTTGGCTCGCTGGATTTTGATTTGCCAGAAGGGGAAGTATTGACGGACGAAAACGGCAAGCCTACTCAAATTGTTAAAAGACGAGCAACCAAGTCAACCAAAATTATCGAAACATTTATGGTGGTGGCAAACGAAGTGGTCGCAAAAACATTTGACAAAGCGAAAATACCTTTTGTTTATCGTGTGCACGAAAAGCCAGACAGTGAAAAAATGCAATCATTTTACAACTTTATCAACACCTTTGGTATAAACCATTCGGGAGATAGCAAGGAAGTTGAGCCAAAAGACTTACAGGAAATTCTAAACAGTATAAAGGGGCAAGACGCAGAAGAAGTGGTCAATATGATTATGCTTCGCAGTCTAAAAAAGGCAAAATATTTTGAAAAGTGTTTGGGACATTTTGGTATGGCTCTTACATATTATTGCCATTTTACTTCGCCAATCAGGCGTTATCCTGACCTAACTATTCATAGGATAATCAAGGAATATTTGCATGGCAACACTTCATTTTTATCCAGCCCAAAGATGCAAGACTTTGTAGTTAAGGCTAGTGTGCAATCTAGCAATCAAGAAAAACTTTCGGAAGATGTGGAAAGGGCAATCACAGACTACAAAAAATGTGAGTATATGTCCAGTTTTGTAGGTGAAACCTTTGACGGAATTATCTCAGGAGTTACTCAAAGGGGATTTTTTGTAGAACTTGACAACACTTGTGAGGGTTTGGTGCCTGTTTCTTCACTGAAAAATGGCTTTTATGAGTTTGACGAAAAAACCTTGTCGCTGGTAAGCCCTGTGGGGAGGTTTAGAATTGGCGAAAAGGTTCAAGTGAAAGTGGTCAGTTGCAACCTTCCAGACAGGAAAATAAACTTTGAATTTGTCAAAAAAATGAATTCTACTAAGAGTAGAGTTTGATATATTTGCAAAAAATATTATATATGATATACTTTGTGTGGAGAGAAAAATGAAAGTTGTTTCAACAAACAAATTTGCTACCCACAACTACTTTTTGCTGGAAACTTTTGAGGCGGGAGTGGTGCTTTTGGGGTGTGAAATAAAGTCTATAAGGCAAAATGGAATCGTTATGAACGAAAGTTTTATACTCATTTCGGGCAACAAAGTTCTTCTTAAAAATTCCTTTGTAAAACCTTATCAAACAACCAATTCTTTTTCTCCAAAACCAGACAGAGATAGACAGTTGCTTCTCAATTTGTCCGAAATCTTAAAGTTAAAACAAGCAAGAGAACAAAAAGGGCTGACAATTATCCCTGTGAAAGCATATATTAAGGATAACCTTTTGAAAATCGAAATTGCTATTGCTCGTGGCAAAAAGTTGTTTAACAAAAAAGACGACCTAAGAGAACAGGATATCAAAAGGGAAGCACAAAGAGCCATCTCAAAAATGTAAGGGGGTGTTTTGGTTTCGACAGGGTGGTTGAAAGGCAAGTTAAGCGGAGTGTGGTCGCCAAGTCCCACAATAATAAAATGGCAAATTGCTTAAACGCAGAAAAAAATTATACTCCAGCATTGGCTGTTGCAGCCTAACTGGCGTCTTAACATAAGCCTTCTTGGCGACTTTTGTTAAGGCGACAACAAGTCCAAGAATTCTCGCCCAAGATGTTTGAGTAGGGCTGGTCTTATTTATCAAACTTTGGTCAATGGCTTTTGTTGTTTTGGAAGTTGACCGAGAACTCAAAAACAACTACCTTCGTAGAAATACTTGTTTTTGCCATTTTGGACAGGAGTTCAACTCTCCTCACCTCCACCACATCGGAGCAAGGTTTTGTTGTCCACCGTTGCTACTGCAATGGCTTGACATATTAGCCTGCTCCTTCTTTTTTTTTCAAAATTCTTTTGCTATACAAAATCTTTTCGTGAACCCTGATAATATTTGATGCCCTCGGTGAATCTCCCAAAATCTCAAAACACAACTAAACAACTATCAAAATGTATAAAAATCGCAAAAAATTTACAAAATAATAAAAAATAATTGCAAACTTGAACAAATTTCTAACCTATAAAGGAAAGAGTAATAAAGAAGTAAAATAACTGCCCAAAAAACTGAAAACACACAAGAAAAGAAAGAAAATAAAAAACTACAAGAAAAAAGACAAAAGCAACTAAAAAATTACAGGAAAAGAGATAAAAACAACTAAAAAACTACAAAATATTTCAAAAAATCCAAAAACTGCTCAAAATCTTTTGACAAAAAAAGTTGTGTAAAATATAATGAAATCAAGAATTTTAGATAAAAGGAGAACCCCCAAAATGACGTATACAGCCACAAAAACAGCAATAGTAGGGGGGGGGGGTATCTCTTAAGAGAAGCCTCTTTACAATCAAAATAACAACGTAAAACAAAGGGTTATGCGCCATTATGTAATGGTGCAAAACTCTTTTTTTGTTTACATAAAATCACTCAATATTTGAAATTCTAATAATAGGGAAGATAT
>JBJETV010000002.1:0-85815 GCA_051883495.1 Christensenellales bacterium
TTTTTGTTTACATAAAATCACTCAATATTTGAAATTCTAATAATAGGGAAGATATCCAAAAGAAAAATAAAAAAATAAAAAAACAAAAAGTAAAAAACAAAAAATTGTGTTATCAAAACTAGCAACTAATAAAAATTTGTATGTTGTTGAGTTGAAAAACAACTAATAAATGAAACAACAAACAATATGGCTAGCAAATGAAACAAAAAATGTAAATAACACAATAAAAAAGTGGATATCAAAAACAAAAAAAACAATAATAGGAGAGATGTTATGAAGAAAAGGTTGACACTGTTAATATTTACTGCGTGTGCGGTGTTTGTTGGCTCTGTGGGGCTGATATTTTGGGCATTGGCTGCAACACAAGTAAATATCACATCAGGACTGCTTGTTACATATACACCAACTCCACAAGTAGTGTGTAATACTAGTGCAACTTATCAAAGGACCAATGACGCTAGTGCAGTAGCATTTAAGAATGGCAACTTAAGTTTTGGATATGGTGGTACGATGACTGATGAAACAATGGAAGCCACAACTAATGCCTTGCAACTGGACGATAGCAATACATATGTGGTGTTTGAATTTACTTTTGTAAACCAAAACCTTATGGAAAACTACGACCTAACTATTACACTAACTGACAACGGCACTGCAACTAATATGACAAGAAAATATTACTTTGGCGACCTATCTTCTTCCAATATCTCCGCAAAAAGAACTACAATCAAAAATTCTGGCATAGACAATTCTTCACTCTCCTCCAAAAAACTAGTCCTAGGCTATCAAAAAACAGGCAGAATATATATGCTCCTCGAAATTACCCCAGGTACAGTAGCCAGTTACTTAGCCGACAACACCAACAAGTTTGTCTTCAATATGACCACCGCAGAGCATGTAGAACAAGTTGAAACAGTGGCGTATCTTACAAGAAATTGGACAAGTAGGATAAATGATGATACTTCCTTGAAAAATACTACAACTGCAATAAAGTTTACTAAGGACGAAACAGATATAGCAGGACTTACAAACAGTGTATCTGTAGGGACAAATAGCGAAACTGATACATCTGCATATGTAGTATCTGATACTATAAGTGATGTAAGAGCTTATTGGGGAAGTAATAAATCTAAAATAGTTATTTACTCTCCAGGGATAATATATGCTCCGCAGAATTCTTATGGTTTAATTGTAATAGCTCCTTCTGATGCAGATTATTTTGGAAGTCTTAGGTCAATTGAGTTTAATAATTTTGACACAAGCAAAGTAACAGATATGTCAAGTATGTTCTATATGTGCAGGTCACTCACCAGCCTAGACCTTGGCAATTTTAATCTTGAGAGTTGCACTAACTTTGGTAGTATGCTATCTGGTTGCTCTGCACTTGAAAACATAACACTGCCATACAACCTTCAGAGTGGATATACAATAAATTTGCCAACATATTTAGAAGATACTTCTTGGGTCCAGCGGGCTAAGCGTTATAGTTATAATTCTAACGGCTTATATAGATATATTGGAACATCAACTACGTCAGATACTATTGCATGTTCTACAGAAACAAATAAGAAAATTCTAAATTGGGTTGATGACATTTCTATTTCTAGGTGAACTGGCGGAGGAGCTAATTAGAATACATGAATATGAAGTTTTTTACAAATAATATTGAGTAAAACTATGAATTGAAAAATAATAAAAAATATACACACAAAAACTCTCCTTGTGGGGAGTTTTTTAGTTGACAGGGTGGGGGAGATTTTTGTAAACTATACATAGAAAATAGTAAACTAATTTTGGTTAAAGGCAAAATAATTGTAAGAGGTGAAATTTTTTTAGATAGTTATAAGAAAAAAGGGGGAGAGTATGAAAGTTTTTGTGAAGAATAGATTTACTTTGGCTGGTGGGTCAAAGGTGCTGGACGAGAATGACAAAGATGTTTTGAAGGTTAAGGGCAAGGCTTTTAGCATTCGCAAAAAGAAAAGGGTGTGCAATCTTTCGGGCAAGGTGCTTTATCGTGTGCAGAATAAGTTTTGGAATTGGCTTTTGCCAAGTTGCTACATTTTTTCGTCAGACGGCGAACGCATTGGCAAATTGGTCAACAAATTAAAGGGCGAAGCTCGTTATTTGTTGGAAGATTTTTCTGATGAGATAACCATTGATGGCGAGTTTATGAGTAGTCTGCTGACTGTTAAGCGCAAAGGGAATGTCATCGGCACTATAAAAATGAATTTTACAATTATCAATGACAAATTTGAAGTGGAAGGGGATGAAAAAGATATACCTTTCCTAGTGGCGCTGACCATTGCAATAGACAACATAAAAGACAAAGCCAGAAAAGAATAATAAATAAAACTCCTAGGTTATGCTAGGAGTTTTTGATTTAATAAAAACAATATTTAACAAATTGTAATTTTAGTCAACGAATGACTGATTTAGTATTTGTTGATAAGGATAATCATTGTTATTGCAACGGCGAGTAAAAATGTTATAACCTTGCTTATTTTTAAGATTTTTCTTCTTTTGAACAAAACTGGGTCAAACTCAACTTTGTTTGTTTTTTGCTCGCACTGGCAAGGGGAATCTATCTTTGCCACTTTGTCCACTTTGGAGTCGAATGTTAGGTCAATGGTGTTTTTTTCTTCTGCCAAGTCAAATGTTGCCTCAAAATCTATTACAGTGAATTCTTTGGAAGGGCGGACATCAAACAAGCCAAAAAAACTGATGATATAAAAGAACATATTTACCAAAAACCACAATGGATTTTGCAACTGCAAACAACTTTGGACTTTGACATTGATAGAATTGTTTTCCGTTTGGATATTGGCAAGTTCCACACCATATTGATTGCGTTTGGTTTTTATCCTTTTGCCGTCAACATACAAAAGGATATTTTTGGCATTTCTACCACGCAACGAGAATGATACCGATTTCATCTTGCACCCCCAACAATTCCTAGAATAAACAATAGGCACACCACACAAACTATTGCGCTAAAAATTATATGTCCTGTTGGCTTTTTGCCTGTGCCAAGGTTCATAAGAACAATGCTTGCAACCGCTGTGCCCAGAGCTATCCAATACAAATAGGGTAGTATTGGGGTAAAAAATTCGATAAGTTGTTTTGCAAGGCTGTTGCTGGAGAGTAGTTGCATATAATTGGGAACAATCAACAGCACTCCGCCTAGGGTTATAACGAGAAACAACGCCCAAAGCAATATCCCAAGACCATACATAATCACCAACAATATGCTAGATAACATTATGAACATACTCAATATGGAGTAGTTGGAGAGTATAACTCCCAACCTGCCTAGTTCCATACGCCAAAAACTATTTTGCTTCATATTTTCCCTCACAATTTTATACTAACAAATTTACAATAAAAATTCAAACAAATTAACTATTTTTTTGTCAAAAAATAAAATGTTGCTACTTTTGGAGTAAAAAACTTCAGCAATAATCATCTAGACAATTGAATAAGAGTTTTGTGAGATAAATGTGGAATGTTTTTGGCTTTTTTGAATAAAAATATTGTCAAATGTTGTCAATTAGTTGATTTTTTGTAAAAAAGAAACTATACTAGTCAAGGCCTATACATTGTAGGGAAAAATAAATTTTTTATAAATAATTTGGGGGAGAAATTATGAATAAATTTGAAATATCTACCGACAGCACCTGTGATTTGTATGCTAGCGAATATAAGGAACTAAATGTGTTTGTTGCTCCGCTGGAATACACAATGGCATACGGCGACGATATCGTGGTGGAAAGAGATGATTACTCCAATCAATCACAATACATAGAGTTTTATGGGAAATTGAGGAAAGGCTTTGTTGCAAAGACTTCTATCCTTAATGTTGATTCTCACATAAAACTTTTTACCAAAATGCTGGAAAGTGGCATAAGGAATATTTTGCATATTTCTCAAGGTTATGGGCTCAGCCCAACAGTTGACAATGCCAATAAGGCCATTGAAGAAGTAAAAAAATCTTATCCAGATGCCAACATTATCGCTATCGAAAGTGATACAACAACTGTGGGCGAAGGTATGGTGGTGAGAAGTGCTTGCAAACTTCGTGATGAAGGGGAATGCCTAGAAAAAGCAGTTAAGCAAATAGAAAGTTTTAAGCATCATATACAACACTTTGTGCTGGTCAACGACCTAAAATTTCTCGCACGTGGCGGAAGGATAAGCAAGGCATCTGCCAGCATCGGTTCTATGCTTCAAGTAAAGCCAATATTGGAGTTTGGCAGAGATGGCAAGTTGAAAGTTTGCAGAAAGGAAATTGGGCTCAAAAAGGCAATGAACTCCATTGTTGCAGACTATGCAAAATTTACAAGGAATGAGAAATTTCCATTTATATACATTGTCCACACAGACAATTTGCCACTGGCACAACAGTTGCAGGATATGTTTGCAGAAAAGTATGACATAAGGCCAGAAATTCGCATAATGGGGCCAATAATTGGGGCTCATGTTGGACCAGGCGCTGTGGCATACGCATTTATAAGCAACGAGGATAGACCTTATGACTGAGGATTCTTCAAAAGAAAATCGCTGTTTGGATTGCCCAAGGGGTTGCCCTTTGGGCAAATCTTTTTGTGGCAAGGACCAAGACTTTGTGCGTGTTGCAAAAGTAATGAAGCATCGTTTTGAAGAACCCATAATTTGCCCAGAAAATGGCAGTGGGGCAATATTTTTTTCCTATTGCTCTCTAAAATGTTGTTTTTGCCAAAATTATCAAATCTCACATCAAGGAATAGGGAAAGATTTTTCTGTTTTGCAACTGGCAGAACTATTTGAAAAAGTGGAAAGAAGTGGTGTTGCCAATCTCAATCTAGTTACACCAACGCATTACACTTCAAAAATTATTGATGCACTGAAAATTGCAAAGCCAAAAATTTCTGTTGTTTGGAACACCAGTGGATATGAACGAAAGGAAAATATTCTCAAACTAAAAGATTATGTAGATATATTTTTGTTTGATTTTAAGTATTTTGACCAGAATCTCGCTCAAAAATATTCAAAGGCAGGGGATTATTTTGAGGTGTGTTGTCAAGCACTCAAAACAGCAAGAGAAATTTTGCCAGAGGATATAATTGAAAACGGAGTGATGAAAAAGGGAATAATTGTTAGACATCTTGTCTTGCCAAATGCCTATGAGGATAGTTTGAAAATTTTGGACAAAATTGCAGAACTTTTGGGCAATAAAACAATAATCAGCCTTATGAGCCAATTTGTCCCTTGCTACAAGGCGAGTGAACATAAAGAACTTCAAAATAGGCTCCCTTTGTTGCAATACAAAAAAGTGCTTGCTCACGCAAAGGCTTTGGGTTTTGAGAATGGGTATATTCAAGACTTAAATAGTGCAACGCTTGACTACACTCCAGATTTTTCATTGGATAGATTTGAGGAGTTGTAAAGGTAGCAAAGTTTTATTAGAAATCTTTTCAAAATTTTATTTGTTATCATATATAATAATATTTGGTTTGAGAGAAATGACAACTAAAATAGTTTTTTATATGTGTTTTATCACTAAAAATGCAAAATATAAAGATAAAGGCTGTCGTTTTGCCCAAATTTATTTTTCAATATTGACAACAAATAGTCGTTGTGGTAAAATCTTGTTAACTATAAAGAAAGTGAGGTAAAAGGATAATGTTGGATACTTTTTTGAACATTCTAGGGGTTATCGGAATTATCGTAGTTGCGGCATTTATTATTGTTTTCTTGTCAGACCTCTTCATATCTATTGTTGACGGCACCAACGGAATTTTCTTCAAACGCCACAAACAAAGTGAAGACAAACCTGTTACAAGACCAAAACTCCTCAATGCTCCAAATGAAGAACAAGAACGACCTGTTGTAAAACCAGTACAACAAGAACAACCTGCAGAACAACCTGCACCACAAGTGGCAGAGCAACCTGCAAAAGAAGAGCCTGAAACTCCATCTGAAGTGGATATGGAACAGGCAAAGGCAGAGGAAGAAGCCTTAAAAGCAAGCAACCTTCAACCACAACAACCAATAGTTGTTCCAGTGGAAGAAGAAGACTTGGACTCTATCGTAAGCGAAATAACAGAAGAAACAAAGAAAGTTGTTGCTCAAATGGATGAAGAAAAGAAATCTCAGCAAGAACTTGACGAAGCAAAGAAAAACGCAGAAGATGCAATGAGCCAAGCACAAGAGGCTCAAAAGCAAGCGGAAGACGCTCAAAAACAAGCAGAAGATGCAGAAAATCGTCAAAAAGAACTTGAAGAGAGAATTGCAGAACTTGAAAAACAAATAGAAGACGACCAAAAGACAATAAAAGATTTGGAAGAAAAATCTGCAGAACAACCAGCCACAGTTTCTGTGCAAACTGCCAGCAAGGAAGAATTGCAACAAAGATTGGAAGTGCTAAAGCAAAGACTTAAAGAAAACGAAAAAGAACTTTCTGCTAACAAAAAAGAATTCTTGCCACTCAGACGAGTAAATATGACACTTGACAGTGACAAGAGAAAACTTCGCAGAAAAGAAGCCATCGTTGCAAAACAAAAAGTTGTGTTGTATGGTGTAAACAACTATGTGGATATTGACGAAGAAAAAGCAAACAAACTTACACAAGAACTTGACTTACTAGAAGGACTTAGACTTTCTGTTCAACATTGTGAAGAAGTGATGCAAAAGAACAAGGATAGATATCCAATACTTGAAAGGGCAAACGCATTCCTAAACAAGAATCATGACGAACTGAAAAGTGATATCGCAGAACTAGAAGAAAAAATTAGACTTATAGAAGAACAACAAGCACAAGAAGCCGAACAAGAAGAAAAAGCAGATACAACAGAAACTGAAGTGAAAGAAACTGCAACAGACAACGGCAACGACGACAACTCAACAAACAACTAATATTTATTAAAAAAAACCAAGAGATTTTGTTCCCTTGGTTTTTTTTATGTTTTTTATTTGGTTTTTCTTGTTTTGTGTTTTTCTAGTTTTGTGTTTTTTTGTTTTGAGAATTTGGAATAATATGATAAGATTTAGGCTGTGTATAACAAATGCTAAATTTTGTATTGACATATTCTAAAACTATTATTAGATAGTCTAAATTTTGGATTGACATATTCCAAAACTATTATGTGATAGTCTAAATTTTGGTTTGCGATAGTCTAAATTTGGTATTAGGGGTAGAGATGAAATTTTTTGAACGAAAACGAGATATTCCGGTAAAAAATAAAAAAATTAAGTTGGGGCTTGCTCTTGGTGGTGGCGGGGCAAGGGGAGTTGCTCATATAGGGGTGCTTAAGGCTTTTGAGGAAAATGGTATCACATTTGATTTTGTTGCAGGAACAAGTGCTGGCTCTATTGTTGGGGCGATGTATTCTTTTGGTAAAACACCAGAAGAAATGTTGCAAATGGCACACTCTCTGGATATAAAGGATATAAGAAAGAGCAAATTTTTTATGCCATCAAAAACTGACGGTATTCAAAATTTGATAAAACAAAATCTGGGAGATGTGGATATTTCACAGTCAAAAATCCCTTTTTCTGCTATTGCGGTGGATTTGATTTCTTCTAGAGAAATTGCCTTTACACGTGGCAATCTTGCCAAAGTAATTGCTGGAAGTTGCGCTGTGCCGGGAGTTTTTGTGCCTGTGGAATATGAGGATATGCACCTAAGTGATGGTGGGCTTCAAAACAATATCCCTAGTGATGTGCCAAGACATTTTGGGTGCGATTATGTTGTCGCTGTGGATGTCAACTCTACAAGGGGTTATGGCACTTCTTCTCTCAAGGTGTTGGATGTCATTTTGGCGACTATTAGGATTATGAGCAAAAGCAACTGCAACAAGGGGTATCTAAATGCGGACATTGTGGTTGCGCCAAGTATGAAAGATTACAAGTCCACCAAAATTGATGACATAGACGCAATGTATGCGGAGGGTTATCAGGCTGGAATTGAAGCAGTGCCAAAAATTTTGGAACTTATATCCAAAAAACCAAAAAAGGCACACAAGATTAGATACAAAATAGCAAGCGAACAAAAACAAAAGATAGTGTGAGGTTTTTATGAACAAAAAACAAGATGATGATTTGAGAAATTTTGCAAAAAGGCAAATAAACAAACAGATAAACAAAGGGAAAAAGAAGGCAGTAAAAAACATTGAAAAGGTTGCTCGTGGTGAAAAGGTGCAAACCAGAGCAATGAGTGAAAAAACTAAGGCAAAGACTGCTTTTAAGTTGGTCATTTATTCTATATTGTGGGTTGCACTTATTGTTAGTTTGTTTTTCTCGTCTACTATAGAAAGACAAATCAACAAAACAACCTTTCAATTTGAAACGGCTGTTGCAACAGGGGAGTATAAAGTTCACTTTATCGATGTTGGTCAGGGGGATGCGACCTTAATTCAACTGCCAGACAACAAGACAATGCTTATAGACACTGGTGACCCAAGCGCCAAAAATGCCCTTGTTAGATACATAGATGCACTAAACATAACAACAATAGATTATTTTATTGCAACCCACACAGACAACGACCACATTGGCAATGCACCAACAGTGTTTAGTCTGTATGAAATTAAAACTTTTTATGCTCCAAAATGTTATTCCAATTATGAAACTAAAAATAACAAAATAGAAAATGAAAATTACAAAATTGTAACAACAAAAATTTGGGAAAACACAATAACAAGCGCCTATCAAGAAGAAGGGCTAACATTAAAGCGCAATGAAGCAGATGAGCAGATTACTGGAGATGACTATTCTTTTGTGTTTTATGGTCCAAGTGAAGTTAAATACACAGATGTCAACGACTACAGCCCAATCATTATTGCAAATATTTGTGGCATAAAATATGCCTTCACTGGAGATGCCAGTGTGGAAACTGAAGAAGAATTTTTGACCAATTATAGTTCTGCTATTTCATCAACTCCAAGTGTTTTTGATTGCAATATACTAAAAGTAGGGCATCATGGCAGTGACACATCTTCCAGTCAGGAATTTTTGGATGTTATTCACCCAGAAATAGCTGTTATAAGTGTAGGGAAAGACAACAAATATGGGCATCCAAAACAATCAGTGTGTTCACGACTGGAACAAATGTCTATAACCATTCGCAGAACAGATGAAGAGGGAAGTATAGTCTATTCTTCCAGTGAAGATATGCCTGTATCTCAAAGCAACTTCAACCATATATCCGATTCGTATGTAGAGTGGAAATATATCGTTATAGTTGGTGGAATTGTGCTGGCTATATCGTGGTTTGCATTCTTTAGAAGGAGCAAAAAGAAGGCAAAATAACAGCAATTTTGTGCCAAAAGACACTTATTATTGAAAACTATCATGGAAAAACGCCTTACTTATTTTTGAAAACACTATTTATAAAAAACTATTATTTTGTCCTTGAAAATATTATTTTATCTATATTTGGAAAAGACTATTTTCTTATATTCGAAAAACACTATTTTCTTGTATTTGAAAAAATTATTTCTTATACTTATAAAAAATTTACTTGTTTTGCAAGACAGTATTATACTTATTTTTGAAAATGTTATTTAGATAAAAATCCACACAAGAGAAAGGAACTCTTGTGTGGGTTTTGTTTTGTAAATAATATGCTAGCGACTCATTTTATAAAATATTCGATTTCTTTTTATAAATAACAAGTTAGCAAAAAGTTAGCGGAGTTATTTGATGCTGATTGGCACTTGAATTTCTGTAAGATAATCATTTACAGAGTCTTTGTTCCAACATCCATCAATATAAACTTCTCTTATTGGTGCGACAATTTTATAGCCATTTTCCTTAACCCAATTTAGAACAAAGGCATATGCTTTGTTCAAAGTTTCATAACTACCCTTGTGCATAACGGATATTGCAACAATTTCATTTTCTTCTCTAAACTTGATATTTTCGCTTTCCTTGCCAAAATTTTCCACAGCCTCTACATATTCCAGTTCGATATCTTTTTCTCTGTATTCATTGGCAGAATAGGTAACATAGCAATAATTCTTACATTTCAACTTTGGGTTGTTTGTTTGTGCTTCTGCGCCGGCTTGCAATACAAAATCAAACAGATTTGCCATAGTATCTATTGTGCCATGCCTATAATAAACAATATTCTTTGGCACTACTATTTTTTTTGCGACATATTTTTCCATAATCTCTCCTTTTTTTGATTTTTCAATCATATTTTTTATTAAGGATATTTGATTGCTTTTGCGGTGCATTTCTTGTTCCAAATATAGCAGGTGATTTTCAAGATATTTTTGTTTGTGGCTAGAGTTTTGAATATTTTTTATATCTAGAATGGAAATATCCAACTTTCTCAACTCCAATATAAATATCAGGTCGTTCAACTGCTCAACCTCATAATACCTATAACCATTTGTGTCCACCTTAACTGGCTTTAATAGCCCAACCTCGTCATAGTATCTGAGAGTTTTAATTGTAGTTTTGCAAAGTTTTGAAAATTCACCGATTTTTAGCATCATTTTTCTCCTTGGATATAATATAAAATCTCCACTAAGGGACGAGTCAAGCACTTTTTTCAAAAAATTTTAGATTATCGAAAAATATTATTATCAAGATTTTTAGAGAATTTTACATATTCAATTTTTATGTATTCATATTTTGTATTCTAATGAAATTGTTTATTAAAATTATTTATAGACTTAATTATATGCTTATATACTCAATCAAACTTATTTATAATTTCAATTTTGTAACCTGACAATTCCTTTTATTTTTATCATTAAATAAGTTTGTTAGTCAAACAAAAACACCTTTTCAGCACATAATTTATCTTTAATCTTCAAATTTTTAATCTTTTTGTCTATAATCTTCTTTTTTTAACTCTCAATAGTTTGAAACCTTTATATAATCTTTAATTTTCAATAGTTTTAATCTCTTATACAATCTTAAATATTTAATCTTTAACTTATATTTTTTATCTTTAATACCCTTAATCTTTAATTTTACTATCATTTGAAAATCATTTTTATATCAAACAACTGCTGGGTTATTGCAATGTGTAATGGATGTTGAGGTCTTATTTTTCAAAAATTGGGTCTTTATTTTTGCTTTGATATATGTTATAATGCTTTTAGTATGGAAAAGTTAATTGGTATTTCAACTTCAACAATAATAACATTGAGTATCACAAGTGCCATTTTGATTGCTTTGGTGGTGGCTTTTTGTATAATTGTGCCTGTAAAAACATGGTGGAGTGCGCTGTGGGCGGGGGCATATGTTTCTGCTCGCAAGTTGTCTTCGCTAAAATGGCGAAAGGTGGACTACAAAACCCTCACATCATGCTATATTAAAGCTAAAAAGTCTGGCTTGCCTATTAGTTTTGACGACCTAGAAGGTCATCTTTTGGCTGGGGGAAATGTCGTGGGATTGGTGGATGGAATGTTGCTAGCCAACGCAAGTGATGTAATCTTGTCGCTGGATACAGCAAAGGCAATAGATTTGGCTGGGCAAAATATTTGCAAAGTGGTAAATGAAACTATTAAGCCAAAAGTGGTGGAAAGTGAGACAATTTGTGCGACAACATGTGATGGGCGAGAGGTTAAGGTGGTGGTGTCTATTGGTCTAAAGGCCAACATTTCTAAGGTTATTGGTGGCTTGGGTGAAGATGTAATAATGTCTAGAGTGAGGGAAGGTGTTTTAAGTGTTATTGGTGGGGCAAAATCTCACAAAGATCTTTTGCAAAACCCAGACCTTATTTCAAAATCTGTTTTGGCAAAAGGATTTCCTAAAGAGTGTGCATTTAGCGTGTTGTCGCTGGATATCAAATCTATTGAACTCGGGCGAGATTTTGTAGCAGAAAAAAGAACAGAAGAAGATAAGAGAGAACGAGCAATAGCCCTTTCAAAAGCAGAAGAAATGCGACTTTTGGCAGAGGCAAAGACAGAAGAAATGAAAGCCAAAGCAGAAGAGTTGAATGTAGAAAAATTGCAAGCAGAGGCGGAGATTCCAAAGGCGCTGATAAAAGCGTTTGACGAAGGCAAAATAGGGGTTATGGACTACTACAAATTGCAAAATATGATTGCAGATACCAATATGCGCAACACCATAACAAAAGATTATGTAAAGCCAGAAAAAGACGATGATGACGATGATGATGACGACTTTTTTGATTTTAGAAATTAACAATGAACAATCAATCTAATTTTGTCATAAAACATTCAAATAATAATCAAAAGGAGGGAACAAATGAATATACTTTTTTATATTTTATGTGCAACATTTTTGCTCTCTCTTTTTATTCTAAAATTCAAGTGGTTTAAGAAAATTGGTGAATGGTTGGCAAAGCCTTTTATTATCATTATGAAAAAAAATCGTGAAAAGAAAAAAAAGAAAGAACTAGGCAATGTAGAAAAAGGTGATAGACTAGGCAAAAGTGAGTTGCAGATTAGACCAGTTGTTTTGCCTCCACAACTAAACCCACCACAAAAGGAAAACAAACAGGAAGTTAAACCAACGCAACAAAAGGAAGCCCAGCCAAACAGTGTGCCACTGACTCGTAAGGAAGCATTTGGCAACAATCCTTTTGTCCCAATGCCAAGTGGCACGACAGATTTGAAAAAGGAAAACTCCTCCTTTGGCACAAAATTTGTTCAAAAGACGGCTGATAACAGTTCTAACGGGCAAGATAGGATAAAGATTGAAATCCCAAATAATGCCCAAAATTCTTCCAATAGACAAGGATTTTTTGCCTCTCAAAACAGACGACCTCAGTCTAGTGGAAAGGAAAAATACAGTTCAACATTTTCAATAAACGATTTGGAACTGAATGATGATTTTACAAAACAAAACACCATTTCAAATGGGTTTTTTGAAAAGGGAAGTAATGGCACAAAAAGTATTAGCCATAATAGAGATATGGACGCAATTATGGCAAAAAGACAAAAAGAATTTGAAACATATAAAAGGCAAAAAGACAGCCTTAATATAGACAACAAAGAGATTGATGTAAGCAACCTCCCACCAAAACTAAAACGTTTGCTTGTTATGGGAATTTTGGACAAAAAGGATTATGACTAAAAGTTTGCCTTTGTGTATTGTTTTAATTAAAATTCTTTAATTTCAAATCATATACGGATAAAATTCTCCACAACTGCAAATATTTATAACATTATATTCCCAATGTTATGTAAAAAATAATTTATATTGCGAAAAAGGTATAAAACTATTTAAGAAACAAAACCAATTAGAGTGTTTTTGGATAAATATAAGAATAGGGTGATAGAAAATTGTTTGACTAGGCAAGGAATTTGTGATAGCCTTAATGTGATTATGAATGTTTTTGTTGATAAAAGAACTGAATTATTGAATGCCATTTATCTAAACAGCAACTTCCATAAGGAAGAACTTTTGGGCTTGCTGGATAGAGAATATTCAAAGAGGTTGTGTGATTTTATAAAAAGCAATGATAGCAAAGCCCTTATTGATAAGTTTAATGAGGTTATTTCTTATTTGGGAGATAGATTTTCTTATGATGCCCCTATTTTGTTATTTTTACAAATGGACGAAAATTATAATTTGACGCAAAGTGCAAAAAAAGAGTATCCATATAAAAGTAGGCTTTGCTTTGATGCCAAAAGTAAAATCTTGATTGATGAACTTATGCAAGAAGTAAATGCTTTTGCTAATAAAAGTAATTTTGATAAATTCTACAAAGATTCACAATCTTATTATAACAAGCAAATAGATAAAGTTAATAATTGTCTTGAGAAGTATGAGGGCAGGTTGAAAGACTTTATAGATTGGTTTTTTATCAAAAATGTTGATATGAATGACTTTAATATAAACATAATTATGTCAATGGCAAGCGGTGGTTGTGGTGCGGAAGTTAATGGCAGAAAGATTGTCAGCGAAACAGGCAATGTTGTAAAAAATGAGAAAGGGGAAGAAATCGCAGAAATACTGCCAGGAGGGGAATATGGCTTTATGATGCACTTATGCCATGAGATATGTCATATTTATATCAACCCAATTACAGATAAGTTGGATTTGAAAGGGTCAAAATTGTTAGGTTTTGATAAATCACTTACAAATAGCGAACATGAAGGGAATGAAAAAGTTTATATAAATGAAAGCATAATACGGGCTATTGAAAATGTTTTTGAAAAGGAATTGATAATTGCTGAAGAGGCAAAGAAAAGGAATATCTCTGAAGAGCAATTTATATCTGAAAATTATGAAAAGATTGCAAAGAGGGATAATCAATATTATTCTCATCAAGCAAAAAGAGGTTTTGGTGAAGTTAAAGGAATTGAGCAGTCAATAGTTGCTTGTCAAGAAAAGAATTATGCTAATTTTGAAGATAAATATGCAGACATATTGTCCAATTCTTTGGTGGAAAATATGACTTTTCAGCAGGAAGCAAAAAGCAATCTTTGATGAAAATTATTCTGTTGAAAAGGATAAATCTTTGTATGGTGTTGGCAATATAGATGTGGATAATAAGCAACAAGATCAATGAGAATTCCCTTCTGCATAATTACACAAGCAAACAAAAATGTATTGTGAAAAGTCCCTTGCGTAAGATTTTGTGTAAAATAAAAATTTGATAAAAGAATATAAGCCATATTTATTTGACAAAATGGCTTTTATTTTCTATTATTATCTTGTATGTAAGATATATATTGACAAAAAGTATTTTATCCGTTGACAAAAGATATTTTATGAATTGACAAAAATATTTTATCAATTTACAAAAAAATAATTTATTAGTTGGCAAGAATATTTTATCAGTTGGAAAAAATAATTTATTAGTTGGCAAAAAATATTAGCAGGATGTGTATTAGATTTTGAAAATAAAGGGGGATAATTATGCTCGAAGAAAGCAAAGAACTTGAATCGGAAAGGAATAGAAGGGCTTTGGTTGTTGATCATACAAAAAATATCTTGGGAGCGGACAACAATCAGGTGCATATTTTCAAAACAAGTGCAGAGTTTGACAATTTGTTTCCAGTAGATGTTGCAGTGTTTGAGCCAACAGAGGCTTTTAATGGCTTTGTAGTATCCACTGTGGGATTAAGCGACTATAGGTTTTCTGATGATGTAGCAAGGGCGGAACTTGTTATGGTGTTGCCATCAAGTTACAAGATGTCTTTTGAAAAGCCTGAATATGGCTGGGTTGTTAGGTTTATGGCACAGATGGCTCAGGCTTGCATTATAGATAATAGTGGAGTTATGGTGGGGCAGGTGTTCACATTTTCCAAAGACGGCAAACCATGTTTTGCAGGGACTGATTGCATAAGTGGTGTGATATCTTTTCCAGAGATGTTTCCACTGGAGTTCTTTGAGGAAAAGATTGGGCTAACTTACACTCATTTTTTGCAAGTTGTTCCGCTTAATCAAAATAGATTGGAAAAGTTGAGAAGTGTGGGGTTTGAAACATTTTTGGACTTCGATTTGCACGATGCAGATGGTCCTGTGATGTTTGCTCCAGAGCCACAAAAAGTTGGTTCTCATTCGGCAATAGACAAGATTATTGCACACAATGAGGATGTCCTCAACGACAAGTAATTGTTGAATTTGTCAGCGATTAGTTGTATTTATATAAAAAAGAAAAAACTGTTGCCACAAGGTTGTCCTTGTGGTTAAACATATAATAAGGGAAACTATGAGAAGAATTTTAGGGATAGACCCCGGGTTTGCACTGTTGGGGTTTGGAGTGGTTGATGAAGATTGTGGCAGACAAACTGCTGTGGATTATGGGGTAATTTCTACTCCAAAAGAGCAAAGTATATCCCAAAGACTGTTGACCATTCACCAAGGCATTTTGGCGCTGATTGACAAATATCAGCCAGATTGTATGGCTATTGAGGAGTTGTTCTTTTTCCGCAATCAAACCACGATAATTCCGGTGGCGGAGGCTAGGGGTATAATAATTTTGTGTGGGATAGAAAGGAATTTGCCAATGTTTGAATATACTCCCTTGCAAATAAAGCAAGCCCTAACTGGCAATGGACGGGCAGAAAAAAAACAAATTCAGTTTATGGTCAAAAATATTTTGGGTTTGGAAAAAGCCCCAAAACCAGATGACGCTGCAGATGCTGTTGCAGTGGCACTTACTCATTTGCAATTTAATGACCAATTAAGCGACAATTCGATATAAAACTTTTGGAGAAGAAGATGTTTAGTTATTTAACAGGCAGAATAACAGATAGTGGCGAAGGCTGGATAACTCTTGATAATGGGGGAGTTGGCTATGAAATATTTGTTTCTGCCCTAGCAGAAAAAACTTTGCTGGAAGCAGAGGGCGAAGTTAAGGTTTGGACATATTTTCAAGTAAGAGAAGATGGAATAAGTCTTTTTGGTTTTTTTTCTAAGGAAGAAAAAGATGTGTTTCTCAAACTTATCAGCGTCAGTGGTGTTGGGCCAAAGGGTGCTATGGGTATGCTTTCTGGCATTTCTTACAACGACCTATGCTCTATTATTGCTACTGGAGATGCAAAGACTTTATCCAGCATCAAGGGTGTGGGCAAAAAGACTGCAGAAAGAATAATTGTTGACCTAAAAGACAAGGTTACTTTTGTTGGTGGGATGCCACAAACAGTGGCGGATAGCCTTTCGCAAGAAGTTGTGGATGCAGTGGAAGTGTTGTGCAGTTTGGGGATAACAAGACCAGAAGCAGTGAAATTGGCGAACAGTGTATTTGTCGCTGGCGACACTGCGGAGGATATTATATCCAAATCTTTTGCACAAATAAGAAGATAGAGAATAAGGACAAAATATGAACGATTTTATCAAAAGCACAAAAATATCAAGTGATGTGGAAATTGAAAATTCACTTAGACCAGCAGTGTTGAACGATTATGTTGGGCAAGAAAAAGTGAAAGAAAGTCTTTCCATATTTATTCAAGCAGCAAAGGTGCGAAAAGAACCGCTAGACCACGTGTTGTTGTATGGTCCTCCAGGACTAGGCAAAACAACCCTTTCGCACATTATTGCAACAGAACTGGGAACTCAACTGAAAGTTACCAGCGGGCCTGCAATAGAACACGCAGCCGACCTAGCCGCAATACTCACCAATTTGCAGAAAAATGATGTGTTGTTTATAGACGAAATACACAGACTAAATCATTCTGTGGAGGAAATTTTGTATCCCGCAATGGAAGATTTTTCGCTGGACTTTATCGTAGGCAAAGGTCCAAGCGCAAGAAATATGAGGTTAAAACTTCAACCTTTTACTCTTGTTGGTGCAACCACCAAGGCAGGAAACATATCTTCTCCATTAAGAGATAGATTTGGGATAATTCAGAGATTGGAACTTTATGACGAAAACGATTTGTCCAAGATAATTTCTAGAAGTTCAAAAATTTTGAATGTTGACATAACAGATGAAGCCATTTTGGAAATTGCAAAACGCAGTAGGGGAACTCCAAGAATAGCCAACAGACTGCTAAAAAGAGTGCGTGATTATGCACAAGTAAGGTCTGGCGGAAAGGTTACGCTGGATATTGCAAGAGAAGCCCTAAAACTGATGGATGTGGACGAGAGAGGGCTAGACTTTGTGGATAGACGACTACTGGAAAGGCTTATTACCACATTTGGTGGCGGGCCTGTAGGGGTGGAAACCCTTGCAACTGCAATTGGGGAAGAAGTGGCAACTGTGGAAGACGTGTATGAACCATATCTTATAAGACTGGGGTTTGTTGCACGAACTCCTAGGGGGAGAATTGCTCTTGAGGGGGCATACAAACATATGGGGTTGGAATCCCTTTTGCCTAAGGACGGGAAAAATGACGGAAAAAACGATTGATTTTACAAAACGAAGCACATATTATTATGATTTGCCAGAAGAACTGATTGCCCAAACACCACTAGAACCAAGAGATTCTTCTAGGCTCTTGTGTTTTAATATGGACAATGGGCAAATACAACACAAGCATTTTAGAGATATAATAGACTTTTTGCACAAGGGAGATGTATTGGTTTGCAACAACACAAGGGTTATCCCTTGCAGGTTGGTAGGCAAAAAATCTACTGGTGCAAATGTAGAAATTTTTCTTATAAAAAGGGAAAATCTTACCGATTGGCAGGCTCTTGCAAAGCCAGGTAAAAGGCTTAAAAAGGGGACAGAGGTAGTTTTTTCTGACGAACTATCGTGTGAAATATTGGGAGATAATGATTTCGGCGGAAAGGAAGTGAGATTTCATTTTTCTGGCACTTTTGAAGATATTTTATCTCGAGTGGGTATGACTCCACTGCCACCTTATATAAAACAAAAGTTGGAAAATAGTGAGAGATATCAAACAGTTTATAGCAAGTTTAACGGTTCTACAGCAGCGCCAACGGCAGGACTTCATTTTACACCAGAATTGCTGGAGAGAATAAAGCAAAAAGGGGTGGAAATAGTAAACGTTCTGTTGCATGTTGGATTGGGAACTTTTAGACCAGTAAAGGAAGACAATATCCTAAACCACGACATGCACGAGGAATATTACGAAGTGGAGCCAGAGGTGGCGGATATAATAAACAAGGCAAAAAAAGAAGGCAGACGAATTATTGCTGTGGGCACAACTTCTGTAAGGACACTGGAAAGTGCTGGCAAAACAGGGGAAGTGGTGGCACAAAAATCCAATACAAAACTCTTTTGCTATCCTCCATATGATTTTAAGATTGTGGATTGCCTAATAACCAATTTCCATTTGCCAGAAAGCACCCTTATAATGCTGGTGAGTGCATTTGCTGGATACGAAAACACAATGAGGGTTTATAAAACGGCAGTGGAAGAAAAATATAGATTTTTTTCGTTTGGCGACAGTTCATTTTTTTATAGAGAAAAACCAAACAAAGGAGCGGACGTATGAGTGAATTTGAATTTACAACTACACATATAGACAAAAATTGCGGAGCAAGGACAGGTGTTTTCAAAACACCACATGGCGAGATAGAAACACCAATATATATGCCAGTTGGCACTCAGGCAACGGTAAAAAGTTTGACACCAGAGGACCTTGAGGAAATAGGTGCACAGATAATTCTATCCAACACATACCACTTGTATCTTAGACCATCAAACGAACTTATCGCCAAGGCAGGCGGTTTGCACAAGTTTATGCACTGGAACAAGCCAATACTTACAGATTCTGGTGGGTTTCAGGTATTTTCGTTGTCCAACTTTCGCAAAATTAGTGATGATGGGGTAGAGTTTCACTCTCATCTAAACGGCGACAAACATTTTATGACACCAGAAAAATGTATCAAAATTCAAAACGACCTTGGCTCTGATATTGTTATGCAATTGGACGAATGCACAGATGCAGGAGATGGCGAAAAGGCAACATCTCATGCTACAGCAGAAAAAGCAGTAAAGAGAACTTATGAATGGCTAAAACGTTGTTATGAAGCACAGAAAAATCCAAAACAAATGTTGTTTCCTATTGTTCAGGGAAATGTTTACAAGGACTTAAGACAAAAAAGTTTGGAATTGGCACTCCCTTATGTAAAATGTGGCATTGCGATAGGTGGGTTGAGTGTGGGAGAGCCAAAAGAAGTGATGTATGATGTTTTGGACTCGCTAAAAGACAAATTGCCCAAAGATAGTCCACATTACCTTATGGGGGTGGGTAGCCCAGACTGCTTGGTAGAAGGAGTTTTGCGTGGGATAGATATGTTTGATTGTGTGCTTGCAACTAGAATCGCAAGGAATGGCACTGCTTTCACTTCTCATGGCAAGATTGTGGTGAAAAACGCAAAGTATAAGGAAGATTTTAGCCCACTTGATGACAACTGCGATTGTGAATGTTGCCGAAATTACACCAAGGCATATTTAAGACACTTGTTCAACACTGGCGAAATTTTGGGAGCAAGACTGCTGAGTAAGCACAACTTGAGATGTCTTATCAAACTTATGGAAGATATAAGAGAGGCAATAAAGCAAGATAGATTTTTGGAATTTAGGGAAGAATTTTACAAAAATTATAAAGAATAATATTTTTTTGATAAAAAAATTGAAAAATTAGTATAAAATGAGTTAAAAATATTTGCCTAAAAGCAAAAACTGAAATATAATATATCTATTAAAAAATAAGGAGAAAAAGATTATGTTATTTATGTTGGGTGCAGAAGCAAACGGAAACGGAATCGGAATGACAATCTTGCTAGGGATTTTGGTGCTTCTTATGGTTGTTTATCTTATATTTGGAACAATCAACAGAAAGAAACAGCAAGAACAAGCCATGAAGATGATGAACGAACTTAAAGCAGGGGACAAGGTTGTTACCAATGCCGGTGTGTATGGGACAATAGTTTCTATGAGAGAAACAAATATGGGCAGAGTGGTCGTTCTCAAGACTGGCAGTGATGATAACGAAAAAAATGCTAGTTACATCACAATCAACGCATCTGTTATTTTGGGGATTGATAAGAAAGAAGACCTTATACTAGACGAAAACGGCAATGTTATTGACCCAAGCGAAAAACTTAAAGAAGAAGTTATTGGCGATGCCGAAAAAAGCGAAGTAGCACAAAAAGCAGAAGAAGTTGCTCCTGTAGAAGAAAAGGCAGAAAAAGTGGAAGAAAAGAAGCCAGCAAAAAAGACTGCTAGCAAAAAGTCTTCGGCAAAGAAGCCAGCAACAGCAAAAAAACAACCAGCTGAAAAGAAAACTGCAGAGAAAAAACCTACCACAAAGAAAGCAACTGCCAAAAAACCTGCAACAAAAAAATCTGAAAAGTAAAAATGTAGCATCTCTTTTGAGGTGCTATTTTTTTGAATAAAATCAAAAATTCTTTCATACATATTAACTAGCGACAAAATGAAAAGATAGATTGTATTTAGTTTTGGGGGAAGATATGGAAGGAGTTTTGGACAAAAAGGCAAATATTTTGGGAGTTTTGAAGGGTGTTCTTGTAGCGGTTTGTGTATCCATTGTAGGAGTGCTGTTGTTTGCAGTGGTGTATAAATTTGTACCTATGAACGGCACTACAATAAAGATAGTAAATCAAGTTATCAAGGTGTTGAGTGTTGTGCTAGGGGTAAATGTGGCTCTAAAGGGTAACAAGACCAAAGGAGCAGTCAAGGGCATACTTATTGGTGCTATATATAGCATTGTTGCATATGCAATCTTTGGACTTCTTTCGTCCACTTTTACTTTTAATTTGAGCATACTTTATGATGTCATTTTCGCAGGACTCGTGGGGCTGATTGCAGGCATTTTCTTGGTTAACCTCAAAAAATAGCCCCAAAAAGCATTGATTATTAAACCTTGTAGGAAATAATATACGAAATGCACAACCTTATATTCGATTTAGAATGAAATATATAAAATAAAGATATTAGGTGTAGGAAAAATTCACAAAATACATAATTTTCATTCTATGCAAAATGAAATATTCATAAACAAATAATTTCTATTCTTGCAAAAAGGAAATATTCATAAACAACTAATTTCTATTCATATAAAATGAAAAAAGCATAAACGAATAATTTCTATGCCATGAGTGAATCATAATGTAAAATAACAAAGAAGTGGACTAAAAATCCACTTTTTTTGTTTTGAAAGACATTTTTTGGTCAAAAATATGATAACTTTCAAAATTTTCAATAAAAATTCTCAACGAAATTGAAATTGTGATTGACTTAATTACTTTTCTTTTATATAATAAAATGCATATTGAAAGGAGACGGGCTTTAATGACCAAAACTAGTTCTAGAATTAAACTTGTGCTTGTGGCAATTTTGACCATTATTGGGATGATACTTACTTTTGTCAGTTTTGTTATTCCAACTACCAACACCACTTTTCGTGGGTTTATGGGTGCGATAAACTATGGATACGACATCGCAGGGGGCAGATTGTCTGTTTTTGAGGCACAAAAAGAAGAAGGTATGAGTGATGCCGAATTTGAGATGGCTGTTGACTCTACTGTAAGTAGATATCAAAATGCGTTTGCTTCATATGGATTGGAAGTTTCTGGACACGTGGACACCTTGGGTGACAGTGAAAAGAGAACGATTAGAATTGTAGTATCCAATTATGATGACGACAAACTTGCAAATATGTTTTCTAAAAGCGGGTTGGGCACAGACCTATTTTCGTCCATTGCGTCAGAAAGTGGGATAAGCCTAAACACCAGCACTTCAAGCACTGCAGAGGGAAGTATTACTGGCAAATATTTTAAGAATTGCTATGTCCAATCTGCAAGTTATGGCTCAACTGATTTCTGGTCTGTAGTCATTGAATTTAATGACGAAGGTCAACAAATGTTGAGAGATTTTACAGCAGACCACGAAAGTTCTGACAAACTATATTTGCATGTCAACGGGCAAAATATTTTGTATGATTCCGAAGGCAACGCAGGTAGGGCAATCAGCGAAACTGGGACAATATCCAGCCTGACATTGTCATATCAAAGTGAGGATTTTGCCAAAACATTGGCTCTGCAAATTGCTAGCCTTTCCAAGCCTATTGTCCTAAAGAAAGTGGTTGACAACGATATTTCAAGTGGTTTGTCCACTACGGTAGTGGGGATTTTTGGAGATGTTAAGGTTATGCTAGCGGTTGGGCTTGTATCCATTGCTTTGGCAGTTATGATTTTCCTTTCTATAAGATACAGAATGTTTGGAGCACTAGCCAGTTGGAGTATGCTTGTGTTTGTTGCAATTTACGCATTTTTACTTCAATCCATTCCTCTAGTAGTTATGGACCTAAACGGTGTTTTGGGAGTGGTGGCTGTGTTTGCTATCCTTACTGCATCTATGGTTCAAATCTTTGAAAGAATACGCACAGAATATGCTTCTGGCAAGAAAATTCCAAATGCCATAAGGACTGGTTTCAAAAAGAACCTTTTACCTATGCTCGAAAAATATTCGTTTATGCTTATTTTGCTGGCAGTAGTTTATATCTTTGGCACACAAGGAATTAAGTATATGGCAGTGGCAATGTTTGTTGGACTTTTTGTAAACTACTTTGTATTGTTTGTTATGTTGCGCGGTGTTTGCTCATGTTATATGGTCTTAAACAGCACCAAAAAGGAATTGTATAATCTTAAAAGGGAGGCTGTGAAAAATGAAATCTAAAAGCAAAAACCCTCAATTTGACATTATGAAATTTTTCAAACCGGTACTGATTGTTATGATGGCTGTGGTCTTGGTGGCTGGGCTGTTGGTTGGCATTGTTGGATTTAATAAGGGGATAGACTTCTGTGGCGGGACTCAACTGGTTGTTCAATTTGAAAACAGCACAATTGATATCGAAAACGAATCAAATTTTAGAATTGCGTCAAATGGAATAAGAGAAATCTTGGCAGAAAATAATGTTAGGATAGAATCATTCCAAACTCAAGGCGAATATGGAACAAAAACTTTTGTCGTTACATTCAAAAAGACTAGCAACAAAACATTGCAAGATATTCGTGTCGCAATAAACAAGCACTTTAATGCTTCTGAGGCTTTTGATGAGGTTAAAGACGACCCAATTAGAGTTGTAGAATTTTTGGGAGATGCCTTTGATATGACAAGGCAAACAACCGAAATCAATGCAACACAAAGAACTCGTTCGTGGTTTATTGTTGGGGCAGGATTGTTGTTTGCATTGGTGTTGGCTGTTGTATATGCTTGCATAAGGTTTAAGACTTTGGGCGGGCTTACTATGGCAATCTCGGGTGTTGTTGATGTGCTTTTGACTCTTTCGCTTGTAGCAATCGCTAGGATAGAGGTCAACACATATATCTTTGCAGTAACAGCAGTAGTGCTATGTATAAGTGTATTTTCTACGGCAGATTTGCTGTTTGCTATAAAAGAAAAAGGCTCTGACCCAACACTAAAAATCAAATCAAACACCGCACTTGCATCTTACGCCGTTGATGGATTGTGGAAGAAAAATCAAATAACATATTCCATCGCTATGGTTGTATGCTTGCTAATTGGCATTTTGACCGTTCAAAACATTCTCCACGTTGCACTCGCTTGTATCGCAGGTCTTGCAGTGGTGTATGCAACTCACTTGTTCTTTGTTCCAGCACTTTGGAGTGTTATGGCAAGACAAAGGCATTATGTCCTTGCACACAATGTCCAATCTCAACAAGAAGAGCAAGATGAAGAAGACGAAGAAGAATAAAATTCAAGATACATTTCAATTTAACTGTGGTGTAGGAAATCTTCAAGTAGATAAAATGGACAAATAGTTGCCTACAACATATAAATATTGAAAAACATTTGTAATTGTCAAAACCTATCGTGCAAAATGATAGGTTTTTTGTTGCAAAAAAAATTTGTGCAAAAAGGTTGTTGTCAGCCCAGCAAAAATATGATAATATTTATGTATGAGTAGTATAAAATTTGAAAAAGAGGAGATTGCAAAAAAATATAACATTTCACCTATCGTTTTGGAACTAATGGAAAGGCGAGGTGTTACCTCTGAAGAAAAGTTAAAAAAATATCTAAACCCAACAGATAGTTGTTTTTATGACCCATTTTTATTAAGTGGAATGAAAGAACTGGTAGAAAGGATTAAATTGGCTATCGAAAACAACGAAAAAGTTCTTATTTTTGGGGATTATGACGTTGATGGAGTCAGTGCAAGTGCAATACTTATTAAATATTTTGCCGAAAGAAACTTTTACGTAGATTACTTTTTGCCAAATAGATATGTAGATGGCTATGGGCTTACAAAGGACTCTATTTTGAGGGTTAAGGATAAATTTAATCCATCCCTTATTATTACAGTGGACTGTGGGATATCTTGTCATGAGGAGGTGGAGTTTGCCAAGGCTCTGGGCATTGATATTGTTATCACTGACCATCACGACATACCGGAGATTTTGCCAAACACAATTGTTGTTGACCCAAAACTTCCCAATCAGCAATATCCATTTAGGTCATTGTGCGGAACGGGAGTGGCATTTAAGGTGGTGCAGGCTTTGTCTGGCTTGGAGGAGGCAAAAAAATACCTTGGCATAACTGCAATAGCAACAATAGCAGATATTGTGCCTTTGGAAGACGAAAATAGGGCGATTGTAAAATTTGGCATGGCAAACTTTGAAAAGACATTGCCCCTTGGGATAAAAATGCTGTTTGAAGAAAATAAAATGCAACTGAACTGTTCTTCCACTGATATAGCATACAAGCTTTCGCCAAAAATCAATGCCGCAGGGAGAATGGGAGATGCAGGTGTAGCGCTAAAACTTTATATAAAAGACGACAAACTCTTGCTAAAAAACACCATAACAAGCCTTGGCAATTTGAATACCGAAAGACAAGCCCTTTGTAATAGAATTTATGACGACGTGGTGGACAAATTATCTCAAATAAATATTGCCAATTACAAGTCTATTGTGCTTTTTAGCAAAAAATGGGATAGTGGTGTGTTGGGAATAGTGGCGGCAAAAATTGCTGGAGAATATAACCGCCCAACAATACTCCTGTCGGATATGGGAGAAGAACTGCGGGGAAGTGCAAGGAGTGTTAATGATATAGACATTTTCAGTGCAATCTCCAGCACAAAAGAAACTCTGGAAACATTTGGTGGTCATAAAATGGCGGCAGGACTTACAATTAGGAAGAAACAGTTTTCAGACTTCCTCTCCAGCCTAAATAATTATCTGGACAAACACTATTCGCCAAACGACTTTTTGCCATGTGAAAAGTTTGATATGGAAATAAAACCAGAGCAAATCTCTGACAAACTTATCTCTGATTTGGAACTTATCGAACCTTGTGGCTGTGGAAATCCAAAGCCCGTGTTCAAAATGGGACTGTGTGATGGAGCAACCTTTTCCACCATGCCAAAACACCCAAATCATTTGACAATTTTCAACAAAAACCTCAACATAATCGCCTTTGGCTGTTATAAGTATTTGCCACTACTTAAGGCTTCTACAGATAGAAGTGTGCAAATGGAATTTCAAAATTCTAGTTACAAGGGAAAGAAGTATTTTAAGGGAATTGCAAAGGATATCTCAACAGGCAAATTGATCAAGCCAAAAAGTGATGACATCTTTTTGGGAGAATATCTAAAACAAATGTCTTATGGCTCTTGTGGCACCAAAAAAACGCAATTTTGGGATAAAAACAAACTTAAACAGATTGTAAACCAAGCCAAGCAAGACGCTTTTGGAACGTTATTCGTGAGTTATTCCTTTGGTGCGTATAGAGAATTTTGCATAGAAAATGCCGACCTAAATATCAGTCATTGCTTGTATGAAGTGATAAAAAATAGTGGTGTCAATAGCATAGTTTTGTGCCCAACCAGTTTTGACAATTTTGGCTCGTACAAGCGAATTGTCTTTCTTGACGGGGTGCTGTCCAGTGGTTTTTTGGCGGAGATAGCAAAATATTCTGGGGCAACTCTTTTTGTGCCAGCGGATAAGAAAATTGATAGGAAAATCTTTGCTGGGCTTTCAACGGATAGAAAAGTTTTCGCTAGATATTTCAAACTTCTCAGCGATTTTGCGTCCAGTCAGGACAGTTTTTTGAGTGATATATCTCTTTTCAAGCAACTGCAAAGCAAGGATAGGGCAATCAACTTCAAGCAATTTATTTTCTGCCTTTATGTCTTTTTGGAACTTAAAATTTTTGAGATGCAAGACGATTTGGGGTTGAAATCACTAAAAGAAAATAAAAAAGTTGTTTCGCCTTTGACCAATTCTTCTTTTTACAATGAAGTGTGTCTAACACTAAAATCTGTATAAAAAGAATGATATAGTCAACTTTTTGGCACAAAAATACTTGACAAATGGTTGTAAATGATGTAATATTTTCGTGTACCTATGGCAAGGGAGTCCGCGTTTATGCTCCAAACGGCTTGCTTTGCTGTGTGGTGAATATAAAAGGAGAACAAAAATGGACAAACAAGTTAAAGACGAAATTATCAAAAAGTATGCAAGAAATGAAAAAGACACTGGTTCAACAGAAGTTCAAATCGCAATTTTGACAGAGAGAATCAATCACTTGACTGAACACCTCAAGCAAAATCCTGGCGACAAACATTCCAGCCGTGGACTTATGAAAATTGTTGGACAAAGAAAAGGACTTTTGAATTATCTTGAAAAACAAGACCTCGAGAAATTTAGAAGTTTGAAAAAATCTTTGAATATAAGATAATTTAATAGCGGGTTTGAGATAGACAATCTATTTCTGCCCGTTTTTTTAACTAGGCTTACAATATGATTGACAATTATTATTTGTTGTGTCAAACTAAATTAGTTTATATAGGAGAGAAAGATGAGTATTAGCGAAAGTATTTTTGAAACAACCGTTGGTGGAAGAAAATTGACTGTTAAGACTGGCAAATACAGCGAACAGGCCAACGGAACTTGCTGGGTCAAATGCGGAGATACTGTTATTCAGTGCAGTGTGACCATGGCAGAAAGCCCAAGAGATGGGATAGACTTCTTCCCATTGGGTGTGGATTTTGAAGAAAAAATGTATTCTGTGGGCAAAATCCCTGGTGGATACAAAAAGAGAGAAGGTAGGCCAAGCGACAAGGCTATCCTTACATCAAGGCTTATTGACAGACCACTAAGACCACTTTTCCCAAAGGGGTTTTACAATGATGTGGCTGTTGTTTGCACAGCGCTTTCTGTGGACCCAGACATCGCCCCAGAACCTTTGGCAATGATTGCCTCCAGTGTGGCATTGTCCATTTCGGATATTCCATGGGCAGGACCTACAGGCAGTGTTGTTGTGGGGTGTGTTGACGGAAAGTTTATCATCAACCCAACTCAAGCAGAAAGAGAAAAAAGTGATATGCATGTAACTGTTTCTGGCACAAACGAGGCTATTCTTATGGTGGAAGCAGGGGCAAAAGAAGTGAGTGAACAAGAGATGCTTGATGCAATTATGTTTGCACACGAAGAAATCAAAAAATTGGTTGCTTTCCAAAATGATATAGTTGCAAAGATTGGCAAAGCAAAAAGAACTGACCTGCCAATTTTTGTCCCAACAGAAGAGGTTGATAAGGCAGTGAGAGAATATGCCGACAGCAAACTCGATTATGCCTTGGACACAACAGACAGAGAAACTCGTCAGGCTAGACAAGAAGCCCTAAACGAAGAAGTTTTTGAGCATTTTGCAGAAATTTTCCCAGAAGGAAAGAAAATGATTGCAGATGTTCTCTACAAAATGACCAAAGAAAAGGTTAGAAGCAAAATAATCAACAATGGTCAAAGACCAGACGGCAGAACATTAAAAGAAATTAGACCTATTTGGTGTGAAGTTGGAGTGCTTCCAAGAGTTCATGGCAGTGCTGTGTTTACTCGTGGACAAACACAAGTGCTCAACTGTCTTACTCTTGGCACTATTGCAGATGTTCAAAAACTGGAAGGTCTTGATGATGAAGATGCAAAAAGATACATCCATCAATACAATATGCCACCATATGCAACAGGCGAGGCAAGACCTCTAAAAAGCCCTGGCAGAAGGGAAATTGGACATGGTGCATTGGCAGAAAGAGCATTGGAACCTGTTATCCCAAGTGAAGAGGAATTTCCATATGCTTTGCGTCTTGTAAGTGAAGTGCTTAGTTCCAACGGTTCATCTTCTATGGCAAGTGTTTGCGGTTCTACACTTTCTCTTATGGATGCCGGTGTAAAAATTAAAGCCCCAGTTGCAGGTATCGCTATGGGACTTATCAAAGACGAACAGAGTGGCAAGGTCGCCGTTATGAGTGATATTCAGGGGATGGAAGACTTCCTTGGAGATATGGACTTTAAGGTGGCTGGCACAGAAAAGGGCATAACCGCTATCCAAATGGATATTAAGATAAAGGGAATAGACAAGAATATTTTGACAACCGCCCTAAATCAAGCAAAAGAAGGTCGTATGCACATTCTTGGCATTATGCTAGACACAATAAAAGAGCCAAGGGAAAGCCTTTCAAAATATGCTCCAAAGATAATATCATTCAATATTGACCCAGACAAGATAAGAGATGTTATTGGCACTGGCGGAAAAGTTATCAACAAGATTATTGACGAAACAGGTGTCAAAATTGATATTGATGATGACGGCAAGGTGTTTATTGCAACTTGTGATGAGGCAATGAGCAAAAGAGCCAAAGAAATTATTTTGAATATCGTTACTGATGTTGAAGCGGGACAGAAGTTTGTGGGCAAAGTGGTGAGAATTATGCAATTTGGTGCATTTGTAGAACTTGCTCCAAACAAAGATGGAATGATTCACATCTCCAAACTTTCCAAAGAAAGAGTGGAGAAAGTAACAGATGTAGTAAACATTGGCGACACTGTTAGCGTAGAAGTTATAAAAGTGGACGACAAGGGCAGAGTTGACCTCAAACTTCTTGAAAAACTTTGATAAACATTTCTACAAAATAGTTGTATCCTTATAATTTTGAAATTATTTCTATTTGCATTGCAATAAAGATGATATTTTTGAAAAATTAAAGGTTTATATAACAATAAAATAAGTCAAGAGATATGCTCCTGACTTATTTTTTTGTTAAATTTATATTATTTTGCACAATTTGTGTTAAATTCTACATTATATATAGATTTTGTTATATAAATTTTGTTTTTTAATAAAAATTACATAGATTGTGCATTTTTTTCTTCATTGCTATATTCACTGAGGTATTTTAGCAATTTGTAAGCCCTTTGTTGATGCTCTTTTAGGGTATATTCTTCTTGAGATAGTGGGCAGTATGTGTTATTTTTTGCATCTTCCATTCTATTAGATAGCAATTTGTCAAATTTTTCTTTGTCATTTTGGTCCAAACTATCAATATTGCCCTTTATTTGCATGCTAGCCAATTTATAGTCATCTTCTGAACTGCACCATAGGGCATTAGATGCTCTTTGTGTGAGTTGCTCTAGCATATAATTATAATATAACGGTTCGATATTTCTAAATGAAAACATTTTTAGCGATAAGAAAGTAAACATATCAAACATATTGTTACGAGAAGCCCTATTTTTTTCGCAAAGACTTAAAAGATATTTATAATTGCTCTCGAGATAATCAAAAGTCTCCTTTCTATCTTGCGGAGATAACTCTCTCAACATAGTGTAAATTTCTTGCCTAGTTTCTTCAAATACAGCTCTTGCTTCCAAGTCTTCTTTTTTTTTTATTTGAAGTATTTGAGGTTAAACATTCCCTTGCTATGACATTATCTTTTGAAAGTTTGACCAATTTTTTCAAAAAAATATCTTCATTTTCCATAAAATTTACTTCCTTTTCTTTTTGTAACATAAATATATCATATAAATTTTTGAATTACAATGGGCATTTTGACAAAAAAAAGTTTTTTGTGTTGAATAAAAATGTGAAAAAACACAAAGTTATCTCTGCTTTTTGTTTATTTTGATAAGAGTGTTGCATATACATGGGATATGAAGATTTTTGGATTTTTAAGCCCTCGTGGTGAAAAGAGTTTTGTTCATGGCACATGCAATGTCATTTTGGCGCTGGCTGTTGTGTGCGTGTTTGCCATAAGTATTTTTGTGCCAATTTTGCCATCTAGCACCACCACTTCTGCACCTATTTACAATGGCAATAGAGAAAGTGGAATGGTTAGCCTTATGGTCAATGTGTATTGGGGGACAGAATACCTTGATGATATGCTAAAAACTTTGGAAGAGGAAAATGTAAAAACTACATTTTTTGTAGGCGGTTGTTGGGCAAGCAAAAATGGAGAAATGTTGGAAAAAATTTTTAATGCAGGACACGAAATTGGCAACCATGGATACAATCACAAGGACCACAAAAAACTCTCACAAGAGGCTCAACGAAGGGAGATAGAAACTACTCATAAGTTGGTAAAAAGTATTATTGGCACAGAAATGAATCTTTTTGCGCCTCCATCTGGCAGTTATAACAATACAACACTTGCAGTCGCCGAAGGGCTGGGATACAAAACTATTATGTGGAGCAAAGACACTATAGATTGGCGGGATAAAGACGAGGATATTGTGTTTACTCGTGCAACTAAAGATATAAAATCTGGCGACCTTGTGCTTATGCACCCAACACAGCACACATCAAAGGCACTGCAGAGAATAATAAAGGCTCTAAAAGCAAAGGGGCTTAGTGTTGCTCCTGTTTCACAAGTGCTGGGGAGTACTGTTTGAAAACTGTTTTTAAGTCAGTAAAAATTCAATTTCAATCTTTTTGCAAAAAAATGGAATATCTGTTGTTAAAAAGGGAATAAAGGAATAAAAATATTTCATTTAATAATCAATTTAATTTTCAAATTCAACAATAAGTGATATACTTAACCTTGTAAAATGAAGGAGAAAAAATGAAACCAATTTGCAAGGTATTTGAAAGTGGACTGCGAGCAGTGTTTACAAAAGTGGGCAAAAATAGGCCAACTTCTATTTTTGTTGCAGTTGGAGTGGGGAGTAATAAAGAAAATTTGTCAAACAATGGCATTTCTCACTTTGTAGAACATCTCAATTTTAAGGGAACAGCCAAGAGAACAGCCCAGCAAATCAGCATGGAGTTTGAGGACATTGGCGCTAGTGCAAACGCATGGACAAGCAAGGTTGCTACTTGTTTTTACGCAACAACATTGCCAGAAAATATGGAGCATTGTTGCGAGATTTTAAGTGATATTGTGCTAAATTCCACATATAACGAGGAAGATATCGACAAAGAACGCAAAGTGGTTTATGAAGAAATTGATATGACTTCAGACGAGCCAGAAAGTGTTGCTTTTGATATTTTTTGCCAACAATTTTTTGATGGGAACACACTTTCTCAGCCTGTTTTGGGTAGTAAGGAGTCGTTATCTCGAATAACAAGAGATGATATAGTAGATTTTGTTGCCAAAAATTACACTCCTGACAATATGGTTGTGTCTATTGTGGGAGATTATGACAAGGAATATGTTTTTGATACAGTGGCAAAGATTTTTGATGCACAATTTAGTAGCAAAAATAAGATTTTGAAAAAGGAACATAATCAAAATTTTATTCCACAAAAATCCTTTTTGCAGAAACAGGCAGATTTCAATCAAACGCAAGTTGCAGTGGGCTTTCCGTGTGACAATTGCTTTACAAAAGACAAAATGAATTATGCTCTTTTGTGTTTTATTCTAGGCGGAAGTATGAGTTCTAGATTGTTTCAAAAGGTTAGAGAGGAGCATGGGCTTGTGTATAGCATATCTTGTGTGCCAGAGTATTTTAGCAATGCGGGAGATGTTTGCATCACTTTTGGGACAAACGAAAAAAATGTAAAAAAGGCGCTGGAATTGGTGAGAGATGAAGTAAAATCACTGGTGCAAGATGGCATAACAGACGAAGAATTATCTAGGGCAAAAACATTTTGCAAGAGCCTGTTGTTGTCGTCTTTTGAAAGCACTTCTAGTATATCAAGGGCGGTTGCTACCAGTTATTTGACATTTGATAGATTTATCTCTGTAGATGAAAGGCTTCGTTCTGTAGAAAAGGCGACCAAGGAAGAATTAAATGCCTTGGCAAAGAGGACTTTTGACTTTGACAAATCGGTTGTGGTTGTTTTGACCAAAAACAAAGTGAAAGGGTTGGAGCATATTTTTGACCAAAGTGAAAATTTTTGTTTGTAAAAATCGGTGTAAGGATTTTGAAAGTGGAAAACATTGTGTTATACTTTCTATATAAATAATATTAAGTGGGGAAATAATGGAAGAACGGGAGAAAAATTTGTCGGTTATAAAAAAACAATTTGGCATCGTCATGATTGTTGTGGCGAGTGTTTTGTTGTTGCTTACGACATTTGAGTTTTTGCCAAGTGTAAAGTGGTTTTTCTTGGGCTCTTTTGGCATAATGATATATCCAATTTTGATTATGTCAATTCTTGCTGGTGTTGCCCTTACGATGAATCAAAAGTTTATTTATTCTCCTGTGTATGTTGTTTATTTGGCGCTTTGCTTTTTCTTTTTTGTTTGTGTTTTGCACACAATTTTTGTCGGCACTGGCGGAGCAAATATTTCTTATGGGGAATATCTAACCAACTGTTACAATGCGCACTACACCCCAGGTGGTGTAATTATTGGTGTGTTCACTTATCCACTCTCAATGCTTTTTCATGACATTGCGGGGGTGGTTATTTATGGAATTGGGCTTGTTATGTCGTTGTATTTTGTTGCTTCCTATCTAGACAGTGTCAAAAAACAAACAGTAAAAAAGTCGCACAGCAAAGCACCTGCCTCTGTGCAGAAAGAAGTAACCACCGTCCAAACCATTAAAGTGCAACAAACTCCGCCTGCAGAACAAACGCAAAAGAGTGAAATTTTGGCAAGTGAAATAAAAGAAAACCAAGCGGACGAAGATATATTTATCAAAGACGAAAAGATATCAGAACCATCAGTCTCCGAAATTGCAAAGCAAAAATTAGGGCTTGCCAAGCAGGATTTGGAGCAAAATCCTGACGACCGACAGGTCAGTGCTGAAAGTAAGTTGTTTGGAGATAGCAAGGACAATGCAACATGGCAGTCTAGGGCTTTTTATCAAGACAGACCACAAAAATTTGTCTATGACGAACAAGATGGCATAAAATCTCAAAAGAAAAATCCTATGTTTGAAAAAAATAAGGAATATCTTTCTACAATACACGATATAAACAACGTCAACGAAAACCCAATTATAAATGCCGAAGATTATGAAGATTATAAGCAAAAAATGAAGTTGTTTGGCGAAAGAAACAATTCTCCAATCTCTAGAGAAAATACAACGGGTGGCTATGATGCAACAAGGCAAGGCAACCTTAATGACGGAGTGATAAGGGCTGAAAGAAAAGATTATTATGCTAGAAATGATAGAACTTTCCGCAATCAAGATTTTTCCTTGCATCAAGGGATAGAGCCAGACGAAGACAATTTTGGCATAGAACCAGAAAAAGATAATTTCTCAAACATTTCTGGGATAGATTCATTGGATGTAAATTCTGATATTACATTTGAAGAAAGCAAGCCAAACAATGTGTTTGATTTTGACAAAGACTTTGCTCCTGCAAATTCTGACACTGCAGATGACGAAGATGATTTTATTAAGCCAGATGAAAGTTTTCCAAAGACGAGGACATTTGGCTCATCCAACAATTTTGAAATTGGCTCAAAGCCTCCTTATCGTGATGCAAGGGATACAAGAAGTGAAAAGTTTATGGAGAGAGTGGGGGACGATTCGGTGGAGGAAAGTCTTGGCAAAACAGTAAACCTATCCAATGTGCCACCAAGGACATTTAATTTTGAAGCCATAGGGGGAGGGCAACAACCCGCCAAGAAGATAGAGCCAAATTTTGAATATAATTCAAATTATATAAGGCCATCAATAGACATGTTGAGGACTTACACCAACGAAACGGAGAATATTGATTATCAAGAGAAAATTGATATTTTGGAAAGGTTGCTGGAAGATTTTCGTGTGCCAGCAAAGGTGGAGGCAGTAAGACGAGGTGCTGCAGTTACTAGATACGAGTTGCATATGCCAACAGGTATTTCGGTAAAGAAAATTCAAGCGCAATCGTCAGATATTGCCATGGCTCTTGCTGCTCGTGGAGAGGTGAGAATAGAAGCCCCAATCAAGGGCAAGAGTGCCGTAGGTGTGGAAGTGCCAAACGACACAATAGACACCGTTGGATTGAAAGATATTATCCAATCGGACAACTTCCAAATGGCAAAAGCACCACTTACTTTTGCATTGGGCAAGGACATTGATGGCAATGTGAAACTTTGCAACCTTGCAAAAATGCCACACCTTTTGGTAGCAGGTTCTACCGGAAGTGGAAAGAGTGTGTGTCTTAATTCGCTCGTTTTGAGTTTGATATACAGAACAAGCCCAGAAGATTTAAGGCTTATTATGGTTGACCCAAAGAAAGTGGAATTTACTGTGTTCAACGACTTGCCACATTTGCTTATGCCAAAGGCAATAACCGAGCCAAAGAAAGCCTTGGTTGCTTTTGACTGGCTGATTGATGAAATGGAACGCAGATACAGTTTGTTCCAAGGGGTTTATGCAAGAAACATAGAGGAGTATAACTCTCAACCAGAAGTCAAAAACAAGCAAAAACCAAAACTTCCTTATATTGTGCTTATTGTTGACGAACTGGCAGACCTTGTTGTTACAACAGGCAAAAAGGAACTGGAAGAAAGAATTATTAGACTTACTCAAAAGGCAAGGGCGGCGGGTATTCACCTTATTCTTGCAACACAAAGGCCATCTGTGGATATTATCACAGGAAGTATCAAAATTAACCTTCCAAGCAGAATTGCATTTGCAGTGTCCAGCGGTTTTGACTCCAAGACCATTTTGGATAGACCGGGGGCTGAGAAGTTGCTGGGTAGAGGAGATATGCTTTATATGCCACCAGACGGAGAGATGATTCGTGTGCAAGGTGCATTTGTTGACACTCCAGAAGTAAAGGCAGTGTGTGATTTTATCAGAGAGCACAACCCTTGTGTGTATGATGAAAATATAGAAAAGGCAATTATGAATGATGGGGCTCCAAATGGTGGAGATGCTGGTGGCGGATTCTCGTCCACTCCAAGTATGGATTCGCTGTTGCCAGATGCCCTAAAACATGCTATAGAAAGCAGACAAGTGTCAATTTCTATGCTTCAACGCAGGTTTGCCATTGGGTATCAAAGAGCCGCAAAAATTATTGACCAAATGGAAGCAGCAGGGTTTATCTCTGGCTCAGACGGAAGCAAACCTCGAACTGTCTTTGCGACAATGGAAGATTACAACAAACTTTTTGGCGGAGTATAAAAGAAGGATAAAATGCAAAAAACAGATGAAAAACTAAAAGTTGGCTTTGTGTCGTTGGGGTGCGACAAAAACAGAGTGGACACCGAGAGAGTTGTGTCCATTTTGTCCTGTTATGACCGATTTGAATTTTCGCCCGAAGCAGACAAATGCGATATAATTTTTATAAACACTTGCGCATTTTTGAAGGCTTCTCGTGATGAAGCGGAAGGGATTATCAAGGAGATGAGTGAATATAAAAAACGTGGCTCGCTAAAACTCCTTGTCGTTATGGGGTGTTTGCCAATGCTGGGACCTGACGAAATGCTCAAAAAATTTCCGCTGGTGGATAAGGCTATGGTGGCTGAAGAGTATGACAAAGTGGATAAGATTGTCTTTGACCTTTTGAAAGAAAAAATGCCAAATGGCAAGCGAAAAGACGACTTCCGCAACAAAACAACCACAGGGCATTATGCTTATCTAAAGATTGCTGATGGTTGCTCCAACCGCTGTGCTTTTTGCAAAATTCCTTATATAAGAGGCAATTATAAGTCCGAAAAAATGGATAAGGTGATTGCTGAAGGGGAGTATTTGTGTGAAAATGGTGCAAAGGAGTTGATACTTGTTGCGCAGGATGTTACAAGATTTGGTTGCGAAACAAATGGCAAGGAATCTTTGCCCTTGCTACTAAATAAACTATCTAAAATAAAGAAATTAAGTTGGATAAGGCTCTTGTATTGTTATCCAGAAAAAATAACTGATGAATTGATAGATGAGATAAAAAACAACCCAAAAGTTTTGCACTATATTGATATGCCACTTCAACATATCAGCGACAATGTGTTGCGTGCTATGAATAGGCAAAGCACCAGCGAAAGCATTAAAAATCTTATTGAGAAGTTGAGAAGAGAAATCCCAGATATAGTGATTAGGTCAACCTTTATGGTGGGCTTTCCGGGAGAAACTGATGAAGACGTAAAGGAACTTATCAAATTCTTAAAAAAGGCAAAACTTGATAATGTGGGCTTCTTCAAATATTCTAGAGAAGAAGGTACTCCTTCGTATTCAATGAAGGGGCAAATACCTGAAAAGATAAAAGACGAAAGACTAGCCCTAGTGCAAAAGGCTCAAAAATCTGTGGCAACAAAAATCAATAAATCTAGGGTAGGAAAGACTTTTAAGGTGCTAATTGATAGTTTTGACAGTAAACTTGGATGTTATGTTGGCAGAGCATATTTTGGGGCACCTGATGTAGATTTTGAGATTTACTTTTCTTCGTTTAAGAAGCACAAAATTGGCTCGTTTGCTGATGTTAAGATTATTAAGTATGTAGATGAAGTCTTTGTTGGAGAAGTGGAAGGAACAACAACTTATTAAAATTTGGAGGGAAAAATGAATTTGCCAAACAAAATAACATTGTCAAGGATATTGCTTATTCCGTTTGTAATATTTTTCTATCTAGCAAGCAGTTTTGTGCCAGGTGGAAAACTTATCGCAACTATATTATTTATAATTGCTGTGCTAACGGACTTTGTAGATGGGAAACTGGCTCGTGGCAGAAATCTCGTAACAGTGCTCGGGACATTTTTAGACTCTATCGCAGACAAGATGCTAGTGTCAACGGGGCTGTTGCTTGTAGTGTGTGATGGGACTATTCTTGCTCATATTGGGGTAATTACTGCTATTATTGTTATTTGCAGAGAGTTTTTGGTCAGCGCATTAAGACAACTGGGGGCCAGCAAAAATGTAATTATTTCTGCAGATATGTGGGGAAAGGTCAAGGCTACTGTGCAATTTGTTACTGTGGCAATGTTTATGCTTGTAGCATATTTGCATAGCATTGCTATTTATGAAGGGTGGTTTGTTAGCACATTAGAGATTGTTAGTTATATTGGTCTAGCACTCACAATTTTGCTTACGATAATGTCTTGCGTGCATTATTGTTTGGGCAACAAAGAGTTGTTTAGAGAAGACTCTCCAAAGACAAAATCAGAACAAGGGAATGAAAAATGAAGATTGGGTTGATTGTTGTTTCGCAAAGTGAAATTATTTCGCAACACAAAAACAACACAACCAGCCTCATATGTTCCGCACTTGCCAAAAATGGACAAGATGTGGTGTTTTGCAAAATAATAAAGCCACTGTCCAAGCTTGTTCAGACAGAATTGAAAGATGGTTTTGACGAGGTTGATTGCCTTATTGTTGCGTGCGAAAATGAATTTGAAAAAGTTTATATGTGCAAAAAAATTTTGTGCGAGATGTTTTCTTGTCAAATATCCAGCAGTGTTTTTGCAAAAAATAATATAGAAGAATATTCGCAAAAAAACAATATCGTGCTTAAAAAAGATGATATGACCTATGCCCAAATGCCAGAACTGGCTAGGACTATCAAAAATCCAAAGGGAGTATTTCAGGGTGCACTGCTTGAAAAGGAAGATAAATCACTCTTTCTTTTGCCACTGGAATATGGCGAATTGAGTTATATATTCTTTTCGTCTGTTTTGCCATATATTTTGAAGTTTCAACCAGCAACAAGCAAGACTTTTGTGCTAAAAACTTTTGGGATAAACCTAGCGGAGATGACATCACTTCTTAGAGAAAATATAAAAAATAAATATGGGATAGAAGTGGTGTGTAGCGAGTATCTTTTGGCTGGAGAAGTGGTATTTTATGTGCCAAAAGGGGTGCGAAATGACTATTCCAACAACTTGATTATGAGTGCCTATTCCAAACTTATGCCTTATATTTATTCTGACAAAGACGAGTCGGAAGTGGAGTTTGTCTATTCAATTCTCAGTTTACGTCATCAAAAGGTTGCCTTTGCAGAAGATTTCACCGCAGGGCAAATGTGCCAAATGATGTTTGCAAATATCAAAGATGCAAACAGTGTGCTTGCCGAGAGTTATATTGCAACCACTGGAGAAAGCAAAACAAAACTGCTAGGTGTGGAAGAAAAACTATTCAAAAAGCCAAAAATAGACTTTGCTGAGGTGGCATATCAAATGGCCCTTGGTGTGTTGGAAAATTCTGGAGCAGATGTAGTGGTGTCCAACTGTGGCAATATAGAAGACGGAGAAGTGTTTTTTGCAGTGGGCAACAGCGAGGGGATACATGTGTTTTCAAGAAGAGTGGAAGGCTCTAGAGAGCAAAAAATTCAAATTGCCAGCAATGCAATATTTTTTGAAATGATAAAAAAAATTAGGCAAAATGATTTTCATTTGGGGCAAACTGTTGTATAATATAGGTGTAAAAAATTATAAGGGAGAGTCTTATGGACAGAGAAAAAAGTGTAGAACAAGCAATATTGCAGATTGAAAAACAATTTGGTAAAGGTGCGATTATGAAATTGGGCGAGCAACCTATGGAAAAGGTTGACGTAATCCCAACTGGATGCTTGGTGCTAGACAATGCGTTGGGCATTGGCGGTGTGCCAAGGGGGAGAATTGTAGAAATATATGGTCCAGAATCTTCTGGCAAGACGACAGTTTCTTTGCATATCATTGCCGAAGCGCAAAAACTCGGCGGAACTGCCGCATTTATTGATGCAGAGCATGCCTTGGACCCTGTGTATGCAGGACATTTGGGTGTCGATTTGGATGAATTGTATGTTTCGCAACCAGACAATGGCGAGCAGGCACTGGATATTTGCGAAACTCTTGTAAAGAGTGGTGCATTTGATTTGGTGGTTATCGATTCTGTCGCAGCCCTTACACCAAAAGCAGAGATTGAAGGTGAAATGGGCGAAAGTTTTATTGGTTTGCAAGCAAGGCTTATGAGTCAGGCATTAAGAAAATTGGCTGGAATAACCAACAAAAGCAAATCTTGTGTTATATTTATTAATCAACTTAGAGATAAAGTTGGGGTTATGTTTGGCTCTCCAGAAACAACAACTGGCGGAAAGGCTCTCAAATTTTATGCTAGCATCAGGCTGGACGTAAGGAGAGTTGACGCATTGAAAGATGGCAGTGATATCGTGGGCAATAGGACTAGGGTTAAGGTGGTCAAGAACAAACTGGCTCCACCATTTAAGACTGCAGAGTTTGACATTATCTATGGCAAGGGAATTTCCAACGAGGGGTGCATAATTGACCTTGCTGTGGAGCATAATATTATTGCAAAGAGTGGCTCTTGGTTCTCTTACAATGACGAAAAGATTGGTCAAGGCAAGGAAAATGTTAAGTCCTTCCTAGAAAGACATACAGATATTCGTGATGAAATAGAGCAAAAAATCAAAGAAAAACTCTCTACACAAAATGAATATTCCGCTGAGGAAGAATAACTTGAGCAAAATGGGGGCGGATTGCTCTCATTTATTTTGGGGGATAGGATAAATGAAAAAATTAGGAAAAGTTTTGCTGTCTGTAGTTTTGTGTTTATGTGTTATGTTTACTCTTACTGCATGCACAGGGCTGGGCGGACAGATTGTTGTAAACAAAAATGGAAAATCAGCATACGAAATAGCGGTGGACAACGGCTTTGTAGGCACAGAGCAAGAATGGTTGGCGTCGCTGAAAGGGGACAAAGGGGAAGATGGAACATCGGGCAAAAACGGTTCTGACCTTACCGCAGAGAGTTTGTTTCAGTTCGCAGTGTCCAAAGGACTGTATGAAAACACAGAAGAAGGCTTCAAACAATTTTTGAAAGATTATGGCTCTAACATAATAACAGAGGACGAATCTTCTGTTCAAAAATCTGTCGCAGAATGTATAAATGAAGTCGTCAGCATATATTGTCCTGTAAATGGTGGGGTGCAACTGGGTGCTGGTGTGTGTTACAAAATGGACAGGACAAACAAAGTTGCATATTTTATCACAAATTATCACGTAGTTTCTGTAGAAACCAACGGAACGGTTGCTCCAGCAACAACTATCAAAATATACACCTATGGCAACGAAACATTGCTCCTAAACAACGGAGTGGTGGACTATGGCAGTGGGGCTATAGATGCAACTTATGTTGGTGGCAGTGCAGGATATGACTTGGCAGTGATAAAAGTGGAAGGAGATGCCTTTGCAAAACTATCATCATCACCAATTAGGGAAGTGAAGTTTGCAAACACCAACAACATTCAACCTGGGAGCAGTGCCATTGCAATAGGCAACCCAATGGGCGAGGGAATATCTGTTACTAGCGGAGTTGTTAGTGTGGATAGCGAATATGTTATTATTAGTTATGCTGGTTATTCAAGAAGAATTAGAACAATAAGAGTTGATACTTCTATCAATGCAGGCAATAGTGGTGGTGGAGTGTTCAACAACAATGGAGAATTAATTGGCATAGCAAACTCAAAATATTCAACATCAAGTTATGAAAATGTTGCCAATGCAATCCCAGCAAGCAATGTTAAGGCTGTGTGCGAAAACATTATATATTTCCACGAACAGAAGTTGCAAACAGATGAATTGGATAAAACGGTTGGTGTTCACAAATTTATAGTTGGATTTTCGTCAACTATAGGAGAAAAGAGCAACTCTTATGATGAAATCACCAACACCAATAATAGAACAGAACAGATTGTCGTGATGGAGATTGTAGAGGGCTATAAGGCAAGCGAAATAGGAATGAAAGTAGGGGACATTGTCCTTGGAGTAAATATCACTCGTGCAGATGGTGAAGTGGAGGAAGTAAGATTCTCCAAAATGTTTGAGATGTTAGACACTATGCTTACTGTAAGACCAGGGGATAAGGTGCAATTTGTTGTGTCAAGAGAGGTAGAATATGAAGACTCTACGGTAACTAGCACAATAACTCTAACCGAAGTATTGATTGATATGGCAGGTTATACAGAATACAAAAACAATGATGTTGTGGCATAATTACTGCAAAAATAAATCATATCTATATTTTAATCGTCTATATTTTAATATTACTCTTATAAACATTACACTTATATCTAAAAAAACAAGACCAAATATGGCCTTGTTTTTGTTTCGTAAAAAAAATAAGTAAAAAATAAGTAAAAAATAAGTAAAAAATAAGTAAAAAAATAAGTAAAAATATAGGTAAGATATAGGTAAGATATAGGTAAGATATAGTGGGAAAAGGTAAAAAAAGAAAAATAAGTATGAAAATTAGGCATATAAAAAGATAGTTAAAAAAAAAAATGAAATAAGAATGAACAATAAAAATTAAGCAAAGACAAAGATAAGTAAAAAGGAAGGAATGTTAGTTGCAGTTTAATCTCAACTTATTTATTAGCAAAGTTTGCTGTTCTGCAGGAAGGGTGGATATCGCTTGGCGCAATAAAATTTTGTCCTCAGGGTTTAGGAACATACTTTCGAGGGCAGTGTTTTTGATTATACTTACACCACCACCTTTTCCTCGTTTGGTGATAGTTGGAATGCCTGCACTTTCAAATTCACTGAGATATCTATAAACTGTTCTTGTAGAAATTTCAAATTTTTCGGCAAGTCTTTGTGCGGTTATACAATTTTTATTGCACAATTCAAGCAAAATGCCAAAAGAAATATATTGTTTCATTTTTGTTCTCCTATCAGTTCATTGGATTATAACACTTCTGCTTTCATATGTCAAACATATGTTTTATAAAATAACAAATTTTTCAATTTGATTTCGTTTTTATTTTTGTTTTTATTAAAAACTTTTTAATCAATTTTGATTTTTATTAAAAATATATTTGGAAAAGGAAATTCATTTAGAGGAAGTTTCCACAAAATTTTGCTATGAATAGCTAGTGTTTTTTGGATATATTAACAACAAACTCATACAATAGTAGTAATGTAAAAAAACAAATAGACAGTAATGATTTTGTGGAGAGATTTCTGTTTTGGCAACAAAATAACATTTTGGAGGGGTAAAATTGAATAATAGTGGCAAGAGTATTTTGAAATTTATAACACCAAGTGTTTGCAAGGAGGAGTCTTTGCCATCAGCAAATGGCAAAATGGGAGTGTTGGTTTATGGTGGGGCGAAAAGGGATACTATAAGATTTTGTCATGCTGGATTATGCGAAACAAAATGCGTTTATGATAAGCAAAGTCTTTGCAACTTTGTTTGTGATAAAAAATGTGATTGTTGCAAGTGCGGAGAGGACTGTCCTTTTTTGTGTGGCAAAAATAATGGGAAAGGCAAAGTAGCAAATTCTACAACTGTGAGTGGAGAGGGGCAAGGTGAGTATCATAGTGTGGGGCAAGGTTGTGATGAATTCCCCGATGTAACTAAAGAGTTTGAAGAAATGAAAATTTTGGTTGCAAAAGGGGAATATGTAAAGGCGCAAAACTTAATGGTGGACAAAATTTTATCTCTTGGCAAGAGAAGTTTTGAAAAAAGGCCTATTGCAGTGTGTAATTTGGAGTTTGACTTTGAGGTGGAATGTTCTATTGACGACTATTATCGAGCACTGGATATGGACAGCGGAGAGATAAAAGTTTTTTTTGAGGACAAAAAGGGTGTTGTAGAACGAAATATGTTTGTTTCAAGCAAGACAGGACTGTTTATGTGCTATATTTCTGCCAGTAAAGGCAAAAAAGTAAATTTTTCTTTTTGGATATCCAATGCAAAACAGTATGACGAAAAAGATGAAATTGATGTGGTGGATAATGTTATGACATACACAGCTTACGCCCCTGACGGACAAAAAATGGGCATAGTCTTAAAGTTTTGTCTTAATGGAGGCAGTTTTGAACTTCATGGCAAAAAAATCTCTGTAAAAGGTGCAGATGAAGTGGATATATTTGCAAAGACCTTTGTGTGTGAGAAGTTAGAAAAGAATAATCATACTTTGAAAGAAAACTTGAAAGAGAGTTTGAAAGGTTCTTTGAAAGAAAACTTGATAGAAAACTTGAAAGAAAGTGATAAAAAGCAAGATAATGATATAAAAGAAAGCATTGAGGCAAAAGAGAGTATTGATATAAAAGGGGATTTTGATAAAAAAAAGGATACTGATATAAAAGAAAATATTTTCTCAATTGTAGATGACCAAAATGTAGAAAATGTTGACGTAAACTATGACAAAAAGCAAAATAGCGAAATAAATGAAAGCCCTTGCTTTAACAAATATGCAGAGCAATCGCTTTTTGATACGCAAAAGTTGGTTTCTCGTGCAAAGGGAAGATATGACAGTGCTATTTTGGAGCAAAAGGAAATTTTCCAGAGCAAAATGAATTTTCCGCAAGTAGAACTGGGTGATGGGGAAGTGGATAGCGTTGAAAAAATGATTTTTCTTGCACGTAGGGGAGAGATTATCCCTGACCTTATTGAAAAACTTTGTAAATTTGGCAACTATCTATTCGCCATTTCGTCTAGCAGTTTGTTTGACTTTCCAAGTGGTGTGTTTGACTTGTGTTTTGGACAGACAAATCATTATCTTCAAGTAGAAAATTTGATGTTTCCATGTTTTTTTGGGGGAGATGTCAGCGCAGAAGTATTTTTTGACAAGTATTTTGACAGAATATCTGTGTATGAAACCCTTTGCAAAAAAATGTTTGGCTTTGACGGGATTTTTGTGCCAAGTTTGCAAGATGACAAGGGTTATCCAAGTTATATTGAGGGACAAAACTTGCACAACAACAATGTGGCTGGGCTGATTTGCTTTTTTGTATATAAGCACTATCTAAAAACAAACGACCAGAATTTTTTGAAAAAAGCCAATGATTTTTTGACGAAAACGGGGGATTTTTATGCCAATTTCTTTGTGGAAAATGTTCAAGCAAAGACCTTGGAATCCCCTTTCGGAATTTCTCCCTATTCCAGACCAAAGGGAGAAGTATTTTACCTTTCGCCCAATCCCATGGTAGATTTTGCCACTGCAAAGGGATTGTTTAAGATATTAGTTGAAGTTTGCCATATTTTAGGTCAACAAGAGCAGGCGGAGAAATTTGAGAGATTGCTTTCTTTGGTGCCAGATGTGCAAGTGGACAATAGCGGACTTATAAAAGAATACAATCTAAATGGATTGCTTACAGACGAATCTTCGCCTTTTATTTCTCATCTTGTGCCATATTGCGTGGGAGCAAAGCGCTTTGAAGCAAAAAAGGACTTCGAGGCGTTGGTTGCAAACTCTATAAAAAGTAGATATCTCAATTCCACAGGCAAATATAGGTCTAATGACTTGTGCAGAATGGCACTGGGGCTATTTGCTTGTGGTGAAAGTGCTGACGGCTATGAAATATTGAAAACTCTTATCAAAAATTTCCTATCAAACAACCTGCTCTTTAGTTTGTATGACAACCTTGGCTTTGGCATGGGGTTGATTGGGAACAAAAACGATTTGCCTTTTGACACCAATATTATGTTGTTTTCGTGCATAAAAAATATGTTTGTAAAGTCGTGCAAAAGTGACATATTCCTATTTGACTCTTTCCCTCAAGAACTAAAAAGATGCTCTATAAAATCTGTAATTCTGGATGGTGGAGTGATGTGTGATATGTGGGTAACCAGTCGTGGTATGATAAGGTTGCATCTTAGGTCAAAGGGTGATACATCGGTCAATGTGTATATGCCTCGTGGCACAAAAAAGGTGAAAGTGAGGGGTGCTTTGTTTGATTATCACCAAAATGCAATCCTGGGACTAGAACTTAGAAAGAATAAAAAGAAGAAAATAAAGGTATATTTTGAAGGTTGAAAAAAATTTATATAAATTTATGTTTCTGCTTGTGAAGTTTGATAAAACATGATACAATATATATAATAAAACTTTGGGTTTTGCCAAAGACTTTTGGAGAAAATATGGAAAAAGTTTTTGAAGAATACAACAACTGGACTGGGTTGAATGTAACACAAAGAGTAGAAGCATTGAAGGACTGTGTCAAGTTTTATGAAATCAAGACTGTGCAGTTTATTATGACCAAGGTTGTGCCACAAAGACGGATGTCTTACAAAAAATTTCCTGTAAAATTGGAAATAACCACCGAGCAAGTAGGGGGTAGAGATGTGTCCTTTTCGGATAATGTGGTGTTTGTTGTCCAAACGGCATTGCTTGCAGACAAAAAGCAACTGTTTTATGATGTAGCAAAAAACACCATATGCGCCGTCTTTTTGAATATGTTTTCCAACACTTCTACAGACCCAAATTCCAAAACAAGATTTGGCACATTGGCTTCTGGTTTTTTGGCGACAATCACCAGCGAATTTGGACAAGGCACCCCTTTTGAAAAAGATATGATGCAGAGTTTTGAAATGTCTATGTCTATGGCAACAGAAATGACTGCTGGCGAATGACCAAATTTTAGAATTAAAATATTATAACTTAAAAATAAAATAATAATGCTCTAAAAATATTATCACTTAAAAATTAAAGTAATAACAAAATAGAATTAAAACAATTATACTCTAAAATTAAAGTTATAACACTCTACAATTAAAATAATAACACACTAAAACAATAACACTCTATAATTAGAATAATAACAATCTAGAATTAGAGAAATCTTAAATTAAATAAGTAAAAACCCTCGCAAAGAGTTGGGTGATTTGTTTGTGCTTGCATGCCAAATATTCACTTGATTGCGGGGGTTTGTTTTGTAATATTTTCCCTGATAATCTACTGTTTATATCAACTTATTCTTTTTATTCTTCAAATTTTTTTTATTCCTCAAATTCTTTTTTTATTCTCCAATTTTTTTGTTTATCTTTCAAAATTTTTATTGGTAAACGGTTAGAATGTTATCTTTTGCTTGTAGATTTTGGAGAAGTTATTTTTAATATTTGTTGCACAATATTTTCTGTGCCATGTGTAAGGGTAGAGGCGGTTTCGTTGCCCATTGCAGAGGCTATTGCCGAGGTGTTATGGAGAGTTTTTTCTATTTCGGCTATCAACGATTGCTGTGTTAAGTCTTTTTGTTGTATTACACTTGCAAAGTTTAGTGATTTGAAATATTCTGCATTTTCTACCTGGTCGCCACGAGAATTGCCCTTTGGCAGTGGAACGAGAATCATTGGCTTTTTGAGAGCAAGAAGTTCGCAAATTGCACCAGAACCACTGCGAGATACGACAAGGTCTGCAAGCGCAAAAAGATGCTCTATTTCAAAGCAAAACTCCGATTGAAAATAGTTTGGATGCTTGATAGCAGGATTAAGTTTTCCTTTGCCAACAAGGTGAATTACATTATATTTGCTACACAAAACTGGCACTGATGAAAATATTACATCATTCAAATCTTTTGCCCCAGTAGAGCCACCTGTAACAAGGATAAAAGGTTTTGACGATGGAAGGAGAGAAGTGATTGCCAAGCCTTTTTCTTTGTCGCCATGAAATAGTTGTTCCCTTATGGGAGAACCTGTAAAAACTCCGTTTTTTAATCCTTTGGCTGTGGCGGGGAAGGTTGTGCAAAAGGTCTTGGACATCTTTGCAATACACTTGTTTGCTAGTCCAAGAGTTAGGTCGGATTCGTGCCCAATTATGGGGATTTTTTGGAACTTTGCGCCAATGCAAACAGGGACGGCAACATATCCCCCCTTCGAAAAGACCACTTGGGGAGAAATCTCTTTGAGTATCTTCTTGCACTTTAGGCTGGAAGTTATCACCTTGAATGGTAAAAGGATATTTTTGAAGATATTTTGTCTAACAAATTTGCATGTAGGCACTTCGAAATATTCCACATCTTTTTGACGGGAAATCAAATCTTTTTCTATTCCACTTCCGCCAATATAGCATATGCGGTCAAAGTGTTTTCGTAGATGTGGGAGAAGGCTTATGTTTGGGATAACATGCCCGCCTGTGCCTCCACCAGTTAATACAATCGTTTTCATAATTGTAGTTTATGAAATTTTTGAAAAAAAATTTAGTATTAAAAAAATTTACCATTAAAAAATATTAAAAATAATGAAAAAAAATAATGATAAAAATTTTAGTGTTAAAAATTAGTATAAAAAAGTGTAAAAAAATAGTGATAAAAAAGGTATTAAAATAATAGCATAAAAAGGTTAATGAAAAAAATAGTATTAAAATTTTTAACGATAAAAGACTATAAAAAACTGCATAAATATAACAAATAGTGTATAAATATTTGAAAAATTGTGTGTAGGCGAGTTTTAGGGGCATTTATTCAAAAAATTTTGCATAAAAAAACAAGAAAATTCAATTATTGGTTGGACAAAATAGATTTGTGTGCTAAACTTTTGTTGTAAAAAAGTTGAAAAGTGGCTTGTAGAGTGAAATTTGTCAATTTTTAGTGATTTAGTAATTTTATTTTGCACAAATTATTTGGCATCATTTTCAAGACTTTTCAATATAAACTTTGGAGGAAATTGTGGCAAAAAGTTATGATTCAAAAGACCTAGTGGTGTTGGAAGGGTTAGATGCTGTTAGATTAAGACCTGGTATGTATATTGGCTCTACAGGGAGCAAAGGTGTCCACCATATTTTGTGGGAGATTGTAGATAATGCTATTGACGAAATAACCAATGGTTATGGCTCAAAGATTGAGGTTACATTGCACAAAGACGGCTCGGCAACGGTAGAAGATGACGGCAGAGGTATCCCTGTGGATATTCACCCAGCATACAAGATTTCTGGTGCGGAACTGGTCTTTACAAAGTTGCATGCAGGGGGCAAATTTGACTCCAGCAACTACAACTATTCTGGCGGGTTGCATGGGGTGGGCGCTTCGGTTACCAATGCACTGTCCACTTATCTAGAGGCAGAAATTTGCAGAGATGGCAAAAAGTATGAAATCCGTTTTGAAAGTTTGGAAGACAAAAAGGGGAAAGTTCATGGTGGGGTGGTTACAAAACCACTTACTGAGATTGGCAAAACCAACAAAACAGGGAGTAAAATAACATTTATGCCAGACAAAAGGATATTTTTGGACAATGTTCTTGATGGCAGTGTAATAAGACGCAGGCTTAAGGAGTTGGCTTTTCTTAACAAAGGGCTGGAAATAGTGTTTGATGACGAAAAAGACGACATATCTCAAACTTACAAGTATGACGGTGGTTTGGTGGATTTTATTGAATATCTCAACGAGGCAAAGACTCCACTATTTAGGCCAGCACTTTATATAGAAAGCGAAAATGATAGGCTGAAAATGTCGGCATCTATCGAATATACGGATAGTTATACCGAGAGTTTCTTTTCTTATGTCAACAATATTCCAACCACCGAAGGCGGAACGCACGAACTGGGCTTTAAGACAGGGCTTACAAAGGTTATGAATGACGTAGCAAGAAAATTGGGGCTTTTGAAAGACAAAGATGACAATTTGCTTGGTGAAGATTACAGAGAGGGAATATCTGCAGTGTTGTCCGTAAAGATGAGGGATATTGAGTTTGAAGGACAAACCAAGACAAAACTTGGCAACCCAGAAGTGAAAGGGATTGTTGAGGGCATGGTGATAAAGGAACTCTCTCGATTTTTTGAAAAAAAGGAAAATGCAAAGATTGCATCTATTATCTTGGAAAAGGCAAAAGGTGCATCTAGGGTAAGGCTGGCAGCGAAAAAAGCCAAAGAATTGACAAGGCAAAAAAATAGCATAGAAAACAGCAGTCTTGTGGGCAAACTTTCCAACTGCACAGGCAAAAAACCAGAACTCAATGAGTTGTTTATAGTGGAAGGCGATAGTGCTGGCGGAAGTGCAAAACAGGCAAGGGATAGAGGTTTTCAGGCTATTTTGCCACTGAGAGGAAAACCTTTGAATGCAGAAAAAAAGAGATTGGACCAAGTGCTTGCCAACGAGGAGATTAGATCGATTATTGGTTCGCTGGGGACAAGCATTGGCGAAGATTTTGATATTTCCAACTTAAAATTTCACAAGGTTATTATTCTTTCAGATGCTGACCAAGACGGTGCGCACATAAGGGCAATTTTGCTAACATTCTTCTTCCGTTATATGAAGGAACTGATAACTAACGGAAATGTATATATTGGCTTGCCACCACTTTATAAGGTGGAAAAGAAAGGACAAGTGGAATATGTATATTCAGACAAGGAACTACCAGATGCCATAAAAAGATTTGGCAAGGGATACACCATTCAGCGATACAAAGGGTTGGGCGAAATGAATGCCGAGCAGTTGTGGGAAACTACTATGAACCCACAAACAAGGACTCTTGTAAAAGTGGGCGTTGATGATGTTGCAAATGCAGAACTGCTGATAACTACGCTGATGGGCAACGACATAGAAGCAAGGAAGAAATACCTTTCGGAATATGTGGACTTTAATAAGGTAGATAATTTTATGAAGTTGGACAAATAATCAAGCAACACATCATTGCAATTTTGGTTGACTTTTGCCAACATAAAAGGTTGAAATTACGGGGATTATTATGGATGATGAAGAAGAATATCTTCCGCCAGGCGCTATTGATGGGCAGATTGAGATTGGCGAACTGTTTGTGCATGAGGAAGAAAAACCTAAAAATGAAGATGAACGAGAAAGAATAGAGGTTGCCGATGGGCAAATGTCTATACTAGACGAACTGTTGGCTAAATGCAAAAAAGACAAATTGCAAGCAGAAATTGTTGACGAAAATCTAACACAAAAGGAAGATGAAAACTTGAAAAGTAAAGATAGCAAAGACAAATCTAAAACATTAAATTCACTTCTTGCTAAGATTGGCGGAGAGCCATCAAAAGTGGTAAAAAAGGTGTCAAGTGAGGGCAAAACAGCAGATAAAGATACCAAAACACCTAACAAATCCGTAAAAGTGGAGAAAAAGGCAGAAAAAACCACAAAAAAGGCTAAAAAAGATGAAAAAGTAGATATTAAGGCACAAAAAAGCAGTTCAAAAGCGACAAAAAGTGGTGTAAAGGCAACAGAAAAAGGTGAAAAACCTAATAAAATATCAAAAGCGGGAAATGAAGAAAGTTTGAAAGGCTCAAAATCGACAAAAAACGCAAAGAATAGTGAAAAGAGATTGACTTCAACCAAAAAAGAAGCCGAAAATGTTGATAAGGAACCAAAAAAGAGCAAAGTTGAGCCTGAAATGAAGAAATCAAGGTCATCTTCACGCAAAAAAACAGAGGAAATTGACACTGACATATTTTTTGACAGTGATGAAAACCAAAAAGTTAGACATGATGTGGAAGATTTGAACAAAGGGTTTGAAGAGGTTGATAGAAATGTTGGGCGAAATGTTTTTGCTGACCTTGGAGATAGAGATGATTATAAAAATTTGAACAGAGTTGACATAGAAGAAAAAGTGTATATGGAAAACTCTGGCGAGAACATTGGAGATGGTCTGCTGTATAAAAATCTGGATACTGTGCTTCACGAGAGTATGATACCATATTCCGAGCATGTTATTTTGGATAGGGCGTTGCCACGAGTGGAAGATGGGTTGAAACCTGTTCAACGAAGAATATTATTTGCCATGCACGAGTTGGGCAACACTCCAGACAAACCATTCAAAAAATCTGCACGTATTGTGGGCGAAACTTTGGGTAAATATCATCCTCATGGTGATGCTTCTGTTTATGACGCAATGGTTAGGCTGGCGCAAAATTTCAATATGCGTAATATTTTGGTAGAGGGCAACGGTAACTTTGGTAGTGTTGATGGCGACCCACCAGCAGCAGCACGTTATACAGAGGTTAGGTTGGCACCTATTGCACTGGAACTGCTTAGAGATTTGGACAAAAACACTGTAAAATGGGGGCTTAACTTTGACGATACGCAAAAAGAACCTCAAATGCTCCCTGGCAGATTTCCAAATATTTTGGTAAACGGTTCATCGGGTATTGCTGTGGGCTTGGCTACAAATATCCCAACACACAACCTTGCAGAAACCATAGATGGTGTGGTGGCATACATTGACAACCCAAATATAACACTAAAACAAATGATGAAGATTATCAAGGGGCCGGACTTCCCAACAGGGGGATATATTCTGGAGAGCTCGGAACTGTATAAAGCATACGAAACTGGTCGTGGAAAGATTTATCTTAGGGCAAAAATGCACATTGAAGGTGCGGGAACGGACAGGAAAAGTATCGTAATAACAGAGTTGCCTTATCAAGTGAACAAGGCAAGCCTTCTCCAAAAAATTGCTGGCTTTAAGGACGAGGGGAAGTTTGGTTTTGAGGGTATTGCAGAGATAAGAGATGAATCAGATAGACATGGTCAAAGGGCTGTTTTGCGACTTAAGAAAGACGTTAGTGCCAACAAAATTTATGAGTCACTGCTAAAAAACACCGAACTTCAAGGCACTTTTGGGGTGAATATGGTGGCTATTGCCGGTGGCAAACCAAAGCAAATGGGGTTGTTGGATATTATTTCTTATTACAGCGAATATCAAAGAGAAGTGGTGTTGAGAAGAAGCAAATATGACCTGGAACAAGCGGAAGAAAGGGCTCATATCTTGGAGGGGCTTATCATTGCAATCAAAAATATTGACGCAGTGGTCAAAATTATCAAGACATCTCCAAACACCACAGAAGCAAAGAGAAGGCTAAAAGAGAAGTTTATCCTAGACGACAGACAAGCACAGGCAATACTGGATATGAGGCTGGCAAGATTGACAAGTCTTGAAGTGAACAAACTTCAGGAAGAGTTGAAAGGATTGAAAATTCTTATTAAGGAACTGAAATCTATTGTAGAAAGCCCAAGAAAGCAGTATGAAGTGGTCAAAAGCGAGTTGTTGCAGATAAAGAAACAATATAAGAGTGAAAGGCTTACCAAGTTCCTAAAAGATGATGAAAAATTGGTAACAGCAGAAGAAATTGCCGAAAAGGAAAATGATGTTAAGGAATTAGTTTTGCTAAAAACTGCAGAAGAAACCTTTAAGGCAGTGCCACTAAAACAATACAATTTGAGTGGAAAGGAGTTGGGCGAAGGTTCTACTTTATCACAAGTCCACACCCTCAAACTGAATGTTACATCAAATTCAAACATCATTGCTTTTACTAACTTTGGAAATTGCCTAAAGATGCCTGTTTCGGCATTTGGAGAGAGCAGATATAGAGATAAAGGTGCGGTGGATTATAGTATATTTAGGGATCTTGGCAAAGACGAACACATCGTGGCTATCTTTGATGAAAAGGATATGAAAGGCAAAGAAAACCTTATATTCCTTACCAAATATGGCATGATAAAAAAGACAGCAAGAGAGGAATATACTTTGCTAAAAAAGACCTATCAAGCCATCAAACTGAAAGAAGGTGATGAACTGCTGTCTGTTGAGCCAGAGCCAAAGGAAGACTGGACAATAGTTTTTGTTACAAAAGATGGAATGGTGCTTAATGCAAAGACTGATGATATACCTCTGCAAGGGCGTGTGGCAGGTGGCGTTAAGGGGGTTGCATTGGGTGCAAAAGATGTGTGCGTCTGTGCAAGTATTTGCCAAAAAGATGCTGGAGAAGTGTTGATTGTTTGCAATAAAGGCTTGGCTAAGCGAACAACTGTCAAATCTATAGAACAGAGTGTGAGATACAGAAAAGGTCAAAAAATCATTGGCACTGGCAGTAGCATTGTGTTTGCACAAGTTGTTGTCGAACCAAAGACTTTGTGCGTGGTGGATAATGACAACGAACTTTATTTCAAATCTACCGACCTTGTGGCAATAGATAGTAGAACAGGCAAAGGCAAACCATTTGACAAACAGCAGAAAAACTTTGCACCAAAGAAAGCGTTTTTGTCTATAATTTGAAAAAATAAAAACTTGTAATAACTTAACTTCCAACCAAAATAGTTTGCTTATGCAAAAAAATGATTTAATTGTAATAAGAATTGAATAAGAATCGTAATAAGAATTGAAATAAGAATTGAATAAGAATCGTAATAAGAATTAAAATAAGAATTGATTAAGAATCGTAATAAGAATTGAAGTAAGAATTGAAGTAAGAATTGAATAAGAATCGTAATAAGAATTGTAATAAGGTTTTTTTTGCAATAATATAATATTTTTGGCTGGAAAGAAAATATTTCATAAACATATAAATCTTTACAAACATATATTATTTGATTAGTTTTTGCCATTAATTATAAAGTGAGATTTGATTAAATTATACTATTATTTATAAGATGTGTTTTGATTAAATTTTGTTATTACTTATAAGATGAGGGTTACTTGATTTTGCTATAATTTACAAGATGAGAGTTGATTAAATCCTGCTATTATTTATAAGGTGAGTTTTGATTGAAGGGAAGATTTTGGACAAGTAAATTTTATTGTTATTATATAATTAAACATAGAAAAAGTGTGTGTCGTGTGATACGCACTTTTTTTGCGGAATATTTGCTACTACTGGGCAATAAAAATATATAAGTAAAAGTGTTTCTACAAAACAAGACACAGAAGGACAAAATTGGCTTAAATAAAAAAGGAGAAAAGAGATATTATGAAGAAGCATTCAAGAGTATGGTTTGTTGTTTTGAAAAGCAGAACTATGAAGATTGCACTTTTTGTTTTGTGCTGTGCCATGTTGCTTAGTTTTAATTTTGGTGGAGAAAGCCTTGCAAGTGTTTTTGTCCAAAAAACCCGCAAATTGCCCATCTATTGCGTGCAAAATAAAAAAAAGGAGATTGCCATAAGTTTTGATGCCGCCTGGGGTAGTGATAAAACGGAAAAAATCTTGCAAATACTTGACGAGCAAGAGGTAAAGGCAAACTTCTTTTTGGTGGGAATGTGGGTGGATAAAAATGAAGAACTGGTGAAGAAAATCGACCAAAAGGGGCATGAAATTGGCACGCATAGCAACACTCATCCGGACTTTGTAAAGTTGTCCAAGGCGCAGATGGAACTGGAACTTGCTACATCAAAAAAGAAGATAACCAATATCACTGGCAAGGAAGTAACACTTTTTAGGGCTCCATATGGCTCTTATGACAACACTGTTTTGACCGTTGCAGAAAAGGAAAATCTAAAAACTATTCAATGGGATGTGGATAGCCTAGATTGGAAGGGTATTTCTGCGGGGCAAATAGCAGGAAATGTGCTAAAAAAGGTGCAAAGTGGCTCGATTATTCTTTGCCACAACAACGCAGAGCATATTGTGGAGGCTTTGCCATCAATTTTGACCACTTTGAAGGCTAGTGGATACAAGTTTGTTACAATAGGAGAACTTTTGCTGGATGGAAATACAAAAATTGACCACACAGGGCGACAAATTGCATGCTGATGCAAAAAAAACAAAGGGAGATTGAAAATGAACTACGAAATGATGGAAAACAATAAGGTTTTTCTTAAAGGGATTGTTGCTTCGGAAGCAAAATTTAGTCATGAGGTTTTTGGAGAAGGGTTTTATGAACTGAATATCAAAGTTGCCAGACTTTCTGAAAACTTTGACATTGTGCCGGTTACTGTTTCCGAAAAATTGTTGGCTGGAGATACTTTTGCTGTTGGCAAAGAGGTGGCAATTAGGGGACAATTTAGGAGTTATAACAAGTTGATTGACGGCAAGAGCAAGTTGTTGCTGACTGTTTTTGTGCGTAATATAATAGAAATGGACGATTCTATCAATCCAAACGTGGTGGAATTGACAGGGTTTGTGTGCAAAGAACCTGTGTTTAGGACTACACCTTTTGGCAGAGAGATATGTGATGTGTTGTTGGCTGTTAATAGGGCTTATAACAAATCAGATTATTTGCCTTGCATTGCATGGGGGCGAAATGCAAGATATGTAAAAAATATAAAAGTAGGGCAAAAAGTAGATGTTGTTGGCAGGATTCAGAGTAGGGAATATCAAAAGAAATTGTCTGAAAATGAGGTGGAAACTCGTGTAGCATACGAACTTTCTATCGGCAAAATACATCTTTCGCAAGATGAACAAGGCGAAAGTGATATTCAGCTTGCATAAGTTAGACGTTTGAGAATAATATTATGAAATATAACATACGTTTCATATTAAGCGATATGAAAATATGAATTTGTTATGAAGAAAGTATGTAATTGATAACTGATTATTAAGATTACATATAACAATTTGTTTGCAGTCAAGGCATTGTATTGATTTAAGATGAAAATGTAAGAGTATAATTTATATATAAACCTTTGGATTATTGTCTAAAGGTTTTTTTTGTTGCAAAAATTGGGGAGTGAAGTTAAAAATAATGAAAGAGTAGTAAAAGTTTTGTAAGCATATATATGGAAGCCCCTTTGCAAGAATATAGAATTGTTGATTTATATTTATATTTATATTTATATTTATATTTATATTTTTATTTTTATTTTTATGATTTTATGGCTTTATTATTTTTTTTGTAAAATATCGAACAAATGTTTGATAAAAATGATATTGTGAACTCACACTGACATATTTTGGGGTGTATTATTGGCTAACAAAATGATTTTTGCGTTCAAAAATGGTGCTATTTTGAGCAAAAAAAATTATTTTGTAAAAAAATATTAAAAAATATTAAAAAATATGTCACTACTTCTTGACTTTTGAAAATATGGCTTATAAAATGGAATTGTAGGGTGGCGAAAAATGTAGAAAAAGAGAGGATATTTTATGGATTTTGGAATTTGTTGTAAGGCGTTGTTGTCTATATACAAGTTGCTCCCCGCACTGTGTGATAGCATTGACAAAATTGTGCTGGCAAGGGCAATAGCCCCTGTTACAGTGGCGGATGAAGGGACTTTTAGGCAAACAAACTCGGTGATTGCATTGTCATCACAAAAGGTCAATTTGATAAATCTAAAAGTGCTGATGGACAAGACTTTGGCACAAATGGACGAAAATTTGGCAAGAATTATCATCAATCACTTTATTGACGGAGTGAAAAATGATGAATGTGCAAAAAGATTGGGCTGGTCTAGGCGAGAATATTTTAGGAAGACAAAACAAGCCCTTAAAAGTTTTCAATGGGGATTGCTCGCAAATCTTATGACGGAAAGAAAGGTCTATGACGAATTTTTCAAGGGACTTTTTTGGCAAGACACAATGGAGAGAATTGGCACTTTTGCAAATTCTGGTGGAAAAGTGGAAAGTTGCCCAGATATGATATGCAACTTGATTTTGAAAAGATTAAGAAGAATATTGTAGTTGGAATTGCTAGAGTGTCAAGAGGGGTGAGAGTTGTTTTAAAGAGTGTTGTCGGTGATGTCTTCTATTTGACGGATTGTTTTGGAGTGAAGTTTGTTTTTGGGGGTGTGAGATGTAAGAGATTTTTCAATTTTATAAGGTTTTAGTAGCAGGTATATAAGCAGTGCAACTGGGAGTGTGGTAAGTAGTATTATCACAATCTTTGATAAAAGTGAGATGTTTACCAAATTGTATAAATAGTCGTTGTTATCTCCAAATGGAGATGAAAGAGCTGTGGTCTTTTCGGTGTTTAGGGGGATATGTGATAGTTGGTCGGTTAGACCTTTGTAGATATAACCACTTTCGCCAGTTGGAGTTGTGCCAAAATACCATGTAGAACCTCTGCCAGAGATATTCTCTTGTCCTACAGATTTGCCATAATATTTAATAATTGTGTTTTGCTCAACGGTCGTTATGACTGTTGGGCTTTTTGATGTGGGATTGGCGACCATTTCTGTCCCTCCCGGAGTATAAACTCTAAAAGTTACACCTTCTAGATAGGGTGTTTCGGGAGTTTCTTTGACGGGAGTAACAGAACTTTTGAGGACAAAGCCTGTGAGGTCTTGATACATAACTTTGTAGAACAAACTGTTGTAATCAGAAAGTAGCCCTACAAAGTATGTTTCTGGGATTTCAAAAAGAATGTTGGATTGCTCGGTGTTTTGGGCGGATTTGTAAAGATACACTCCGCTGGTTTCTGCACGAGCATAGACATAGGTGGTAAGAGAAGATGCAAGGCGAGGTTGACTTATAGCATATGTTGGGCGGTAGTGGATGGGAAATGTGCCAAAGATTGTTGCAACAAAAAGCAAGATTGCAACTGTCAAAATAAAATGCCTTGTGCGAGAGATTGAGGTGTGTTTGCTTAAAGTGTTTTTCAATTATTTAACTCCTTTTGAGCAAGTTTTGAACGAAGATTTTGTTCGGCTTTGTCTTAAGAAGTTGAGATGTTTTGATAAGTTTTGTATCAACATTTTAGCAAAGAAAAACAAAAAATTGAATGGAGAGATTGTCGAAAGGAATGGATTATGGAAGAAAAAGATGAGAAAACAGAAGACTTAAGAGAAATTGTTGTCAAATTGCGGGATATTTATAACATTTTGCAATCTCGCAAAAGTGATAAACTGGCAAATTACAATAAAGGGGAGAAGGTTCACAAAAAGCAGGTTGCGTTTCACCAATGCCAAAAGAAAAACAGGTGGGTTTTTGGTGGCAATAGGACAGGAAAAACTGAATGTGGTGCGGTGGAGTGTGTTTGGCGGGCAAGAGGGATACATCCTTATAGAACAAATAAAAAGGATACTTGTGGCTGGGTGGTGAGTGTTTCGCAACAGGTGCAAAGAGATGTGGCGCAAAAGAAAATATTGAGTTACATTCGCAAAGAGTGGATTGTGGATATTGTTATGTTGTCTGGCAGGAAAGATTTTGCAGAAGGTGGGGTGATTGACTTTATTAAGATAAAGAATGTGTTTGGAGGAGAGAGTGTGATTGGGTTTAAGAGTTGCGACCAAGGGAGAGAAAAATTTCAGGGGGCAAGCTTGGACTATGTGTGGTTTGATGAGGAGCCGTCAAAAGATATTTATCTAGAATGTAAGATGAGGGTTTTGGATAGGTGCGGAGATATATTTGCAACTATGACCCCACTAAAAAATCTTTCGTGGGTTTATGAGGAAATATTTATGAACAGAAATGGAGATGATGAGATTTGGTATGAACAAATGCAGTGGGAGGATAATCCATTTTTGGATGCAAAAGAGGTGGAATATTTTGAAAAATCTATGAGCAAAGACGACCTTGAAACCAGAAAGTATGGACATTTTGTGGGCTCTTGTGGGTTGGTGTATAAAGATTTTGACCAAAATGTGAATGTCGTTGAGCCATTTGATGTGCCAAAGGAATGGTTTGATACAATGTCCATTGACCCAGGTCTTAACAATCCGCTTTCTTGCCATTGGTATGCTGTGGACTATGACGGCAATGTCTTTGTGGTGGCGGAACACTTTGAGGCTGGCAAAGATATTGACTATCATGCACAAAAAATAAAGGAAATTTGCGAGAGGTTGGGGTGGAAGAAAAACTCTTTTGGGAGTTATGACGCTTTGATAGACAGTGCTGGTGGACAACGAACATTAAATGGAACAAAGAGTGTGGCAGAATTGTTTTTGGAACGAGGGATAAATGTAAATACAAAGGTCAACAAAGATTTGTTTTCGGGCATTGCACAGGTTAAGAGTTATGTGAAAAATGCGCAGGGGATATCTAGGTTGTTTATATTTTCCACTTGCAAAAATATGATAGAGGAATTTAAGGGTTATTTTTGGGGTGTGGGAGATGTGCCTGTTAAAAAGGACGACCACTGCCTAGACGAGTTGAGATATTATCTTATGTCCAAGCCAAGAACTCCACAACCGGCAAAAAATAAAATTCAACTGCGCAAGGAATTTTTGGCACGAAATATTGCAAAAAGGAGGAAAAATGAGTAGGGAAGATGAAATTTTGAAAAAGTCGCTTATTAGTCTTGCAAAAGGTGGAGTTAGCAAAGAGGTGGTGGAGGAATATGTTAAGGTGGGCGAAAGTGATGAGTTGAAACTGAAATCTCGCAAGGAACTAAAAAAAATCCAAGCCCCAGACCTTGCATCTATAAAAGTTTTGCTGGCAATGAAGTCTAACGACATTTATGACGACATGACAGACGAGGAGTTGGAAGAAGAAAAGCAAAGGCTAATAACATTGTTAAGCAAAGAAAAGGAGAAGAAATGAGGAGAAAGAAAAGTGAATATATCCAAGACCTTGTTTTTGAGGTTAGGAATGATTTTCTAAAAAGGCAAAAGGAGAGAAAGCCTTATGAGGCACAATGGCGTTTGAACAATGACTTTTTGCAAGGAAATCAGAACATCAGAGTAAATAGTTTGGAAGACTTGGAGCAAATAGGAAGTGGATATTCGTGGCAGATGAATGAGGTGTTTAATCATATTGCTCCCATTGTTGAAAGCAGACTTGCAAAGTTGGTGTGTGTAAGGCCAGAGATGGACGTAGTGCCAACCAGTGACAATAGTGAGGATATAAAAACAGCAAGCCTTAGTAGAGATATATTGCGAAGTGTTTATGAAAAGTTGAACATATCGCAAATTATAACAAAAGCGACTAATTGGAGTGAGATTGCTGGGACAAGTTTTTATAAGGTAACTTGGAATAACTGTGGTGGTAAAAAAATATACGACAAAGAGGGTAAAATATTGTTTGAGGGCGAGGTGCAGGTGGATGTTGTGTCGCCTTATGAGATATATCCAGATAGTGATGAGCATGAAGATATTGAAGATTGCGAAAGCATTATTCATGCCAAAAAGTTTTCTAGGCGAGCAATAAAGAATATTTGGGGTGTTGATGTCTTAAAAAAGGGTGGAGCGGAAAACAATGATGATATGTATGTGGTGGTTGAAAGATACGAAAGTCCTTCTGTAGATTACCCTAATGGCAGAGTGGTGGTGATTTGTGAAGACAAATTACTATATATAGGTGAGTTGCCATACATAAATCTTGCCGACAAAAAGCGTGGATTTCCCTTTGTTAAGCAGGTTTGCACGAGGACAACAGGTCGTTTTTGGGGCAAAAGCGTGGTGGAAAATATTATACCAATTCAACGGGCTTACAATGCTGTGCGAAATAGAAAGCACGAATATCTAAACAGGATAAGTATGGGAGTGCTGACTGTGGAGGAGGGTTCGGTGGATATAACCGCCCTAGAAGATGACGGCATTGAACCTGGCAGAATTATTGTTTATAGGCAAAACTCCACTCCACCAAAGTTTATGGAAGAAGAGAAATTTCCGGAATGTTTTGAAAAGGAAGAGGAAAGGCTGTTGAGTGAGTTTTCGCAGATAAGTGGTGTAAGTGATGTGCTAAATGCAGATTATTCTCTTAAAAATATGAGTGGAACTGCACTGGAATTGTTGATTGAACAAAACACTCAAAGACTGTCGTCATCGATTGACGAGATAAAGATTGCCACCAAAAATATGGCAAAGATGATACTTAGGCTATATAAGCAATTTGCTGTGGTGCCAAGACTGAAAATGATAGAAAACGGCAAGGATACGGTGATTTGCTGGAAAAACTCTGACCTTGGACTTGATGACATAAAGTTTATGAGTGATAGTTTGCTGGACGAAAGCCTTTCGAGCAAAAGAGAATATTTGCTAAAACTTCTTTCTTCTGGCATTTTGAAGGACAAGGAAGGAAACATTGACCAAGTGTTTAAGCAAAAGATACTGGCGCTGGTGTAATTATGCTGGCAAGGATGTGTGAATATCTACTATTTGCAAGCAAAAATATGAATTTATGGCACTGAAATAGTATAAAAAGACGCAAAAATAGTGCCAAATAAAAAATTTGATAAAAGGAAAGAGATAAAATGGAAAATGAAAATAGATTGGAACAACCTGAAATAGTTTTGACCTCAGACGGAGATGTGGAAATAGATAAAAAGGGGGATAGTGAAACGTCAGGCTCCAATTTGGGCAAGTTTAGAGATTCTAGGGCTCTTTATGAAGCCTATAACAATTTGCACAGCGACTATACAAAGAAGTGTCAACTTTTGTCGGCTCTGCAAAAAAAACTGAAGGACAATGAAGATAAAAATTCACCCTGCAGTGAGGAGGGTGCAACTTGCGACAACTCCTGTGGCACAAGTAGCGAAGAAGAAGTTGTAAAATCTTCGCAAAAGGAAGACGGCAAGATTGCAGAACAAACAAAAAAGGAAGCCTTGAAGGAATATGTGATGATGGATAAAGACTTGAGAGATTTTGTTGTGGCAAAATTTTTTGACGAAAACACATTGCCTATTTCGCCAAAACTTATTGGAAGCGACAAGGGCAGTAGCCCTGCTTTTGCCCCCGCATCCAAGCCAAAAACCCTCGAGGAGGCTGAAGTTTTGGCAAAGGAACTTTTGCAAAAATCAAACAAAAATTAAGGAGAAAAAATTATTATGGTTACATTATCTAGTGCACAAAATGCACTTAAATCGGTTTATCTAGATGTTCTTGCAGAACAACTTAACATCAACTCCAATGCGTTGATGTCAAAAATTAAACAAACAAGCAAAGATGTATATGGCAAGGAAATTATAAAACTGGCACCTTTTGGGCTGAATGGTGGGATTTGCGCCTCTAGCGAAACGGGAGATTTGCCAGAATCTGCTGGGCACAAATACTTGCAATTTAAGACAGAACTGAAAAATCTTTATGGAACTATTGCTTTGTCGGATAAGGCTATAAGAGCCAGCATGAGCAATACTGGGGCTTTTGTAAATCTACTCAATGACGAGATGGAGAGCCTTATAAAATCCAGTTGCTTTAATCTTGGCAGAATGATTTATGGTGACGGGACTGGACTTTTGGCAACAGTTACTGTTGGGGAAGAGTCTACACCAAAATTTAGTTCTGTAAAGAACTTTGTAGAAGGGATGAAAGTGGATATTGTCAATGCTTCTACAACAAAAACTGCAACTGTAAGCTTTGTGGATAGAAGGAATAAGGTTGTTGAATTTGCTGAAAGTGTAGTTTTGGAAGATGGAGATAAAATTTATGCAAGTGGTTCAAAAGACAACGAAATCACTGGCATAAAGAGATTGTTTGACAAGACTGAAGAAAACAAAATGCTTTATGGTGTGGACAGAAGTGCATATAAGTGGCTTTACCCTTATATTGACGAAAACAGTGCAGGCAAGGCTATGTCTGACAGTCTTATCCAAGAAGCGCTTAATTATATTGAAGAAGAAACAGGCTCTCAACCAGACTTTATTGCAGTGTCTGGTGATGTGAGAAACCTTTATCAAACATATCTCACTTCTGCAAGACGAAACATAGATGTTACAACACTTGCAGGGGGATACAAGGCTATGACATATGCGGGTATCCCTGTGGTGTTTGAGAGATTTGTTGACGATGGAACAATGTATTTGCTTAATACAAAAGACTTTAACATTCATCAATTGTGTGATTGGGAATGGCTGGAAGGTGAAAATGGCAACATCCTTATTCCAAGTGCAACAACTCCAACATATTCTGCAACTCTTGTAAAATATGCAGAAATGATATGTGACAGACCATCTGCTCAAGGCAAAATAAGCAACATTATATCCTAAAAGGTAGGAAAGGAAAGTGAACTTTGGGAAATTGCGTAAAATTGAAAGAGATTTGTTTGGCATTGCATTTAGATTGCGCCGTGTGCATAGGGGTTATAAAATCTTTTGGGACAAGGGAGCAAGGAGATTTGTTGTGTTTGATGGCAGAGAGTTTGCATTTTGCTGTGAAGGCAAACTGGATAAGTCTGTGATTGATAAAGCACAGAAGACCAATGTGAGATTTGCAAAGAAAATAGTTGCCGACATAGATAAAGAAAATGCAAGATTGGAACAAAAAACTGTGAATGAGGCAATAAACAAAAGTAAACTTCTCCTTTCAAACCGAATGGCCTTTGCGGAGAAATCTAAGCGGGACTGCGACTTTTTGGATGCGGATACCACTAGGTGGATTTGATACAGAAAGTTGCAACGACCTGCAAAAATTATTATTAAAAGGAGAAAAGGAATGGATGTTGTTGAAATATTAAGAACTGCGAGTTTTTATTGTGGGACAGAAAGAGAATTTGCTGATTTGTTTGAATGTGCTAAACATAACATACAGCGCTATGACCCATCTACAGGTATGATATATGGGGGTAGTGCAGAAATTTTGGGGACTGTAAGCACCCAGACTCTTAATCATTGGGATAAGATGATTGAAGCCTTTAATATAACGCTAAAAAGCATTTGCACAGACAGAATTGTTGTGAAAAAGGAGATGGAGTTGGAGTTTGTTACAAACAAAATTGCTCTGTATAATATTCACAACGTAAATAGAGTGTATTATGTGCTGAGGAATGGAAAGAAAATACCTTTTAGTGTGAGTGATGATGGGTTGCTGGTTATCGACAAGCCGGGTAAAGTTGTTATGGGATACTCTTATATCCCTCCAAGTTATGGGGCAAGTGAGGCTGTTGACTTTTTGTTTGGAAAAGTGAACCAAACTGTTTTGGCGTTGGGCACTGCAAGTGAGTATCTATATATGGTTGGGCAATATGATGATGCAGAAATAATGAGAAATAGATACATAGAAGAAGCAGATAAGATTGACAAGCGCAGAAAGATTATGCCAGCAAAAAGGTGGTTGAAATGATGAAAAGATTTTCGACAAAGCGGGTAAACTTTGATTTATCTACAAAATTTGCTGGCAACAGTAAGGATCTTGGCCTTGCCAAGATGTGCTACAACATTAGGTCAAAAAATGACAAGTTGATATGTGCAAACGGGGCAAAGAGATTTTCTTTGCCTCAAAATATCGACTTGAATACTTCGCTGAATGTAGTTAATCCACCTTGTGAGATGCAAAAAGTTTGGAATTATAGTTACAAAGACTCCGTTAGCGGAGAAACAAAATATGTGATGTTTGCTCTGGGTGTAGATTGGAAGTTGTATCAAATAGACCTCTTTGACAACAACAGAGAATACAAACTGGTGATGGATAAGACATTTGCTAAGGTTCCATACTACAACAATTTTGTTTGGATAAAAAAGAATGTGGGTATGTTTTGTTCGGATAGTGATGACCTTGTGCTTTTTGAGGAAGGCACAACCCCACAGGTTGCCACTGGTGGAACAAAATTTTGCTCCATTTGCTATTACAAAGAAAGGCTATTTGGCTTGACCAATGCAGATGATGCAGTGCTGAAATATACCAAGGAGGCAAAACTCTTTGACTGGGGTGAAACTGCGGAATTGGGTGAAATTGAACTGCACAACTACAAGGGGAAGATGAAGACAGTTGTCCCGATAGAAAATGGCATATTGTGCATTGGAGATTATGAAATTGTTAGGGTGGAGATACCTAGGGTAGTGTCTATGTATAGCACAAACAGTGTGTTGGTATCTGGAAGTAAAATATACACTGATACAGTGGTGAAGGTTAGGGACAAAATTTATTTCTTGGCGCAAGATGGACTTTATTATACAGATGGATATGATGTCAAAAAGGTTTCACTGGGTTTTGAACAAGATATTGAAGATATAGAGCAAAAATATGCTGTGAGTGAGGCATTTGAGGGCAAACTGTATTTGGCTGTGAAAATGGACTTTGGCGAATATGACGAAAGCAACAATAATGCGTTGATAGAAATTGACCTAGAAAAGCAATCTTATTGCATCACAAAAGGGCTGGATATAAGATGTCTATTGGCTGTGTGCGACAAAGGTTTTAGCAGGCTTGTTATGCTGATAAAAGACTCTGTTGAGGTGTATCAACTGACGCAAGATGGCTTATACAATGGCAATTTACTGCAGGGTTACTTTGAGAGTGCCGAAATAGACCTAGGGATGCCCGGCAAGGATAAGGTGTTGGAAGAGATGTATATCAGTGCATATGAGTCGGTTAAGATTAAGGTTTGCTCGGACAGTGGAGAAAGAACATATCTTTGCAATATGTTTGAACAAAACTCAAAGTATTATTGCAAATTGAGTGGAAAGAGATTTTGGCTGTGCCTTTCGGGCAAGGTGGACTTGCTGGCGCTGAAAAATGTGGAGTTGGTGTTTAGAGTAAAGAATGACTAAAAGGGCAAATATAAAATCAAAAACAAATAAGAAGACATGCACAAACAAAAGGCAAATTATTGACGAAAAAAAGATTAAGCAGGAATTCAAGGATATCCTATTGGGAATAAAATATGTGGGAAGAAGTTTTTAGACTTGCCCTGGCAAATGGTCTTTGGGCGGTGCTGTTTGTGGCACTTTTGATTTATCAACTGCGTGATAGTGCGTCAAGAGAAAAAAAGTATCAACAGACTATTTACAAACTAAATAACCACTTGGACGTGGTGGAAGATATTAGGGAAGAAGTAAAAAATATTCACCTAAAAATTGTAAGGGGCAAAGGAAATGAATAAAAAATCACTAGTTTTTTGGATTGCAATTTGCTGTGGATTGATTGGTGTGGTGCAGACTCTTTGCGACAAGTTTGGTGTAGATTTGCCAACCAATGTGTTGATTGATTGCGTGAGCATTGTGCTGTGTGTGTTGTGTTGTTTTGGAATACTGAAAAACGATACAGGTCATAGTGAAAGCGAGATAAAAGATATCATTGTAGATAATCTAACAGTTCAAAATGACGAAAATGAGCAAAGTTTGGAGAAGGAAACAATGGATAATGACATAAAAGACGACACAAAAAAGCCTTTGGCAAAGGACAATGAAGACTCGGTTGCGGACAAGAAAAAGATTAAAAAATCTGCAACCAGTAAGACTTTGAAAAACTCAAAACAAGTGTTAGAAAGCAAAGAAGATGTCAAAAACAAAGAAGATACATAAATCAATCGTGTAGTTGTATAATTGTTTTACGATAATCTGTTCATGCTTGTATAGCAAAATTGCTAAACTGTATAACTATAAAATGTAAAATTGCATATCAATAAAGTGCATAGTAATATAACAACAGAATGTAAAGTTGCATAACAATAAGATATACGATTGCTCAACAATAAATTTTATTGGGGTATATTGGTAAAAGCAATTTTTATAAACATATATCAATAAATTATTTTGTTGTATAGTAAAATAATAAAAAGCCTGATGCTAGATTGGGGGGAACTCAATTTGGCATTGGGCTTTTTTTGTATAATTATTGGAATATATTTGGAATTTTTTTCTTAATTATATATAATAATTGAAAAAACTCTTGCAAAAATTAAATTTTTTGGATATAATATGTGCGTTAGTTGAAAAAGTAAAGCAATTTGTAAAAATTGAATAAGTAAGTTTGTAAAGTATGTTTTGTTACGCAAAACAAGAAATAAGCGATTGTTTTTGAAAGCAGGCAATGTTTTGCTTTGATAAAAGTGTGTTTGTTCGTTGCTAAGGCAACTTAAAGGATAAGAAATGATTTTTAGAAATACGATTAGACTTCTGCTAACCAACTTTTCTAACGTTTGGAAAGTTCTTTTGTATTATGTTATATGCATAAGTTTAAGCTTTTGCGTGTGCTATTTTTTGGCAAGCCCTATTGTGGCAAAATTGATTGAAGCAAATGTTTTTGTAGATTTTGGACAAGCAGTGGGGGATTTGTTTGTTCAACCTTTGCAAACGACAGCATCTTCTTTTGAGCAAATTTTTGCACGCATTGGCGAAGTGTTGGCAACCAATGTTCAATTTCGCTTCAACTACATTTTTTTGGGTGTGTGGGTTTTGTTTATTTTCCCACTTACTTTGGACTTTGCCCAACTGGCATCAGGTGAGGTTTTGTATGGCTTTATGACCAGTCAGGTGAAGTATGGCTGGACGGGTAGATATATCAAAAATATTGGCAAAAGTGTGCTGTATAGCGCATTGAGATATTTCCTTGTTGCCATATTCAATATCCTTGCTCTTGCTGGGCTGTATTATGTGGTGATATTTTTATCAGCAGGGAGCATAAAGTATGCGTTGGTGGCCATTTGCCTAGTTGCACTGATTATTTTGACCCTAGCGCTAAAACAAGCCTTGTTTGCTTGCTGGATGCCATCTATTGCTGTGCTTGACAACAATGTTGTTTCGGCTCTTAAACAGAATTTTTCGTGTATCAAACGCAACTTTTTGAACATTTTTTCGACATCACTTTTGCTTGTGATTTTGTCGGTGGTAATTAACCTTTTGTGTGCGGTGTTTACATTGGCATCTGCACTTATTGTTACTATTCCTGCCACTGCATTCTTATTTATTGTGTTCCAAATGGTTAGTTTTTTCTCTACCCAAGGTATGAGATTTTATGTGTATCCAGATATGTTCATTTCTCCAAAGAGATTTGAGGAACAGGATAATATTGAGAGAATCAAAAATTTGATTTGAGAAGTTAAAAACTTGATTTGATACCCTGAAAAATCAAAAAAATGATTTAATCCCATGAAAAAAACTTGATTTGACACTTTGGAAAATATTTTGGGGAAGGGTTGAGGAGTGTTACGCCTTTTTGTCAAAGGATAAGACCTTTGTGAGCTGTTTGACGATACAAATTCGCAAAGGATTGAGAATATTTTACTTATGAAAAACTGATTGATAAGGTTTTGCATCTTTTTGATGTAACCTTGTTTGATAAAAAAATTTTATGCAAATTGCTACAAGGAGAGAAAATGAAAAACGAAAAACTTAAAATTACATTTTTGGGCGGAATTGGAGAAATAGGCAAAAATATGACCGCCTTTGAATATGGCAAGGATATGATTGTGGTTGACGCTGGGCAATCTTTTCCAGACGAGGATATGCCTGGGATAGACCAAGTGGTGCAAGACCTAACTTACCTTGAAAAAAACAAGTCTAAAATGAGAGGGCTGTTTATCACACACGGACACGAGGACCACATTGGTGCAATACCTTATTTTTTGGATAGGATAAAGACACCTATATACGGGAGCAGGGTGTCGTTGGGGCTTATTGAAAATAAGATTAAGGAGTCCAAAAAATCTGGGGTTATTATGAAACCTGTTAAGGCAGGCACTGTGGTTTTTGCTGGCAATTTTAAGGTGGAATTTGTATCTGTTACACACTCTATACCTGGGGCATTTGCTTTGGTTATTACCACTCCTGCAGGGGTAGTGGTGCATACTGGCGACTTCAAAATAGACTTTACCCCAGTGGGCAATGATGTGTGCGACCTCAAACGTCTTGCAGAGGTGGGCAAGAAAGGCGTTACATTGCTGATGAGTGATAGCACTAATGTAGAAAGAGAAGGCTTTTCGATGAGTGAATCGGTGGTAGGAAAGACTTTTGATGAGTTGTTAGGCAAACTGAAAACTCAGCGAATTATCATTGCAACCTTTGCATCAAATATTCATAGATTGCAACAAATTATTGATTGTGCAAAAAAATATGGCAGAAAGATTGCCTTTACGGGCAGAAGTATGGTCAATGTGAGTGATATGGCGATAAAGTTGGGAGAACTGAAGTGCGACAAGGATATCATTGTGGACATAGACAAGGTGGATACCTTTGAGGATAAGGAACTTATTATCATCTCCACTGGCTCACAAGGGGAAGCAATGAGTGCTTTGACTAGGATTGCCTCGGACAACTTTCCAAAGGTCAAATTGGGCGATAACGATGTGGTTATATTGTCATCATCTCCAATCCCTGGCAACGAAAAAGCAATAAACAACCTTATAAACATTCTTTATCGTAAGGGTTGCAAGGTTATTTATAATGAGTTGGCTGACGTTCACGCTTCAGGGCACGCATATAAGGAGGAGTTGAAGATACTACATTCTCTCGTAAAGCCAAAATTCTTTATCCCAGTGCATGGCGAATATAGACATCTCAAAAACCATCAAATGCTGGCAAAGGAATTGGGAATGAAGGAAAGGGAAGTTATTATCCCAGAACTTGGAATGCAAGTTGAACTTACTCCAGACACAATAAAAGTTGGCGGAATGGTGCAAGCAGGCAGTGTGTTGATTGACGGCACAGGGCTTGGCGAAAAGGATAGCAATGTCATAAGAGATAGATTGTTGTTATCCCAAGATGGAGTGTGTGTGGTGGTTGCAACAATTTCTGCAAAATCAGGAAGATTGGTGAAGGCACCAGACATTATCTCTCGTGGCTTTATTTATCAAGATGAAGCAAGTGATGTGATAACAGAGGCTAAAGAATTTATCCTTCAAAAGCTTAGCGAACTCGACCTAAAGAGTATGGATAAAGCCGAAATCCGAACAAATATTAGGAAGATATCCACAAACTTCTTCTTCAAACACACAAAACGCAAACCGGTTATTTTGAGTGTTATCGTAGAAACTGAATAACAAACAAAACACCACTTTTGAGCAAGACTGCTCTTTAGGTGGTGTTTTATAAATAAAAACCCCCAGAATACTGGGGGATTATTTTTTATTCAGAGCAATCTATAAGCCGAGTTCTGTATTAAGTGGTCATCTATCTAGGCCGTATGTTGCCATACGGCTCAAGCGACATTTTTAAGCACCTTGCGAACAACAAATTGGCACTTTTAGTCTTGCTTCGGGTGGGGTTTACATAGCCCTGATTGTCGCCAATCAAGCGGTGGTCTCTTAAACCGCCTTTCCACCATCGTCCAGATATCAACTTTCGTTGGACTTATATTGATATCAGCCCTTTTGGGGACGAGAAACTCGTGACAGTTTATTTCTGTTGCACTTTCCCTAGAGTCGCCTCCGCTGGTAGTTAGCCAGCACCCTGTTCTGTGAAGCCCGGACTTTCCTCACTCCAAGCACAACACTTGGACTGCGACCACATGATTGCCTGATGCGAATATTTTATCATCTTCATTGGGTTTTGTCAACCAATAGCATAGTGTGTAGTATTTTGAAAGATTTATATGTTATAAATTTGGATAATTTAGAAGTTGTATATATAGGAGAGTGTCTAGCAAAAAAGGTCTTTGTGTGCTTTTTCTCTTATTATATCTATTGCTTTTTTTTCAAGACGAGAAATATAAGACCGAGAGATACCCAATTTTTTGGCAATTTCTCGCTGGGTGTAGGCAGGGGTGTTTTTTAGACCATAGCGCATACATATTATTTGATATTCTCGTTGACTTAGAGAAGATTGGACTATATTCAAGAGTTTTTCTGTCAGCACAGAGTTTTCTACTGTTTCTTCAACGCAATCGGCTTCGTTGGGGATAATGTCGCCTATGGAGATTTCGTTGCCGTCTTTGTCTTTGCCAAGGCTTTCGCTTAAGGACATAACGGAAGTATGTTTTTTGTTTACCCTAAGGAGCATCAAAATTTCGTTTTCTATACAACGTGCTGCGTAGGTGGAGAATTGAGTGTTTTTGCTGTATTCAAAGGTATTGGTCGCTTTTATAAGCCCAATAGAGCCCACAGATATCAGGTCATCACTTTCGGCAGAGCCTATGTATTTTTTGGCGACATGCACGACAAGCCTAAGGTTGTGGGCTATCAATTTGTCTTTTGCGGACATATCTCCTTTGTGAAAGGCATCAAAATATGCTTTTTCTTGCTTTGGCGAAAGGGGTTTGGGAAAGTTGGAAGCATTGTTTACGTAGGCGGAAAACAGCATAATTTTGTTCATAAATGTAACAAAACTCTCTATAATCATATTTCACCTCTTATGCTTTAGATATATATGTTGATGTTCGACAAAATTTGACACGTGGACAATCAGTTTTTGAAATTATTTTATTTTACTTGCAATTTTGGGGTAGAATACTTTATAATATCCAATATGGAAGACAGACAAAAAAATATAAGAAATTTTTGCATAATTGCACATATAGACCATGGCAAAAGCACTTTGGCGGATAGACTTATTGAAAAAACGGGAACGTTGTCCAAAAGAGAACTGACAGAGCAAGTGCTGGATAGTATGGATATAGAACGTGAACGTGGAATCACTATCAAACTGACTCCTACAAGAATGTTCTATAATTATGACGGCGAGGAATATACTCTCAACCTTATAGACACCCCAGGACATGTGGACTTTACCTATGAGGTGTCTAGGTCGCTGAAGGCATGCGAAGGGGCAATATTGGTGGTGGACGCAACACAAGGAGTGCAGGCTCAAACTCTTGCCAATGTTTACCTTGCACTAGAGAACGACTTGACAATTATACCTGTTATTAACAAAATTGATTTGCCAAGCGCAAGGGTAGAGGAAGTAAAGAAGGAGATAGAAGACGTAATTGGACTCTCGTGTAAAGATGCTCCACTTATTTCGGCAAAGGAAGGGATAAACATAGAGAAAGTGTTGGAGAGTATAATCCTTAACATTCCTTCGCCAAAAGGAGAGGAGAGCAAACCTCTTAAGGCACTTATTTTTGATAGTTATTATGACAACTTTAAGGGCGCTGTGAGTTTGGTGAGAATCTTTGATGGCAAAGTAACTGTTGGCACAAAAATAAAGATGATGAAAACTAACAGGGTATATGAAGTTACCGAGGTGGGAGTGTTTTGTCCAGCGACAAAAGAGGTTAGGGAACTTAAAGCAGGAGATGTTGGATATATTTCTGCAAGTATAAAGAATGTTTCTGAAACAAAAGTTGGAGATACAATAACATATGCCGACAATCCAACAGAACAAGCACTAGACGGCTATAAAGATGTAAAACCGATGGTTTATTGTGGGGTTTTCCCGGTAGATGGCTCGAGATACCAAGACCTAAAAGACGCCCTCGAAAAGTTAAAACTCAATGACGATTCCATTCATTATTCGCCAGAAGTGTCCAACGCACTGGGATTTGGGTTTAGGTGTGGATTTTTGGGTTTGTTGCATCTAGAAATAATAACCGAAAGATTGGAAAGAGAGTTTGACCTAGACATAATAACCACTGCACCAAGCGTTAGTTATAGGGTGATAAAAACAGATGGGAATGTGCTAGAAGTAAGCAATCCATCTACATTGCCGGCTGTTACAGAGATTGACTGTATAGAAGAGCCTATCGCAAGTGTGTCTATATTTACCCCTCCAGAGTATGTGGGGAACATTATGGAATTGTGCCAAAACAAAAGAGGTTTGTATCTGGATATGCAATATCTAGATAGTAGTAGAGTGGTGCTGAAATATGAAATACCGCTAAATGAAATTGTTTATGACTTTTTTGATGGTCTTAAATCTAGGACAAGGGGTTATGCCAGCCTTGACTATGAAGTGAACAAATACACAAAAAGTGACCTAGTAAAACTGGACATCTTGTTAAATGGTGAGAAGTGTGATGCTTTGAGTATAATTGTTCATAGGTCGCAGGCATATGCTCGTGGGAAAAAACTAACGGAAAAACTTAAGGAAGTGATACCAAGACAGTTGTTTGAGTTGCCAATTCAGGCGTGCATTGGAGGTAAAGTTATTGCAAGAGAAACTGTTAAGGCTATGAGAAAAGACGTGCTGGCAAAGTGTTATGGTGGAGATATTACAAGAAAGAGAAAACTTCTTGAAAAACAAAAGGAGGGTAAAAAGAGAATGAGACAGGTGGGCTCGGTGGAGATACCTAGCGAAGCCTTTATGACCATTCTCAAATTGGATTCATGAAAGATTTATCATTGTATATTCATATCCCATTTTGTTCGGGGCATAAATGCAACTATTGTTCGTTTGTGTCTTTTTGCAACAAAACTAACGATATGGAAGTGTATGTAAAGGCTTTGTGCGAGGAGATAAAACTTCGCGCAAAGGAACTTGCAGGGGAGTATAGCCTTGCAACAATTTATTTTGGTGGCGGGACCCCAAGTTGCATAGAAACGGGGTTGATTGCTCGCATTATGCTTGCCATAAAGGCAAACTTTGGCATCGCAAGAAATGCAGAAATAACAATAGAGTGCAACCCAGAGAGTTTGACTAGGGAAAAACTGGAAGAATACAAACTGGTGGGCATAAACAGATTGAGTATTGGTGTGCAGAGTTTTAACAACAATGTGTTGGACTTCATTGGCAGAAGCCACAATGCAAAGATGGCAAAAAATGCTATTACTCTTGCAGGTCAAATGGGATTTGACAACATAAGTGTTGATATGATGTTGGGACTGCCTGCGCAAGACACATTTGATGTGGAGAAAATGGCAAAGTGGTTGGCAAAACACAATGTTAAGCATATTTCCGCCTATTCACTTATCTTGGAAAATGGAACACCAATGAAAGAATTAGTTGACGAGGGCAAACTAAATGTTCCTAGTGATGACGAAACAGTGGATATGTATAACAGCGTCTTTGCAGTGCTTAAAAAATATGGATATCAAAGATACGAAGTATCCAATTTTGCTCAGCCAGATTATGAGTGCAAACATAACATAGTGTATTGGACAGGGAGAGAGTATCTTGGGCTGGGTGTGGCATCTCACTCTTTTATGGGGGGGAAGAGATTTAGCAACACAGAGGACTTTGATACATATATTTCTAACCTTTTAGACAAAAAGTTGGCGGTGGATAATACGGAAACTCTTACTCCAAGCCAAAGGAGAGAAGAAGAAATTATGCTTTCGCTGAGGACAAAATTTGGGCTGGATACGAGAAGACTGGACAGGTTGTATGGAGGGAACTTCCTAAAAGACAAGGAAAAGGAAATTGATTTTTTGGCAAACAATGGCTTTATTAAGATAGAAAATGGCAAGATTTATGTTTGCGAAAATGCCTATTATGTTTTAAGCGCTATAGTTGCAAAGTTGATTTAATATTATCAAAAATCCACTTGAGGATTGTGATGTATCCCAAAAGTTATACTACTTTATGGGGTTTAGTTCAATCTTTGGGTGGATTTTTTGCTTTTTACACAAAATACCTATTGAAAAGAGAATTTTGGTGGTGTATAATTTTGCGATAAGAGGTAGAATATATGACATCAAATGAAATACTAAAGCATTATAGAGAGAAGTTTGATAAAGACGGTTTTGTAGATATATCCAATGATATTGTCAATGACGACATAAAGGGCGACCATCCAGGAGCATTGAAGACTGAACTAGAGTGTGGAGCTTTTTACAAAAAACTGTGCGATGAAGATGCGATAAGGGAACAATTTGATGCAGAGGTCCTTTTGAGTCAAGTGTATAGCAAACTGGGCTTTAAGAGTGCTATTTATGTGCCAGTAAAGAATTGTGGGCAAAAATTTGTGCTTTCTAATGATATTTCATCACACAACACTACGCCTGCAAGCGAATATCATTTTGATTTGGCATATATGCACCCAACAATAGATGGACTGCCAAGTTGTCTTTTTCAAGGGAAAAATAGGGGTTTTTCAAAGCTATTTGATAAAAAAGTTATTAGGAAAAGGACAGAAGTGTTTCTTACGGACGCAACAGCAATGAATATTGACAGGGTGCAATGCAACTATTTTTATATATTGAAAGATAATAAACCTGTGGATATAATACTAATAGATTACGAAAAAAGCGGAGATAACTTTAACTTTGTAAATGCTATGGATTATGGCATGACAGAGAGTGATTATAATAGATACAATCCAAGATTTGATGAAGCAATAGAAACTTTTGGTAAATGGAAGAAGTATATTGTAAAAGACTTTTATCAAAGCGATTTTGACTCTATGTATATATCCAGAAAAAATATGATAAAGGCTGTAAAAGAGTGCGAGGACTTAGAGGGAATATTTGATAGAGAAGAATTTGCAGAGAGGTTGGGCTCTGTTAATGTCAAAGCCGTGGCAAAGGATATAAAGAGGCAAATAAATTATGAAGTCAACCAAAAATATGTTGATATTTTGGATAGAAGATTTGAGGAAACCGCAGAAATGCTGGTAAAATAGGGAATTTTGAAAAAAAATAAAAAAAATTAAAAAAGTTGGCACAAAAGTGTTGACTTTTTATTTTTATGGCATATAATAGTGCTAGCACTCAATGATAAAGACTGCTAACAACAATTTCTGTCATGTGCTAGAAAGGAGGTTGCCCCGTTGAAAGACAATTTGCCAAAACTTTCGGATAGAAAAAGAGCAATTTTGTATTATGCCGTTGACAATTATATCAAACTTGCCAGCCCAATAACAAGTTTGCTGGTGCAAAAGACAACTCTGCACGATTTGTCCACTGCGACTATTCGAAATGAACTTAATGCACTTGAAGCCATGGGTTTTTTGAAACAACTTCATACGTCAAGTGGTAGAGTGCCAACTACACAGGCTTACAGATTTTTTGTGAATGAAACACTGAAAGACACAACATACTCATCACAAGATTTGCAAGATGTCAAGGACAAATTGTTTGATAGGACAAACAACCTAAGCGAGATTGTTGAGTCAATTTCAAAAACCATATCTACAAAAACCAATTATCCAACGGTGTTTATGTTTGATGGGTTTGAAAATTTGACTGTGCAAGCAATAAAGGTTGTGTGGCTTATTGGGGCGCAAGTACTGGTGCTTGTTGAAACCAACGCAGGTGCAATTTCAAACACTATTGAGGCTGGGAGCAAGATTACCAAGCAAGATTGCGACAATGCAAGCAGTGTGTTTTCCACAATTTTTCAAGGCAAAAGTATAAGTTATCTTACTCAAAATATGGACAATTTTAGTATTGGCATCAAGGAAAGTATGAACAAGTATAACGAAGTATTTAAGTTAGTTTTGGAAGTGTTGGGAGAGTATTACAATCACACCAAGAGCAAAGTGTCCAATCAGGGCATAATAAAATTGCTGGAAAGCCCAGAAGCCAGTGTAGAAAGTGCCAAGAATATTTTGACTGTGTTAGACGACTCGGAGAGTTTGAAAAATATTATGGCAACAGAAACGGAAAACATCAGTGTAGATTTTGGCGAAGAAAGTGATAACAAATTGACAGATTGTGCCGTTATCAAGGCCCCTTTGGTGTTGGACGGCAAGAAGATTGCTACATTTGGCATAATTGGTCCAGAAAGGATTGATTATGCAAGCATTGCTGGCGTTTTGAAATTTGTATCTGACGAGTTGAAGAACAAGTTGGGAAAAGGAGGTAAAAATGACACCTGAACAAAACAAAGAATCAAAAAGAGAAAAAATGAAAGAAAAGGTAGAAAACATCCAGGCAGAAAAGAAAAAGACTGCACAAGATGCCGAATCAAAAGAAGTCGGTAAGGAAGAGAAAGAAGAAAAAAAGACAGTTAGCCTATCATTAGAAGAATTTGATGCAATAAAACTTCAAATGGCGAAGATTATCAATGACGAAAAGGAACTGGAAAAAGACTTTGAAAATTATCGCAAGAGAAGTAGAGAAGAAGTGGACAAATCTTTTGCAGATGGGCAAACAAAAGCGCTAGAAACTATACTTCCAGCATTGGATAGTTTCAAAAAGGCAAAGAAAATGATTTTGGACGAGGCAAGCATAGAAGGTGTAAATTTGATAGAAAAAAGCATTATGCAAGCACTGGAGAAATTGGGAGTTAAGCGAATTAAGGCAGTGGGGCAAAAATTTGACCCCGAACTGCACAATGCAATCCTCAGCATTCAAGATGAAAAGACAAAGTCGGGCTATATAGTTGAGGAAACAGAAAGTGGATATACTCTTGGAGACAAGGTTATCAAATATAGCCAAGTGGTTGTTGCAAAATAATCATATGGCACAAAAATTAGATTTATATATATTAAGGAGATAAATTATTATGTCAAAAGTTATAGGTATTGATTTGGGAACAACAAATTCCTGCGTTGCAGTTATGGAAGGCAAGACTGCAACAGTTATTCCAAATGCAGAAGGAGAAAGAACAACTCCATCTGTAGTGGCATTTTCTAAAGGAGAAAGATTGGTCGGTCAAGTGGCAAAGCGTCAAGCAGTTGCAAATCCAGACAACACAGTTATTTCTATCAAAAGGGAAATGGGTTCGGATTACAGAGTAAATATTGATGGAAAGCAATATTCTCCACAAGAAATCTCTGCAATGATTTTGCAAAAACTAAAACATGATGCCGAAAGTTATCTTGGCACAAAGGTTACACAAGCAGTTATCACTGTGCCAGCATATTTTACAGACAGCCAACGTCAAGCAACCAAAGACGCAGGCAAAATTGCAGGGCTAGATGTATTGCGTATCATCAACGAACCAACAGCAGCATCTCTTGCATATGGTTTGGACAAAACTGATGGCAAAAACCAGAAAATTTTGGTCTATGACCTTGGTGGCGGAACATTTGACGTGTCTATACTAGAAATTGGTGATGGTGTGTTTGAAGTTATCGCAACTGCAGGTGATTGCAGATTGGGTGGTGATGACTTTGATAAGAGAATTATGGACCTTATTGTCAGCGAATTTAAGGCAAAAGAAGGCATTGACCTCTCCAAAGACAAACTTGCAATGCAAAGGATAAAAGAAGCAAGTGAAAAGGCAAAAATTGACCTTTCTAGCGTGCTAAAAACAACAATCAATCTTCCATTTATCACTGCTGATGCAACAGGGCCAAAGCATTTTGAATATGACCTTACTCGTGCAAAATTTGACTCTATCACAGCCGACCTTGTGGAAAAAACAAGTACTGCAGTTTCTCAAGCATTGAGAGATAGCAAACTTTCTCTTAGCGAAATTGACAAGGTTATTTTGGTTGGTGGCTCTACAAGAATACCAGCCGTTGTGGAAGAAGTTAAGAAGATAACAGGCAAAGAGCCATTCAAAGGCATCAACCCAGACGAATGTGTTGCTATGGGCGCTGCAATTCAAGGTGGCGTGTTGGCTGGAGAAGTGAAAGATGTCCTTTTGCTAGATGTTACACCACTATCCTTGGGTATTGAAACTTTGGGCGGAATTTTCACAAAACTTATCGACAGAAATACAACTATTCCAACCAAAAAATCTCAAATTTTCTCCACTGCGACAGACAATCAACCAGGTGTTGACATCCATGTTTTGCAGGGAGAAAGAGAGTTTGCCAGTGGCAACAAAACTTTGGGAAGATTTAGTTTGACAGACATTCCACCAGCACCAAGGGGCGTTCCACAAATTGAGGTTACATTTGATATAGACGCCAATGGTATCGTGCATGTTTCCGCCAAAGACCTCGGAACAAACAAAGAGCAAAGCATTACAATCACTGCTTCTAGCAATCTAAGCGAAAAGGATATTGATGAGGCAATCAAAGAGGCAGAAAAGTTTGCCGATGAAGACAAGAAGAAAAAGGAATTGTTTGAAACCAAAAACAATGCCGAAAATATGATAAATTCTCTTGAAAAAATGTTGAAAGAAAATGGAGATAAACTATCTGAACAAGACAAGCAAAAACTTCAAGCAGACATTGACAAATGCAAGAGAGATATCGACATAGAAGATGTGGAGCAAATAAGAAAGGCATTGGAGGAACTTTCTGCAAGTTCTAGCAGTGTAATATCCAACCTTTATGCTCAAGCATCAAAAGACGCAAAAGCAAACGAAGAAGCCAAAGACAGCAAAGATGACGAAATAATCATCGAAGATAAAGACAAAGACAAGAAAGAAAAAGATAACAAATAAGGGGAGAAGATATGCCAAGCAACAAAGATTATTACAAAATACTTGGTGTTGACAAAAGCGCTTCTCAAGATGAGATAAAGTCTGCTTATAGAAAATTGGCAAAGCAATATCACCCAGACCTGCACCCCAACGACGATGAATGTGCCAGAAAATTTAAGGAAGTAAACGAGGCATACGAAATTTTGGGGGATAGCAACAAAAGGGCAAGTTATGACCAATATGGTTCTGCCAATCCAAACGATTTCTTTGGTGGCGGAAACCCATTTGGTCAGGGTGGATTTTCTGGTGGAGCAAGTTTTGGTGGCTTTGAAGACCTATTTGACGTGTTTTCTTCTGCTTTTGGTGGGGGAAGAAAGCAAAGTGGAGTTCAGGTGCCAGGTGAAGACATAAATCTTTCGCTAAACCTTAGTTTTAAGGAAGCAGTGTTTGGTTGCGAAAAGACTGTAAAGATAACAAGGCTAGAAAAGTGCGAACATTGCTCGGGGACTGGGGCTAAAAATGGAACAGCACTTTCCACTTGTCCAGATTGTCATGGCACTGGACAGGTGAGAGTGGTGCAAAATTCCATTTTTGGTCAAGTTCAAAGTGTTGGACCTTGCAAAACTTGCAACGCAACAGGCAGAATAATCAAAGAGAAATGCCCACACTGTATGGGGCGTGGAAACGAAAAGAAAACTCAGGACCTAAAAATAAACATACCAGCAGGCATAGACAACAATCAAGTTATTACAATGCGTGGCAAGGGCAATGCCTCCACGAAGAACGGCCCAAATGGTGATTTAACTATCAGCATAACCGTTACCCCACATCCAATCTTGGTGAGAGATGGGTTCAACCTGCTACTTGACTTGCCAGTGCCATTTACCACAGCGTATCTCGGTGGCAAGATTACCATCCCACTGGCAGACGGAACATTTGACCTAGACATACCAGCCCTCACACAGCCAGATACAGTGATGAGAATAAAAAATAAAGGTATAAAAATGCTTCAGCGAGATTCATACGGCGACTTAATTGTTACCATTCGTGTAGAAATGCCAAAAGAAGCCTCTCGCAAAGACAAGGAGATTGTGGAACAACTTTCCAAGAACTTATCAACATCATCTTTCAAGAAAACCAAAGCCTACCAAGACAAATTATCAAAACTATAAATCAAAAAGACCACGAATCAACTTTTGTGGTTTTTTTATGATAATAGTTTCAATAAATTATAGAACAAACTTTTTTCTTATAATAAATTTTAATAATCAATAAAATAAAATTTTTATTACAAGAACATTAAATAATCGTAGGAAATTTATTAATAATCATCAATAAATACGAAATATAAATGTTTCTTATAACATATTCAAATGAAACATATAACAAATATATTTTTTTGTTATAATTTTTAATAAAACATATAACAAAAGCTTTGGCTTAATATATTTTCGATAAAATTATAAAAAATCTCTAAATCAAAATAAATATGCATAAAATGCAATTTACACATAAACTTCCTTGGTTTTATCAGCAAAAAGTAGATTATTAAGATGAAAACTAATAAAAAAAAGATATAAAAAAAAATAAAATTCGCTATTTTTCTTGACAAATTATAAATAAAATGCGAATAATAAATACATAAAACATTTAATTAAAAGGGGAGAAAAACATGACTCGCAAGGAAAGATTTGTCGCCTGGTGCAACAGACTTTATAGACGATGCAACCGCATAACAATCTGTGTGTTATACATAACCACTATGGTAATCCTTGCTACTCTCATCTACGGTGCAACCCAGCAAAAAACCTCCTCAAACATCACTGTAAACTACTCCAGACCCTCATACACCGTCACTTTTGACCCAGCAGGGGGGGGGGGTATCTCCCAGCTCTAAAGCCGTCAAATTAGGCGATAATTACGGCGATTTGCCCACTCCTACAAGAGAAGGTTTTGCTTTTGGAGATTGGATAGACTATGGGTTATTATCGGAAGAGAATAATCTTATTGAACCTACAACATTTATTGGACAATCTATTATAAGCAATACACATTTTACAGGGAACAATTTTATTCCTCTTGGAGACGGCTATAAGTTTGAGGATAAAATAACAATTATGGTAAGAGCTTCAATGGATGACTGGTCCTTATTTTCTTCACGAAATATGACTTTGTTTAGTTGTGCTCAAACTGGAGGATGGAACTTATTTTCTCAAGATGGTTATCTCTGTTCGGATATATATGATAAAGGGTGGGGTTATAAAACAATTATTTCGACTCCTTCTCTTGCAGATTTATCAAGTGGATATCATGTCTTTACAGAAACATTTGACGGGGAGTATGCTAGGTTGTATATAGACGGAGTTCTAGCTGGAACAAGTGGAAGATTTTCTTCGGGTAAAATTGGTTACAATACAACAAATGGATTATTTGTTGGAGCCGAGGCAGGAGATGATACTACTACGCCAGAAAATTGGACTAACTATTTCCAAGGAGATATAGATTATTTTTCTGTTGAAAACAAGAATACTACAGAAACAACAATACTTACATCTAATTTGGTAGGTGTCCCATATTTACCACTTGGTAGAGTAAAGATGTTTGAAGATACTTTGACAGTTACTGTGAAGGCATCAATGTTGAATTGGGCTGATTTTGCTACTCGACAAATGACTCTCATAAGTTGTGCTCAAACTGGAGGATGGAATCTTTTTTCAAAGGATGGGTGTCTTTATTCAGATATATACGATAAGGGGATAGGATATAAAAGTATAACTGCAATCCCTTTTGAAAGTTTGTCAAGTGGTTATCATATTTTTACTTTAACATTTGATGGAGAATATGCGAGATTGTTTGTAGATGGAGTTCTATCTGGTATTAGTGAAAAGTTTATTTCAGGGTTTATTGGTTATAATGAAACAAATGGGCTTTTTATTGGAGCAGATGCAGGAGATGATACAACAACACCAGAAATCTATAATAGTGGGTATGATCTGTTTTTTGGAACAGTGGATTATGTTTATATTGAAAATTATGTTAGACATCCAACAGTAGTTACTTCAAATACTCAAAACACAGTTTTGGGCAATCATACTCTTTCAGCACAGTGGGCAGACTACGTTTCTTTTGACCCAAATGGCGGTGCCGTTTCAACAAATTCAAAAATTGTAAAAATTGGGGATTCATATGGAGATCTACCTGTTCCAACGCGTGAAGGCTATACATTTGGAGGATGGGTAAATCAAGGAATATTACCGGAAGAACAAAGCCTTATTGAACAAACAGTTTTTACTGGAAAATCTCTCATAAATAAGACCACTTTTACGGGTAGTAATTTTATTGCTTTGGGTAAAGATTATAAATATGAGGATAAAATTACAATTATTGTAAGGGCGTCTATGGATAACTGGTCCTTATTTTCTTCACAAAATATGACCCTTTTTAGTTGTGCACAAACTGGGGGATGGAATCTTTTTTCAAAAAATGGCTATCTTTATTCAGATATATATGACAAAGGTATTGGATATAAGCCAATTTTTTCATCAGTTTCTCTTGCAGAATTATCAAGTGGCTATCATGTTTTTACAGAAACCTTTGACGGAGAGTATGCCAGATTATATGTTGATGGAGTGTTATCAGGAACTAGTGCAAAATTTTCTTCAGGGAAAATAGGATATAATGGTACAAATGGGTTATTTATTGGAGCTGAGGCAGGAGATGATACTACAACACCAGAAACTTGGATGGCTTATTTTCAAGGAGAAATAGATTATTTTTCTATAGAAAATAGAGCTATAGCTGAAGAATATATTGATGGGGTTCAATTTTTAGCACTTGGCAGAACTAGGATGTATGAGGATAAATTGTCTATTACAGTAAAAGCTTCAATGGATAATTGGTCTTTATTTTCTTCACGAAATATGACTTTGTTTAGTTGTGCTCAATCCGGGGGATGGAATCTTTTTTCAGTTGATGGATATCTCTATTCGGATATATATGACAGAGATGTGGGTTATAAGCCAATTGTTTCATCAGTTTCTCTTGCAGAATTATCAAGTGGATATCACACATTTACAGAAACATTTGATGGTGAGTATGCTAGGTTATATATAGACGGAGTTTTATCTGGAACTAGTGGAAGATTTTCTTCAGGGAAAATAGGATATAACGATACAAATGGGATTTTTGTTGGAGCAGAGGCTTATAATTCAACAACAACTCCAGATAGTACTATGCCATACTTTGTTGGTGATGTAGAATATTTTTATGTTGAAAACTGCATAAAAAAGCCTACTATTATTACTTCAACAACTCAGAATATTACTCGAGGCAATCATACTCTAGTTGCCCGTTGGATAAAAAACTCTTAATTTTTACAAAGGAAATAATTGATTTTAGATAATTTTTTTTTGTTAAACAAAGGCTTTCGGTTTGTTCAATGCGGAGAGCCTTTTTTCGTGTTTTGTTGAAGAAGTGTTTTTGTTGAAGAAGTATTTTGGTGGGAAAGTTTTTTCTAGAAGGATTTTTGTTGGAAGGATTTTTATTAGGAGGATTTTTCTTGGGGATTTTTCTTGGGAGAAAGATTTGTTTTCGTTGTGGGAAGGGTGGGAAAGAATAATTGTATTCCTTTGGTTGAAATTTTTTTGGGGTTATGGTAAAATGCGGGCATGGAAAAGAGATTTTTTGTAGAGGGGTCTGACAAAATTGCTGTCGGAGATAGGATAATATTGAGTGGAGATGAACATACTCATCTTAGCCGAGTGATGAGGCTTAGGGTGGGAGATGAGGTGGAGTGCTTTCAAGACGGAAGTGATATTTTTGTGTGCAAAATTTTACAGGAAACAAAGGGGGATACTACTCTAGAAGTGTTAGACAGTTATCCATGCCTTGCCAATCCAAAGATAGATATAACCCTATTTCAAGCCTTGCCAAAACTGGACAAGTTGGAACTGATTGCGCAAAAATTATGCGAAATAGGCGCAAGTAGGATAGTGCCATTTTACTCCAAATTTTGCATCGCCAAGCCCAACGAGCAAAAGGTGGAAAGATTGAGAAAAATCGTTGTTTCTGCATGCAAACAATGTGGCAGGACAAGTCTTTTGCAAATAGATTTACCCAAGAAATTAGCAGAAATATTGCCAATGCTCAAAAATTTTGATTTTGTCATTTTTGCCAACGAAAAAGAAGATGCAAGGGATATTGGCAGTGTTGTTTTGGATATATCAAAGGCAACATGCGGTAAGGAACACCCATTCATAGCCTATGTGGTTGGCAGTGAGGGCGGTTTTTCGCCAGAAGAAATTGATATGTTGGCAAAGGTGTGCACTTCTGTTAGTTTTGGCAAGAGAATTTTAAGAACGGAAACTGCAAGTATATTTGTTGCAAGTTTGCTGTGCGGAATGTTGGAGGTTTAGCATGCAAAAAGTGTGTCTTTTGAACCTTGGTTGCAAGGTAAATCAATACGAAATTGATGGAATTTTGAACCAACTTAAAGAGGATTTTGAGGTCAGCACTCAACTGGAAGTGGCAGATATATATATCGTCAACACTTGTGCTGTAACTACAGAAGCAGAGCGAAAAAGTCGCCAAATTTTGACCAAAATTGAAAAGTTGAATAAAAATGCAACAATTTATGTCTGCGGTTGCGCCTCTCAACACAACCCACAGCAATTTACGGGCAAAAACGGAGTGGTGTATGTAACAGGAAACTCTGGCAAAGGCAAAATTGCAAAACAACTAATAGATAACAACAAAAAATTGCTATCAAACAATTCAAATGCGGAAAAAACAGAAAATTATAACAGTGATACTGACAAAATAATTGCTGACAACACAATAGGCAAAACTAATAATGAAAAACTGAATAAAAAAAGCGTAGTCAACAATTTTACTGCAGATAAAGTGATTATAGATAATGCAAATGAAAATGAAATGGTTGCAGACAATGCAAAAGATATCTTAACATTAGGAAAAGATAATTTAAGCGATGAAAAAACTGCAACGGTTGGGAAAAATGTGCTGAATATGGCGTGTTCGATACCAAAAGAATATGAAGACGACCTTATGGCAACCAATGTGAGAACACGTGGTTATATAAAAATTCAAGATGGTTGCAACAACTATTGTGCCTATTGCCTTATCCCATATGTTCGTGGGTTCAGCAGGTCAAGACCGCTTGCAAGTGTGGTGAAAGAGGCTACCATTCTTTCTAAAACCTGCGAAGAACTCGTTATTACTGGCATAAATATTTCCGACTACAAAATAGACGGAAAGTTGGCTTTGGGGGAAGTTTTGAGGGCTTTGAGAGATGTTAAATCAAGGATAAGGCTGGGCTCTATTGAGGTGAATATTATTACAGATGAATTTTTGAAAATTGCCAGCGAAATGCCAAATTTTTGCCCACAATTTCACCTTTCACTTCAAAGCGGAAGCGACAAAGTGTTAAAGGATATGAACAGACACTACACATCACAGGAATATTTTGACAAAGTTTGCCTGGTAAGAAAATATTTTCCACAAGCCTCAATAACCACCGATATAATAGTGGGTTACCCCACAGAAACAGAGGAATTATTTGAAGAAACCTTGCAATTTGTGAAAAAAGTGAAATTTTCGCATGTTCATTTCTTTGCATATTCCTCAAGACCAGGCACTAGGGCTAGCAAATTGCCTCAAATAGCGGGAGATATAATAAAATCTCGTGAAAAACGCCTAAAAGCAGTGGTTGACGAGTTGGAAAGGGAATATATATCCCAATTCGTTGGCAAACCACTGGACGTGCTGATTGAAGAACAAAAAAATGGGCTGTTTGAGGGTTATTCTCGCAATTATATTCGTGTTTATACCGCAAAACCGGTAAAATGTGGCGAATGCGCTCTCCTAACCGGCAAAAAAGTGTATCTGGATGGCATACTGGCAGAATAACATGCACAAAATATAAAACTCAACTAGCACAATGATAATTGCTCAAAAATACCTCGAAATGTATAAAAATCGCAAAAATTTTATAAAATGATAAAAATTATTCAAAATACTTGACAATGTAAAACAAAATATTTAGATTGTTAATATAAAAAGTTGATAATTTGAAAGATAATTTATAAATATGTTTGCTAAAAAATTATTTGTGGGTTATCTTAATATTATAAAAAAGTGCTGACTGGATAATCAGCAACAAAAATGGGAGAAAGACTATGACCAAATGGGAAAGGTTTGTATTATGGCTCAACAAAGTGGGTAGAGGGTGCAACCGCATAACAATATGTGTGCTATACATAACCACCATGTTAATCCTTGCCACTCTCATCTTTGGCGCAACCCAGCA
>JBJETV010000003.1:0-85247 GCA_051883495.1 Christensenellales bacterium
AGCGCTAGAGAATAATTTCTAAAGAACACATCTCCAGTAAAATCTCGAGCATAGATGCAAAGCTCAGCCCTAGTTGCAGTAGATGAAGTCGCTGAAGAATTGCTATTTGTATGATAATATATATTTTTCCAACCTTGTCCATTATATTCACTTAACCCTCTTCCACCAAGCAGGCTATACCATGTTGATGTCCCATTATTGTTGTAATCACCACTAGCATAAATAGAAAGGAATGGGTTAGTTGATCCTGCAACATAATTAACAACTTTAGCCTTAAGAGAAATAATATACTCAGAACTAAATTGAATTCTACTTAAAATGTCCTGATAAATATATTTTGTACTACCAATACTTCCGCTTATCTTCGCACAAGACATACTATCTTCTGTTACAATACTTGCATTTGACGAACTGTTCCACGAGGTCAAATCTTGAGTTGTAGTCAACTCGCCTCCATAAAGGATATTTTTGTTGTCATACATTGTGAGAGAATAATTATTGGCAGTCCACCTAGCTGTAAGCGTGTGATTACCCACAGTGGTATTTTGGGTGGTGGAAGTAACAAAATATGGCTCGTATGGAGTGGCAGATTTACTAATCTCAACTTGAATATTTGAAATATCAACATTTATTGATTGAGGCGAGTCAAATCTAGCCAGTCGCAACGCTAAATATGGTCTATCCTGCAAAACCTCTGCTGTAGGTGTAAAACTCAATGTTACTCTACCAGAACCATTTGCAATATTTGGGTAATTCTCTCCATATCGAATATCTCTTGTATATGAACCATATGGGCCACAACCAACACTCGGATAAACACTATTAGAAGTTGTTGAATTTAAGCTATAATTAAAACTAAGCGTATAAGTTGTCCCAGCAGTTAAAACAAGTGGGGTATATATTTGATTGTAATGAGTGTTTGAAAATGTGATATTGCGGTCGGGCAAGTTCACCAAATTCCTACCATTCCACCCATTGAATGTATAACCCGTTCTTGTTGGGGTGGGTAATGTGCCGTAGTTGTCGCCTAATTTAACCTGTTTTGAAGAAGCGCTTGTCCCTCCATTTGCATCAAAACTAACTGTATAGGTTGGTCTTGCATAATCTACAACAATCTCAGATGCTGTCTTTTGTTGGGTTGCACAAAAAAGTATCCCTGCAAAGCAGATAATCATAAAACTATAGCAAAGAGACATGGAGATAAGTCTAAACTTCCTCCATCTTTCCCTTTTTATATAGTCCTTTTTCCACTGCTTAATTTGCTCTGTTTGATGTTCCATATCTTTCCCTAAACTCAACAATATTAGGTATCATTCAATCTTTGCAACAATAATAAAACAAATATGTATCGTTCATATAAAGTATTTATTTGCATTTTTCGTCAAAAAAAACTTGCCATTAGTTAAAATTATATATACATATTGTATTAGAGTATTATATACCATTTGTATTATATCATTACATACACGCATAGGTCAAGGAAATGCTATATAAAATAATTTCAAATCCACATTGATCCTTTTCAGTCTTTTGATATGTCCAAAAAGACATTATCTACCCCACAACAAAAGAACTCCCCAAAGGAGAGTTTTTGTGTATTATATATTGCATGTAGCAAATAAACCATATCTTGTTTATATATAATTCGTCAACTTTTTCTTCATAGGTTCTCTCCTGTTGTTGTTATATTTTTTGATTTCTTTTTGATATCCAATAATTTTTTTGTTTGTTATTTATTTTATTTATTTTCTTGTATATTTTTCAGTTTTAAGTGATGTTTATAGTTTTTTACTACATTTCTCTTTGCAGATTAAAATTTTCAATTTTTTTATTTTGTAAAAAGTATTGTTTTTTATACGTTTTGGCATTTTTTTTAAGTAATTCGTATCCCTTTTCAGTGATTTTTGATATTGCAAGAAAAATGACAACGTTGATCGTTTCATTTTTTTTCACATTTTTACAATATGGCTTGAGTTATTTTAGATATCCTTTATTTTATCCTAGAACAGCTTTTATTATTCTAAAACATGCAACTTATTATTCCATAAATGATACTTATCCTATAATACTATATGGATTGTCTTGATTCAAAAAAGACTAGAGTTTTCCCTAGTCTTTTTGTATTTTAGATATAAAATTTGAGAATATACATATTCTTTTAGTTTGTAAATATTCTTTTAGATTATACATTTTCTTTAAGATTACACATATTCTTTTAGATATAGTTATCTGGAAGGTCGTTTTCAAATAGCACTGTATCATTTGGTTGAAGGACGTCTTTCATCAAGATTTTGGCTTGCTCCAATGTTTCTGCTTGAAAGATGTTTTCGTCCTTAAACTTCTTGTTGTCCAGCCCTGCTTTTATCGCATCAAAATTCACCTTGTTCACGATAATAACAAAGTCTGCAACACTTGCGATTTGCTCGCCAAAGGCAAGGTTTTCGTCATACTCCCTTTCGCCCAACTCCACTAGCCCCGGTGTAATGACAATCTTTCTGCCTGGCAACTTTCCAAGCACATCAAGTGCGATTTTGCTACCACGAATATTAGCATTGAAGGAGTCGTCCAAAATTAGATTGGTGGCTGTTTTTACCAATTCCAGTCTGTGTGGCACTGGTTGTAGTGCTTTTATTCCCCTAACGATTTGTTGGTCATCTAGCCCCAAACATTTTGCCATCTGCACACACAACAAAATATTTTGCACATTGTGTTCGCCAAGAAGTTTTGTATGCACATTATATTCCTTTTCACCCAAAACAAGCACAAATTTTGTGCCATCTTGGTCAAACTGGATATCCTTTGCATCAATATTTTTATCTTGCCCCACAAGATATTTTTTCTCTTTATCCGTCCAAGAATACATATCGCACGCTTCTTGGTCAAAGCCATTGAAGACGCAAACCCCGTCTTGCGGGAGAGATTCTATCAGTTCAAACTTTGTCTTTTTTATGTTGTCCAAGGACTTAAAAGTCAACAGATGTTGGGGTGAAATCCCTGTTATTATGGCATACTTTGGCGAAATAAGTTTGCAGAGTTTCTTTATATCTCCTTTACTTCTAGCCCCCATTTCCGCAATAAGCACTTGGTCTAGGTCTGTTAGGTAGTTATTAACCACTTTGCTAAGCCCTGTTTGAGTATTAAAACTCTGCGGACTCATACAAACCTTGTATTTTTGCGACAAGATTGTGTTCAAAATATATTTTACACTTGTTTTTGCATAACTCCCTGTTATGCCTATTCTAATAAGGTCACTTCTCTTTGCCAGTTTACTTTTTGCTTGGTGGAGATATCTAGCAACAATTAGTTTTTCGAGTGGGAGCATAATTATATGAACTACCGGCACAATAAACACCACGACTGCCGGCACAATACACAGCGCACCAAATTTCACAAAACTTAAATACTGAAAGGACACCCAAACCACAGCAAAGGAAAACAGACTGACAAATATGAACATTGCGACATTAAGCCTAGTCATTCTTGTCGTGTTTTTAAGTGGGATTTTTTTTGGAGCATTGTAAAGTGCTTTTATAAACACTATGGTAAAATAAAAGTAAAATACAAGACCAATGTAGGAATACAGTGCCTCTTGATGATAAACATTGAAAAGTGCATTGGTAACAAGCACGCAAAAGGCACTTAACAGACTGAGGAGTATCATCCTTAGGGCATAACTCCACTTTGTTTCCTTAAGCCATGCAAAATACCCCTTTAACTTGTATCCAGAAAGTTGAATTATTTGAAAATATTTGTATGACGCAAAGCACATAAGGGCCCCGTTTATCAGCGAAAGTGCTATTGTTATATACAAATGGATATTGTCAACTGCAAAGAAATTCATTTTCACCTCAAAGATATTTTACCACTATTTTGTTTTTAAGCAAACCAAAAGTTGAAATTTTTATCACTTTGCCAAAAAAGATTGCATAATTTTGAGAAATTTGCTCGCATTTTCCAAATAAGCAAAGTGTCCCCCACTCAATTTTATGATTTCACAATCTTTTATATGTTTTTTGAAGATTTTTGTCCAACAAAATGGAGTGGCAGTGTCGTTTACCCCCCAAACAAGCAAGGTTGGACAAGAAATTCTTTCAAACAAATATCTTTCGTCATAATTCACAATATTACAAAATGTCTGCTTCATAACAGGGCTTAGATTTTGATAGTCTTCACTTCCCTTGTTTTGAATAGCTGATTTTGAAATCAATCTACACTTGCACAATATCTTTTTAATTTTGTATAAACTAATTTTAACTTTTGTTCTAAAACTTTTTTTATTTATCCCTGCACAACCGGTCAGCATAAGCCTATTGCAAAAATTATATTTCCCTGCAAGTAACAGAGCTATTCTTCCGCCAAAAGAATGAGCAACAATATCGCACCTTTTTGCACCAAGTTGATTGAGTATTTTCAAAACGCATTGGGTATAGTTTTCAATATTCCATGCCTTTTTTGGTTCTGTGGAATTGCCAAAAGGTGGCAAGTCTATAAGGACCACTTGCCTACTGCTAGACATAGCCTTTGCAAAGTATTCAAAACTTTTTGTGCTACCTCCCCAGCCATGCAAAAAAACAAGGGGAGTATCGCACTCCCCTGTTCCAAATGTTTCATAATACACTTCTACATCTTCAAATTTACATTTCATATTTTCAAAAACATTACAAGGGCGTCATTATCCTTATAATATTTTTTTCTGATATTTGTTACTTCAAAGCCAATTTTTTTGTAAAAATTTATCGCTCTAGCGTTTTTTTCGTCCACTTCAAGCGACAAAGTTTTGCAACCGCTATCTTTGGCAAACTGCACAGCACGGCTCACCAGCAATCTTCCTATCCCTTGCCCCCAAAGAGAACTCATCACCGCAAGACTAACTATATTCTGGTCAAGATCGCATGCCATAAGTCCAATATATCCGACCAAAACATTACCACGCTTTGCCACAAAATATGTCCTTGTATCTTGTGTAAATTCTGCCATAAAATTCTTTTTGGACATTTTGTCTTCTAGTGGCATAACGGCATCTTGCAACTGATACATTTCTTCTGCATATTTATCTTCAAAAGGAACAATCTCTGTGTTTACTTTTTTCAACAATTCTTCTTCCGCCTGCGAAAGAGCCATATACACCGGCTCTAGCATTTTCGCAGACACAAAATTTTTCTTGTCAACTTCTCTTTGTACAAAAGTAATATAATCATTGGCATCCAAGCAGATTTGCGGAATTGACACTCCATCAACTTCTGTCAGGTTATATCCAAACAAGTTGCCAGATTGGGCAGTGGTTGCAAGGTCTTCTGTCAAAGCAACTTCTTTATGCAAGCCATCAACTTCTCTTTTTGCAAGATAAACTTTTTGTGAAGTGCATTTGATTGCAACCGATTGCCCCGTTTGCAATTTTGTCCCCAAGAGTTCCAGCATATCTATTGCTACAACTTTTGCGTCAAAAACTGAACAAAATGCCTTGACGGTGGACACTGCAAGCCTTACTCCTGTAAAAGACCCTGGCCCAACAACCACACCATAGGTATCTATATCTTTTGGCGATTTTTTCACACTTTTTAGCAGATTGTCTATCTGTGGGAGGAGTGTTTCTTGGTGCTTGCCACGCAACTTTTCTCCTGTCAAAATTTTGCTACCCTGTTTGAGTATCACAATAAGTTCTTCCGAACCTGTATCAATAATAAGTTCCATAATTCCTCTTTATATTTCCTCTAAAGCTATTGCACGACTGTGCGAGCCCAACTTTGCAATAGAAATCTTTTTGTAGTGTTTTGGCAAATAATTTTTCACCTTTTCTGCCCATTCTACAAACTTTATGCTATCTTTGTCTGCAATCATTTCCTCAAAGCCAATATTAACTGCTTCCAGTTCATCTTCCAGCCTATACATATCAAAGTGATAATAATGCCCTGAAGAAGTAGAATACTCGTTGACCAGAGTAAAAGTAGGGCTGGTTATTTTATTTTTCACCCCAAAAAGTGTCAAAATTTCTCTTGTCAAAACACTTTTCCCTGCCCCCAAATCACCTTGCAAAACAATGATATCCCCTTTGTTGATAAAGGGTAAAATTTCCTTTGCCACCAGTTTTGTTTGTTTTTGCGATAGAGAAATTTCAAACAAAAGGACTCTTTCCTTTTTCACTTCCGGAAGCAATTTTTTGCCTTTCCATCTAACAATTTGAAAAACGCATACTTCAACTATCAAAAACACAAGTGAAAGGCAAAATACTGCAATTAAAATCCAAAAAAACACTTCGTTTGCACTCATTTTTTGTCATTCTCCTTGTTCTTTTTGCTTTGTGCCTGAAGTTTTTTCTGTTGCTTGTTGATATCCGCCACAATTCGCTTGTAAGATAGACATGTTGCTTCTCCAGATATAAGTTTGTCAAAACTATAATGATTCCTTTCTTCCTTTGTAAAAAGATGCACAAAGACATCATAATAATCTAGCACAACCCATTCACTCAAATTAAACCCCTCTCGTTGCCAGAAGGAGAAATCTCCACCAGAGGTATTTTGCATAAGATAATCCACAGTTTCTCTTATATGTGCGGTGGAGTCTAGTGTAGCAATGACGAAAAATTTAACAAAGTCCTTAGACTTTGAAACATCACACACAGTTATTTCGCTAGCCTTTTTTTCGTCCAAAAGTTTGCAAATTTCAATAACTTTTTCTGGATATTTGCTCATAAATCCTCCAACAATTCATCTATTATAAGCATAACGCAAAATTAAAAAAAATACAAGCAAAACAAATAAAAGTTTGCAACAACAACCATTTATTTTTTTTGAAAAAGTGCATAAACTTGCTTGACATTACAAACAACAATCATTTTTTGTTGATAACCTAAACTATCTGCAACAAAATATTTATTTGAAAATCAAAATATTATCCCCTGCAAAACAGCGAAAACTGTTTGAAAGCGGCTATTCTTTTGATAAAAAATGTAGAAAAACGCCTATATTTTTTGAAGGAAAATGTGAAAAAAATCTATATATTAAGTAAAAACTGTTTGAAACAATATCTATTTTTTTTGAGTGAAAATATTGGAATAATGTCAATTTTTTTGGCAAAAATTGAGATATGAATAATAGTGAAAATAATATAAAAACTCCATTAAAAATAAAAATAACCAATTTAATCAAAAGTTTTTCTCTTTCTCGCACGCTGGACTGGTTGTTTTTCAATCTTTGCCTATTTTTGTTGCTGTTTGCTTGGATAAGGTTTGCCACAAAGTCTTTTGCGTGGGCAACTATTATTTCATTATCCATTTTGATTGCAATAAACTTACTGCTTTATTTTTTCCGTTCAAAAAAGCCTTCTGCCACACCTCAAAAGGTTTTGGAAAAGCAATCAAACGAATTTTTTCTAAATTATTGTGCCCTATCGCCAAAAGAACGCACTCTACTTGTGGGTGATTCCTTTGGCAAAAGAGTAAAAACTAATTTGTATAAGCAAGAAAACGCCCTTACACTTGTTGCTATCGAACAAAAGCCTTTGGACATAAATAATGCCCTATCTTGCGCAAAATATGCCATTGATAATGATGTAAATAAGTTGATTGTGCTGTGCAATAGTTGCTCTAAAGATGATTTCAAAACACTGCAATCTATTCAAAATCTTAAAATTAATATTATGTTAGGCGTAACTGCATTTCAATATTTTTGCGCACATGCAACCCCTCCACAAAATGTCCTGACCTGCAATAGCTCCAACAAAATTAGGTTTAGAGATTTGGCAAATGAAGCCCTCAAAAAGTCAAAGGCAAAAAGATATTTTTTGAGTGGATTGCTTATCTTCTTTTGCTCTCTTGTAGTTAGATATAATATTTACTATGTATTTGTAAGTTCTATATTATTCTTTTTGTCCATTCTTTGCCTAACAAAAAAAGGCTCCCCACAAGAGAAGCCATAAACTTAAATTTTCAATTTTAATACATGATTTTTGTTTTCTGGATTGTGTTTGTAGACAACAATCTTTCTGCCCACAATACCCACACATTCACATTCTAGTTTTTCACAAATTTCGTTTGCAACACTTTTTGTATCACAATCACAATTTTGAAGCACCGAAATTTTTACCAGTTCTCTGGCGGTCAAGGCATCATTGATGCTGGCAAGGCACATTTCTCCTAGCCCGTCTTTACCCACAAAGCACACCGCTTCCTGAGTGGAGGCAACACCTCGCAAATAAGCTCTTTCTTTTGAAGTTAACATATTTTCTCCTTATTCTACAAATTCAAATTCCACATTGCCAATTTTTACTGTATCCCCATCTTTTACACCCTTTTCTTTTAGCATATCAATAATGCCATCATTTTTAAGTCTTTTCCAAAAATATGACAAAGATTCGTAATCGTTGACAACTATTCCACGAGAGATATTCTCAATAAATCCACCAGAGAGTTCGTAGCAATCGTTTGAAAGTTTGGCTATATTTATCGCTGTTTTGTCTTGTTCGTCAAAGCCAAATTCTTCCACATCAACTGGCACTTGTGGTGGCAATGTTTCCAGCATCTTCCACATTTCTCTCACCAGTTCTTCTATATTTTCTCTACACAATGCCGAAACACATATAACCTTTATCTTGCTGTTATTTAGTCTGTGCTTAAATTCTTCCACCACAAAATAATCTCTTATTCTGTCTATTTTATTTAGCACAATAATCTGTGGCAGTTCACCCAAAACTTTGTTAAACTTTGTAAGTTCTTCGTTGATTGTTAGATAATCATTAAACGCCTGTCTGCCATCTGCCTCGGAAATATCCACCACATGAACAAGCATACGAGTTCTTTCGATATGTCTTAAAAATTCATGTCCCAGCCCCTGCCCTTCGCTTGCGCCTTCAATAAGACCTGGTATATCCGCCACCACAAAACTATGTTCGTAATATTTCACCACCCCAAGATTTGGGCTGAGGGTTGTAAAGTGATAGTTGGCTATCTTTGGTTTTGCATTTGAAATAACAGAGAGCAGTGTGCTTTTGCCCACATTTGGAAAGCCAATAAGCCCCACATCTGCCAAAACTTTCAGTTCCAATGTAACAGTATGCTCTTTGGTCGCTTCGCCCATTTGCGAAAAGTGTGGTGCTTGACGAGTAGGAGATTTGAAAAACTCATTGCCCTTTCCACCCTCTCCACCACGCAAAATAACATAATCCTTCTCCAAATAGAACAAATCTGCAATCACCTTGCCTGTTTGGGCATCTTTGATTATTGTCCCTTGTGGAACTTTGATAACCAAGTCTTGTCCACTCTTGCCATTGCAACTTTTTTTGCCACCAGGCTCGCCGTTTTGTGCCTTAAAATGCGAAGAATAGCGGAACGCAACAAGATTATTCAAATCTTTTGTTGCACGGAAAATAATATTACCCCCTCTGCCACCATTTCCGCCATCTGGCCCGCCGTTTGGAATGCCTTTTGCTCGTCTAAAAGAAATGGCTCCTTTGCCACCATCACCTGCCTTAATCTTTATATTAACTCTATCTACAAACATCTCCGCCTCCACTAATCAATTTAATCTAGATATATTATACTACAATTCGTCAAATTTTCTAAATATTTTTTTATGTTTTCCCAATTCAAATTTTTTGAATTTTATTCACTGCTCTTTATTCCCAAAAACAACCTATGTTTGTTTCCAAAAAAGCAACCTATATTTATTTCCAAAAACAACTTATATTTACTTCCAAAATTCACTTTTTATATATTGCCAAAAATGTCTTGCTTTTCAATAACTTTTCAAAACACTTTGACTTTTATCCCAAAAGGATAACTTATACTTTTTTATTTCTTACATTCTTTTTGGACTTATAATATGGGCATTTTGTTCTAAATTCACAATCGCTACACGCTGGCGAACGGGACATACAAACATATCTCCCAAAAAGCACCAAAAGGTGATGAAAACTTCCCCAAGAGGACTTGTCCATTTGTTTTTGAAGTGCCAATTCGCACTCTAGGGGAGTTTTTGCATTGACCAATGCCAACCTATTTGACACCCTAAACACATGAGTATCTACTGCAATGGTGGGTATTCCAAACCCAACAAACATCACGACATTTGCGGTTTTTCTGCCCACCCCTGCAAGAGAAACAAGGTCTTGATAATTGCTTGGCACAACTCCACCAAATCTATCACACAAATCTTTTGCCATCAAGACAAGGTTTTTTGCTTTGTTTCTATAAAATCCACAAGAATATATTTCCTTTTGCAATTCCTCAATGTCTGCAACTGCCAGGTCTTGTGGAGTTTTGTAATGTTCAAAGAGCCCTTTTGTAACAATATTAACTCTCTTATCTGTGCATCTTGCAGACAAAATCACTGCAACCAGCAGTTGATAATTGTTATTAAAATTTAGTTCACACCCTCTATTGCCAAATCGTTCGAGCAATGTTTCATATACTTCTTTTGCTTTCATTTTTCTATCCTTTGGCAAAGTGTAACACAAAAAAGATGTTATTTCAACTTTATTGTTGCACATAAAAGTCATTTTGCATAAGAAAAATGCCTCCAAAGGTATAAAATTGCCTTCTTGATAATATTTGTTTGCAAGTTTCCAAAGTCCCAGCATCCACCTTTACAGAAATTCCACACGACACAGCAATTTGCCTTGGAGTATTTACTACACTATTTTTTATGCCATAGGACGAAAGGATACTCGAAAACTTCATTGTTTCGCTTCTTGCCCTAAAAACTACAAGATAAAACATTTTCCTTCCCTCTCTTTTAGGATATTGAGTCTATTAGTTGCAAATATCTTCAGATTAGATGTCTATGCAATGCCATTTTTTATAAAACAACACTCTAAAATAAAATACTCAACAATCCCTCAAATCACTATATTAACTTTTTTCAAATAATGTTTATAAACTATTATATTTTATGCCCAAACACATCTTGAAAGAGATAAAACATAAAATGATTAGAGGTTTAATATGAAAACAATATATCTTGACACCCCAGCAACCAGCCACTACAAACCAAGGTGCGTAAAACGAGCCTTTTTGAAATATCTCTCTTGCAGTGCCAATCCTGGTCGTGGCGGACATAATCTTGCACTAAAAAATGCCCAAATGATATGGCAAACACGAGAAACCATTGCAAAAATGTTTGGCGAAATAGAACCGGAAAATGTGATATTTACCAAAAATGCCACCGAAGCTCTAAATATTGCTATCCTTGGCCTTTGTGCAAAAAACAAAGGTAAGCATGTTGTGTGCAGTTGTTTGGAGCATAATTCAGTTTTGCGACCACTTCATCGTCTGCAAAGTTTGGGTGAAATAACCCTAACCGTTGTCAACCCCAAAAACAATAAATTTATAACTGCAAGCGATATCTCTAGTGCAATTAGACCGAACACCTTTCTTGTGTGCCTTACGGCAATATCCAATGTAACTGGCAACAAAAATAACTACGAAGAAGTGGCATCATTATGCCACAAAAAAGGGGTAATTTTTTTGCTTGACGATGCTCAAGGCGTTGGGCATGTTAAGATAAATATGAAAAAATTGCACATAAACTTTCTTGCTTTTTCGGGACATAAAGGATTACACACCCCACAAGGAATTGGAGCATTGTGCATAAATTGTGACACATATCCTTTGCCAATCATTTTTGGTGGAACAGGGACAGAAAGTGAAAACTTGATGCAACCTACAATCCCACCAGAATGTTATGAAAGTGGCACAGTGTCTTCCCCGCTTATTGCCAGCCTAAATGCCGGGGCAAATTATATCGAAAAACATTTTGAACATTTCACAAAAAAAATAGCAAAACTGACACAATACACCATAAAGAAATTAAATGAAATTGAAGGAGTAAAATTATACTCGCTATCTCAAAATACACATGGTGTGGTATCATTTTCGGTTGAAGGTTTTGACTCTATTGAAGTTGCCGATTATCTAAACGAACAATATAACATTGCAACAAGAGGTGGGCTTCACTGTGCCCCACTCACACACAAAATATTGGGGACAATTCAGTCAGGGCTTGTGCGAGTTGGGGTGGATTTTAGAAATAATTATCACGATATAAATATCTTGGCAAAAGCATTAAAAACTTTGACTAGTTGTAATAAATAAAATGGCATATAAACACTGAAACAAAAAAACATTGTCTTTTTGAAATAAACAACAAAAGCAAATAGTCCTCATAATAACTTCTCGCAACAACTGAATTTTATCAATAATTATGCGACCATCTTGCTTGATATTTACTTTTAATTTATGACAATGTTTTGTTTTATAAAATATGCTATTAGCAATCTATTTTTTTCCAGTTGAACCAAAACTACCCTCTCCACGAGCAGTGTCTTGAAGTTGGTCAACCACTTCAAAATCTCCAAATACGTAAGGTGCAAAGACAATTTGAGCAATTCTCTGCCCATTTTCTACCACTCTTGTTTCGCTGGAATGATTGTGCAAAACAACTTTCACCTCGCCACGATAATCAGAGTCTATCACTCCGACTTTGTTGGCAGGGGCAAGCCCTTGCTTGCATGCCAATCCACTCCTAGCATAAACCAAGCCCACCAAACCCTCAGGTATTTCCATGCAAACACCTGTTGAAATAAATTTTGACTCGCCAGGTTTTATTTCTTCTGACTTGTCCAAATAAGCATACAAGTCTGCCCCAGCAGAATTATTTGTGCCATAAGTTGGGACTACTGCATCACTAAACAACTTTTTAATTTTTACTCTTACTTTTTCCATTTTTACCAACCTCCACACACTTTATCAACCTGCTCGTCTGGGATAACCTCTGTCTTGCCAGTTTTTAGGGACTTTTGGACATCAATAATTCTTTGATTGGCAGAACCTCTAAACTTAAGACGCAAATTTTTCAATTCTTCAACAAACTCGCCGTCAACCAAAAAATCAATGTTTTCTAGCATAGTTTTGGTGTATTCTGTCCAAACTTTGCCACCTTCTACCATATCTTTGTCAAAAAGGTAACCAGAATAGCACCATATATCCTTGTCTGGATAGGTATTTTTGAATCTCAAAATGAGTTCGCAAACATCTTTTTGATTTGCCTTTTCAAAAGGTTCTCCCCCCAAAAGAGATAATCCTTTTATAAAAGGCTTGGAACAAGCATCGATTATGTGGTCTTGAACCTCTTTTGTGTATTTTTTACCATAACCAAAATCCCATGTTTCTGGATTGAAACAGTTTTTGCAGTGATGTGTGCAACCACTTACAAAAAGGCTGACACGAACCCCAACTCCATTGGCACTATCAATCTCTTTTACATCAGCATAATTCATTTTATTACCTCCATAACAGCAAAAAATGATAAAAATTGAGAAGATTTTCCCACATTTTTATCATTTTTATAAAATAATTTTACAAATGCAGAACTCTTGATTTTATTTCTTTTGTTTTTCCAACATTCCAGAAGTTTTCTCCCAAATATCCACAAGTTCTCCTTGTAACATTCATCTTGCGTTGGTCTTTGTTGTGGCATTGAGGGCATTCCCACTCGTTGTTTTCGTTGATGATTATTTCTCCATCATATCCGCACACATGACAATAGTCACTCTTTGTGTTAAATTCGGCATATTGAATGTTGTCATAAATAAACTTGACCACTTCTTCCACTGCCTTTAGGTTGTTTGTGAGGTTTGGAATCTCCACATAGGATATGCAACCGCCAGAAGAAATTGGTTGGAATTTTGCTTCAAACTTAAACTTATCAAAAGCATCAATTTTTTCCCTAACATCAACGTGATAGGAGTTGGTGTAATATCCCTTGTCTGTTACATCTGCTATTGTGCCAAATTTTTGCTTGTCAATCCTTGCAAAGCGATAGCACAATGATTCGGCAGGTGTTCCGTAAAGAGCAAATCCAATATTTGTTTTCTTCTTCCACTCCGCAGTCTTTTGTTTCATATAATTCATAACTCTCATTGCAAATTCTTCGCCAACAGGGTCAGTGTGAGATACACCTTTCATAAGTTTTGTTGCTTCATACAGCCCAATATAGCCCAGTGATATGGAAGAATATCCGCCATAAAGCAGTTTGTCTATAGTTTCGCCCTTTTCTAGTCTTGCGATTGCGCCATATTGCCAATGGATTGGAGAAATGTCAGACTTAACTCCTTTTAGGGCTTCGTGCCTGCACATCAGTGCTTTGAAACAAAGTTCTAGTCTTTCATCAAACAATTTCCAGAACTTTTCCTCATCACCATCTGCAATAATAGCAACCTGAGGAATATTTATGCTGACAACACCTTGGTTGAATCTGCCTTCAAACTTATACTTCCCATTTTCATCTTTCCATGGTGCCAAGAAACTTCTGCATCCCATAGGGCTAAACACATTGCCCTCGTAGTTTTCACGCATTTTCTTTGCTGAAATATAGTCAGGATACAATCTCTTTGCAGAACATTTGATTGCAAGTTTTGTGATGTAGTCATATTTCCCGCCCTTAAGACAATTACATTCGTCCAAAACATATACAAGTTTTGGGAAGGCTGGTGTGATATACACACCCTTTTCATTTTTGATGCCTTGATACCTCTGTCTTATAATTTCTTCGATTATCATAGCATTTTCTTCAATATAAGGGTCGTTTTCGTCCAAGTGCATAAATAGTGTAACAAATGGAGATTGTCCATTGGTTGTGAATAAGGTGTTTATTTGATATTGAATTGTTTGAACACCCGATGCCAACTCATCTCTCAACCTCTCTGCGACCAGTTTGTCCACTTCTTCTTGTGAAAGTTCTGGTGCAGTAGCCTTGATATTGCGTTCAAATTTTTCCTTACTCTTGCGCAAATATTTGCCAAGATGTTTTACATCAACCGACTGGCCACCATACTGTGAACAAGCCACTGCTGCAATTATTTGTGTTGTAACAGTGCATGCCACTTGAAAACTCTTTGGAGATTCTATCATTTTGCCATTCATCACTGTTCCATTGTCCAACATATCTCCAAGGTTGATAAGACAGCAGTTGAATATTGGTTGAATGAAGTAATCTGAATCGTGGAAGTGCAAAATACCATCGTCATGAGCCTTGGATATTTCTTCTGGGAGCAACAATCTTCTTGTCAAATCTCTAGACACTTCTCCTGCAATCAAATCTCTCTGAGTGCTGGCTGCCATAGCGTTTTTGTTGGAATTTTCTTCCATAACATCTTTATTGGTGTTTTTGATAAGGGTTAAGATTGTTTCGTCTGTAGTATTAGATTTTCTTATCAAAGCACGATTATATCTATAAATGATATAATTTTTGGCAAGGAGATAGTGCCCATACTCCATCAGTTTTTCTTCTACAATGTCTTGAATATCTTCAACAAGAATTCTTTTCTTGTCGAGATTTTCTATATAAGAGATAATATCCTTTATCTCTCCTTTCTTTGCCTTCTCATTGTCCTTAACCTCTGCATTTGCCTTTTCAATCGCAACCTTTATCTTGGTTGGGTCAAAATCAACAGCAGTTCCATTTCTTTTGATTACTTTCATTTTTTTGCCTCCAATATTTGTTTTCCGAAGTCCATTCTATAATATATATTGTGGTCTTGTCAACTAAAAACACACAATATATTGTATTTTTTTGAAAAAAAATTAAAAATTATTTTTTATCAAAGTACAAACCATTCTAGGCCCTTATATCTTCAAATAATATATATTGATTATGTATCTTTATAAAAACTAAAATAGATTACTTTTTAAGACAATTTTTTTATCCACACAAACAAAAAGTGCCAGATTACTGACACTCTTTGTTTGTATAAAGATAATTGCAATATAATAAACACATTCAGTCTTGCCCAGCCTAGTAAATCAACACACAATAAAATATGTTTATTATTTTTAGGTTTGCAAAGAATACAGAAAATTTTGGTATATAGAACTACCCTTTTTGGTAGTTAAAACACAAGATTTTGTGCCAAAGGCATTATTTTCTTGGATTTCTAATATTTGCTTGTGCTGCTGCAAGTCGTGCAATAGGCACACGATATGGAGAGCAAGAAACATAATTTAGACCAACTCTGTGGCAGAAGTCAATAGAACTTGGGTCGCCACCATGTTCACCACATATTCCCAGGTGAAGTTCTGGGCGAGTTTGTCTGCCAAGTTTTGAAGCCATTTCGACCAACTTACCAACACCCTCTTGGTCAAGACGAGCAAATGGGTCAGATTCATAAATCTTCTTTTCGTAGTAAGAACCCAAGAACTTGCCAGCATCATCACGGCTAAATCCAAATGTCATTTGAGTTAGGTCATTTGTTCCAAATGAGAAGAATTCTGCCTCTTGAGCAATCTTGTCTGCCAAAAGTGCTGCACGTGGGATTTCTATCATTGTGCCCACTTTGTATTTCATATTGGATTTTGCTTCTGCAATCAATTTGTCTGCTGTTTCGCAAACTATTTTCTTAACATAAGCCAATTCCTTTACTTCCCCAACAAGAGGAATCATAATTTCTGGCACAATATTCCAATTGTGTTTTTTGTTTACATTCAATGCAGCCTTGATAACTGCTGTTGTTTGCATAACTGCAATCTCTGGATAAGTAACTGCAAGTCTGCAACCACGATGACCCATCATTGGGTTGAACTCGTGCAATGAAGCGATAATTTGCTTAACTTGTTCCACAGTTTTGCCTTGTGATTTTGCAAGAAGTTCTATATCTGCTTCTTCAGTAGGCACAAATTCGTGTAGAGGTGGGTCAAGATAACGAATATTAACTGGAAGCCCTTCCAATGCTTCATACAACTGTTCAAAGTCGCCTTGTTGCATTGGTTCTAGTTTCTTAAGTGCCTTTTCACGTTGTTCCACAGTGTCGGCACAAATCATTTCTCTTATTGCAGAAATTCTGTCTGGTTCAAAGAACATATGCTCTGTTCTGCACAGTCCTATGCCCTGAGCACCAAAGAGTTTGGCTTGTTTTGCATCTTTTGGAGTATCAGCATTGGTTCTTATTTGTAGAGCCTTGTATTTATCAGCCCATGCCATAATTCTGCCAAAATCTCCGTCATTGGTGTTGGCTGGCACAGTTTTGATTTCTTCTCCATAAATCTTTCCTGTTGAACCATCAATGGATATGATATCCCCTTCGTGATACACCCTACCTGCCAATGTGAAGCATTTGTTCTTTTCGTCCATTTCTATTTCGCCACAGCCAGATACACAGCATGTTCCCATACCTCTTGCAACAACTGCTGCGTGAGATGTCATACCGCCACGAACGGTAAGAACACCTTGTGCATAGTGCATACCCTCGATGTCTTCTGGTGAAGTTTCAAGACGGACAAGCACTACCTTTTCTTTGTTTTTGCCATGAGCCACTGCATCTTCTGCGGTAAATACAATAGCACCACAACCAGCACCTGGAGATGCTGCCAATGCTTGAGCCACTGGTTTTGCATCTTTCAATGCTTTTGGGTCAAATTGAGGATGAAGAAGACTGTCTAGGCTCTTTGGGTCAATTTGCATAAGTGCTTCTTGTTCTGTTATCATTCCCTCATCAACAAGGTCGCAAGCGATTTTGAGTGCAGCACGTGCTGTTCTCTTGCCATTTCTTGTTTGAAGCATATACAATTTCTTGTCTTCGATAGTAAATTCCATATCTTGCATATCTTTGTAATGTTCTTCAAGAGTTTTGCAAATTTGTTGGAATTGTTCATACACTTCTGGCATAATTTCTGCCATTTTTGCAATAGGCATTGGAGTCCTTACCCCTGCAACAACGTCTTCACCTTGTGCATTCATCAAGAATTCGCCCATTAGTTTCTTTTCGCCTGTTGCTGGGTTGCGGGTAAATGCAACACCTGTTCCACTGGTTTCGCCCATATTTCCAAATGCCATCATTTGAACATTAACTGCTGTCCCCCAACTATATGGAATGTCATTTTGCATTCTGTAGTAGTTGGCTCTTGGGTTGTCCCATGACCTAAATACAGCCTTTATTGCGCCCATAAGTTGTTCCTTTGGGTCACTTGGGAAGTCTTGCCCTATCTTTGCCTTGTATTCTGCCTTAAATTGACGAGCAAGTTCTGCCAAGTCTTCTGCAGTGAGTTCTGTGTCAAGTTTAACACCTTTTTTGCTCTTCATCTGGTCGATAAGTTCTTCAAAATACTTTTTGCCAACTTCCATAACGACATCACTATACATTTGGATAAATCTTCTGTAGCAATCCCATGCCCAACGTGGATTGCCAGATTTTTTGGACAAAACCTCTACTACTTCTTCATTAAGACCAAGATTTAGGATTGTGTCCATCATGCCAGGCATACTTGCCCTTGCACCACTTCTCACAGACACCAAGAGTGGATTTTCTTTGTCGCCAAACTTCTTGCCAGTGATTTTTTCCATCTTGGCAATGTATTCCATAATTTGTTGTTGGATTTCGTCATTTATTTGACGACCGTCCTCATAATATTGAGTGCAAGCCTCTGTGGAAATAGTAAAACCTTGTGGCACAGGAAGTCCAAGGTTGGTCATTTCTGCAAGGTTTGCTCCCTTTCCGCCCAAAATTTCACGCATTTTGGAGTTGCCTTCGCTAAATAGATAAACATATTTTTTTGCCATATAATTTCTCCTTATAAAATTCACAAGGTTGATTTTATATATTTCCTTGTCAATTGTCAACCCTTTTGGGGTAAAAAAATTTTTTTATATTTTTTTAATTATTATTGACACTTTTTGTATTAAAAATATACATAAAATAAAAAAACTCACCTACAAATTGTAGGCAAGCAAAATTGGTAAAACAACAAGAACTTTTACAGTTCGACTGAACTTAGTCGCATTTCAAATTTGTTGCAAAGGTTTCTATAGAGGAAAGTAAACATTCTCTCTACAACCGAAATAGGAAGTCTTACAGTGGATAGTTTTTCATCTTCCACAGAGGAAATTATTTTGAGTGCGGAAAATACTCCCCCGTCCAGCAATTCACATTCGTCTGTTTTGCACGCATGACACAACAACTCTCCAGTTGAATGGTTTAGATACACTTCCTTCATAAACGGGCTACGACAACAAGAACAATGCTTGGCGTCTATGCCAAATCCTTCGTAATTTAGCACATTAAACATAAATTTACAGAGCAAAAGTTTTGGATTTATGGCTGAGTAGTTGATTTGTTTTATTGTTTTTAGTGCTTCTAGTAGCAATTTTGGATAGGATTGATTTTCCACACAAATTTTATCGCAAATCTCAAGAACGGCACATGCTTGCTTATATTTGTCAAAATCTGCCAACAGTTCAAAAAAAGTGTCAACAGGGTTTACCCCTACAAGCACCCAACCGCCTTTGCCCTGTGATAGTTCAAACTGTCCAAAACAAAAACTTTGGCTATAGGCTTTTAGTTTGCTGGTAGATTTCTTTACCCCCCTTGCAACGACCAAAATCTTGCCCATATCCAAAGTTAAAATTGTCAGTAGTTTATCATTTTCCTTATAATCAATGGCTTTCAACACAAGCCCCGAAACCGCTTTATCCATCGTCAATCTCTTTTTATAAATTATCTTTCAGGTGTAGGTCCTTCTTGCTCGTTTGAGTATTCTATATTTTCAAGCATACCACTTTCTAGCGCCTGCACATAAGCGTCAAACACTTCTTCCGAGCAATAATACTCGTGAGTTGTTGGGTCTTCGCCAGTAAGATAAGCCAGCACCACAGGTCCCCAGCCATATTTGTGCAAAAGATAACCTAAGGTGTTTGCACACGCTTTGTTTTTTTGGGTGTTAAGTTTTACTTTTGCAAAAGCATTTTCGATATTCATTGTCCCCTCCTTGCCGGTTAGTGTTGTTCGGTCTAGATTTAGCATAACTCAAAAATTCAAAAATATTCCTACAACTCATTTATATTATAACCCAAAGAGTCCAAAAACTCCAAATTATTTTTCCAATTTGGTTTAACTTTTACAAAAATATTAAGCATAACCTTTTTTTGAACAATTTTTTGAATAGTAACCCTAGCATCGTGGCCTATCCTTTGAAGCATACTTCCCTGTTTGCCAAGAATTATTGCCTTGTGCGAATTTTTGTCGCAAACAATATCCACATCAATCTCTATTATGTTTTCGCTTTCTTCAAATCTCTGTGTAACAACGGCAATTCCATGAGGGATTTCCCTATCCAAATAATACAAGGCCTTTTCCCTAACAATCTCCGCCACCAAAAAGTTGAGTGGCTTGTCGGTGTATTCGTCTTGGTCGAAATATCTTTCTTTTTCGTCAACTTCTGGAAGAAATTTCTCCACAACATCTATCAAAGTGCCCACATTTTTGCCTTTTGTGCTAGAAAGTGGAACAATCTCGCACTTATCTGCAATATTAGATAATTCTTGCAATGTCTTAAAAACTATCTCGTCTTTAACAAGGTCAATTTTGGACAAAACCAGCACCACAGGGATATTCCCCTTGTTATACTTTTCCACAAGGGCCAATTCTGTCCTTTGCACGCCCTTTGTTATGTCGCAAACAACAACCACCACATTAACATCACTCACAGCACCTTTTATGCTCTTTTGCATAAACTTATCCAGCCCAGTGGACGTCTTGTTTATTCCTGGAGTATCTACAAAAACAATTTGACTGTGTTGGCTGTTGTAAATCCCCAAAATATTGTTTCTAGTCGTTTGTGGTTTGGGCGAAACGATAGAAACTTTTTCGCCAATAATAGCATTTATAAGACTGCTTTTGCCTGCATTAGGCTTGCCCACAACGGCAACAAATCCGCATTTTATCTTCACTTTTCATCTCTCGTTATGTTGTATTTTTTTAGCACTGCTTCTTCCAAAGCACGCATAACCATTTTATCCTCTTCCACCATATGGTCATAGCCCAAAAGGTGCAAAAAACCATGCACAACAAGATAGCAAATTTCCCTTTCAAAACTATGCCCATATTCTTCGGCATTTGCCTTTGCAACATCTTCACAAATGACAATATCCCCCAACATAAGATGTTTGCTCTCCGGGTCAATATCACACTTAATCGCTGGGTCTTTCATATTTATCTTTTGCAATGGCACAAGGCTCAAAGTAGGAAAAGATAAAACATCAGTAGGCTTGTCTATCCCACGATTTTCTTTGTTTAATTTCCTAATTTCTTCTTTGTCCACAAAACTTATTGCCACTTGCACCTTTCTTTGATTAAACTTTGAATATTTGTTTGCAGTCTTCAGCAGTTTGCAGATAAGTTTTGTAAAGTTTTTGGATAAAGCATAATCGTTAATTTCTATTTTCATAATATTTCCTTTGTTTATGAAGAAAATTCAATCTGTACAGAAAATTTACTTACTACAAGATAACCATTTTCTGTTTTCAAAATCTCTGTATTTTCTTCAATTTCATTAAGAATTTTTGTTCCTGATAGCATATTATACATCATTTCTTTGTTTTCTTCAACCACTTTTTTTGCATGCTCGCCAATATCCTCACAAACAACCAGTTTACTGATAGAGTGCTGAACATTAGCCACCACCCTTGCATGCGCTGGCACATCAATTTTGTTGTTACCCAACATCACAAAATTACCCACAATTATCTCTCCTGCACGTGCAGTAGCACCCTTGCCTTTTATCACCGTTCCGCTGGTACAAAGCACTTCTTGCACTACAAGGTCGCAAGGAGCAACTATCGTCTCTCCAACTTTCAGCGACTTGCTGGTGTTTATCTTTTCATAAACATTTACAACCAAAGTTCCACCATGAATCACCGCCGAAGCAAAACTAATATCTGGTATATTTGAAGTAAGTATCTTTTCTACGTCTTCTGTTGCATAACTTCCCTTTGTTTTCCAAGTGCCAAATCCATGAGATTTTAGAACTGACACGATTTCACTTTCGCTGACAGAATTTTCTCCAAAAACTTCTATCCTAAATACAAACATTTGCGAGATGAGGGCTACCAAAATGCAAACGCAGGCAAAAATACACAATGGAATATGGCTTTTTATCCCCCTAAATAATTTATCATAAAATGGAATTTTCTTTTCCAAAACAACAAGATTGAGTTGCGAACAAAGGTTGAGAAATTTCTTTTTTTGAGAAGAAGACACCTTGGCACAAAACTTATCATGAGATAATTTTACAAGTTCTGCAAGGAGAATATTTCGCCTCTCTATCTCTCCCAAAAACTTTACAAAATTCAACCCAGTTATTTCATACGTTGTCATAATTTCCCCCACTCAACATAGTTCAATATTGGATATACTCCATCTCAACACACTTCAAAATTGGATATATCCCCAACAATCATAACACTTTCCATATTCAAATTTCTCAACCTAAGGTCTTTGCCAGTTACAACCGTCATGCCTTTTTTTAGTTTAATTTTCACCATTTCATCTGTCATTTCCACCAGTTTTGTCTTGCCTTCCACCAAAACAACCTTCCCGCCAATATACAAAACCCTTGCACACCCAGCCATAACTCCAATATCAATACCTGACACCTTTGATATTTCTTCCAAAAATCCTACCATATTCACTCCAAAAAAAATAATACAACAAGACCATACAATCTCATTATATTATTTATATTTTTGCTGGCTATTGTTTAGAATTAAGCCACTATTTTGAATAAAAAATTATTATACTCTATTTATATAAGTTATTAAATTTTGCTCAAAAAATTATTAAATTTTACTTATACTCTTATTGCTACTTTTCAACAATATTATTACTAGGCTGAATTACCACATAGTCTTTTTCATCATAGACTTATTATTGCTTTTTAACAACAATATTATTATTTTTTTTCAATAATATTACTTCTTCTTTTAACAATTACTTACATAAAAAAAATTCCCCATTTTTGAGGAATTTTCATTTCAATTACTTTTTAGCTTCTTCAACCACAGTAACATACTTTCTGTCGCCATGTTTTGTGATAAATTTCACTCTGCCATCACGAAGTGCAAACAATGTGTAATCTTTTCCAAGACCAACATTGTCGCCTGGATAGAATTTTGTGCCACGTTGGCGAACAATAATATTTCCAGCAAGAACAAACTGACCATCTCCGCACTTGACACCTAGTCTTTTGGCTTGGCTGTCACGTCCGTTCTTTGTGCTACCACCGCCCTTTTTGTGAGCGAACAATTGCAACTGAATAAACATCTTACTTAACCTCCAGTTCTATAAAATCTGAAAAACCTTCTCTTAGGTCATTTATTCCACACATCATAGTGTTTAAGATAATATTTGCATCATGGCGAGCAGAATGGTCTAGATTTTTGGGCAATGTAAGCTTGAGATAACCTCTGTTTTCATCTCTTTTTAACGAAACATTTATACCCACCACCATCATCAACCCCAGCACCGCTGTCTGAACTATGCTGGACAATGCACTGCACACAATATCTTCGCCGTGCACTCCATAATCGGTGTGGCCATCGCACTCCAATTCCACGATATTATTATCTATCTTTGTGACCGAAATTTTTGTCATAAAAATTAAACTCTCTTTATCGACAATATTTTAACTCTGGTAAAAGGTTGTCTGTGACCTTGTTTCTTTCTTTCATTCTTCTTTGCTTTGTATTTGAACACAACAATTTTGTCTTCTTTGCCTTGAAGAACGATTTCTGCTTCACATCTAACCTTGTTCAAAACAGGTTTGCCTGTTTCAAGTCCCTTGTCATCTGACAAGCAAAGCACAGCAAAAGAAACTTTGTCTCCAACATTGCCTTCAAGTTTTTCTACATCGATAAACTTGCCTTCTTCTGCCTTGTATTGCTTTCCACCAGAAAGAACGATAGCGTACATTTTGTTTCCTCCTTATCCTCCAAACTCGCTGTTAAGGTGAAGCCAAAGCCTACTTATCACAAACCTTTTCCATGCGGATACGGCAACTTTAACACAAAATCCCCCACTTGTCAAGTAGATTTATGGAACTTATCGTTAAATATACTTCATACCTTGGCTGGTAATCATAATGCTTCAACAACTCGTTGCATGGATATTGATGTGTTATATAGAACTAATTCTTAACTACAAGTTATACAAAAATCCCTCCACTAAAGGAGAGATTGTAAAAATTTCACAAATTATTTATTGTTTGTCAGATTTATCTGCCTTGCACCATATCTTGTTCGTTTTGGGGAGAGAATCTTCTTTCGAGAGATTCTATTTTGTTCCAAATCATTTCCATATAACGATAGACTTTTATGTCAAATCTATGTTGGTGTCCGCTAAAGTCTTCAAACTCTTCGTCTTCGTCGTTGGTGGAGCCAATGTTTGGGCAAGACTCCAGTTTTTTGATAAGCACACATTCTGGCAGAGTTCGCAACTCTTGCTCTGTGGTTGTGGACATAATTTTTGATTGAATTTCCCTATATTTTTCTTGAAGGACAGGCAAAAGACTATCTAGATATGTTAGGTATTCTTGACCGTAATTTTGTGCCAAAAACTCCATCCATTCAAAAGTCCAATCATTTACAAAATATTCTTCTTGAGAATACTTTTTCTTGCCCTTTTGCCACAAAGTGCATGGGGTAAAATTCCAAATCACTTCGGAGCCATCTTTGTTCTTATTAACAATATTTATAGATTTTTTTTCGTCAAAAAATGGGATGTTTGACTTAGGGCTAAGCAATCTCATATCAATTAAAAATTGTGAAACATCTTGGCTGTTAAAAGTATCCTTCATAGTCACCTCTTGTTAAGCAAATTATACTTTTCTTTTGCCTTTTGTCAATACCCAAAATGATGTTGAATGTATAATTTTGTTTTTGTGTGCCAAAATAGTGGTATATAAAGGGGGCGACTATGCCAAAAAGTCAAAAAGAAATGAACACAAATCTTTTGGTGGCACTTCACCAAAACATCCAAACTGCCATGCAATCTATCAACAATGTTATGGACAAGGTTCACGACAGCAAACTAAAAAGAGAATTGAAAAAACAATTCAAAGATTATGACGGATTTGCCGAAAGTTGCGAGGACCTAGCCAATGCACTGGATATTGAACTGGTGAACAATGGATTTTTTAAGAAGGCAAAAATGTGGGTTTCTGTAAATATGGCAACCATGCTAGACAAAACCAACAGAAAGATTGCCAGCGTAAATATCATAGGGACAACCATGGGTGTTATTGACCTTATGAGTGTGCTTTCCGATTGCCAAAAATGCAAAACGGAACTGGTGATATTCGGCAAACGACTTTTGGAACTCGAAGAAAGCAATATCGAAAGGCTAAAACCATACATCTTGGTCGAAAACAACAAACCAAGCAGTGAGATTGCCGAACAAGGCAAAAATACAATAAAACCTGACCACAGTCAAGACGAAAAGCCACGCAAAGAAACACCTGAACACACAAAAACTAACTATAATAACTAAATAGAGCAACTGAATAAAATAACTAAACAAAATAACTAAACAAAATAACTAAACAAAAAACAAATAAATTAACCTCAAAACACAAAAATTCAAACACATAATGCCTGAACAGAGTAAAATTCACGTTAAAAACATATGAAGAGAGTAAAATTCAAACTAATAACACCTGAACACAGTAAAAAATAAATTGTCTTAAAAACACAAAAACTCCTCCAAATTGGAAGAGTTTTTATTTATGTCAAGTTTCAGATTGCATAATAGTTTTTTTTTGGTCAAAAATAATCTTTGAACTTTGTTGTATTTCTTTTGCTAAACTAATGGCAGTTGTTTGTGTTTTTATTGTTATTTTAGTATGTTTTTATACTTTCAACACAGGAGTTTTAGTTTTTACTTGCTTTTATTATTTGCCCTATTTCGTTGCTCAAGACATATTCGTTTATGTCTTTTATAGTCAATGATTCGGACTTATTAAGGGCGTATGTTTTGCCATTTTTGGTTTGTTTGGAGAGTTCATAAAACCTTATTTTGCCCAAGGTTGTGCCACAATTTTGATAAGATATAGGGACACGTTCAAACTCCACTGTGGTTATTAGATTTAGATTCTTATTCACCTTGAACAATGTGCCAAAAGTGCCTCTACTATCTAGGTCTGCCACCTTAAATTTCAGCTTTTCCAGCCTAGTAACAAACAGTTGTGCATTGCACACCACACCAGACAACACATCAACATAGTTGCAATTGGCTGTGGATTCTTCCGCCTGAAAATGTGGAAAATTAAGTTGGTCAAACAATGGCTTAATCCTGCCACCAAGTCTGCCTGCATACTGCACTGCGTCCAGAGGTTGAAGTATTGCGACAGTATAATTATCCAATTCGTCTAGCACATTGCCTGCTTCGTGCAAAAGTCTATCCTCTTGAAACACGCAAACCTCGCACAATTTCCCTTTTTTATATTTTCCCCAATAAAGATGCTTTGCAAGAAAGTTGAGAAGGCAGTTGTTTACTATACATTTACGGAAAGTTGGCAAGTCGTACTCTCTAAATTCCATAAAACTATTCCACAATCTTTTCTTTTGCTCCTTAACCTCTTTTTCCAGTTGTTTGAGATATTTTTTTACATTTTCCCCTTGGCATTGTTCATCGCCTTTTAGCCTGGCAGGCTTGCCTGTAGCACTGTTGTATATGGAAATTGTGCAATCCAAGTTTATCTTTGCCAGCAAAATTCTACTGCCTATATCCAGCTCTAGATAGCCATCTTTGTCAAACCCAAAAGTATCCGCCAATTTGTCTTTCACTTCTTCAATGCTTTGGCTACTTCTATCCGAAAAATGTTCCAATTTTTGCTCAAAATATTTCTTTTGTTTTGGGGTAAGGTTTTGTTTTTGCAATTCTCTAACTACATATATAATCCCTTCATGCCCACCGCTTGCCATCATATCTACAAAATATTTACAACTTGCATGCAAGTTTTGGTCAAAAAACCATACCTTCAAATTCTCTGTTATTTCTTTTACAAGGGGCATAGATGCAAAAACTGCAACAAGACGCATTGCCCACTTACTGCTCAAAAACTTCCCCCTAGCATAAGCCACTTCCCACACCACATTGCTTAGCCCTTGTAGAACCTTTGCATCCACAAACTTGAAATATTCTCTGTATGCACTTAGGTTGGAGTCTATCTCTCTGGACTTAAAAATTTCCATTATGTATGTCAAGATTTTACCACTTATCCCTGTGTTGTCCAGCCCGTTTTTGTCATAAAATCTTTTTAATCTAACACCATACAATCTCTCTTGAATTTGGTCAACATACCTATTCACTTCATTCAAGAATTCCTGCTCTGTTTCAAACATTTTTAAGGTGTCAAAACCACACTCTTTTTCCAATATTGCCCTTATTCTTGGGTTTTCTGTTGTTTCGTAAAGGGTTTTCAACTTGTCCTTAACTCGCCTATCACTTTTAAGAGAACACAGCAAAAACACTGCCTTTGGCTTTTCAATTTCGTCATTGCTTGATAAAACTTCGTCAAGGATATTTATCCCCTCTGTTTTGTGCATTGCTATTGCTCTTTTTGCCAGCACTGCACTGCCATTTTCTCCTGTTATATATTCCATAACGATTGCTTTGATTGTTTTGTATATATTAGACGAAGCATACTCCTCAATGCTGTCTTTGTTTTCAAGGTCTATAAGTTGAGATATAAACTCATCATCTTCCCCTTCTTTCAAAAAAACATCGAGATATTCTTTGAGAGGTTCTTTGTATGCAAACATTCTAGAATTGACATCACTTGCAAAAATTGCCAAAAAGAATGGGGTGTAAAGTTTTTTGTCTATTTGACAATAAGAAATAATCTCTATAAACCTATCGAAATATCTTTCGTTTATAGAATATTGCTTCTTTATGCTCCTATATTTTACATCTCCCACTTGTTGCAAGAAAATTCTATTTAGAAAAGCACTCAAACCTTCATAACAACGTGCTTTTAGCAACAACTCAACAAACTTTTTCAGCAATCCCCTGTAATCGTTTAGTTGCAATATTGCCTCGCCATATTCGGCAACGGTGTCTTGCGAAATTTTACTTTGAGAAAGATAAGCCACAGCCTGCCCCTCCAGCAACTCGCCATCTCCCATATTAAGCAAAAAATAATTGACCATTTGGTCTGACAATTTTTGAGGCAAAAAAGCATCAAAAAATTCAAATGTATATTTTTTCAAATCTTCAATATTTCTAACGTATTTCATATCTACCCCTATGATAATATTCTAAAATATTTTTGTAGATATGTTAAGCGTTTTTTGCCCTTTGTTCATAAAATTTGGCTTTTTTCACACTAAAAAGTGCCTTTATTGATATTTGAAAGAGCCAAAGCATCCACTATACTTGTTGTAGAATTGCAACTTTCCAAAAGTTTTGTCAACTCTTGCTCATTTATCATATCCAAAAATTCTCCATTGTCATCACATACATAAAGGTTAAGAAATGTATTTGCATCTATATATTTGCACAACCTAAAAAGTTTTGTATCTCCTTTGACATAAAGGGTTTTTACTTTCAAAACTTTTTTATCTTTTTTGGCTTTTGAAACATTAAGAAAACTATAAGACAATTTCTCATCTTTCTGTGAAAAGCCAGTTAGCAAGCAGAATATCACAAAAAGATATGTAAAATTGGCTTGTGCAACAAAAAAACTGGCAACAAACAACATAAATAGTGCCACACACAGTATAACACTTGAAATTTTGCATATCTTTGATGCCTTATTTTGCCCAACGCACATTACAGAAACGCCATGCAAAACTCTCCCCCCGTCCAATGGGAATGCTGGTAAAAGATTGAATGTTGCCGTAACAAAATTGGCATAGCAAAAGAGATTGGTAACATTGTAAGTTGCCGGGAACACCCACCAAACTGCAATAACGAACGCACAGAGTATAAAATTGCACAAAGGCCCAGCAATAGCAATTTTTATTTCGTCAGTAGGGCTTAGCGAATTGGAATTGAGATTTAGGCAAATGCCAAAAGGAATAAGTTTTATATTTTGCAGGTTATATCCCAGTTTTTTTGCCATATAGGCATGAGAATATTCGTGAAATATCATCACAACAAGATAATTTACAAACAAAACCCCTTGTCCAAAATACACAAGTAGCACAGCAAAGACAACAAAAAGTGGATGAATTCTAAACTTTATTTTGCCCATTCCACTTCACTTGTTTTTAGTTGATTGTTGTTTTGAAAAACATACACCTTGCACTTTTGTCCAGAAACTAATGAGGCTATCAAATCGCCACCTATCACCTTATCCCCTGTTGCAACCCCCAAAGAATATACTCCAACATATCTAGACTTGTAACCTTTAGCGTGGTCAATTTCTATATACTTTTGATTGTCCAAAGTCCAACCCACAGCACTTACTGTTCCAGTTGCAACAGACCTCATCACACCGTCAAAGTCGTAACACAAAAAATCTTCTGAAGAAGACAAATTCTCTTGCCCTGTTGGCAACACAAATTTTACGGTTTCATCTCTTTTTGGCTGAGTCATTCCAAAGAAGTATGACACAAATGACACCTCACTGCCGTCGTCAAAAAGGTCTGTAGTTGGAGTAAAACTGGTTGCAATAGATTTTAGATTATCCATTATCATTCCGCCCGTTTTACTACCCGCCTTGTCGCACACCACAAGCACCAAAAACATAAGCAAAATAATAAAAATTGTGAGATATTTTTTGAAAAATCCCCAAGAATTTTTTAGTCCTTTCTTTACAGAAACTGCATTTATAACAATCTTTTTCATACAAGATGTTTATGCTTTATACTTTCAAAATATGAACTGCCAGATAAGGATAACTTGTGCATAATTTCAAAAATATGTAGGTTTTTTCATTCTCTTTGCACCAATATCCAACTTAAAATGATACTTGCCGTCTTCTCCAACAAAATAACTTATGGATATATCTTCTAGGCTCGTTTCAAAATAACTATCAAACACACTATATATATCACTTTTAAGCAAACTAAGCAGTGGTTGAGAAACTCTTTCTTTGTCATATTTCAACATTTTTTCTATCCTCAAAAGTGATTTTTGAGCCAATTTCATATTCCCCTCCCACAACTTTATTTTACTTTTTTTAGTATAATTCTCTTAAAAAATCCAGACACACCTTTATATCTTTCTGTGCAATCAAAAACCTTGGTTGTTTCGCCCAAAATATTTTTGGCAAGCAACGAAAATGCTTCAAACGAATTGCAACCTCTGTTTACCGTTCTGCCTACAGATAGAAAAGTGGTTATTGCGTCATCTTCTGGGATTATTCCCGAAAGTCGTGCATCCAGCACTTCGGCAATTTTTTTGCAATCTAGCATTTCTTTGTCCAAAATCATATCTCCACGCACACGATTTATTACAATAGAAAAATCTTTTATGTTAAAATTCCCCAACATAAGCAAAACTTTGTCGGCATCTCTTAGGCTGGATAGATGTGGAGTAACAACCACCAAGGCTTCATCTGCCCCACACACAGCACGCTTGAATGGTTCATCTATCCCAGCAGGGCAATCTATCAACACAAAATCAAAATAGTCATTCAGTCCATCTATAACACGCTTTACGTTTTCTGCAGTAACTTGAGATTTGTTGTAAGAATGCGCCGAAGGCATAATAAAAAGGTTTGGTTGGTTGAGGTCTTGCACCAGAGCCTGCTTTATCCTACATCTATTTTGTATAACATCAACAATGTCAAAGACAATTTTATTCTCTACCCCAGTTACTACGTCAAGATTGTTAAGCCCAATGTCCACATCAACCAGACAAACTCTCTTGCCCAATTTTGCCAGTGCCATGCCAAGATTGGCACACACTGTGGTTTTGCCCACACCACCTTTGCCACTTGTAATAACAATTTTTCTTGCCATTTTCTTCTCCTAGCAAAATTTTATCAACAAACAAAAAAAAGTAAAACCTCATTTGGTCTTACTTTTGATTTTCGACAAAAAAAATTATTTTTAGTTTTCTTCTTTTACTTTTTGTAACATATTGTAGTCGCCAAACAATTTCTCACTGCCCAACACACTAGCAACCTCTGGGTTGTCCAGCACAAAAACACTCAATTTCAAAACTTTTTTGAAAAAAGCCTCTAAACCAGTCATTTTTGCCCCACCACCGCATACAACGATACCACTTTTTTGGATATCCTCCACCACTTCTGGCGAACAATCCCCCAAAAAAGCCTGAATAAGTTGTGCAATTTTGAAATAAGACTCACAAATAGGTTTGGTGATATCTCTAGCATGCACCACAGTTGTTATTTGAGAATTGGCAGAACTCTCTTGCACCACAACTTCCATACTACTAGTATCCGTTTCGTAAAGACTCCCTATCTCGCACTTTATTTTACTCGCCAAATTTTGATTGATTATGTAGTTTTTGGAATGTTGAAGTTGCTCTACTATTGCCCTATCCACAAAATTTCCACCAACATTGGCACTGCAAGCGGAGATAATCTTGCCATTGGTTATGCAGGATATTTCTGTCTTTCCGCCACCAATATCTACTATAAGATTTGCTCTGTTTTGGGCAAGATATGGGCTACCTGCAAAACTAGCACACACACTCCCATACACAAAGTCTATCTTTGCAAATCCCACTGCATAATACATTTTCTTTATGTCTTCATACTCTTCTTTTTTTAGCCCAACAGGCAGACATGCCACAACTTTTATGGCAGGTTTAACAAAGCGATATTGTATCACCTTGCCCAAAAAATATTCCAAAATCTTCTGCGTTAAGGAAATATTTTTTACTACACCATCAACCACTGGTCTAACAAAAACTTCGTCATCAGAAATTTTGCCATACAGTTGCTGTGCTTCAATGCCCATTTTTAGCACTTTCATATTTTTGCCTGATGTTTGAAGTATTGCCAAAGTTGGCTCTCGAAGGACAATCCCACTATTTTTTTTGTAAATAGTCGTGTAGCAACTGCCCATGTCGATACACAATTCATAACATGACATACAAAACCTCTCAATTATTCTACAAAACTTCAAGGGTCTTTTTGTAAACTTTTCTGAAATCCTGCCCTATTTTTGCAGTTTCTCTTATTTCTATTGATGCGTCCATAGTAACAATAGTTTTCATGATAACGCTGTCGCCCAAAATATCACAACTGATATCTTGTACTACATTTCTGTGGCTCTTATCCAATGCCTCTGCAATACGAACTATAAGCGCCAATTTGCGCATTGCGTCCAAGTCTTCTTCCAGGAGTATATCTTTGTATTTTATCCATTCTGCTAGGTCAAAATCACTAAGATGTTGGCAAGCGCTTACAAAGGAAGCCATCACAATCTCTCTGTGGCTTACTCCATATATTTCAGAATTTAATAGGATATGAAAACTATTTTTTTCATGCTCATAGAATTTTATCCTTTGCCCGCAGTCGTGCATTGCGGATGCAATTCTCAAAATTTTTATATATCCACGAGGGAGTTTGTGCAAAACCTTAAGTTGTCTAAACAGAATAAGAGCCAACTCTCCCACTTGTTTTGAATTGCTATATTCCCCTTCATAAAAGGAACGAATGTTGTCCAAACTATACCCCAAAAGGTCGCTAACAGGCTTGTCTGTGGAGATAACATTGCTCATCACAAAGCCAAGGTTCATACCACGCTCGGATACGGTTACATTTTCAAACTTGCAAACGTCAAATATGGCCTTTGCCATACAAACCCCAGCAGCAAACACATCAGCACGTTCTGACGAAATGCCTTTGACCTTTTTGGTCTTATCTATTTCTAATGTTTTTATAAGTTTAAGCACATCATCAAACTGACCATTTGTCATCACATAGTTGTGTGCTATATCCACAGGATATTTGCGAAGTTTGCGAGAAAGTTTGCCCGCATTCAAAAATGCGTTGCCCACCCCAATAAAACTGTATTCTGGATCTATGTTTCTAAGCCAATCAATTTCCATCAAACTATCATGGAATTTCTTGACCATATTATCACAACCCTCGGCAACACTTGGTGCGTTTTCGAGAGCTTTTGCCACTTCATACGAGCCAAATGGGATAACCACCTGATTTACAATATTCCTTCTAGAATACTGCACAACACGAGTAGAACCACCGCTTATATTAAAGATAACTCCCTTTGGAATATCCAGCGAATTAACCACTCCACAATAGAGATTGGAGAGTTCTTCATCTTCTTCCAAAATTCTAAATTTGAACCCAGTTATATTGTAAATTTCATCCAAAAAACTACGATAATTCTTCAATGTCTTTAGCGAATGAGAGCCAACGGCATAGATGTTGCTTACCTTGTTCACTTCACACATCATTCTAAACATCTTTAGCACAACCAATGCTTCGTTGCTTCGTGCCATTCTCAACAGACCTTCCCCGTCAAAGTCGTCAACAATCTTCACTGGTTCACTGACATCATGAAAGACTACATAGTTGCCGTCTTGATTGTGATAAGCCAATGTAAGATTGATTTTTGAACTTCCCAAATGAATAACTGCTAATTTTTCCAAAACAAAAACTCCTTTGCAAATAACTGCTTATTTTTCAATTTTTATTGCTTCTACTGGGCAGATACCCTCGCAAGTGTGGCACCCTATGCAAATATTGTCGTCAATTTGAGATTTGCCATCAACAATTTTTATTGCGCCCACAGGACAAACCCCTTCGCAAGCACCACAGCCGATACATTTTTCTTTGTCAACCATTTTTTTTACTCCTTATTACAACCAGTATTTTACACGAAGTTTTGCAAGTTGTAAAGAAATTTTGCGTCATCGGGCTTATTTTTGAGCAATAAACATTGATTTTTTGTTAAAAATTGCCTATTAACAACACTTGTATTGCAAAAACACTGCCAACATATTGTGTTCATATACAAAATTTCACGCAAAATACCACCAATATCTTGTGTTCACTTACAAAATATCACACAAATAAAAATTGTCAAGAAAAATTTTCCTGACAACCACTATTTTATCTCACCTTTGCTTACTTCTATAAGATGTATTACCACAAATATTTGGGGAAGTTTTCAATTTCAAATCAACTTTTTGAGTAATACTTTTTTAGATAACAAAACAACTCATATCCACCCATAACTAGCAAAAATATGCCAAACACAATCTTTAGAGCCTGTTCATTTACCCCCTGCACACACAGTGCTACAACTATGGCAAAAGGCACTGCAACCACCGAAAACGCAAGCACTGGAAAGACGTCAATCAGTTTGTTCTTTATATTAAATATAAGGATAAACAATGCCATTATTACAAATGATAGCACATTGATAAGTTGAGCCTCCTTTTGCCCCACACCCACAAGCGACAACAGTGGAATAAGCACTGTTCCGCCACCAAGTCCCATAGCGCCCAGCAACCCAGTTATCAACCCAAACAAAACAAAAACAAACCACATATCTCCTCCTTTTGAAATCTTATTTGAAATCTTAAATAATACTTTGGCACAAAAAACCTGTGTTTTTATACTAAATTTTTAGAAAAACATTTTTATTCCAGAGGCAATCAGCACAATGATAAATAACAAATTAAGCAATTTATTGTCTATCTTCTTCAAAGCAATACTACCAACAATACCACCAATCAAAGAGCCGATAGTTATCATCACCCCAACCTCTGCCCTAAATGGCAAAGAAAATAAATACACAATCAGCGTAGGGATACTTACAATAGACATAACCATAACCGCAGTAGCATGAGATTGTTTGTCCTCCAGTTGAAGTAAATTGCGAAAAATTGGCACACACAGCATACCCCCACCTCCACCAAAAAGTCCGTTGATTATGCCCACCAGCACTGCAAAAACAAAAAATGTTATAGTTTTTTTCTTCCTGTCCATACTTCTATTATGTTTGATTTAGTAGAAAAATATTTTATATAGTAATAAATAACAAAAATTGATTGCATTTTTCGTTGAGTTATTATATAATGCAATAGTCTTGAACTCTCAAACGAGTTTAACAATAAAATATAAGAAGGTCATTATGGAACGCAATTTCAGAAAAACAAAAAAAGCACTTGTCGCACTTGCCCTTTCTGCAACGTGTGTTTTGTCAGGTGTGCCAATGCTTAGGTCTTCACATTTTCCTGTGCAAGCCTACTATTATCAATCTGTAAAAACTGATATTATCAAAAATGGAGACTTTACTGTAAAAACTGACAGAGGGGACAACTTCCCTGCTTCTTTGAGTGGCAACAACTGGACTGTATCTGTGCCAGAAGATATTTCCTGCGGTGTTATCGACACAGAAAATTCTTCCTACAACTATGGTCTTTCAGTTAAACCAAAGCCATCAACCAACATCAAAGATGCGGACAAGTATATCTTGATGTTCCGTGGTGCTAGCGAAGCAACTGGAGCCACATCTGGGCATGTAACTAGTGATTCTGCAACACTGGAAAACGATAAGTTTTATGAAATAAGTGTTTATGCTATGACACAGGGGACTGGTGCAGGCACTATTTATTCGCCAGAACTAGATATGTCTTTGCCTGTTACTACTAAGGAGTGGAACAAATATTCTTTTTATGTTCAAACAGACTCTTTTGACACAAAGGCATTTACATTGCAACTGAAATTCTCCAAAGGAACTACATCAGGTGCTGTGTTTTATGACCACATAACTGTTTCGGAAGTGGCAGAAGCAGACTATCTTGGCGCAGTGGAATCTGACTCTTGCACCAAAAAGAGTTTTCAACGCACAATGCTCACTTCCTACAAAAATGCCAACTTCGAAAGTGGTTTGGATTTTTGGACAGTTAGTGGTGGCAACGGAGAAAGTGATATTTATGTCAACACCAAGGAATATATTGACTCCCAAATAAACACAGTATTCGAATCCACTGGCATCAAATCAGAATCATTTGACGGCACTTCCTCCTCTACAAAATCACTCCTCTTTATAAATAAGAAAAGTGTAGTGGAGTCCAAAAAGATTTCTTCCATAACAGATGAAGATTCTGCAAAGGACAATTCCCTAACTATTTATCAACATGGACTTTATAGATTGTCATTTGTCTTGAAAACTGGCGGAGATACTTCCGGTCTTAAGGTAACTCTTAGCCCAACCAACGAAAAACTATCTTCCAAGGCAATAACTCAATCAGAACTCAAAGGCACATCAAGCTCAGACGCTAGGAATGGTTTTTCTGTAGTAAGTTTCTACATTCAAGGTAGCAGTGCTAGAGATGAAAAAGTTGCTCTTGAAATGTCCATTGGCACAGAAAAGGGCTGGGCTGTTGTAGATAACATTGTTCTTGAAGCAATCACTTCAACAGAGTTTTCTTCCAAGAAATCTTCGTCTAACACACTTGACCTATCCAGTATGACAGACACTTCAGATATCCAAAACGGTCAATTCAACTTTGCAACAATAGATTCCCTATCTTCCAGTTACACTATTGGCTTAGATGGTTCAATACTTCTAAACTACCCTCTTACCCCTGCCAGTTGGAACATTTCAAAATCTTCTTCCGAAAGACTTTCTAGTGGTATAGTGAGAGTGGGAAATTATTCCGCAGACTCTATCCGCAACCCACAAGATAGTTATGGCACAATAACCAACCCAGGTGCAAACAGTGCTTTCTACAAAGACTTCTACAATCTTAACAAAGGCGATTATAGCGAAAATGAAGAAAATATCCTTATGGTGAGAAGTTCCACCGCAGAAGATGTTTCATTTAGTAGCAGTTCTGTTACATTGTCTGCCAATAGTCGTTCCAACCAAAGCAAAACAACATTCTTTGTTGGTGTAAACACCTATGACAATGCCAAGGCTTATGCAAAACTTGTGGATAAAAATGGCAAAACTCTTGCAATATTTGATAATATCCAAACCAACGGAACATGGAAACAGTATTATTTCTATGTAACCAATGGCATTTCGTCAACAGATGTAAAGATGGTTGTGGGTGTTCATGGCAACACAAATACAACTCAATGTGCATTCTTTGATTGTGCTGGATATCTTTCTTCTGAAAAAGTTGTTGAAAATGCAACAAGCCTTTCGCTAAATCTTTTGGAAAACAATTTTGAACCAGTAAAGAAAGATGGAAATAAGAGATCGCAAGATGCCATTGGCTTTGAAACAATAAAAGTTTCAAATAAAAATGAATGCTCTGCAAAAATCTACAACAAACTTGATGACCCAGACTTGTCAACTATCCCTACTTCAACATCAGTATTAACATTGCACAATATATTTGAAAATAGTTATCAAACAATCTCAACCAACTACACCTATTCCCTAAAGAAAGACAACTATTACAAATTTAGTGCATGGATAAGGACAGATGATTTGGTGGGTGAAGGCGCTGGAATAATGGAAGTGGTAACACTCAACTCCGAAGGCAAAATCGTTGCAGATGAAGAAAACAAAAATGTATTTAAGAGAATTATCACCCCAACTCCAGAAGAAGATGATGAAAACAATGGCTACAAACAATATACAATATACCTTTTGGCAGAGGCTGACCAAGAAGTGAAAGTGTGCTTCTCTTTGGGCACTGCCGAAAGCACAGTTGTTGGGAAAATGTATATCAGCAACTTTGTGGTTAGTGATGTTGAATCTAGTGAATATATCGGCAAAACCTCTGACGACTATACAATAGTATCAAAAGTGGTTGAAAAAACAGAAGACACAACTGACGAAACCGAAGACGAACATGACCATAACCATTCGGCAGATATCAACATTTGGGCTTTGGCATCTTCTATATTGCTTGTTGTGGCACTAGGATTTGCAATTGCTGGATATCTACTTAGAAGAGTCCCAAAAAAGCAAAAGAAAGAAAAAGTTAAAAAGGTTGATTATAAGAACTCTCCAAAGGCTATCAACGAAAAGCAAATTAAGGCAGAACTTAAAACAAAGAGAGAAGAAAGTTTGGAAAATCTTAACGAACAACTATCCACTCTTCAAGCAGAGTATGACCAACTTCAATCAGAGTATGAAACAAAATGTGGCAATGATGAAAATGTTGACGCAAAACTATATAGCGAATACACCAAGAAGTTGAACAAGATAAAAGAAAGAATTGAATATCTAAATTCTGCAGTCGCCTACTTGAAAAACAATCAAGTTATTCGTTATAGCGAAAAAACTGAAATAAAAAACAAAAAGAAACAGGTAGAAAAAGAATTCAATGCTCTAAAAAATTCTGACGGAAAGAAGAATAAACCTGAAACTCAAGGCAAAAAGAAAAGATAATAATACAACAAAAAATCTCACAGAAATGTGAGATTTTTTTGTTATTACTATCTAAATTATACTAAAAATGTCAGTAGTTGTGTAATTGTAATATAAAATAAATCAAATTCTCTTTACATAACTTCTACGTCTTTTGTGTTGAATGTAGTCAAACACACTCCATTGGTCTTGAATCCTTGTATTATCTTCCAGCATAAGATTTGTTTCGGCATATTCTATTTTCTTTTCAATCATCCCATGCATAAGGTGCGAAAGAATCATAGCATTTACGCCTTTGTTTTGATATTCTGGCCTTATGGCTATAAGCCCCAAGTCAACGCTTTTTGGCTTCTTAATTTGTTTTAACATTCTAAAAATGCCAAATGGCAAAATCTTACCCTTGCTCTTGTTTACAGATTCCGAAATTGATGGAAAGACAAGACCAAAAGCGACAAGTTCATCCTTTTCATTTAGAATACCTATAAGGAAGTCTTTGTTCAAAATTAGTCCAAATTGAGAAATAAGAGAGTCTTTCATCTTTTCTGAAAATGGAACAACTCCATATAGAGGAGAATATGCCGCATCAAGCACGTCAAAGAATTGTTCTTTGTAATTGTCCACAAACCATTTGATGCTGGGAGGTGTTAGGAGTCTTAGATTATATCTTTTGGACACTACATCTGCTATCTTATCAACTCGTTCGTTGACTTCCTTGGGAGCAAATATCCTATACTCCACCCAATCGACTTCTTTTTCAAAGCCATTGTTTTCAATAAGTCTACCATAATAATCATAGTTGTATTGTTCTTCAAATGTGGACATTTGGTCGAAGCCTTCTATAAGCAAGCCTTCCCTGTCCAAGTCATTATACCCCATTGGGCCGTGGATGATATTCATCCCTTCCTGCTTTGCCCATTCCTCCACTGCGTCAAACAATGCCTTTGCAACTTCATCATCGTCAATACAATCAAAGCGTGAAAATCTAGCACGTTTTTCATTAACTTTTTCGTTGTATAACTTTTGCACTATACCGGCAATTCTTCCAACCAGTTCTCCGTCTTTGTATGCCAAAAAACATTTGACAATGCAATCATGGTAAGACTCATTTTTGTCTGGATTAAACTTGTTTATCTCGTCTATATTCAAAAATGGAACAAAGTTTTTGTTGCCTTTATACAATTTATGTGGAAAGTTTACAAACTTGTTTATATCTTTTTTTGTTTTAACTTCTTTTATCTCTATCATTTGAGTTATATTTCAACCTCACGAAGTATTATAGCATTTTTTTTATTATCTTTGCAACTATATAAGCAGTTGTTGTCCAACAAATATAAACAAAACATCATTTTTTTTCTTAATTTCGAGGGGTGTAGTCCCAAATTTATTTGCAATAGACTGTAAAGTATCCCCCGGCAAAACGGTGTAAATATGTGCGCATTTGTTGTCAATTAGCGCAAATCCGTCGTCATCTCCTCTTATCGCCTTTGTTGGAATTGCAAAACTTTTGGCGATATCCGTCTTACGTTTTCCCACACTTTTTACCACTTGAAAAGGCAAAATATCAACTTTTTTGATATCAAACATTTTTTTCTCCCTTTTATTCATTCTAACTGCAACAGCAAAATAAATATATTTATATATATTATTCAATAGGAGAAAATTTTGAAAAAACTTTTTAAGGCATTAGCAGTTATAACATCTTTTTCCGTTCTCACACGAGCAATGGGCTTTTTCTTTAGGATATTTTTATCTCGCACTGTGGGGGCAGAAGGGCTGGGTGTTTATCAAATAGCTTTTTCCGTTTTTATGGTTTTAGAAACATTTATTTCTAGCGGATTGCCACTGGTTGTTAGCAAAAGAACATCAGAATTTGAAACTAAAAACGACAAAGTGGGCAATTTTAGGGTAGTTACTGGGGCGCTGATTATCGGGATTTGCACCTCTCTCACAATTTGTGGGGTAGTTTTTTTGTGCAAAAATTTACTGTCAAACATTTTTACAGATACACGTTGCATGGTAATTCTCTTGATACTACTCCCTTCCCTTATATTTTCCACCGTTTACTCTACCTTAAGGGGAAGTTTGTGGGGCAAAAAGCAATATTTTTGGGTATCACTTACAGAATTTGTAGAGCAAGTTGTTAGGATAGTTTTAACTGTTCTCTTCCTTGCATTGTTAAGTTTTTCACTTGAAAAGGTCTTTCTTGCAGGCATTTCTTATACAATCTCTTGCGTTGCTTCAAGTATCTTGGTCCTTTTGCTTTACCTCAAACGTGGTGGCAGATTCTCCTCGCCAAAAGGCTTAATAAAACCTATTTTCAAGTCCTCATTACCCATAACAATTGTTAGAGTAGTGTCGAGTTTGCTTACACCCCTTATCTCTGTAATAATTCCGCTAAAATTGGTTAGCATTGGCTACACCAACGACCAAGCACTTGCCCTTTTTGGGGTGGCAATGGGTATGACTTTCCCTTTGCTGTATGTTCCATCCACCGTTATTGGTGCATTGTCAACCACACTTATCCCAGACCTATCTTCCGCTGTTTTTACGCAAAATAATGATGAAATTAAGTCAAAAATCCACTTTTCCATAAAGTTTGCAATGTTTATTTCCTTTATTTTTATCCCATTATTTTTCTCTCTCGGTGGGCCTATTGGGATATTCTTTTACAACAATGCAAATTCTGGATATTTTTTGAGTTATTCCAGTTTTCTTGTCTTGCCAATTTGCCTCAGTGGAGTAACTGTTTCCTGTCTAAATGCCCTAAATCTTGAAGTAAAAAGTTTTATAAACTATCTAATTGGCGCTGTGGGACTAATTTTTTGCATACTTTTTCTCACCACCAAAATGGGTGTGTTGTCGTTGGTTTGGGGGATGACTCTCTGCCTTGGTGGCGCAAGCATTTTGAATATCATTATGCTTAATAAATATATGAATGACAACTTTTTTAATCTAAAATACTTACTCCTAACCATCATGGCATCAATGTCCAGTTTGCTAATGTCTAGGTGGACATACAACCTATGCAAAAATATCTTCCCTATGTTTGTTTCATTAGCAATTTCTTGCATTATTGCGACTGTTTTTTACCTTATTTTTGGCTTGTTATTCAACTTGTTCAAATTTTCCTTTGCAGACATCAAAAAAGGCCTTTCTAAAAAAGCCTCTACTAAGCACTCAAAATCTCGTGCATAAAAATTTTCAAATTGTAAATAACTTGGCATATGATAACACTAATATTAAGGTCTTTTATTGTTTATGGCATCGTGCTTGTTGCGGTGAGAATTATGGGCAAAAGGCAAATTGGCGATATGCAACCATTCGAGTTGGTTGTTACTCTTATCATTGCCGATTTGGCTTGTATCCCCATGAGTGATGTTTCAATCCCACTTGTTTTTGGCATTGTTCCACTGCTAACACTTGTTGTTTTGCACCATGCCTTTACATTATTAAACAGAAAAAGTATTTTTTTCAGAAAACTACTCAATGGCAAGCCAATAATAGTGATTGACCAAGACGGAATAAACTACCCTGCCCTAAAGCAACTGAATATGACTCTAAACGACCTAACAGAAGGGCTGAGGACTAGCCAATGCTTTGACCTTGCAGATGTGGCATTTGCTATTGTGGAAACCAATGGAAATATCAGTGTTTTACTAAAATCCACCGCCAGCCCAGCAACCAGTGAGCAACTAAAACTCTCCACAGAAGAAGATGCACTAAACTATGTCCTTGTCAATGACGGCAAACTTATGGAAGAAAATTTGGAAGAACTAAAACTAAATAAACAATTTATTCAAAAACTTATGACTTCGCAAAAAACATCAAAAATCAGTGATATTTTGGTGCTAACAATCAACAGCAATGGCAATGTTTATTATCAAGAAAAAAACAAGCCTTGCAAAACCTTTATGTGCGAGGTGAAAAAATGAAAAGAAATATCTATGTCCTTGTCCTTATTGCCATACTAATAGCAATTTGCTCCTTGGAAGAGTATCTGCTGAAAACAACTTATGATAACATGCAAAATTACTCCACACAACTAACTGCACTGGTTGGTCAACACAAAGAAGATTTGTCCTCTAAAGAAGTCATTGGCAAATTTGACGAAACAAAGGGCTATTGGGACAATCAAAAGAAATTTATAACATATTTCACCAACTACGACAAAATTAGGTCTATTGACGAGAGTTTTATTAAATTAGAAGAAGCACTGGACAACAACGACAAATCTCTCGCCCTCGAAAATCTCTCCATAATCAACGCATCAGCCGAATCTCTACACTACTTTATGGGATTTAATGTAAAGAACTTATTCTAGTATTAAAATGCAAATTCATTTATATTTTTTGTGTAATTTGAAATAAAATTATTGGAATTTAGTCAAAAACTCCACCAAAGATTAAAAATAAAATTCCCATCTCCAGTAACAAAACAAACATTATGCAATAAAAGAGTTTAGACCTAAAAATTTTACCCAAAAAGCCAGACTTTTTGCGTTTGGAATTTCTAAAATACTTTGAAGAAATGGGCTTTGTGTATGTTTTTTCATTCACCACAGAGTCCATTTTTTTTGCGTGTTTTCTCTCAAATTTGCTTGGATTTTTGTTGATATTATGGCTAACGTCATAGTCCATGCGCTTTATTGGGTCCCGCAAAGTGCAATAAGCCTCTGTAAGAGTCGCAGTGTATTTTTCCGCAAACTCCTTGTCGCCAGTGTATCTATCCGGATGATAAATATAAGCAAGCGAAACAAACGCTTTCTTTATCTCCTCCGGTGTAGCATTGGGCTTTATCCTTAGTATTTCATAAAAATTTTCCACAACACTATTGTAACCCATTTTTGTCATTTTTGCAATAAAATTCCACCCTTAACTGTTGTTATATAAAGATAACAACAATAAATTTGTTTTATCAATTAGATTTTTTGCTTAAAATCTAAAGGTTTTAGTCAAAAAGTATTTTTTTGAGGAATAATCCTGTCTTGCTGTCTTTTGCTTTTGCTATCTGTTCGGGAGTTCCGCATGCGACTATTTCCCCGCCCCTATCTCCGCCGTTTGGTCCAAGGTCTATGATGTAATCTGCCACCTTGATAACGTCCAAATTATGCTCAATGACTACAACGGAATTATTCTTATCCACAAGTTTTTGAAGGATATTGACCAAGTTATTTATGTCAAAACTATGCAATCCTGTGGTTGGTTCATCCAAAATGTATAGAGTTTTGCCGGTGTCCCTTTTGCAAAGTTCGCTGGCGAGTTTTACCCTTTGCGCCTCGCCACCACTTAATGTTGTGGCACTTTGCCCCAATTTTATATAGCCCAAGCCAACGTCATAGAGGCTTTGAATTTTGTTCTTGATTGCTGGCAGATTTTCAAAAAATTTCAGTGCTTCTTCCACACTCATATCCAAAACATCACTTATACTTTTGCCCTTGAATTTAACCTGCAATGTTTCTCTGTTGTATCGTTTTCCTTTGCAAAATGGGCATGGGACATAGACATCTGGCAAGAAATACATCTCAACTTTCTTTTCGCCATCGCCCTCGCAATTTTCACATCTTCCGCCTTTCACATTAAAACTAAATCTTCCGCTTGTATAACCTCTCTCTTGTGCGTCTGGTGTTGATGCAAAAAGGTCCCTAATCAGCGTAAAAAGCCCTATATATGTTGCGGGATTGCTCCTTGGAGTTCTGCCTATTGGCGATTGGTCTATGTTGATAACTTTGTCTATCTGTTCCAACCCCTTTATGCTCCTATATTTGCCCTCTTGCAAACTTGTTCGCATAACTTTATTGGAAACGGCTGGAAACAAGACTTCGTTTATAAGGCTAGACTTGCCACTGCCAGAAAGCCCAGTAACCACAGTCAACACGCCTAGCGGGATATCCACCTTGATATTTTTTAGATTGTTTTGCCTAACACCAGAAAGTGTCAAAAAGCCTTGTGGTTTTCGCCTTGATTGAGGGATTTGTATCTTTAACTCGCCAGAAAGATATTTTCCTGTGAGAGATTCTGGGCAATTCATAATATCTTCCACCGAACCACAAGCAACAATTTTACCCCCAAATTCCCCTGCTTTTGGGCCAAGGTCAACGATATAGTCTGCACTCCTTATCGTATCTTCGTCATGCTCCACCACAATAAGAGTGTTGCCTATATCTCTAAGATGTTTTAGAGAATTTAACAATTTTTCGTTGTCGTATTGGTGCAAGCCTATGCTTGGCTCGTCAAAAATATACAGCACTCCCACCAGCCCACTGCCAATTTGCGTAGCAAGTCTTATCCTTTGTGCTTCACCACCGCTTAATGTTTTTGCCATTCTGCCCAAAGTTAAATAATCCAACCCCACATCACACAAAAAGGATAACCTTGAGATTATTTCCTTCAAAATTGGCTTTGCAACTGACTCATCTTGTGGCTTAAACTTGAGATTGGTACAAAAATCTTTTAATTCCATGGCGCTCATTTCTGTCAAATCACTTATATTTTTCTTGCCGATAAACACCGAGAGTGCTTTTTGATTTAATCTTTTTCCACCACATTCACTGCACTCCGAATCTCTCATAAATTTGCTGATTTCTTGTTTTGCATATTCGCTTTTTGACTCTACAAATCTACGTTTTAGGTTAGGAACAATCCCTTCCCAACTTCCTTTATAACTGCCGGAGAACTTGGAATTGGTATATTTTAGTTCCAGTTGTTCGCCACCATTGCCATAAAGTAAAATATTCATAACACTTTTTGGCAATGACTTAATTGGCACATCTAGGCTAAAATTGTATCTTTTTGACAAGGCATTTAGATACATTTCGTTGATTGAAGATATTTCCATCGACCAACTTGCAATTCGCATGCCACCTTCTCTGAGAGTTTTGTTTGGGTCTTTTATCAGCAACTTTTCGTCTATATCCGACACAAAGCCCAGCCCACCACATTTTTCACAAGCACCAAAAGGGCTGTTAAAACTAAATAGTCTTGGCGAAATTTCCTCAAATGAAAATCCACAATCTGCGCACGAATAGGAATTGTTGAATGTAAGTTTTTGGTCGCCGATTTCTATTTTTACCAATCCAGAAGATTTTTTGAGTGCAATTTCTACACTTTGAGTCAGTCTACTCCTATTTTCCTCCCTTACTTTTAGTCTGTCCACCACGAGATTTATCTCATGTTTTATATTTTTTTCCAAAACGATTTCTTCGCCAAGGTCTTTTATCTCTCCATCCACTTCCACTCTAGCAAAGCCATCTTTTCTCAGTTCTTCAAAAAGTTTGGCAAAAGTTCCCTTTTCACCTCGAATAATTGGCGCAACTATCACAACTTTACTGCCTTCTTCATATTCCATAACACTGTCCACTATGTTGTCCACTGTGGTTGTTGCAATTGGCTTTTTGCAATTTGGGCAATATGGCACCCCCAGTCTAGAAAAAAGCAGTCTTAAATAGTCATAAATTTCTGTTACTGTGCCAACTGTAGAACGTGGATTGTGAGAGGTAGTCTTTTGGTCTATAGAAATTGCAGGCGAAAGGCCCTCAATTCTCTCCACATCAGGCTTGCCCATTTGCCCCAAAAATTGCCTTGCATAAGAAGATAATGATTCTATAAATCTCCTCTGTCCCTCTGCAAATATTGTTCCAAAAGCAAGAGTGGATTTCCCACTGCCACTCACTCCACTAAAAACAATCAGTTTGTTTCTTGGAAGTGTTAAGTTTATATTTTTTAGATTGTTTTCTTTTGCTCCATAAATTTGAATTTTATCTTCCATTTTTCTCCTTGTTGTTGCTAGTTGTTAAGCAACATTTTTAGTTCTCCAATTCTATCTCTAAGTTTTATTGCACTTTCAAAATCCAGACTTTTTACGCAATTTTCCATAAGACTTTTGAGATGATCAATTTCTTTTGAAATATCTTTTCTTGAAAGTTTACTATCCTCCACTTTTTTCACTTTTGAAGTGATTTCAAGCGTAGAAGATATGTCTTTGATGATAGTTTTTGGGGTAATATTATGCTCTTCGTTGAATTTTTGTTGTATTTTTCGGCGTTCATTCGTTATTTCTATTGCTCTTTTCATAGAGTCAGTCATTGTATCGGCATACATAATAACCTTTGACTGACTATTTCTTGCTGCACGACCTATGGTTTGAACAAGTGCAGTTTCACTTCTCAAAAAGCCTTCCTTGTCTGCATCCAAAATTGCAACTCGCATAACTTCTGGGATATCCAACCCCTCTCTTAACAAATTTATCCCCACCAAAACATCAAAAACACCCCGCCTAAGCCCATTTATTATATCCAATCTCTCCAATGCGTCAATATCCGAGTGCATATATCTTGTTTTTATCTTAAAACTGGTTAAATACTCTGTCAAACTCTCTGCCATTTTCTTTGTTAGTGTGGTAACAAGAACCCTTCCCCCTGCATTTATGGCAAGATTTATTTCTTCTATCAAATCATCTACTTGATATTTGGTTGGGCGGACTTCTACCACTGGGTCCAAAAGTCCTGTAGGTCTTATCAGTTGAACTGCCACATTTTCTGCCCTTTCCAGTTCATATTTTGCTGGTGTGGCAGACACATAGACCACTTGATTGAGCCTTTGATTAAACTCATCAAAATTTAGAGGTCTGTTGTCAAATGCAGATTGCAACCTAAATCCATAATTAACGAGGGATTCTTTTCTTTGATGGTCGCCATTGAACATCCCCCTAACTTGTGGCAAAGTTATATGACTTTCGTCCACAAAAAGTAGAAAATCTTTTGGGAAATAGTCTAGCAACGTAAATGGTGCTTGTCCAGGCTTTCTACCGTCAAAATATCTAGAATAATTCTCAATCCCACTGCAATAGCCGATTTCTCTCATCATTTCCACATCATAACTCACACGTTCTTTCAACCTTTGTGCTTCAAGCAATTTGCCTTGTTCCAAAAACTTTGCAACCTCGTCATCTCTATCTTTTTCTATATTTTTAATTGCTTTTAACAATTCCTCGCTTTTCACCGCATAGTGAGTTGCTGGAAAAATGGCAACATGTTTTAGTTCGCTTATTGTCTTGCCAGAAACAACATCAAATTCACAAATTCTATCTACTGTATTGTCAAAAAATTCTATTCTTATTGCCTTTTCGTTGTAGTTTGATGGAATAATGTCCAAAATATCACCTTTTATTCTGAAGGTTGACCTTTTGAAATCGACATCATTGCGTTCATAACGAATTTCTATAAGTTTCTTTATCAATTCCTTTCGGTCATAATCTTCTCCCAACCTTATAGAAATGCTCATATCATAGTATTCTTGTGGCGCACCCAAGGCATAAATACACGAAACAGATGCCACAACGATAACATTTTTTGACTCCAACAGCGAGCATGTTGCAGAGTGTCTTAACTTATCAATTTCATCATTTACAGAAGCGTCTTTCTCAATATAAGTGTCGCTTTTTACAATATAAGCCTCGGGCTGATAATAATCATAGTAGGAAACAAAATATTCCACCCTGTTGTTGGGGAAAAACTCTCTAAACTCGTTGCACAGTTGGCCTGCAAGGGTTTTATTGTGAGCCAAAACAAGTGTTGGCTTGTTAACTTGCTTGATTATATTTGCCATAGTGAATGTTTTGCCACTACCTGTTACCCCTTGAAGAACTTGCTCCTTAAGTCCACTTTTTATGCCATTAACAATACTTTCCACTGCTTGAGGTTGGTCGCCACATAGTTCAAAGTTGGAATGAAGGTCGTATCCCATAAAACTCTCCTTTTAATAAAATATCCAAAATTCCTTACCAAAGTATTATATCACTATTCTCAAAAAAAACAACTCTTTGAACATATGTTTTTGTTTGGGCAAAAAAAATCTCTCAGATTTGTCCGAGAGATTTTTTATTTAATAACTATTAGGCTTCGATTTTGTCGTTTTTCTTGTTGTCAAGAGCCTTTTTGCCTTTCTTTCTGTCTTTGGCAATCTTTGTTCCTTTGATAAAGTAAACAACAACACCAGCAAGAATAACAGCAGATACAACAATAAGGATTGTTCCAATTATTGTAGTTTTATCGGAAGTAGTAGAGTCAGGAGCAACTACTTTGAATTGTCTTGACCATGTTTCCTTGTTGCCTGCTTTGTCTGTAGCTGTAAGAGTAAGAGTGTATGTGCCAGCAGACTTAAAGTTGAATGTGAGATAACCATTGTCGTCTGATGTAGACGAAACTTTTGAACTATTGCCATCGGTAATGGTTACACCAACAGTGTAGTAGTGATAAAGCACTTCTGATGAGTCGTCTGGATTCTTGTATTCTTTGCAGTTAAATCCATCAATTCCAGCAACATTATCTTTAAGGTAAATGTGTTCAGAGGCATAATCAGTTTCATCATAAATTCTTGCATTTGTATTTATCTTGAGTTCTGTATTTTCGCCAAGAACAAATCCTTTGTCCAAAATATCTTTAAGGCTTTGTGTCAAGATAATTTGTGGGGCTTCTGTATCGCCAACACGGATTGTAATAACTTTTTCGTTTTCTGCCTTGTTCCCATTGAGGTCGGTTGCAGTGTAAGTTATTGTATAAGTGCCTCTTGCGTCTGGCTTAAACTTGAACACATCACCGTCTAGGGTAAAGTTAAATCTGTCTTTCCCTTCCTTCAACTTGCCTTGCATATCATATTCATATTCACTCTTGGAGTCACTTCCCTTGGTTGGTGCAGAAAGTTTGATGCTTCCTGTTGCTCCAAATATTCCACCTTTGGTTATTGTAGAACTTTCTGGTTTTTGGTCAGAAACTGTGAATGTTGGGATAGCAACTTCTGGATAATCTGTAGAAATGTCTTCTTCTGAATAAGTTATTTCGTCTGTTGTATCTCCAACAAGGTTGATAACAGGTTTTAGTGTGTCTTGAACTTTTACACTAAATGAACTCTTGGAAGAAACATTGTTATTTTTATCTGTTGCTGTAACAGACACTGTGTATGTGCCCACTGCCTCTGGAGTGAATGTTCTGTCGTAGGCATTGCACCAAGAATTTACATATTTGTTGTTTTGGTCAACAACTTCAAAGTTTAGAGTGATTTCGCTTGAACTGGATTGATTGTCTGTTGCGATAATTTGATGAAGATTGAGTGTTTCGCCTAACTCTATAGTTGCATCAGAATTGTCCACACCAGAAATTACAGGTGCTTGCTTGTCTTCTGCTTGAACAAGGACAATGGAGTAAGAAACAGTGTTGTTTCCCCTGTCTTGAAGCATATATGTTACTGTATAGTAATTGTCTTTATCAGCATTGGTTGGTGTGAATGTTATACCTGGGAATTCATATTCGAAATGGTCACTAACTTTCTTAACAACCAAAGAACCATTTTCTGTGTAGTCATAGAGGTTGCCCTTGGTATCTCTAACTTCTGCATAAACATAAGCACTGCTTGTGTTGTCTGTAAAATTAACACCTTTTACTTTTACTGGGCTAAATTGTTGGACTTCTATTTCAGTTTGAGAAAATACTGTATCTGGAGCTGAAGTATTGAACACAGGAGCTTCGCTGTCGTCAAGGTTCTTAAGAGAAATTTGATAACTTGCCATTGCAACACATTTATCTTTTTCTTCGTCATCTTTTGCATCATATTCGGATTTGAACCAATTCAAGATAAGTTGTTCTGCTTCGTCCTTTGTTTTGCCTGCAAGTTCTACCCTATTTGTAGCATAGAATTGTGAGCCATAATTCATTGCATATGCCCTAACTTCAAATTTTCTTGCAGATGTTTCTGCTGTCAAAGCATACAATGTTTTACCTGTATTGCCTACTTCTTCGTTCATTTTTACTACAATATTGGACTTGCTATCGTCGAGAGATAGTGGATGATAGTAAGTTGTTCCACCGTTTTCTACCACTGCATAATATCTAACAAGCAAATTCTTTGTTTCATTGTCTGAAATTGTAGGCACTGCAATCTTTGCTTCTTGGTTTTCTGAAACATTATTTACAGTTGTTTTGCCAAATTCTACTGTTGGGGTGCCAAATTCCACATCGTCTTCCACTACTTCAAAAGTATAAGTTCTGGAAGAAGAGTTGGAGTTAAGTGCTTTGTCTGTTGCGTTGAGTGTAAGAGTGTATTTACCTGCACCAAACACTTTTTCGTCAATCTTTACAAATGCTACTTGAGAGTTCTTCGCTCTCATATATTCATCGCCAGCAAATTCGCCACTTTGCTTTGTAAATGTGTTGTCTTCTACCTTAAATTGCTCATTGCTTGTGTTAGAGAAAGTAACAATATTGTCAAGTTTTGAACCTTCAGCTTGCATTTCAAAACCAGCACTTGTTGCTGTAGAACCATCTTGTTTTGTGATATAGATTGTTCCACTTATCATAGTTGATGTGCTTTCGCCAGCTTTTGTGGACTTGAATGTCTTGTCTTGAGATTGAATAGAACGAGTGATAGAACTTATTTCACTGTTGTCTGTTGCATAAATTGCAGGAACAGCAATTGTATCACCAATCTTAACTTTTGTTGGGATAGAATATGAATAATCTGTAAGGTCTTGAGTGGACATATCTTCTGCAAGTCCGTTAAAACTTCTTGTAAAGGATACTGTAGGAGCCTTTCTATCTGTGATTGATACTTGATAGTGATTTGGATAATCTGCGTTGTCGTCGTCTTCTACCTTATTGCCATAGAAGTCGAGAACATTGTAATAAATTTCGTATGTTGAGCCTGTTGGTGCGAGTGGAATAAAGTAGAAACCTTTTTCGTCTTTGCCCATTGTAACGTTGTTTACTGAATATCCGTCTTTTGTTTTGACCTTGACAGTATAATAATAGAATGCGTTTACTGAAGATTTGTTGTTCTTGAGGTCAACAGCGCTAACCTTTGGAAGATAGGTCTTTTCACCAAATTCAAGGTCTGTTGAAAGGAATTTCTTTGCAGGAGTTGCACCAAGTTCCACCTCAATATCGGAGTATGTTGACTTGCCTTCTACTGTTTTTGTAAGATAAGTTTCTGGCTTGTCTGGAGTAGCACTGTCTGTGTTCAAACAAAGTTTGTATTGAACACTGTTTATGCCCTTGTTTGCATCAAATTGATATGGGTTGAGGTCATAAGCAATCCCTGTTGATGTGATTTTGCTTGCATCAACAAATGGAAGGACAACTTTTGTTCCGCTGACGGTTGCATTGGTTTGATTGCCAACTTCGATATACAATCTGTATTCTGCTTTTTCTGCAGAAGCGTCATATTCTGATGCTTTCACTTTTCTTATATAATATGTTTGATATTCTTCGTAGGTATTTTGGACTTCGTCTTGAAGTGAAACTTTTGTAACTTCACCCAGTTTGACTTGGTTGGCTTTGGTTGCTCTGCTTTCATATTTTGCAACATAATAATGATCTTCGCCATTATCTGTAAATTTGTCGCCCAAAACGATGTCGTCTGTTACAACATTGCCTGCCTTGTCACGAACAAGTGGAAGACCAATAGTTGTCTTTGCAGTTGTTTCCACCACTTTTACAGTTGTAGGCATAACAGTTGCAGAATTTTCCAAAAATTCCATTCCGTATGTTGTTTGTGCTACAGAAAGTTCATACACTGGCGATGATGTCCATACACCATTAGCATTGCTCTTTACATAGTATTGAACTTTGTATGTGCCTGCAATGGCTGGAGTAAGTTCCAACTTGCCAGTTGAGTAGTTGTATTCCACTTGCCCTTGTCCAGCAGTAGCAATATCGGTCTTGCCATTTTCTCCTTGAGTGGACAATGCGTCATTGTATTTTGTAAGTTTAACTCCGTATGGGTTGGTTACTTCTGCATAAAGTTCGTCGCCTGTTGTAGCACTAAATTTTACATCATTAGTAGCAAGATAAGGCAACTCAATTTTTTGCCCTCTCTCCAAATTTTCTGTTGATGGGAAATTGCTAACAGTAACCACCTTACCTGCCATCACAGTATTGCCAGAATTGGTGTTTTTGTTTTCCCCTACGCCAGCATTCACAGAGCCGAAAGAGAAAAACGCCTTTGCAAAATTTGAAATAGCGCCTCCCACACAAGCAAATCCGGTGACCACTGTCATAAGTCCAGCAGCAAACAATTTTCTAAGTCTCTTCATAAAATCTCTCTCCTAAAAATATATTTGTCAAACAAAAAGCATAAAAATATTTGTTGACCTGCCCCAAAAAGTGACTAATTTTGCAAAAAATTGTAGAATTGCAATCAAGCCATAAAATTAAAGCAAGGTAATTTTATAACAAAGTTAAGAAGATGTCAACCGTATTTGTCAACTTGTTTGCAAAAAAATTTATTTGTCAACATACTTATCTTTTGCACAATTTTCCAAAATATGTAAATTTGCATAAGAATTGTAAAAATTTTTATAAAAACTTTCCTTTTGCCCATTAAAATTTTGGTGCAACAAAAAACGAGGATTTTTGGTCCTCGCTTTTTGGTGTGATAATTAGCAGTTCTTATTTCCGCAACATCCACCGCATGCACTGAGAATAAGTATCAACAGGATAAGTGTGCAAACATCAATGCAACCATTCATTCCATTGCCACATCCGCATCCGCAAAGAAGTAACAAAATTATTATCCAGCAACAATTATTTCCGCAGAATGAACCGCCACCACAGCCGTTGTTTCCAAAAAAGTTCATGTGTGTCTCCTTTATTTTTTTTCATTTCGTGCGATTTTCTTCTTTGCAACCTATCTTGCCTTTTGGGTGCCAAGCAGAAAATATGTAACTTCCTTTGTGCTCCAATATTTTATCTTTTGCTTCTACTTCATATTATTATACAAAACAGAATTTGGTTACAATTTGCAAAAAAATTTTCAATTCTATATAAAACAAAAAATTTTTAACAAAAAAAATCATACACTAACAAATATTTTGTATTATATTGCAAAAAGGTTTGTTTTATTGAAATAAAGATGTTATAATATTATACATTATTCCTTTATATACAATATGGAGAGGTAAAATGGAAATTTTTAATAGTTGGCTTATTCACAAATATATTGCTCATCGTGGGCTTCATGACGAAACACACCCAGAAAATACCCTTCTGGCATTTCAAAATGCAATAGACCACGACTACGCTATAGAACTGGATATACACCCCATCGAAGACGGAACACCTGTTGTATTTCATGACGACACCCTAAAACGCCTTACTGGCAAAGATGGTTATATCAAAAAAATTAAAAATGTTGAGGAGTTAAAGACACTTTCCATATTGGATTCTGACCAAAAAATTCCAACCTTGGAAGAAACTCTTAAGTTTGTTGATGGCAAGGCTCCATTGCTTATTGAAATAAAAGATTACAACACAAACAGCAAGTTTGAACAAAGAGTGTATGAAATCCTCAAAAAATATAAGGGCGACTATGCAATAATGAGTTTTAATCCTTACGCTCTCAAATGGTTTAGACAAAATGCACCAGAAGTTTTGCGTGGTCAACTGGCAAGTATGTTCAAGGGCGAAAAAATGAGTCTTATCAGGCGTATTGTTCTAAAGAGTATGGCTCTTAACAAAACCCACTCTCAGCCAGATTTTATTTGCTACAAATGGGATGAAGTCCCCAATAAATATATAAAACGATTTAAGCAACTCCCCCTTATTGTGTGGGCAGTGCCCAATCAGGCAAGTTATATGAAAGTTGCTCCTCATTGCGACAACATTATTTTTGAAGGATTTTTGCCTAGAATTTGATAACAAAAAACAGTGTATCTCCTACACTGTTTTTTTTCTAAAACATATCCTTTTTCCTTATTAGCCCCTTTTCCCTTCCGTTGTTCTTTGGGATATAATATCTTTTATTTTTTAGTTTATTTGGAAGATATTGTTGCTTTACATAACCTCCAAAGTCATGAGGATACTTGTATCCCCCTGTTTTGTCGTCATTGATACTTGGGTGATTTTTTAGATTGTTTGGCACTTTGTCATCACGCGTTTTTTCCACATCTTCATGTGCAGAACTCATCGCAAGATAGACCGAATTGGATTTTTCCGCCTCACATATATAGATAATTGCATGAGAAAGTGTAAGCATACATTCTGGCAAACCCAACTTTTCACAAGAATACATAGCACAACATGCAAGGAGCAAGGCATTAGAGTCCGCCATACCTATATCTTCGCTGGCATGAGCAATCATTCGCCTTGCAATAATTTTTGGGTCTATCCCAGCGCTTATCAATCGTTGAGAATAGTAAAGTGCCGCATCACTATCACTTCCCCTAAGGCTCTTGCAAAAAGCACTTAGCAAGTCATAATAAAGAGTGCTGTCCATACTCAAGCCCATTTTCCCTATGCTTTGAGTGGCAATTTCTTTTGTAATTACTATTTTCTTTTGTTTATTTATATTGGTTGTAGATACGGCAAGTTCTAGTCCATTCAACGCTTGCCTAACATCACCACCGCATGCCCAAGCGAAATACTCCAAAGCATCTTTTTCACATTCCACTGGAAGATTGCCCAAGCCCCTTTCCTTGTCTACAACAGCCCTTTCCAACACTTCAACTACATCTTGTGGCTCTATAGGCTTAAATTCAAACACTCTACACCTTGATACGATGGCCCTTGTCATACTTGTATATGGGTTTTCGGTGGTTGAACCAACAAAGATAATATGCCCCTCCTCGATTGCTTGCAAAACACAGTCGCTTTGTGCCTTGCTCCAGCGATGACATTCGTCCAAAAACAAATATGTCCTTTGCCCAAACAACTCAAAGTCTTTTTTTGCCTCCTCTATGCAAGCCTTTGCCTCCGCTACGCCAGAAGAAACAGCATTAAGCGAAACCATCTTCCCTTTGCTTTGACTAGCAATGATATGAGCAAGAGTAGTTTTCCCTGTTCCTGGTGGGCCAAAAAAAATACAACTCCCCAAAACCCCAGCCCTAATGGCTCTGTCAAGAAGCATATCTTTGCCTACAATATGTTTTTGCCCCACAAACTCCTCTAGAGTTTCTGGTCGCATTCTTTCGGCCAATGGCCTTTTATCTCTAAAATTTGAATAATATTCCATATATAATATTATACAACTATAAAAAAATAAAGCAAGAGTTATTCTCTTGCTTCAAATAGTTTTTGAGCAATCATTTCTTTTAAGTTTTCTATCCCAGTATTATTTTTAGCACTAATCAACACCGCATTCTGTGGCACTTCAAAAGGTTTGGATATTCTATCCACCTTGTTATACACCACAATTTGAGGTATTTTGTCTGCCTTAATCTCTTTTAAGACCTCATTAACAACACACATTTTATTTTTGTAGTCTGGGTCAGAGATATCCACAACATGCACCAAAAGGTCGGCATCAGCAGTTTCTTCCAACGTTGCATTGAAGGCTTGGATAAAAGCATGAGGCAATTTGTCAATAAACCCAACTGTATCTACCAAAATAACTTTTCTATTGTCGCCCAGCCACAGTGTTCTGCTGGTGGTGTCTAGTGTAGCAAAAAGCAAATTGTCTGCATATATTCCCGCCTTTGTTATTGTGTTCATAAGTGTTGACTTGCCTGCATTGGTATACCCCACAATAGCGACCTGCTTAACCTGATTTTTCTTTCTTTCACTCTTTTGGATAAGTCGTTGAGATTTTATTTTCAAAATTTCTTTTTCAAGTTTTACGATGTCATCCCTAATCTTTCGCTTGTCTGTTTCCAGTTTTGTTTCGCCAGGGCCACGCATCCCTACACCAGCACTGCCAAATCGGCCTGCACTGCCAGATACACTTGCAATCCTAGGCAATGTATATTTTAGTTGTGCCAATTTCACCTGAAGTCTGCCCTCATTGGTGGTTGCTCTGCCTGCAAAAATATCCAGTATAAGCATTGACCTATCGATAACTTTTGCATTTACCACATTCATAATGTTGTTTATCTGCGAACCAGTGAGTTCCGTGTCCACCACCACAACATCGGCATCCAACTCTTTCACCATATTTGCGATTTCTTCAATTTTTCCGCTTCCGAGCAAGGTTGAAGGATTTTTCTCTTTTATATTTTGACCAGTTTCGCCCACAACTTCCAACCCTGCTGTATAACAAAGGCTAGATAGTTCCTCAAGTTCCTTGTCAAAGTTCACCCCAGTCCTATTCCAAGCCACCGCCACCAATATTGCTTTTTCTTTTTTCTTTTCCGTTTCTTGCATTTTCATATTATTTATTATATCACATTTTTCCAATTTTGAAAAACATTTTTAGATAACAAAAGTGTCTTTCGACTAAAGTTCAATAGAAAATATTTTTCTCTTAGTAAACAATGGCTTTTTATCTTACACAAATAAATTTCAAGGATTTATTCAAAACATCCAACCATTCATCTTCAAAAACTATTTGCCCTAATAAAAATTATTGTTGAAGAATCTCGCCTGTTTTTGCGTCAAACAAACTTCCAATTACTTCGCCATTTTGACCTTTACTTACTACAAAAAAGTATATTACACTAGGTTCTTGTGTATCGGCAACAACTTTGATAAACACTTCTGCTGTAAAATCTTTGCCCATATAATTTTTTAATTTATCCTTGTGCATTTTTGCAAATTTTGTAAGTGCCTTTGACGAATTTAATGAAAAAGTCTTGGAAAGATTGTCAAGTTGTATTTCTATGTTGCCAATTTTCAAAACAATAAAATCTTGCCCATTAGTTAATTTTTCTATATCTGCCACATAAGAGCCATCAAAAGGGCTTATTTCAAATGTTCCCTCAAACTTTTCTTCACCAATTTGCAATACAAATTTTACATTTTCGCCCAAGTTATTTTTGGAACGAACTGTCAACACTCCATACTCCACCAGGGGATGGGCTATGCCGTCCATGCAAAAGGGATTCTCTCTTTTGCCATCGCAAAAATCTGCTGTTATGTCGTCCTTCACTCCCATATAATAATTGTCAACATACTCGCTTATATGTGCACTAAGTTCTTCTTCTACACTAGAGCATGCCATAGTGCAAAAAACGCAAAACAACATTACACCAATCAAGGCAACAAGTCTTATTTTTTTGTAAACTTTTGCAAAATTCCATTTAACTTTTTTCATACAAAAAATATATGAAAACCATTGCTATTATATGCAAAAAGGGAGTTGATACTCCCTTTAATTTATTGTGTAAGAATTTATAATAAAATTTTAGTTGCAAATTTCTTTCATTCTTCTTTCATACTTTCCGCCAAGTGGCTTTGTTGCGAGAAAAACATCAATCATTTCCCTTGCCTGCTCCACCCCAGTTACTCTGCCACCCAACGCCAGCGCATTGATTCCATTATGCAAACAAGCCTTTTCCACTTCTTCCTTGCTATGCCCCACAGCACACAGGATATCCTTATGTTTATTTAGTCCAATGCAAACCCCCACACCACTTCCGCAAAAGGCAATTATTTTTATCTCTTGCTTATCTTCATTAGGTTGTCTTTTTTGGTTGGCATCGTCAAAGGCAGTGCACATCAGTTTTACAAATTTTGAAAAATCGTCTTCGTTGTCTAGTGAGTATGCCCCCACATCAACCACCGCTTGACCACTGCGACAAAGTTCGTCTTTCATCTTCTCTTTCAGTTCAAACCCACCATGGTCTGCGCCAATAATAATCATTTATTATCCCCCTTAAGACTTTTTATCTCGTTAGTTTCGCTTGGCACAATGTAGTTTGCAAAGCCCATATCTTCCAGCCTTGCTAACAACTTTCCAAACTTCTTTGGCCTTTCAAACAAGCATATGTCATAATTATTTTTAATTTGTTTTGACAATTTCATACACTCAACAAAGTTGTCCTCTTCATAAATTATTGCCAATTTTTTCTTCTCTGAACAAACAACTTTGCCAGAATTTTTGAGTATAGAAAATATCCTTTCAAAACCAATAGAAAAACCTACCGCAGGGACGTTTTGTCCAGTAAACTTGCCCACAAGTTTGTCATATCTTCCGCCACCACCAATAGAACCCGAAAAGTCTTTGCTCTCAATTTCAAACACAGCCCCTGTATAATATCCTTGCCCACGGACAAGCGACAAATCAAATCTTATATCATATTTCCCCTCATTCAAACTCTCTACAGAATTTATAATATACTCAAGATTTTTTACTTCTTCCACATCACCACAAATTTTTTTGAGGTCTTGGATGTTTTTAGGCAAATTGTTCAATACATTTTCAAAATTTTCAATTGCCTTGTTGTCAAAGTCTTTTTCTCGCAGTTCATTCACCACACCATTGCAACCGATTTTGTCCAGTTTGTCAAAAGAAATGCACACACTATCAAGGTCTTTGTCTGCAAAGCCACAATTTGACAAAATCTTTCTCAAAATTCGCCTATCATTTATCCTTATGCAAAACTCTCCCACTCCTATTTTAAGCAAGGCTTGGGCAGTCGTGTCGATAAGTTCTACTTCACAATTTGGGCTTTCGGAACCAAAAATGTCTATATCACATTGCACAAATTCTCTATCTCTTCCCTTTTGTGGTCTTTCTGCACGATAAACAGTCCCCATTTGAATAACTTTGAATGGATTAGGCAAAGCCTCTTTGTGTTCGGCATAAAATCTGCACAATGGAAGGGTTAAATCATATCTTAACCCAATATCTGCAAGGTTTGAAAAATCTCTACCTGCTATTGCCGAGTTAAGTTTTTCTCCCCTTTTTAGCACTTTGAAAATAAGGCTAACATTGTCGCCACCATCACTTTTCTCCAAATTTTCAATGTCCTCTAAAACAGGAGTGTATATTCTTCCAAACCCTTGTGAAACATATGTGGACAAAATTTGGCTCTGGAGATAATCTCTCAAAGCACTGTCTTGTGGCAAAAAATCATTTGTTCCCTTTACTGAAGTTGTTTTCATTTTATTTTCCTTTTATTTATTTGTTGCAAAAAATCTCTAAAAATCTTTTGCCTATATATTCCCCACTTGTGTCAAAGTATCTGCAACAGAGTCTTCAGTGTTATTGTCCAAAATATTTGAGTTTTCTTGCACTTTTATATTGACTGTTTCATTTTTCTCTGACAATTTTTCCTTGGACAAGGCCCTCTTGTAAGCCACCTCAAGTTTTGGCAAATTGTATCTTAGTATCATTGCTGGAAGGATGTTTAATGTTACACTCACAACAGCAACAGGTAGCCCAATCCACAACCAGTATTTTGGCTCTGGAAATAGTAAAATGAGAAAACTCATAGGCAAAGTAATCATATGCCCCACAAAGCCTTTGTTGCATTCCACTACGTATCTATTAAGGTATGCCGAACTATTTGGGTCTATAATCACTTTTTTGCTAAAACCACCAACTGCACCCAATTCCCACACTTTTTCTTTCCACTTTTTTATGCCTAGTTTTTCATAAAACTTTCTCTCTCTCCTGCCCACATGAAATCGGCTATCAACTCCAAACCATTTGCTTGGCATAATGTGGATAATCCCCTCTGCGATGAGATTGATTATCACCTCTACTGCCACCGCAAGCACAACCATTGCAATTATCCAAAAAGGAGATGCCCCAGTCATCATAGGATTAAGTGTTATGTTGCAAATGGCTATAATAGTCATTGCTGTTAAAATTATACTTAAATACAAAACCATAATTTGTCATCCGTTTTTCTCCCACAGATATAAAGGGAGAGATTTTTTTTACAAAAAATATTCTAGCACAATAAAACAAAACACACAAGTCAAATGAATATAATTTTCAAAATCTCACTAAATATCAGCCTTTTACCCACTCTACGATTTGTAGAATTGACCAAATAATATTCTACAGCAACCAAAATAATAATAGACAAAAAAGTTGTATATATCCCTTTGTTTTTTTTGATTATTGTGCAATAATTTGCATGTTGACAGGTTATTGTTCAACAAGTTTAAGCACAAAAAAAGGAAAATTAAAATGAATTTAACAAAAAATAATCAAAATCAATCTGAAAAATCAAAACTTATACCAATATTCTTTGCTACAGACGACAATTATGTCCCTATGCTTGCTGTGGCATTGTATTCCCTTGTAAAACATTCATCACCTACCAACCAATACAATGTGTATGTCCTTAACACTGGCCTTAGCCCAGAAAGCGTAGAAACTCTTTCCAATTATGCTCGCAAAAATGTGTGCATTCAATTTGTAAATATCAAAGAAGATTTACAGTCTGTGTTGTCAAAACTTCACACCAGAGATTACTTTACAATAAGCACTTATTACAGACTGTTTATTCCTCGCATATTCCCTCAATACGACAAGGCATTGTATCTAGACAGCGACATAATAATTCTTGACGACATCGCCAACCTTTACAATGTGGATATCAAAGATAATCTCCTAGGGGCAGTGCCAGAACAAGCAGTGGGCAATATTTACGAATTTGTTCAATATTCCAACAAATATCTTGGAATTTGCGAAAAAATGTATTTCAATGCAGGCATCCTTGTTATGAACCTAAAACAATTGAGAGAAACAAATTTTGAAGATGACTTCGTCGCCCTTTTGAACAAAGTTAAGTTTACGGTGGCTCAAGACCAAGACTATCTCAATGTAATTTGCAAGGACAAAGTCCATTATCTCCCACTTAGATGGAACAGAACACCTTTTGGCAAATGCAGTGAAGATGAAAACAATGGCATAGTTCACTTCTTCCTTACCTACAAACCATGGCACTATGACAACGTTCCTTTTGAAAGCAAATTCTGGGCATTGGCAAAAGAAGCAGGTATGTTTGACAGAATTCTTGCAATCAAGAGCAAATATACAGACAAAGATAGAGAACACGACAACGAATGGTTCATAAGACTAAAACAAACCGCACTGAATGAAGCCAATTCCGAAAAGCCATTTTGCAAAATGGAAATTGCTGGTGCAACAGTCTAATAAATAATGCTCAACACAACAAATGCAACATGGTATTCCCTGTTGCATTTTATTCTTAAAAGTATTTACAAATATCATTTTATCGGTTAAACTAGATTAAAACAAAATTTTTAGTAGGAAGCAATATGGAACTTAATGAAGATAGAAAGAAAATTGTCAAAAGAATTGAAGAATATGAACGCAAAGAAATGTGGGATGTGGATGTGGAAGATGACCCACCTGCACCACAACTTTTGCCAAACAAAGTAGACTATCTCAATAAAAAATTAACCAACAAAATTGGCACTTGGATTGCAAACAAAGTTGCCATAAAATATTTTGACAATGAAATAAAACAAGGCAAACTTATCATAGACAACATTATAGGTATGGAAAATTATGACAAGGTTGCAGATATGGGAGTGGTAATCACATGCAATCACTTCAATGTTTATGACAATTATGTTGTCTTTAAGGCACTGCAAAAAAAGTTGGGCAAAAAACATCTTTACAAAGTAATAAGAGAAGGAAACTACACCAACTTTCCAGGCCTATTTGGATATATGTTCAAGCATTGCAATACATTGCCTCTCAGTAGCAATTATGAAACAATGAAATTGTTTATGAATGCCACAAAAACACTTCTTAATCGTGGTGAAAAAATTTTGATTTATCCAGAACAGGCAATGTGGTGGAATTACAAAAAACCTCGACCACTAAAAACTGGGGCTTTCAAGATTGCAGTGCAGGCATCTGCCCCAATACTACCTTGCTTTATAACCATGGAAGACAGCGACTTGCAAGCGCCAGACGGTTCCATGTATCAACGTTATACATTGCATATTTTGCCAGCAATCTACCCTGACACAACAAAACCAGCCAAAGTTCAAACTGAGGAACTTTCTAAAAAGAATTATGACGCATGGAAGCAAGTTTATGAACAAACCTACAAAACAGAATTAACATATTTGAAGTAAAAAGTTGCAATAAACTCAATTTCTAAACAAATTATAAATAAATTTACACTAAAAAATCTTTCTATACAGGTTATTACAAGTATATTTATACTAAAAAACTTTCTATACAGATTATTATAAATAGATTTATAATTATAATATTATTAAAACAAATTATACACAAAAATGGAGGTTGACACACCTCCTTTTTTTGATATAATTAAATTATGACAACCCATTATATTGCAAAGAGTTCAAATTTTGAAAATATAATTTTAGATGTAACATATGAAGATGAAAAAAATATGTATCTTGCAGTTGCTAAAACCGAGCAAAATGAAAAAATGGGATACATAAACTTCAGTTTCAATCCACGAAAGCATCAAACATGGCTGTGGAAAATAGAAACATATGAACCATATCAACATCAAGGAGTGGCAACTGCCCTGCTTTCATTTATGGAGTCAGAATCAATTTCCAACAGAAATTTTTGCATTGAAGGAAAGTTCCACCCATCAAACGACTATGCAAGACCATTTTATGAAAAGTTTGGATATGATATCGATTATGAAGATTATAGTGAATTCATTTGGAAATCACTTTGCAAACAAGACACTATTCCCTTTACAAAAACACCTTATCAACCCCCAGAAGAAATAGTCCCAAATTTGTAAAATCAAAAATACTATCAAAAAAGACCAGTTTTCACTGGCCTTTTTGGCTCCCCGGGTCCGCATTTTTACCTATACCAGTGCGAGTTCCCTCTCACTGGTGTGGTTGTCCTTGCTTCTAATAATAATTGTTATTCTACTATTTTACATCCCTTTATTATTATCTTTACCCGTGTATCAAAAAAGACCAGTCTACACTGGCCTTTTTGGCTCCCCGGGTCCGCATTTTTACCTATACCAGTGCGAGTTCCCTCTCACTGGTGTGGTTGTCCTTGCTTCTAATAATAATTGTTATTCTACTATTTTACATTTCTTTATTATTATCTTTACCCGTGTATCAAAAAAGACCAGTTTACACTGGCCTTTTTGGCTCCCCGGGTCCGGCTCGAACGGACAACCTATCGGTTAACAGCCGAGTGCTCCACCATTGAGCTACCGAGGATTATGGTCGCATTGTTATTTGCAAGGCAAATTGATTTATCAATGCTCATATATAATAACAAATGCAACAACAGTTGTCAACAATTATTTCAAACTTTTTCAAAAAAATTTTGTTATAAAAAGTTGTAGGCAATCTATACAAGTAAAAATATAGTTTGAAAGTTGTTTGTAGTAAAGGAATATCAAAAACAACTTGCTCGGCTACACGGTGGTTCCACCCTGACGCAAGAACACTTTTCTTGCGTGTTGCAACGCAACATAAGGTGGAGGTGGTGGTTTTGAGTCCAAAAAAAATAGCCCTTCGCACAAGTGCTAGGCTATGTATCAAAGTATTCTATGCTACTTTGTCTGGTTGGATTGAGTGGACTCGCGCAAGTGCCAGAGAAACGCCTGCACGGAGTCGCGTAGCGGACACCGACCCCCACTTATAACTTTCCTTTCGAAAAGTTGGCGTTCGCAAGTAAACTTGCTCGGCTACACGGTGGTGCCACCCTGACGCAAGAATATAAATTCTTGCGTGTTGCTTTGCAACATAAGGTGGAGAAGGTGGTTTTGAGTCCAAAAAAAATAGCCCTTCGCACAAGTGCTAGGCTATGTATCAAAGTATTCTATGCTACTTTGTCTGGTTGGATTGAGTGGACTCGAACCACCGACCCCCACCTTATCAGGGTGGTGCTCTAACCGACTGAGCTACAATCCATTATATATTGTATTCAATTATTTTTAGTCGTTGAATACCATTTCGACTGCACCACCCTGGGCGTTCGCTCCGCTCGGCATCATTGTGGTGCTCTAACCGACCAAGCTACAATCCATTATATTTGCCCGTATGGAAATGTGAACTTTTGAAAGACACATTATGTATTTGTTGGTGGAGATAGTCGGACTCGAACCGACGACCTTCTGCGTGCAAGGCAGACGCTCTAGCCAACTGAGCTATACCCCCAAAAACGATAATATAATAACAAAGAATTTCTAATTTGTCAACGAGATTTTCAAAAAAATTTAGAAATTTTTTGTTATGTAGATATTATAACTACCAACAAGCATAAGTCAAGAAAATTTTTAGGAAAAATTTTATAAAATTTCTTTATTTATACTGACGAGCATAAATTTGCAAACTCATCATTGGGGAAATTTTTTACATATAAAAAGGTAGTAAAATAATTTCTACTACCTAAAACTTTTATATTTTTTTTCATAAAAACTTTAATAATTCTCTATATTTCAAGTTTCCAAAAAAGTTTTTATTTTACACTTAATTCTTCGTATTCTTTCAACTTGGTTTTTAGATAATCAAAAGCCACATCAAATGCTTCTTCTTGATTTAGGTCAACTTTGATTGTTTTTAATAGTTCTATTGGAGGTTGCGTTCCGCCTGAACTTAAGAAATTTTTATAATCCTGAACAGATATCTTCCCTGTTTTTAGATTTTCTACAATGTTTATTGCAGATATTTTGCCTGTTGCATACTGATAAACATAAAAATCATTATAAAAATGTGGTATTCCGCTCCATTCATATTGAACCTCTGGCAAAATATTTACATTTTTCCCAAAATATTTTTTCACAAGATTCAAATAAGTTTCGTTTAGCACTGCAGAAGACAACTCTTCATTTTTTTCCACTTTGTTGTGAATTTGCATTTCAAAATCAGCAAACATTGTTTGTCTGAAAATCGTAGAGTGAAAATTGGACAATGCTTCGCTGATATAAAGCAACTTCTCATCCATTGTTTTGGAGTGGGCTATCATGTAGTCGTTTAGCAAAAGTTCATTTACTGTGCTTGCGATTTCTGCCAAAAATATTGGATATTTTGAGTTGGTGGCACTTTGAGTAGAGTCAGAATACACACTGTGCATTGCATGTCCAAGTTCGTGAGCCAATGTGGAAACATCTTCGTATTCGTCTGTGTAGTTCAAAAGAATTCTTGGTGTTTTCTTAGTCGCCATAGTTTGATAGCCACCAAAAACCTTGTTTTCGGAAGGATAAACGTCAATCATGTTATTTTGTATAATATGTTTTATATGAGCAACATAATCTTCTCCCAGCAAACCAAGAGCCTTGCACACAATATCCACTGCTTCGGCATAAGAATATTTCTTTTCAAATGTTGTTGGGCTGTAATAAACATCACACAAAGCAAAATCGTCTAGCCCCAAATGTCTTTTTTTGATGTCAAAATATTTATGCTCCAAAGGGAGATTTTTTTCGACATTCAAAATTAAATTGTGATAAACAGAAACAGGTATTTCGTCATTATACAAGGCACATTCCAGTGAGTTTTCATACTTTCTTGCCTTGGCAAAAAATACTTCCTTTTTTACTTCGCCAAGATAGTTGGATGTAAGGAAATTGTTATATCTCCCCAGTGCTACTTTCAACTCCTTGTATGCGTTCATTCTCAAAACTCGGTCTGGGCTGTTTAGATAGATGCTCGCCATACTATTTGACATTGCATGAAGTTGTCCCTTGCTGTCTTTAACCTTTCTAAACTTCAAATCACCGTCCATAAAATTGGTGTGATTTTGAGAAAAATCATCTGAAAAACTGGTCATCATAGACAACAATTTTTCGCTTGACTCGTCTATAATATGAGATTTTTTCCTTATCAAACCCTTCAAAGTTTTAGAAAAATCTGCAAATTTATCGTTGTTTAGTAGTTTTGTCAAAAATTCCACATCCAACTGCGACAACTGTGGCATAGCAAACGAAACAGCCACCGCATACTGTGTAACGAGATTGTCAACTTTATTTACCATGGCTTGAGAGATATTATTGGATACATCTACATCTCTTTTACAATTTGCGTAGATATACAGAGATTCAATCTCTACAGAACATTTTTCGTCCAATTTCAAAAATTTAAGGATATTTTCTTCATTGGTCAATTTGTTGTTGAAAGATTTCAATTTTGCAATCTGTGTTTGAGTTTTCTCATAGGCATTTTGCCATTTCTCGTCATTTGCGTAATAATCTGCAAAATTCCACTTGTATTTTACCTCAATTTCTTCCCTTTTCTTCATATCTCACCTCTAAAACAAGTTTATCACAAAGCCCAGCAAACTTCCCAATGCAAAGAGCAAGCCAACTATCAACAGGTTTTGTTTGACATCTTTATTCAGTTTGAACAGCACCACCGTTGCAATGCCACAATTTACACACAACCCTGCAATGCAAGAGCCCAGCGAAATCAACCCTCCCATAAACAAGTCTGTTATGGCGATAGACACTGCACAGTTGGGTATCATGCCAGCCAGTGCCACCAAAAATGGTTGGAAGACCCCCGCTGACATCATAAAGTTTTGAATAGAACCTTCCCCAACAAACAAGACAAGTAAGCCGATAATTATGTTCATAATCAGCACAAAGGCAAAGATTTTTATCGAGTGAAGAAGTGGGTGAAATAGAATTTCTTTCCACTTGCTATGATTTTTCTCCAACTCGTGATGGCAACAACCATGAATTTCCACTTCTTCATGGTCAGCATCTTCACATTTCTCGCTGTCTTCCTTGTTACAACAATCTATATTTTCCCCAGTTTTTGATTTAACATTCGCCACTGACATATTTTGGCTCGCCACAGGGGAATTCCCCCTTTTACTTTTTAGTCGGCGGTAAATCATATCAACCAGCAACCCCACCGCCACCGCATATACAAACTTTATCCCAAGTATGAGGAACAAGTTGGGATATTGGTCTGGGCGAGTGAGAAGTAAAGGCACTGCCTCGTCAGATGTGGCGATAAAAATTGCCAAAAGAGAGCCTAGAGTTATCACCTTTTTGCTAAAAAGATCGGTCGCCACCACCGAAAAACCACATTGAGGGATAAGCCCAAAGCCCGCACTTGCCACTGGTGCAAATTTGTTTTTTAGAAGGTTGGAAGATTTGTATTTTACCAAGATTTTTTCTTCCAACAGTTCTATTAGCATATAGCAAACAAAAATAATCGGCAACATTTTAGCCGAGTCCACAATGGCATCCAAAATTACATCAAAAATTTCGTTTAACATATCAAAATTTTACTACAACTCTGTCAATTAGTAAAGAAAAATTTGGGTCTAGACAAGTTGATATAAAAAATGTATAATAAAAACATGAAACAAATATACCTAAAAAAACATTTTTTGGAACAAATAAAAAATCAATTTGCTTACGAATTTTCTTATGAAATAGTGGTTTTGCCACCCATTTTTAAGAGATACCCATTATTTTTCAACGCCATTTATCCCATCTGCAAAGTGATAGACAATGGCTTTTCTAGACCAGTAGGCATTGTTAGGCTGAACAATTTTGGGGGCAAAAGACTTGTAAAATTTGACCACCAAGACTTTTTGACAGACAGAGATTTTACAAAAAAATACACCTTTCAAAAGGACAAGGAATATCTAAAAGCGACCATAGACCAACTGTTTGTTTGCCGACCAAAAATGTGCCTTTTTGAGAGCAAAAAATATCACGAAAAATACCTCGCTATGCTAAAAAATTTGGTGGGAAATGTGTTTTTTGAATTTTATCAATCACTCGCTACAAACGAAATTAAACACACAGATATTTCGCCAAAAATAGCACTGACACAACCCACACCACAACCAGAGCCACTGGCAATAGAAACCACACTAAAACTGCAACTATCCAACTTTGTAAAAAAGGAAATCGTTCCCGAATTTTTTGGTAAAAGTGCTTATGTGCGCATATGTTTTTATCAAAATTTTGGAGAAATGCTGACCAAAAAACTCTTTACTGCCCAAGACGCCACTTTGAGCAATCTTAAGTTTGAAACAACCAAATGCTATGCCAAAGCCCTCAACGAATTGTCCACTGCAGACACCCAAACAGACTTTTTGTGCAGATTGATACTTATCTGCCTCAATGCCCTGCTGATAAGAGAACGAAATCCCCTAACCCCTTCCTACCTAGAAGAAATAAAAGACTCACAAACTGCTTTTTATGAAGAAATCAGCCAACTTTCAGACGAAAAAACAAAGAAAAATCTAGAAAATATTATGAAATCTATCTCCGCCGACTGCCACTCCTTCCAATCAACCAGTCCAATATTTATCGGCTACAAAAGTATCTTTTTGCAATAAATATTGACATTACATATATCAACCACAATTATCAATCATACATATATTAAAGGTATACTAAAATTATGGTACATTAAAATTAAGACACATATAACATAAAACCATTATTCATAATAAAAAATCTCATAAAGGGTAATTTTTGTGTTATCTTTTGAAATTATAACAAAAAAGAACAACTGGTATTATTTCAGTTGTTTTTGCTTTCTCTTTTTGCGTCATTATAAAAGTCAAATGCTTTCATAATTTCTTCCAAGTCTTCTTTTGGGTTAAGTGCTTCTTTTAGGTCAAAGCCACTTTCCTCTTCTTCTTCAATTTGTTGTTTTGGTTGCTCTTTGATTTGCAAGTTTTCAACCAATTTGTTTAGTTCAAACAAACTATCCAATTTTTCGTGTGGCAAGTGTTCCTGCCTTTTTGGTTGGACAATTTCTTTTGGTTGAGGCGCTTCCCTCATTTCATGTGGCATAACATTGTTTTCTGCTTGAGGGGCACTGTCGCTTGGAATTCTGTTTAGCCCTATCATTTTGGTCAAAAGTCGTTTGACTGGGTCGCCTGTGGAATTCTCCATAATATTTTGTTTTTGTTTTTGAACGTTAAACTCCAGCGAACTTCTGCAGTCTTGTATCAATGATAGCAACTCCTTTTTTACACTTCTGTCATTGTATATATTTTCGTCTTTCAAAAGGTTCTCCATCTTTGTATATAGCAAATTTAATTTTTTTGTTTCCAATTCATAAATGTTTTTGGAACTGTTTTCAATAAGCCTAGCCCTTTCCACCGCCGACACCAGCGAGGTCATAAGCTCGTTGTCCTTGTTTGAAGTAATTTTTTCCAGTTGGTCTTTTAGGTAAAAAATCCTATCCTTTTGCTCCGCCAACCTAGATTCGTAATCATAAACCAATCTTTCTATGTAACTATCCACTTCCAGTTGGCTATAGCCCTTTTTGATTATCTTGAAATTAGCCATTGGCAGTCTCCTTTTTGTAAGCCCTTGCCAAAATAGCAATCAACAAAACAGTTCCCGCAATCACCAGCAATACACTAAGCAGTTGAGATGCCCTAAATGAGCCTAGCATAAGGCACTCTGCAGGGTCACGATATTGCTCCAAAATAGCACGGATTGTGCCGTAGAATATAAAATATCCACTGGTTACAATGCCGTGATTTTTCACCCTAACAATTAGTAGTAGCAAGGTAAACACCCCTAGCAAGTCGAAAAAACTTTCGTAAAAGAATGTTGCCAAATGCCACACCCCGCCAATCTGCACACTGATAGGGAAAACTTTTAGGAAGTCGGCAGTTGGCTCTATGCCATAACAGCACCCAGCAAAATAGCACCCCAAACGACCTATAGCCTGCCCCAAAAACAGACAAGGGGCACACAAATCGCAGGCTTGAAGCAAACTGTATTTGTGAATTTTGCAACACAACAAAACCCCAAGGAAGCCACCAATTACTCCCCCATAAATCGCCATTCCTCCGTTCCACACTTCAAAAATTTGCCAAAAACTAGACACACCATTTAAGGCACAATAATAAATTCTTGCCCCTACAATAGCAAAAGGCAATGCGTATAGTGCAAGATTGATAGGCATACTGGTATCTATTTTCTTTATCCTACAAATATAATAGGCGCACAGTATTCCTGCAATCATTCCAAACGCAATCATAGTGCCATACCAAGGCACTTGCAATCCAAACAAACTAAAAGTTTGACCATTAAGTAACATTTTGTTCATAATACTTATTATAACTTATATTTTTGCAAAATGGAAACTTTTTTTGTCTAAAATACAAACTTTTTTATTCAAAAAGAAATCTTTACTTCTTTTCCAGCACCACAAGACTCTCTATGTGGGAAGTTTGTGGAAACATATCAAAGATTTCAAAAGATTTAATTTTATAATTTTTGCCCAAAAACACCAAATTTTGCCTCAGAGTATATGGATTGCAGGATATCATAACAATTTTGCGAGGAAGAGTCTTTGCAATCATCTCTAAGGTATGCCTTCCCACGCCACTTCTTGGTGGATCAAGGACCACAGTTGCATCTCTATTTTGAAGTAGTAACTTTTCCATTTCCACATCGCAATCTCCATTTATATTGTGAAGATTGTCCAGTTTATTCAACTTCTTGGCATCATCTGCATCCTTTGTGGCACTTTTTTCTATCTCAACAGAATACACTTCTCTTGCCATTTTTGCCATGACGCAACTCAAAAGCCCTGCTCCACTATAACCTTCTATCACCACCTCATTTGAAATTTCATTTAATACCTTTGAATACATCACTTCTGCAACATCATCATTTATCTGAAAGAATGACAATGGTCTAATATAAGATTGTATCCCAAAGTATGTTACAGGGATTTTCTCCTCTCCAAAAATATAATCACATTTTTTACCAAGGATTTTGCTCTTTGAGGGGTTTATACTAACAAAAAGCCCAAATTTGTTGCCAAAGCCCTCTACAATGGCATTTTTCAACCCTTCCAAAACACTATAGTCAAATGGCTTTCTCGCCACCACACATATGCTCATATGTCCACCTATTGCCCTTATGACAATATGACAAATTTCGCAATTTTTAGCAGTTTTTATCCATTTTTTTGATATTTTGAATGCAGTATTTATATCCTCATTGGCAACTATACAATGAGAAATTTCACATATTTCGTGTGAGCCTTGTTTTTTTAATCCAATTTTTTCTCCGCAAACGGCAAAAGCAACTTTATTTCTAAACGCAAAGTCTTTTTTACTGGCATTGGAGATTATTTCTCCAGAGAAAATTCCTTTGAAATACTCCTGCATAATTTGTTTTTTGATTGCAAGTCCATCTGCACTTTGCACAAACATAAAGTCGCATCCCCCACATTCGTCAACAAATGAACATTTTGGACATATGCGCATAGGAGAAGGCGAGCAAACTTTTTTTAATTTAGCAAGTATAAAATTTCCCTTGCTACAAACTTCCTCCACATCTACAATTTCATCTTTCAAAACATTTTTAACGCACAGTTTTTTGCCTTCTACAAAGGATAGCCCTTCGCCGTTTATATTCAAATTTTCTATTCTAATATTGTTCATATGAACATATTAACACAACAAAAATTTTTTTGCAAATATGTTTGTTATATCACCCCTAGACTAATCATCATTGCTCTATTTACTTCACTCATCTTAAAATCACTCAATTCTCCAATTTTTTCCTTCAAACGACTTTTGTCTATTGTTCTTATTTGCTCCAAAAGAACCACCGAATCTTTTTCCAACCCATACTCTTTTGACGACAACTCTATGTGAGTGGGGATTCGAGATTTGTTCAATTTGCTTGTTATGGCTGCGGCAATAATTGTAGGACTATACTTGTTGCCAATGTCGTTTTGAACAACAAGCACAGGCCTTATTCCACCCTGTTCACTGCCCACCACTGGGCTCAAATCGGCATAATACAATTCCCCTCTTTTTACAATCATACAAAACTCCGTCTAAACTTTTGATAATCAAACACAAATTTTTCTTCAATCTCTCTGTTTTCATACATCACAGATTTTCGTGCCCAATAATATTTGTCAAAATGTCCTCTCACATAAAGCATATGACTGCATTTACAATAATTGTTCAAAGTAAAAGTTGTGTTTTCTTTCATCAAATAATTCCCCTCTTTTCCTAAAATTAAACTTCAAACTTAATTTTAGTTTGCAATTTTTATCAATTATTATCCAAATACAAAAAAAATGAACTCCAAAAAAGGAATTCATTTCAAAATTTACAACAATTATTACCTGTTTTTCTGAATAAAACTTAAAATTTTATAAATATTTAATACAAAACACAAGTTGCCACTGCTATTTCGTCAGAATGAGATATAGAAATATCAAGGTCGTTTTTGCCCAAAATAGGTCGAAGTTTGCCGTTTACATCATTTACATATGGGTCACCCAACTCGCCATGCAAAATTTCTATGTCCAGCAACGAAATCTCTTTGCCTAGTCCAGTTTTTATCGCTTTGCTCACTGCCTCCTTTGCACAAAAAGTCCCTGCCATATGCACAGCCTTGTCGGCAAATTTTGCAAAATACTCCATTTCGCTGGCAGTAAAAACTTTTTCAGGATACTTAAACCCTCTAAATCGCACAACTCTTTCTATATCTACCCCGATTTGCACTTTACTTTTTTCTCTTGTCCTTTTACCCTCTTCTGCTGGGACTAATTTCTTTATTTTTTCCATTTTCTATCTCCATATTTTAATATTATATTATTTTGTTTTTATTCTTGCAATTTCCACATAAACTTTAACCTTTTTATTTGTCTATTCAGCCATTTTATATGTCTAGGCAGTCATTTTCGATAGATTTATACGCTCTACTTATAGCACTAGATGCCACATCTGCAGAGTATCCATGCGACATAAGATATCTAAACGCTTTTTGTTTGGTTTTTATGTCTAGCGGTTTATTCTTTAGATACTTTTCCAGCATAACATTTACTGTTTTTTCATCTTCACAAAAGTTTTCTATACAATCATTGATTATTTGTTCATCAACACCCTTTTGTTTAAGTTCATATGACAACTTCTTTCTTCCGCTAGTTTTACCTTTTGCCTTTACATAACTTTTGGCAAATAATTCATCGTCAACAAAATGATATTCCCCTAGTTTTTCCAACGCATAATCACAAATCTCATCATCAAAACCCTTCTTTTGCAAATAATCTTTTATTTGCTTTTTTGTCTTTTGACATTTTGATATGTATCCGGTCGCCTTTTCCAAAGCAATTTGTTTCTCTGTTTCATTTTTCAAATAGTCTATGCTTTGCTCGGATATTGTTTGTCCTTCTTTAAGATGACTTCTAACAACGGTTTCCAACGACAGCCCACAAAAAAAATTCTCATTAAGATACAAATTTACCCTATTTTTGTTGCGTTTTTGAACCTCTATCTTTGTTATTTGCATCTCTCACCTCTCTAATTTTTCTTTCAAAAGGCTTACACAATCAATGAATATTTCAAAAAAACACTACAAAATTTTAGCAATAGCAGGTCTTGCCAACCAATTTGAGTGCCATAATACTACTCAGCCAATTATATTCTACAGCGGAAAGATATACTTCAAACTTCACTGTATTGTCAAAATTGATATTTTCAAATTGAATATTTCGCTTTTGTGTTTCTTGCTTTATATGTGCAAACAGTTGATAATCACACTCTCCTGCGTAAAGATTTTTTTGCTCTACTGAGGTCAAGTTTTCTAGTAGAGTTTGTCTTGCTGTTTCTTTGTATGCTCTGCCTAGGTTGGCAGTGCCCAATTTTACTCCGCCAAAATATCTCACAACAACACTCAAAACATTGATAACGTCCATTTCCCTTAACAACTGCAATATCTGTGCTCCAGCCGTTCCGCTTGGCTCTCCGTCATCACAGGCTCTTTCTGCGATATCTCCGTCAAAAATTCTATAAGCATAACACATATGTCTGCACGAAGGATGTTTACTTTTCAAATTCTCAAGAATTTCTGCCACCTTTGATTTATCTTTCACCTTAAATGTAAATGCCAAAAATTTTGACCTTTCTTCTACATATTTTGATTGTTTTTCGTCTAAAATGCAGTTCATTTCACTGCCTCTTTTGATTTTTGTTTGTCCTTAACTTTAATTTTTCTAAAAATAAACCAAAGCAATGCCAACACTTGCACCGGAATAGCAATTATAAACGACAACCAACTAAACTCAAATGGCAAACAAATACAAAATGCAAGTGCAACTGTCCAAGTAAGTAACGACACAAAAATACAATTTAGCGTATTGGTGCACCATATGCTAGAAAATACAAGGCAAATTATAAAACAAATTGGGATAGCAACTACAAATATTTTCCAAAGTTCATTTTTCAGCGCAGGGAAAACGTTTATAAAAATACAAAAAGCACACACCGCCACCAGCCAAACAATACAGCAAGACAAGAGAGTTATCATCAGTTGCTTTGTATTAAAGGTCTTTGTCCTCTTTTTTAGTGGCTTTGATGGCACAAAATTATCTCCATCATGCGAAATCAAAAAATCATTGACCGTTATGTGATAAAGGTCGGCTAGTTGACTTAACACAATTATATCTGGTATGGCTTCTCCACGTTCCCATTTAGAAATATTTTTGTCAGAATACAAAAGTTTTTCTGCCAACTCCAACTGTGTAAGTTTGCTGGCTTTTCTAAAGTAAACGAGATTTTTTGCAATTACATCTTTCAATTCCTCGTTTTCACATTCTTGATTTTGAGCTATATTTTCTTCCATAATACAATTTTAGTATATAAAAAAAAATTATGCAACTGCTTTTTGCACAAATTCTACAATTTGTAGAATGTAAATATATCGTTGCACAATTTTTATTTTGTTTTATTTGAAAACTTCGTCAATAACTCCTCCGCCCAAACAGTTCTCATTTTCGTCATACAACACCACATATTGCCCTGGTGTCACTGCTCTTTGAGGTTGTTTGAAATCTATCCTTACATCCGAGCCTTCAATAGTTACAGACACTGCTTGGTCAGGTTGTCTATAACGAAATTTTGCGAGGCAATCAAATGTCTTTTGTTGTGGGATATGAGGTATCCAATTAAACTCTCTTGCTATAAGATAATTGCTGAACAATTTGTCGTCTTCTCCTTGACTGACAATAAGGCGATTGTTTTTCACATCTTTTTCCAGCACAAACCACCTATCTCCATTTCCACCTGCTTTTCCACCAATATTCAGTCCTTTCCTTTGCCCCAAAGTGTAATAAAGCACTCCATCGTGTTTTCCAACTACATTCCCTTGCAGGTCAACAATATCTCCAGAAGTTGCAGGGATATACTGCTTCAAAAAGTTTTTGAAATTGCGTTCGCCAATAAAACACACCCCTGTGCTGTCCTTTTTCTTGGCATTTACAAGGTTGTATTGCTCTGCAATCTCCCTAACTTTTGTCTTTGGAATATCTGCCAGCGGAAAAATAACTTGTGATAGTTGCTCTTGCGAAAGTTGATTGAGAAAATAACTTTGGTCTTTTGACTTGTCAAATGCTTTTTTTAGTAGATAATCATTCCCCACTTTCTCCACCTTGCAGTAGTGTCCTGTTGCAATCTTATCTGCACCCAACATCTTTGCATAATCTAGGAATGGCCCAAACTTAATCTCTCTATTGCACAATACATCTGGGTTAGGCGTTCTACCCTTTTCATATTCACTCAAAAAATGCACAAAAACTCTGTCCCAATACTCCTTTGAGAAGTTGACAGAATAATATGGTATCCCTATTGTTTCGCACACTCGCCTTACATCTTCATAGTCTTCCGTTGCGGTGCATACCCCCGAGTCGTCTTTTTCCTCCCAGTTGTCCATAAACAAGCCAATGACGTTGTATCCCTGCTGTTTTAGCAACAATGCCGACACTGCACTATCCACGCCACCACTCATTCCCACAACGACTGTTGTTTTTTCTTCCATTTTAACTCCCATTATATAAACATTTCACTTTTTGTTATCTAAAATACAAATCAAGTATATTTTTGTTATATAAAACGCTATTGTTTTTCTATATAAAGTACAAATATTCTTTGTTATATAAAATTCAATATTTTTGTTCTACAATATACAGATATCATTTTATTATATTAAAAACAATTTTTTTATACAAAATGTAATTTATTTCACTTTTTGTTATATTAAAAAGTTTTCTTCATTTATTATCTTGTAAAATACAATTTACTTCACTATTTTGTAAAAATAGAAATATTTATAGCCAATTTATACACAAAATTTGCAAAAATTACTATTTTTTTTGAATTTTTTTAGATTTTCTATTTGCTTTTGCTTGCAAAACCAATTCTTTTGCCACTTCTTCGTCTTGAACAATATACTCTTCGTCAATGGAAACTGGCATTTTGAATTTGTTAAATAATATTTGAAAAACTGACACAATCCACAACATAAAACCTATCGAGCCTGGCAAAATGAGAAGCCACATCAACACCCCCAAATATTTATTGGAAAAAACAAAACTAGAGATGTCTGGCACAAGGTTTATCGCAGAAAAAGCAAATAACAAAACAAAGGAAATTAGCATAAACCAAAACATTTTGTTTCGACCAACTTTGCGATACTGCAAGCCAAACCACCCACCAAAAATTGCAAGAACTAGCAATTTCCATTTGTTCACATCATTACATTTTGTGATATAAACCACCTTGTTTTGTTCGTCATTTTGCAATGCGACCTTACCTGCCCTATTGGTTGCGTGTTTCAACCTTTCAAATACAAGACCACACATATCGCATTTTGCATCTGTTACACTCAACTTTCTATCACATCTAGGGCATCTTTTATGTTTTTTTTCCATATCAATATTCTAACAAAATACATCTATTCAGTCAAATACTCTTTGATATTCAACAAAAAATGCGGGATAACCCACATTTTTTTGCAAAACATAACCTAAAATTAGTCTTCATCATCATAAGACGACAGAATATCTATAATTTCATTCATTTCGTCAAAGGATAGCGAATCCAACTTGTTGTAAGCATCATGATAGGCTTGTTTGAGTTTGTCAGGGCATTTTTCCTTTTTGTCTGCAATATCCACCATAACTTTCCCTGCTTCCATTACTTCTTCTCTTGAGGAATACTTTTTTAATGTTAAAATTTCTTCCAAAATCTTAAAACTATAATCAATTTCCTTTGCCATTTTATTTCTCCTTAATATTTATACACTTAAAATATAATCAACTATTTATTCTATAAACAACAATTATTTATGTCCCATTCCAGCATCTTGTTCTTCATCATCACTAATGTCAACTTCTTCACCATCGATATCAGGATCGTAACCACAATCAACCTCTTCTTCATGACAAGCATTATAATATTCTTTATGTTTCATATATTTACCATTACAGCTAACACTACCATCAGGTTCTTTTGCAACTGCATTGTCTTCATATTCTTGTGCACCATCAAGCAATTCTCTTAACTTGTCTTTAAGGGATTTCATATAGTGTTGCTTTTCATTATAGGAGTTATTCTTATCACAAAGGAATGCTAATTCAGTCTCATCAAATAAAGTTGTTTCCTTAGCAAGAGCCAAAAAGTCTTCATATTTTCTACAATCGATCATTTTTTTTATTTGTGGCCTTGAGGCTATAACATTTTTCCAATAAGCCCTATCTTCAGCTACAGCCTTTTCATAAGCAAGTTTTCTTTCCTTTTCGGCTTTTTCTTTCGCTATTCTCTTTTCTTCTTCGGCTTTTTCCCTTGCTTTTCTTTCTGCCTCTGCTTTTTCTGCCCTTTCTCTAGCAAGCCTTTCAATCTCTGCCTTTCTTGCTTCTTCGGCTTTTCTTTGTTCTTCTAACTTTGCAAGTCTTTCTGCCTCTGCCTTTTCTTCATCTCTTTTAGCCTTTGCCAATTTTGAATCTTTATTCTCTTGTTTCTTTGAAGATTTTGCCATATTTTTATTGAGTTCTTCTGCTGTTTCACTCTTTTTTGCGACAGGCTTTCTTTCAACTTTTGGTTTGCTTTCTTTCTTATCTTTTCTCTTCCCGCCATTAGCGATAATTTTACCCGCTATATCGGTTGCTTTTTGTGAAGGTTCTTTTTGTTTTTCTTCTTTAGTTTCTTCGTTTACTGACTCTATTACTTCTTTTGTTGAAGTATTGTCTTCTTGCTTATCATTAACCTTTTTTGAAATTGCAGTCTTAACTTCTAAAAGGACACTTTGCTTAGAATCTTTTAATGTCTTTCTATATTCCTTTGCCTCTTCTTTTGAAATATATCCCAACTTAACAGCAGCACTTATCAATTTACTTACATTATTAGTATCCAATGGATTTACATCAGTGTTTTCTTGAACTTCCTTATTGATTATTATTTTAGTTGTTTGTGATTGAACTAATGTGTTGGAAGTTTTAATCTTTTTTGTATTCTTGATAATGGTTGAATTGTTTTCAACAGTTTGTTTATTTTCAATAGTTTGTCTTTCTTCAGCAGTTGAGTCTAATATTTTTGTTGAAAATTCTTTTTCAGACTTTTCTTCATTCTTTTCTACTTTTGCCGACTTATCTTCAATTGTTGTGTCACTAGGTACTTCTGAAATATTCTCTTCTTCGGATTTAATATCTCCATTTACAACAGCATCTTCTTCCTTTTCTACAGATTCAAGGCTTTCTTCTGTTGTAGTGGAAGAAATGTCTTCTCTCGACTCTTGATTTTTGATAAAAGCTTCTCTTGCTTCTTCCAGTGTTTGTCCATCTGCCATTGGAATAATTCTGCCCATTTGTTCGTCAAAAATCATACGATAATTTGGCACAGCAAACAAACCTCTTTCATTGTCAGCAACAATTTTGAAGGCATATTTATTTATAATTTTCTTTGTTTCTTCGGTGATTTCTTCTATTTTTTCTTCTGTGGATTGAATCTCCTCAGCAATAGCACTTTCTTCATTTTGTATTTTATCTTCAGTTGGTTGTTGTTTCTCTTCTTGTTCGTTCACAACTTCAGTTGATTGTTCTTGTGAATTATCTTCTCCATTTACAACAACATCTTCTTCATTAGAGTCCTCGGCGGCTTGTTCTATTTCATTGGCAATTTCTTCTGCTTCTTGTGTAATTTTTTCTATTTTTTCAAAGCTTTTGTCTACACTATCAAAGAGGTCTTTTTCGCTATCAAAACCTTCATTTTGAAGTTGTTCTGTCACTTGAATTAGAGCCTCTATCAACACTGCATATGCTTGTCTTACAGTTAGAGCATCTTTGCAAGAAAGAGGCTTTCTTTCTGAATCTTCTTCCTTTGCTTGTTCATCTTGCTCTTTTGTTTCTGGCTTATTTTCAGTTTCAACTTTTTTTGCTGAAGATTCTTCTGTTTTTTCTTCTTTTTGTGATTTTTTGTAATCAAATTCCACTTCAAGTTGTTCTTTTATGGCATCTTTTACTTCGCCAACGTTCATATCTGGCTTGTTTTTTTCTATATATTCTTGAATTGACAAATTAGCAAATGTGCTTGCCAGTGGGTTTTTGCCAAAATACACATCATCGCTCTCTACATTTTCAAAACTTGTGCTGTATTTTTTCTCCCATTCTTCTTTTAAGGAGTCAAACTCTTTGGAATCAGAAGAAATGTTAAGTTCATATTGAACATTATCCCCTGCTTCAGCATTGGCTTTTTTGGAAATTGGCAAATTGTCCACTGGGAAGAGTATCCCATTTTTCTTTACAAAACCACTGCCAACAAATCTTCTTCTTTCTACTGGCAACTCTACGTCGCTCTCAAATATTTCAAGATTGTCATCTTCTTGCACTTTTGGAGCATACGCTTTGAACATAACTTCACTATATGGGATTTCATTTAGGACATCATCACTCATTGCACATTCTGCCAACGTTGTGTATGCGTCAACCTTGTCCATCACAAACCCACCACGGCTGGCAAATTCGTTTGAAACAACTCTAACAAGTTTGTTGCTATCCACTTCCATATTGGTTTTGGTAATCAAACTTTTTACAGCGTCTTTAATTGCATTGCCATATTCTATTGCTCTATCTATGTTATCTTTATTCAAACCTGTTAATTTTGCATCGATATTGTTTTGCAATTGCAAATTTTCTATAAAATCTTGAACATCATCGTCAGAAGCCTCACCCATTGCATAAGGGGCAAGAAGATTGCTTTGGAATACTTTTACCAGTTCGTCATAAGTTTTTGCAGTGCTTGGGATAAAGTTTGTTTGGAAGTCCTTTTTTCTATATTCACTTCTTTCTCTAAAGGAAATTTTGTCATTAGGATTAGTTTTTCCCAATCTAAAATTGTGTTTTATGGCGCACTTTTCAATATCTGCGTCAATTTTTGCAAATACTTCGTTGGAATATCCAATATTTGATAGTTTGACTGCCATATCTTGATCTATATAACTTTCAGTTACATAGTTATAATTAAACATTCCATTTTCTCTTGCAGATTTGAAAACGGAATCATTGTCCCAGGTTTCAGCAAAAGCATTATTTACATCGCAAGCGGAAGACACCAATCTCAAAAAAGTTTTTGGATTGATATATTCTTCTTTGTTAATTTTTCCTTTTGAAGTCAATTTTGCTTGCTTGTCAATCTTTTTAATCAAAGGTCTGTATGTACTCAAACTTTTGTCTTCAAAGATTGAGCATATATCTTCAAAGGATACTTCCCCTTCAAACATATTAGGATTGTTCAAAACTTCTTCGGACAAAATCTTTGCAAAGGCATCGTCTCCTCTAGACTTTATCCCTTTGCTAGAAAACTCCATAAACTTAACAAATTCTTCAAAAGATTGTAATCCTTCTACGCAATCGTTGAAAATTCTAGATGCCTCTAATTTTTGTTCTGGTGAAAATTCTTCAGGCAAAAAACCAGCATTGCTCAGTTCTTCAGAAGAGAAGTCCTTCCCTCTAGAAAAATCAATCGAAACTGATTTTGCATATTTTGAAAATATGTTGTAAAGTGCCTTCTGAAATCTCTCTTTTTTATAAACATATTCCATAAATTTACCCTCACTTTATTTTATTGTAGATATATTAGCATACTTTTGCAAAACTTTCAATAGAAAATTTATTTTTGTAATAATTACCCAAAAAAAGATAATTAAAGCACAAAAGGCAGGAATAACCTGCCTTAGATTATGAGAATAATTTGACAACTGTAGGGCTTGCTTCTATCTTTACAGAGGTTCTAGAGAGAGCCCCTGATATCAAGAAAGCCTGACCGACACCTGCGGTAACAATATTATCTTGTTCTTCCTTGTTGATTTCACCAGCATTTCTATACAACTCAATAAGGTCTGTTACGTCGTTTGGTGCAAGACCGAAAATAAATGAGTATTGACTTGCGTTGATGATGGCGGTGGACTGACGTTGAATTTCTGGGCTACCAACAAAGTCCTTAATGTTCTGTGTAATAACAATTTGCATACCAGAATATTTACGGATACGTTTTGCCATTTGCGCCATAAATTCAAGAGCAATTGGGTGCTTTGGGTTAATAAACACGTGAGCCTCGTCCACAGCAACAACAATGTGTCTGTTTGCATGATACTTGTCGTTGAAGTCCTTGTTTTTGATAATCTCATTATCTAGATACTTAAATACCAACAACATCTGCGCATTTGCAATGACTTGGTTACGGTTGGCAAGTAGCGAACGGAAGTTAAATGTAACAAAGTTTTCCTTGGTTGCGATTGATGTTGGTCCGTTCCAAAGGTTACTGTTTCTGCCACCTGTAGCAAATTTGGATATATAAGTTTCCACAGTTTGAAGATTTTTCTTTAGATATTCATCTTTTGTAGATTTCAGTTTTTCCACCGTAACTTTGTAAAGGTCGTCAAATATTGGGAAGTCTTCTGGTTTTAACTTTGTAAGTGGTGTTTGGGCATTTATTCCCTTTCGTTTATAGCACTCAATAACAAGTGCATTAAGCTCTTCAAATGCTTCTGACGGCATACCCGGCAAAATGATTGTAAAGAATTCTTCCAAAAACTGCAGGTGAGTAGAATAGGAGTCGTCTGATCCACCTTCGTCTGCATCAAGGGTGGTCATAATGTGGAATGGGTTGAACCTACCACTTTTTGAAGAACCAACGTCAAGGAATTTTCCGCACATATTGTGGCAAAGAGGGGTGTATTCGTCTTCTGGGTCCAATACGAAAACCTTTGTGTTGTCGCATGCTAGATTTGTAAGAAGAGTCTTGGTAGCATAAGACTTTCCGCCACCAGATTTACCAATAATCATAATATTGCTATTTGCTCTTTCTCTATCTCTTTTGAAAAAGTCCACAAACACAGGATATTCGTTGTAGCCAATATAGAATCCTTTTTCGTCTAACAATGCGCCAGAAATAAATGGAAATATAGACGCAAATGTTGTAGTTGGGATTTCCCTTTTGTGCTGACTAATGGTATCCAAAGCAGATGGATTTCTGCTGATAAATGCGTCCACTTGTCTGCCAAACATATCTGTATACTTAAACCCATTTTGTCTAAGCACTGCTCTAACTTCTTTTTTGGCAGAGTCCTCACAAAAAAGGTGAGTCGTAACTTCAAACAACTGCTCGTTGTTTTTCTTTAACATTTGAAGAAGGTCAGAAAGGGTTTTCATCTGGATTTCATTTTCAATCCTCTTACTACTTTTATACACATTTGCCATTTTCCCTTCCATTTCGATAATGGATCTGTCTATTCGTCTTTCACCTTGTTCCTTTGGCACTAGACGGAAGTTTACACACACATTTGTTCTGTCCAAAAGGAAGAAAGGTGCGCCCCACGCATTGCCTACTTCTAGTGGATAATCTGTAATTGTATAAGCCCTGTATGCTTGCTTGTTGATGACAGTTTTTGCTATCTTAAACTGAAGGTTTTCTGGCATTGCCCAGTTTGCAAATTGGTCTCTTGGTGTGCTTTCCAAATCTCTCTCGTCAAAATATCTGCCAAAGTTGGCTCTTAAAAACACTGCCAATTCTTTATCTCTAAGTTTCTTTGCAACCATAGGAACAACACTGTTGCCCAGACTGTTGACGATGCCATCTATAGTAGATTCTAAGGCATCTTTGTCCTTGTCATACAGCACAAAATAGAAGAAATCTTTATAAACTTTTTCTTCCCTATTCATTCTCTCTAGATCGCTAACACGATTTTCAAAAACGTCAGCACGAGCAAGCACTTCTTGTTCGGTCATTTCGTTTTCATACTGCAGTTCCATAAGATCGTCATATTTTTTGTCTTCTCCAGTAATGTAATCGTCAAAAATCAATGCCTTACTCAGTTTGATTATGCTCCCACTTTGACCAGTAGTAACACGACGGAGTGCATTGGCAAAAGAGTTTATCACCATTTCTTGTTTTTGCTCGTTTAGCAGTCCAAACTCGATAGGTTTTATCTCTAGCACCATGCCATAATAATCTTTGAAGTCTATAAACTTATCCCTAATTATGCCTTCAAATGGGATAACTTTTTTGATTTTTGGTTGTTTTGTGTTGGAGTCCACATCAGATTTATTGTATTTCTTTTTGAAAGCAATAAATCTTAAAAACAACCCAATAGTCGCATAAACCCTTAATTCGTCATTGATTTTTAGGAACAAAATCAAGACACAGCATGCCCACGCAAATGCTATATACAAGTTATACTGAAAGTTTGCCAGCACCAAAATAAGCAGGACAACTATGCCAAGCACTGCAATAAGAATATCTGGCAGGGTTATTCCCTTGGCAAATTCCATCTTAACTTTTGTTTTTCTAGGAATATATCTTATCATATCTCACCCTTTTAAGACCACTCTCTGTCCCAACGACAGAGAGATTGGTCTAATTTAGCCTAAATTAAACAGATTACTATTATTTTCAAAATAATAGATTGAATATCGTGTTGAAAAGTTTTATCAATTTGGCAAGTAAATTGTATTATTCTAAACAAAAACTTATAAATTAAAATGCGTTATTATAGTTTTTCCGACATTTTTTTAAGATATCCCAGCATAGATGAGATGCCAGAATTGATTTCTTTAAGTTCTTTTTCATTTTTTGCATTTATAGCACTAAAAGCTTTAGAAAGTTTCTCTGCCATATTATGATCGGACGCATCAAGTTTTACTGATTGGGCTTTGTTTTTACCTTCTGCTTCGACATCTTTTATCATTTTCTTGAACTTGTCAAATTGCTCCTCTTTAATCGTCATCTCTGGACCTTTACCACCTGATTTTTTCGCTTTTTCTCTTGCTTCTTCAAGTCTCTTAAATTCTTCATAGTCCTTTTTAGCCCTATCATCTATTTGAGATTTGTAATTCTTTGCAACGGTTTCATTCTTATCTGCTTGCAAGTCTATCTTGTCGCCTTTGATATTAAAGCCGTTCATCTTATACAATTCAAATGCCCTAAGCAAATCTTTAAGGTCATCTTCCTTTTGTTTTTCCTCTCTATTCTTTTTCTCTTTTTTAATTTTTTCTTCTTCTTTCTTAAATTCTTGTTCCCATGCCTTCTTTCTAGCTGCTTCGTCTTTTTTGGCTTCTCTTGCCTTGTTTTCATCTGCAGTGGAAATAGTCTTCCCTGATGCTGCTGGGTCAACAAATTTTTCTACAATTGCACCTGCTGAAGCATCTACACTCTTTACAAAGTCAATCCCAGTCCTTGGAATACTGCTCAAATGCCTATCTGCAACCTGAAGGCCAACCCCTGTAGCACCAAAAAATGCCTTATTTATTGCCCAATTAAGTGAAGTAGAAAGGACATTTGGCTTAGCAAGGAACTGCCCAAAGTCACTTTCATTAAGCTTCTTCTGCAAACCAGCCCACTCCCCATAGAATCCATCTTTTTGAAGTTTTGCCCACTCTTCCTTTTTACCAGTTTTTATTGCATCCTTTTTTTCTTCTCTAGCAGACAACATTTGACTGTAATATCTCTCGTTTTCTGCATTATAATTTGCCCACTTGCTATATTTATCCAAATCTGCCTGTCTACCTGCAATATCGTTTTCTTTTTGACTTATTTCAACCTTATCAGACTTAATTCCACTATCTAGATCGGATATTTCTTTTTGAAGATTTTTAATTTTTTCATCATTAGCTAGATATCTAATATCCCAACTTCCATATTGCTTATTTGCAGATTGCAATTCAGCAATTTTCTCTTTCCTTTCGTCAATTTCAGATTGTTTTGACTCTATATCTGCTTTCTTGTCTGCAATAACTTGTTCATCCGCTTGATTAAGACCCGTTATTTTAGAAACCATATTACTATCTTTTTCTCTTTGACGAGCATAGTCGGCAATATTTTCTTCAATAATTTTTCTACTTTTGTGCTTTGTATCGTATTCAATAGTGCTTAAACTATCTCTCAATCTGCTAGCACGCCCCATGTCTCCATTAGCCTCTGCTTCATCAATTTGATTTTGCAAATCTTCTTTGGCTGCGGCTATGTTGCTTTTCATACTCTTATGCCCTTCAATCCTGCCATTTAACCAGCTTTTCCCACCTTTGAGGGCAAATGCAAGACCTGAGAATGCACCACCGGCGACGATTGCTGCTCCTTTTGCGGCAGTCCCAACAGTGCCCACTGCTTTGTTTGTTAGGTCTTTGCCAGTAGCCAACATATCTTCTGTGCCAAGATACCCCGCGAGCATACTAGATGCCTTGTTTATCATTCCTACGCCTACATAAATGAATATTATAGACAAAAACGCCTGATATGTGGTGTATATTGGGTTGACAATGCTTCCTGTTGAGTCAGC
>JBJETV010000004.1:0-4300 GCA_051883495.1 Christensenellales bacterium
AACTGTTATACTAAAATCAACCTTGTATTTCTCCATTTCCATTCTAAGTGCTTTCACCGCCTGTATCTCTTTTTCAAGTTCCATTGCAAGGCGGTCTAATTCTCTATATTCTAATTGCATTGCCATTTCTTCTCTTTGCTTATTAAGGGTATCTGTAAGGTCATAAACACCGCTTTTTCTATCACTTCCATCTGCATAACTAATAGCTATCTTAGGTGGGCGGTGCATTAAGTAAGTGTTTTCAAAATTGGTCATTTATATAATCTCCTTTATCATATTTTAGGGATTGGTTTTTTATCACAAAATAGGGATTAGCTTTTTTCAAATAATGGGGAGCGGGTTTTATCATAAAGTAGGGAACTCTTATAAAATGTGACAATCAAAGCTAATCCATAGTCATTCTACAAAGTATTAACATTCAGTAGTTTTGTAAATGTTTCTGGTATGTCCTAATTCATCTTTGTAGGGTGTAATTAAAATCAATCCTTGTTTCTTTAGTTTATTATTATAAGTGCTAATTTTATCTATCTGTGATTGCGATTTAGTAGAGTAACCAATAGCAGATAGAAACTGTTTCGCAGTAAAGTCCTGTTTAGTTCCTACTTTATTAGCAAGTGAGCAATAGTATTTCAAGTAGATATAATATTTGCATAATAGATTATCTTGCTCTTGCCGTAAGTATGCTATTTCTTTATCAGTTAATCGAACAAAGCAATTATTACTACTTCCTTTTATTACACTACTATTCAATGTAATTACTTTATTATTCTTATCAACAGAAAGAAAATCCTTGTATTCATCATTTGCCAAAAGTCTGTTAAGTGTGGCGGCAGAGTAGGGGAGCAATGCCGCAAGTTTAGGTATAGAAGTATAGGTTATGGTATCGTAAGCTTTTGTGGCGGGATTGTAGTCCGCCAAATCATAGAGGGAGAACAGATGCAGATAATTTACATCTGCATCAGGCTTGAAGTGTAGATAGTAAATTTTCATTGGCGGCGGTCTGCTCCATCAGCTTCTTTCTCTCTTGGCTTATCTTTAGATGTGCGGCGGCGTGTTCTGCCTCTGTCATCCATTGGAGATTTGAAGCTTTATTATTTCGGCGGTTGGTGTCCCTGTGATGCACTATTGGTTTATCTTCGGGATTATCTATAAAAGCCTCCGCCACGAGCCTATGAACACGGCTCTTTAGGTCTTTTCCGTCTTTGCGTAAATCTACATAATAGTAACCATCACCGCAAATAAAAGGCTGCATAAGCTTATAGCCATCTAAGCAAAGGCTTAATACTCTGCCCTCAGTAGAAATAAAGTATCTACTATCTAACCCCTCTATTTCTTTCCACACTTCACCATCTAAACTCTCATACCATACAAAAGAAAGTAATAGGCTTATTTCCCTTGTCTGTAGGGAATTAACTATTATAGTATGTCTGCGATTGTAGTTTATCTGTTCCATTGGCTTAACACTCTCTTAATGTTTCTATAATTTCCTTTAGTTTCTGCTGTCTTTCAATACTAAAGCTATAATAACCTTTTAGCCAACTATAAAAGCTATCTTGCCTAATCTCTAAGTATTCTGCTATTTCTTTATAACTAATACCTTGGTAGCACTTCAAATACTTACATTCATTTCTTAAAAAATCATCCATTACAATCCTCTTTTCTTTTTCATACTACGGAAATATGAAGTAATTAGGTAAAAATAAAACCTACCGCCGCAGACAATAGGCAGTAGGCTTTATAGGAACAAATAAACTACTTCAATCCCCTGTATTATACTTACAAAATCCTCATTACAGTTTAATAAGTGTTGTCCAATAGTAGGGGGTATTTTCGGGATAAAAAATCTTTTTGCCCCCGATAACTGTAATAGGTGGCTTACCTCCCCACGAAAAGCCTTTTTCATTTCCTACTACGATAATTATATCAAAAATTTTTTCCAAAATCAAAAAAGGGCGGTTAAACCCGCCCTTTCTTATTCCTCTGCTTCTCTTAATTCTTTTTTATATTTATAATAAGTCTTTCTTGCAACTCCCGCTAACTTCATTACATCTACATCTGCAAGTGTTCCATTGAAGTCCTTAGAGTGTTTAAGGATAATCTGCTTTACTTCCTTACTCTTTTTAGTTTCCCAAGTATCACCCTTGCTCTTGCCGATTTGCTTTCCCGCAAGCTTCGCTGTTTCGATGCCCTCTTTAGTTCTTTGGTGCAAGTCCTCAACTTCTTTTTCTGCTTGCTCAAATGCTAATCTAATCTGTTCTTTTGCTAATGCAAGTAAATACTTATTGATACCCTCTAAGATAAAATCAACATTTGTATTTGTCATTGATACAAGTCCTGTAAGGCTTTTCTTGTATGTATCTGTATTTATGTGCGGCTCTTTAAGAAATACAAGATTGATACCCCTATTATAAAGTTCTTCGTAGGTATTAAATCCGTCCTCTGCATTTCTGCTCATTCGGCTAACACTATCAAAGATAATTGTATCTCCGCTCTTGGCTTTCTTATAAAGCTTATTCCATTCGGGTCTATCAATCTTTGTTCCTGTAAAGGCTTCTTCAATAATTACCGCTTCGGGGTATGCTTCTTTGATATTTCTAATTTGTCTTTCAATACTCTGCTTCTTTTGGCTTATTCTACAGTAACCATACATACACATTGTTAATATCTCCTTTATAAGTAGTCTTATTGCCGTTCGTCATTATCACTACTAATAATATACTACTATTTCCTTGTAATGTCAAGTAAAATAACTACTTTTCTCAAAAAGGTCAAAATGACTACTAACACATAGATTGACAAATTGCTACTAATCGCTTATAATGCTTATATCCAAAAGAAAAACCACTAAAAGGAGTTGTTACTATGGCAGAGAAATATACTGTAATTAAGCACAAGGTAAAGAAGCTTGATGAAGCAGGAAACCCCATTAAGAACAAAAAGGGTAATTTCGTTTGGGAAACTGTAGAAAAGAAGTATCGTGTTGATGCTGGCTTTAAGCCTACATCTATTGATGAAATCTGTGCTGACTTCATCGACAACTATGTTGAGGCTAATGATGAGGGCGAATGGTTTGTAAGCATTCTTGAGCAGAAAGAAACTTATAAGAAAGGCGAAAAGAAAGGCGAGGAGAAAGATATTTCTTTTGTTACTATCCGTTCTGCTTTTGCTAATAAGTTCTTCCCTGAGATTATCAAGGGTAAGCCTGAACAGGAGATGTCTTTCAGAGATAAGATGCTTGCTAAGTATAAAAAGAAATAATAAAAAAGGGAAGTCGCTAAGACTTCCCTTTTTCTATAAACATTTTAAGTATTTTTAATCTTTTTCTTCTCTGTATAAATACCAATAGAGAAAACAATAATCATATAAACAAGACCAATAACCTGCATTGCAACCATTGATGTTCTTCCTGCATAATTAGGTTGGCTTTCAAAAAGAACTGCAATCCTGCCAATTAAATATAAAGGAGTAGAAGCAGAAAACATCTGAGAAAAAGCTGCCAATGTCAAACTTCTTGTTACATCTGTTTCAAGCAAAAACTGCCAAAGGTAAATCAACAATGAACAAATACCAACTGTATGAGCCATCAATACTGCTGGCACAACTTTCCATCTTTTGGCATACTGCTTGCCAAGGTAAAACCAAAAGACTGTAGTGAGCAGAGGGAGCAGGTAAAATCCTACCATTCCAATTACAGGGACTAAGATTAAGATATTAACTAACCATCCTACAACGACAGGGACTAAAGACAACAATAGCAAAACACTTTTCTTCATTCTGCACCATCCTTTCAATTTATTTTTTTGTCTTAATTCTATCAAAAAAACAAACGATTTTCAAGTATCTTATAATATTTTGCGGCGGGAGCGGGTGAGTGCTTATTCTTCCTCTGTTTCCTCTTGTTCTTCTTCAAGCTTAAAGTAATCAGTATTATCATTGAATGTATCTTTCAGCTTCACACTTGCAAGGGTAAGGGCATCTGCATTTGCATCACCATAAGTATCTAAGGTCATTGCTCTGCTTGCGTGTCCCATCATAAGTGCCAAGCTTGCAATATCCATTCCCGCACGAATACCAACAGTAGCAAAGTTATGTCTTAGTCCGTGCGGCATAATCTTTTTACCATAGGCATCAACTAAGCTATTTCTTTCTACAAACTCACTAAATAAGCGGTTGTATTGTTGAGGTCGCATAAACTGTTCTTCTTCACCAATTACATACCAACTATCGAGCGGGTTAAGTAAAACCTTTCTTTGCTTCAATGCTTCTTCTAACTGGGGCAACATAGGGAATGTTCTATTAG
>JBJETV010000005.1:0-20331 GCA_051883495.1 Christensenellales bacterium
CCAAGGGTTGAGAGAAGTAACCAATGGGAGAATAATAAAGAAAATATTTATTGCAAACACAGGGATACATGTCATAATCAGTTGCTTAGTCCAACTACCTCTCCAACTTTTCTCCGCATTGCCACCGTCTAGTGGAGCTATTGCCGTAACAACTGGAGCCATTAAGAATAGCAAAGCCATCTCCAAAGCCCTCTTTACAAACACCAAAATTAGTTTGAAATACTGCCAAGCAACCGCCACCATACCAAAGGTCATCAATATGAGGTTCATATTGTTAAACTTGTAAAAATATCCCACCAATCCAGTGTCCATAACGGCATCTCTGGTATAACTGGTTGGCTTCCAATAAGTTTGTTGATAATCTGGGGTGTATTCAGCCTCCCAATCATCATGCACTTCCTTTTCCCATACCTTGTATCCACCTGGTTGTATATGTAATGTAGCCGCAGAAATCTCCAGATATTGCTTTTTTTGTTCTTCATTAAGTTTACTTATTTCGTCATCAGATAAAACTTCTAGTTTTTTTCCTTCCTTATCAAAATTATAATATTTGCAGTAGCCGTCAGACCAACCACCATTACCAACAAATATTTTATTTATAAACTCTACCAATTTACTTCGCTGTTCATTAGAAATTTTTATGATAGAATCATTGTCTTTTGTTGGTTGAGTGCCAAAAATAACTATACCATTTTCAGTATCATTGTATTCTTCTTGTAAAACTTGCCACAAAGTTACTGCATTTTTGCTACCAATTTCACTTGTTTTTGGACTTATCGATCTAACATAACTATTTACTATTTCAACAATAGTATCGTATGTGCTCTCAGAAATAAATTTACATTCCTTGAAACAGCCTTCTGTATATTTCCACTGCTTAACTTTCTCTTTTGTTGTTTCCGAAGAACCTGACTTAAAATCCCAATTTACAGAGCCGTTATAAGCATATCCCGAACCAGAAGTAATGTTCTCCATTACTTCCAATCTAACATAGTTTTCTGGTTCTGTTTGTGAGTAAGGATGCGAAGTTATTTTAGCACCAGGAACTATTTGACAAAAGCCATTTGCTTCACTTTGATAGGTTACACTAACTGGGAGTTGTATTTCATACTCATACCAAATAAACTTATCTCCTACATTTTTTGGTTCATTTATTTTTTCCTTCTTCCTAGTTGCCCTAAACATGCCGGCATTGTTATTTGACGGCGTAATGTCATAATAATCAACGGTTATCCCACTTTCAAAAAGGTGTAATTCATCATTTGGATACGATTTTATTCCATCATATCCTAATGCCTTAGTTGTTATAGTTGAAGAATATTGAGTAATATCATCCTCACTACGTTTTTCCTTTGTTATTTCATAAACTTGAATATACCCCTCATCTACGGCGAAGTATTTGTTAAGCATGGCGGTCATACTGGCTAGGGGCGTTTCTTTTGGTTCGTTGGCGAAGTAAACGGTGTCTGTAGTGAGGAGATAATTGGCAAAGCCATTGTCCAGCGATACACGATTGGCATTTAGGGCTCCTGCATTGAATACGAGATTGGTTATGTTATAATTGGAGCCTGCTTTAAATGTTGCTGCGACTGCCTTGGTAAGCATATTTGCGCCATAGATACTGACAAATGAAATTACTGGGATAAGGAAAAAGTTTAGCACAGATTTCACTGCACGTTGAATGATTGGCCCTTTGGCTGCACCTTTTGCATCGGTGGCAAATTCTGACTTCACAATAGCAAAAATGGTGAAAACAACCAGCAATGCGATACACATTGCAAGTATTGTCCAAAAGGCAGTTTGCACTGCTTCGCTGGTGATAAAGGCATATGTAATATCTGTCCAATTACCTTCCCCGCCAACTGTTATTTGCTTTCCTCCTGCTTGAAGTGTCATTGACTCTATACCAGCGAGTTTTCTAAAAAGACTCATAACAAAGTCTATCAGCATCCCTACACCAGTAAAGACAGCATAAAACAAGTAACCAATTAAGTTTAGTGCCTCTCCCAAGACACCCATGGTAACTTGCCACCACTTATCAATAGCAGAAAGCATATTGCCAAAAACCATTTTTCACCTCTCAAACCACTAAATAAATTACTCACATAACAAAGTAGAAAATTCTATTGTCCACTTAAGCATAACTCTTAAATCAATCAATATCATTCAATTACAATCAATTACAATCAATATCATTCAAACAAGACCATCTAAATACCACTAATTATTGTGGGTACATCTTGCCAGCCTTCGCCAAGACTTAGGCTACTTTTCAAAAACTCCACTATATCTGGGATGGAATACAAAATCGCTGAGCCTATCCATATTGCAAAAATAAAACATATAAAGCCAACTAATATTCCAAACAATCTCGATTTTGCATCATTTGCTTTTGCTGGGTCCGATTTTGCGATTTGAATACCCATCACTATGGCAAGTAATACCCCTAGTGCCAGCAAACCAATGGTTATAGGGACAAGAAAATCATTCAAAAAGTCCATTATAACTGCTATACCTTCATATTTACCGTCATAAACACTTCTGACTCTTTCTGCATCAAAAATTTCACCCAACATATATGGCAGGTTTGTTATTGCTGATTTTGCTGTTCCAAACAAATTTAACAAGGTTGTTCTCCCTTTTTAATAGATTTCGCCACAACACCAAACGAAAGTCTTTAGTTGCAAATTTATTATGTCTATTAGCCGAAACAATTATTTTGTGAGGCACAATATTGCAACATAATTAGTTTGAGCATATTTTAACATAAAAAAACAAAAAACGCCAATAAAATAAAGCATTTTTTGTCAATTCATTGCAACTTTTGCTTGCTTTCTTGCAACTTCGTCATTTATGTTGCAAAATCTTCCCTTTTAGCCCCACAACGCAAAAAGGCCCAAGCCAAAAGAGCCTGAACCTTAAGTTTGTGATTAAGTTTTCCTAACTTATTACAAAGATGGATAGAACATAGTTGGAGTTTCAACAGGATTACCACCTGAAGCCAATGTTGGAATATAAGCCATAAGCATTGTAATAATCCAAATTGCAATAAGAGTAACAACAAAAGCAATTGCAACATTGATAAGTCTTTTTTTCACATTACTAGCAGTATCTGCGCTCTCTGCCCTTGCAAGTTGAACACCAAGCCAAATACACCATGCAACACCTACTGCAAGAATGACTATCGTAATAGGAATAATTGCTTCACCCATAAATTTAACTATACTACCAAGCCACTTCCATTGCGCGTCTGTAAAAGGTGGTTTGTTAACAACATTATCAAATATTCCTCCAAGCAAATTAAAGAAATTCATTTTTTCTCCCCTTTTTATTAAGATACCACTATGCTAACACAATTTTTGGCTATTTCAAAACGATTTTTGCAAAAATTTCAAATTTTTTTTGAAAAAGTTCTTAAATTTGTTTGGTATTATATTTTTTTGAAAATAAGATTGAATAATTTTTTAACTATGCAAAACCATTTTGGAGAAAATTTTGAATTTTGTTGGCAAAATGTTTGCTTGTTTGTTTTGTTTTATTTATAATAGGATATAAATCTATATTTGGAGATTGTTATGAAGACATTAAAAAAGTTGTTGTTCTTGCCACTTATATTGGTTGTGTGCTTTGGGGCGGGGCTTGCCCTTACCTATTATGCTACGGGAGCTAAAGTTTTTGATATTTCAAAACTTGTTTCCAATCAACTCACTTTGCTCCCAGTCGTTTTGGGCGGTGGTGGATATATTTTGTATTTGCTTTCCAAAATGGCGGACAGCAAACCTTCCACTGTTAAGCAAGAAACAAAGACCAAAGAAGGCAAAAAAATTGACCAGTATTTTGACTCTCGCTGGGTAACAGAAAAGGAACTGAAGACCGAAAAGAAGTTTATGTTTACCACTTGGAACACCCTTCACAACAGTAAAGACGGTATTTTGATTAGGAGTGAAGTTAAGGGTAACAATGCAGAGATAAATATGTACAGCCCTATTCACACCATGATAATTGGAACAACTGGAACAGGTAAAACACAAAAATACATCGAGCCATCCATTCAAATACTATCCTCCACCCAGACCAAGCCAAGTTTTGTAATCACCGACCCAAAAGGTGAACTTTATGAAAAACACAGCCACAAATTGAAGGCAGAGGGGTATGACGTAAAGGTTTTTGACCTAAGACGCCCTTATCAATCTTCTCGCTGGAACCCAATGGACAATGCTTATGTGCAGTATCACAGAGCACACCACTTGCAAGAAGAAGTGATAACTCATGTTGGGGTAAACCCTGCCGACCTTGGACTGAAAATTATTGCACACGAATACAACAACGAATGGTATGAATACAATGGCATTGCCTACCCAAACAAAGAGGTATTAGACTCAGACCTTAGATCAAAGAGAGCAGAACTGATTGACCAAGCAGAAAATGACATCGCCGAAATAGCCTCTACCCTTTGCCCTATCCAAAGTGCCCAAGACCCTGTGTGGGAACGTGGTGCCCAGGAATTTATACGAGGGACTATGCTTGCTATGCTGGAAGACTCTGCCGACCCAAGACTAGATATGACTAGAGATAAATTTAATTGCTACAACCTTGCAAAGATAGCCAACCACCGTGATGCCTCTAGCAATGACAATCCATATGGACCACTAAGAAGTTATTTTATGGGCAGACCACCTTACAGCAAAGTTTTGTCGCTTGTTTCAAACGCAATCAACAATGCTCCAACCACAACCAAATCTTATATGGGTATTGTTTCGGGAGCACTTGCATTATTTAACGACAACGGGATATGCTATGTAACCAGCGGAACGGAGATGGACTTCTCTACCTTTGCCGAAAGGCCAACGGCACTGTTCATCATCATTCCTGATGAAAAGGAATCTAGGCACAAATTGGCAACACTGCTTATCTCTCAACTTTACAAAAAATTGGTTGATATGGCCTCCACTTATCCTGGACAAGCCTTGCCAAGAAATGTTTACTTCCTGCTAGACGAGTTTGCCAACCTGCCAAAGATTGAAAATATCGACACTCTTATCACAGTTGGAAGAAGTAGGCATATTTACTTCTCACTGGTTGTTCAGTCATTCAACCAACTCAATTCCAAATATGGTGATGACGTAGCAGCAGTCCTCAAAGGCAACTGCCCTATCAAAATATTCATTGGAACTGATGACCCAAAGACATGCGAAGAGTTCTCCACACTTTGTGGAAATGTTACCATAGAAAACACCTCTACATCAGAAAGCAAGGCAAAAGATGAAAAGAACAACGATAAAAAAGACGGAGTAAGTTATACAACCAGTATTTCTACCACAACAAGACCTCTTATCTATCCTGACGAACTTACCCACATATCTCGCAAAGACGGCACAGGAGATGTTATTGTTAAGATACTTAACGAATTCCCTATTCGTGTAAAATCTACCCCAGCATATGCAACACCTATGTTTGACCACATCCTTGCTTCCAGTGAATATATCCCTTCTAGGTCGCTAGACGAAGAAGCAGTGTCTTATAGCATTATCAAGCGAAACAACATTGTCCTAAGACCAAAGATGCCAACTAGACCAATCAATCCATTCTCATAATAAAAAATAGGCTCTCATTTGAGAGCTTTTTTTTTATTTTTTTGTCATATTCGTTTTGAAGAAATGTCGTATTATGATATATTATAAATTATATTGAAGTATAGTTGAAATAATATAATTATTTTGTGAGATAATAATCTTATAAAAAGTGTTATTTCTGCAATGTGGCAACGACAACTCGTAATGCGGTGGCGACTTAAAATTGGCTTTTGCCTTTCAACAATAGCAAGCAAATTGCTTTTGTTGAAAGACAAAGTTACACAAATCTGTTCAGATTTTCAAAAGAGGTGAAAATTATGAAAAAAAACAGTTCTAAAGTTGTGCTATTTATGATTATGGTTGCAATAGTATCTATATTTGGCTTTGTAGCATCCAGTTTCCGCCCAGACGGAAACTCCGTTTATGCTGTGTGCCAAACGGCAACCGGCACTGCCAGTGCCCCATCTTCTCAAAACCCAATGAGAAGTTCTCTAGGGAATGTGCCATTCTCCATTTTTACCAGCACAGAACTTGGTAGTGAATATTCTATTGTCGATTATCACCCAACCTTTAACACTTCTGGCAGAAATGAAAATATGGTCGCAAGTTCCATACCTTACATATTCCTTTCTTCTAGAGCAAGCACCACTCTGTATGTAACTTTTAACACCCTTGATATGACAGAAGTCTGCACACCTCCTGATATTGTAGGTTTGCAAGCCCAAATAAAAGTGAAGACAGCCAAAGAGCCTAATCCAATACAAATTCAATCTAACATTGTTGGCGAGAACAATCAAATGCTAACTTTTGCTTTGGACTTACAAAACAACCAAACTAATTGCCCTCAAATAGCGGGCAATGAAAGTAGCAGTGACCCAACGAATGATGGGTTAAACTATCTAGGATATATAAGAACCCCAAATCCAGCCGAAAGTTATTATGACACTAGTTACAGGACAGGCCTTTGGGAATTTAATATAGCCTACATGGTAAAATATGGTCAAAATCAAACTTCATATACTCTAAACTTCTCCTTTTATGTACTAGATTTTGCTGATTATGTTCAAGAAACCAGTAAACCTCTTACTATCTCCAACACCACCCAGTTTACATACAACAGCAAAGACACAGGTTATTCCGTTTACAACTACAACTTCCCTAACCCACCACAAGTTAGTTTTGACGCCTCAAAATTTGCTTTCGGATTTTCTTACTCTGCAGGCAACAACTTCTTTGATATGACATTTGATAGATTTGAAGAAACAGGCGCCGACACAGGCAGGACAGGAAGAATTTATCTTAATTGCAGTAGAATATCTGCCTCTTATGTTATTGATGTTTATTCCAATAGCGAAAGTGGAGTGAAATATAACGCAGTGTTTGACTTTGGCGATTTTGAAAAGAACTTTATAATCCCAAACTCAACAACATTAAGAACCTCCACAATGCAAGGGATATATTCCTTCAATCTTCAACTGGTTGCAAGAGATACCGACAATAAGTTCCAAGTTCTAGACAATGCTGGCCTTGCACAAAGTATACGCAACATATTGTCTTCTCAAAAGGTTGTTATCTTCGGCTATGACCTTAGATACAATGAAGATGGAATAGAAAAATCTCTTGAAAAATATGACACAGATACATCTATATTTACAACCATTGCTTCTTACAACTCTACAACAACCACTGCTGAAGAAGCAGTTAATCTCGAAAATGAAGGCAATAGATTTGAATTGCCAACTGTAGATGGGCAATTTGCCATCGCAAAGACCAACATTGCCCCACTTCGCTTCCATAGTTTTGGAGCTTTGACTAACTCGGGGGCTCACTTCTTGCTTCTCAAAGAACAAGAAGATATTGATGAAAATATAAATTATTTACTTGGCATACAATCCGGTGGAAGCACTTCAGCCAGTACATTGCAAGAAACTGATACTTCTACACCCCCTACAACTCCTACTCTAGGAGGTCTAAAAGCTAAAATCAACAATGGTTATGTGTACAATAGATTTTCTGCCATAACAAGTGATGGTGTATGGCTTATGTGGTTGGATTATTCGATAGAAGTGCCTTATGAAGATGAAAGTGGAGATCAAAATATAGCCATTACGGGCTCACAATGTGTACTCTTTCAAATTGATAACTCCACACGTTCGCTTGGGGTTCATGCAATAACATTTGAAGATGATATCGCCACCACTGCCCATACATTTGGCAACTACACACAAGATGAAGTTAGGATATCAATAAAAGAAGAACCAAATGCTTTCTATTCTCCAATTTATGTAAAATATCGCTACGCATCAGATTATCGCAACTTTGGAGCAAAAACACCTCTACAACTAAAAACAACCAACGACATAGCAGACAGCTATATTGTAGATGGCATTAGATACAACTATTATGTAACGAATAACAAAAACCAATATACATTCTCCAACTCCGGTGCTTACATTGTTAGCATAGAGAATAGTTCCGGTGTGGTTATGGGAAGTTATAGTTTTGTAATAGACAAAGAAGGCTTTGAAAATATTGGTGTTTTTGAGGCAAAATACAGTAGCGATTTGAATGGCTATATAAAGGCTTCTAGGTTGGAAAGTTCTGCATTGTCTTCTGGCATTTTATCCAGCAATTTGTATGTTACCGATGGGCCATTCACACTGTCATGGGCAAACAAGGCAAGCGGTTCTCAAGCCACTTGTTATGTTGCATATATGGGGCTTACAAAAGACAATTCTGCCACACCTGTTATGCTTGACGGCACAAACGGCGAAAGATATATAACCAACAACTACAACCTTACTTCCCTAGCCAAGAATATAGAAACAAACTATCAAAACAGCATAAATCAAACTGTGCTAGAAACAAATAGTTATTTCAAAAACGAAGGGTTATACTTCTTCTATGTATATGATGAATGTGGCAATAGTTTTTCGTTGTGCGTGCTAGTAGATAATTCTTCTCCAGAAATATTGCAACGCAAGTTTGGCAACGAAACACAAAGCACCTTTAATCCAACTTCCAATCCAAACAACTTTCAAACAGAAAACAACAGATTGTATTTTGGCACTCACAAGGCATTGGGTGTGGCTTCAAAACCAGAAGATGACACCATTGTGATAGACAACCCTCATTACCTTGCCTCATACAACCTTTCAAATGGAGCATATATAGACACTCGTCAAGTGTTTTCTTTCGAATTTTATCGTGATATATTGGGAAGTCTTAGCGGGTATTATATTTCTTCTCCAACACTCAATTCTGACACTACTCCAGCAGGGACAGAGAGGACAATAGAAAACTATATCGTTTTGCAAAATGAACTCCTTACCTTCTATATGAACAATGAAATAGACGAATCCTTCAATCCAAACACTGTATCTGGCAAGACAAGTTCTGTAACTGTGATTGCAGTAGCAACAACAGGCATAAAGTATTCTGGCGAAAAAGATTATCTATTTGTTGTAAAAAATCAAAATGGAAAAGAAAATTCTCGAGAATTACATATTAACTTTGACGCTATACAAGGATTTTTCTTTGCAAGCAGAAACACTTCTTCCAGCGAAACTCATGCAATATCTCGCAATGGAGCAACCAATCTTGACCTGCTTGGATTTGAATACACCATCCCTAGCCAATCAGATGTCAGCAAATATTACACACTTCAATCTCTCAGTTATCAATATTATCCATATGTGTATAACCAAGCCAGTGCTGACTTCTCTAATACCAATTACCCTTATGCAAAAACTCCTAGCAAAACAGAGTCTATTGCAATTCCAACCAGTTCTAGCAACAAATATACAGTGAACAATATAAACATACAATATGTTTCGCAAAAGGCAACCACTGCCCCAGGCAAGTATATACTGACTAGAATTATCCGTGGTGGACAATATGCCGATGCAACTGGCACACATGCCCCATATTATGACGAGGCAACTGGTGAATATTATGGCGGAAAATATTATTATGACGAAACAGAGAAAACCTTCAAAAAACTTGCTCTCTTGGAACATGATGATTTGCAAAGAAGTTATACAGTTTTTGTGGATAGAAATGGTATCATTTCAGAAGAAAATGGCACCAGAGTTGTAGGCGACAACATAACACTTTCACTTGGCAACGAAGATGGCTGGACTTTCAAAGATTTTATCAAAAAAGACAACTCTTACCTTGTTACCAATCGTTTGCCAGTTACCCTTAATGTTCCTTCTAACAAATATTTTACAAACACTACCAGTGGAACACTGTCGTCAAATTACAAATTTGCAAAACTCAATGTAACACTCACTGATCTTACTCGTAGCATAAACTACATTGCTGATGGAGTAGATACAAACGGGTATTATACTTGCAGTAAACTGGGTGGTGCATTTGTATTTAGGACAGAAGGAAAATACAAACTAACCATCACCGACAACACCGGATATAACAATATTGCTACTGGAGAAAGGAATATCTCTCCTAATACATTGGAGTTTGTCTTTGAAATAAACACCTCCTCTCCTCAAGTTGACTTTTACACAACATCAACAGATTCCTTTGGAAGCCTTGTAGATACAAAACTTCAAAGTGAAATAGGCAATGATTACTGCATTAACACACTTCCTGAAGAAGGAAACAACGTTTATGCAACGTGGAGTGATTCTCGCACACCATACGAAGCAAACATAGACAAGATAGAAATCAGTCGCACCTTCAGTGGCGAAACAGAAAGTCAAATAATAGATTTTTCTGCTATGTCACTAAACAAATATATCCTAGCAACTAGCGAAAATTATGACTTTATAACAAATAACAATATCAAGCCATTTATTACAGAATTTAAGGTGTCATTCTTTGGAGATTCCAGCACACCATACATCTACGATGGGCAAGAGTACTATCGCTATACATACAAACTTTCTTTGGATTTATCAGAAGAAGCAGTGTATGACATTACATTCTCTTACAAAGATGCCCTATCTTATACAGATGCAGACGGAGATAATTACGCATCAACTTATTATTCTCTAACCATCGATAGAACAAAGCCTTTTAGCAATATAGATAATTTGCTTGCAAGTGAATCTTATTTGAACGAATACTTTGACAACAAACAAAACTTTAAGGAAGAAAACTTTGATTTTGCACAATTTGACAACTTACCAAGTCCACTAACCTATTCATTTGGAATTTCTAGCAACTTTACACTGCTATATGACCAAAACGAAACCGCCAATTATTTCTATATAAGACAATATAACAAATATATTGATGGATACAGCAGTATTACCCCAGATATGAAACATATGGATATCTATTCTGATGTAAAGTTTGCTCAATATCCAAAGTTTAGTGAAGACGGATTAAGTGGAGATAAGATTGTTATCGAAAAAGAAACATATTATAGACTTAATTACTCCACCCAAACCCTTGCTCAACAAGTAACTTCTCTGGGGCTATCTCCTTATGGACATTTTGAAATTATAGAAAAGGACTATGCCGGCAACTACAGAGCATACACCGTATATATCCCTCAACAAAACACATCAAATGTTTTGCATTTTGCAGGCAAAGATAAAATGGGAGCCAGTGTATCTAGCACACTTGATAGAGATATTACATTGCGTGGCGGTCTTGAAATGACATCACTATACAGCGATTTTGGTTGGGGTGTAGCGACAATAAGAAACGAACGAACAAACACCGAAATTGGCACATTGATACTTACCCCATTTACAAAAAGACTTGATAGCACAACAATTCAAGCGCTAAAACGAGAATTTTCTCCAGAAGTTATGACCAAATTCACAATAACTCTTTCTAGACACAACTCTATATACAATTCTGTATCAAAAGCCATAAATATCATCCCAGAAAACACAGATACCAAACTAGAAGCACCAACAATAACAGAAATAACCAATTCTCAAACTGGCGAAACATCTTATACAATAACTATCCCTAGTTATGATAATGGCAGTGCTTTGTATCTTGATAAATTTGAGTTGCAAAAATATTCCCAAACAACGAAAACATGGGAAGCAACTAGATACAGTTATACTGGCAAAGTGGACAAGACTATGGCAAATATCACTTCCCTATCCAGAGGAATATATAAGGCAATTTATCACGACAATTACAACACTGGAGATTATTATTACATACTTTATGTAGGTGAATATTATATCAAAGACGAAGATGAAATGTTCAATTTCTATACTAAGCATGTAGTAAAAGACGACATTTATTATACTGGAGATGACGTTGATATCACATACGAAGGCAATCTTTACAAAGTAACAGTAAATGGAATACTTTACTCTGGCACCGCAAACGAAATAGTTTCTCCAAACGGCAGATTGGCCTCTTATGGATGCAAAAGATTTACTCTTTATGCCCAACAAACCTCCAATATCACTGCAAAAAATCCAGTGGGTGGCGAAGTAAGTTATGTAATAAATTACTATGACATAACAGAAAATACTCTTGTCAAGACAATAAATGTAGTCATAAACAACTATCTACCTGAAATATCTCTCAAAAATGCAAGTGATGGGATATCTGACATATCCTCTACCCTTGTAGAGAGTTCCACTCAAATCACCAACTCTGCAGTAAAGATAAACTGGGGAGAAATCACTGAAGAAAACTCTTCCCTTGACGAAATTGTTAGCCAAGGAGCAACTGCAAAACTTTACTTTAAGGATAACGATGGCAAATACAAGTTGTATGCCAACCTTTCACAAGGACAAATTGTGGAAGACGAAAACTACTATAGATTGGACATAATAAATGAAGTGTTTGGCATATCCCGTTCGGTATATTTTGTGATACAACATGGAGATTTGCCTTTGTATGTAGTTCTCTCAAACAATCAAACATTATCCCCTTCCCCAGCAGAATTGCTCAACCTAACCGCCACAGGCACATTGCAAGTAGCATATTACAATAGTGAAGCAACAGTCCCTACCTCAATAATCAACATACTTTATCAATCTATGCAAGAAAATCTCTCTGCACTAGGGCTAGATTACATTACATCAAACAACAAGACAGATTTCGAGATAATTACAAGAAATATGGGCTTTGTAAATGGAGAATTTTCCACCAACAATATCAGCGGAACAAATGTAACAAAATTGAAACACTACTACAGTGTTAATGATATGGAGTTGATTCTCAATACAAATATGCAACTAAAAGTCATAGAGTTTTGCTTCAAAAACAATGTGCTGCAAAGTGCAAGAAAATACGTCGAAGGTTCTAGCAATATTCCAAGCAATGTTGGTGGCGATTATTGGACAAATATTTATTTGGTCTATTTCCTTGGTGGGCCAATAAAAATTGAATTATTCGCAACAACCAAAGTTCCAAAGACATCTAACCTACTCAATGGTTCTATAACATTTGGCAACACCAACACTTCACTAGAAGGCAGAACGGCCGTCAAAGCAGTGCTTGCTGGAGATGATTTGCTGAACGAAAACGGTAATTTGTTTGATAGTCTAGCAGTGTCATGGGACAGCCTTGGCCCAGATGCCAATGGACTTGGTGCTTATTGGTTTAGGCAAGGCAATGTTGTCGTTGTGGGAGATAAAATTGGAGTAGAAGATTATGAATATACTCCAGAAATATTCTACAACAATGGTATATCTACTTGCTACATCTTACCTTCTGGCGAACACACACTTATATTCCGTGATATAGCCGGAAACACACATCAATTTTCAAGCATATCTTCTCAAAGGTATTACAAATTGTTTATTGTAGACAAAGTAAACTTCGTTTTGTCTTATGAAGGTCAAACTCTAAACGCTATAGAATATGGTGTGTTTAACAATCAACTCAGCCTTGTAATCAATGACAACTTTAGCGAGTTTTATGATATAAACACCATTCAAATATCCGCAACTCGCAATGGCAATTCGCTTACAAATTCGCAAATTTCCTCCCTTATCTCAGGCAATTCAATTACATTTGTTTCACCTGGCAGATATACAGTGGTGCTTGATGGCTCTTACAACAACAAGCAACTTGTAAGCAATGTTTACAACTTCACCCTTATCTCGTCCACTTCTTCTCGTATGGCCTTTGAATATCCAGAAATTGTGGGCTATCAAATAGAACAAGTTTTGCGTGACAATGAAGATATCACATCTTCGTTTGCAGTGGGTGGCAGAGTAAAATCGTTGTTTATCTCCAATGACGACAGCCGAAGCGGAAATGGCTCTTACACCGTTACACTTCGTTATGGCAGTGCCCCTCATCAAACACTCACATTCTCCTTCCTTATCAGCGATTTTATCCCAACACTGTCTTGCAACATTGGTTATGGAGAAACAACCACCGGAAATATCGAAATAACATTCAATGCAGAATATATCTACACTCAACTTGGTGATTGTGAAGTAAAAATTATGGTGTATAACCCAGATAGCAATACTTTCTATCAATACAACAAAACGCCAATCCTAATTGACAGCAACAATCTTGGCACTGCACGAAAGATAACCCTTTCTGCACCAAACTCCTACTTTGTCCAAGTGGAAACAGCCAGTGGAAATATCTTGACCAGTTTCCGTGTAAACAAAAAAGAGCCTCTCAACTTCTTTGCCATAGTCAGCATAGTTGTGGGAGTAATAATATTGGCGATTGTAATCATAATTATCATAAAACTTAGAACAAGAATGAAAGTTAGATAATCCTCACAATTTGGAACAAAATGAAAGTTATATAATCGTCATAACTTAACTTGCATATAACGCAATACAATACAAAAAACATCTCTCACACCAAGAGATGTTTTTTTGATAAAAAAATCCATCAACAAAATTGATGGTTTCCCCTATTTTCCCTTACCTTTTATCTTACATTTTACCCTTTGTAAGACCTAAGAACTGCTTGCCTTTGTAGACTTTTTGCAGTGGGCCAACTTGTAGCCCTGCAAGTCAATCAATAATATCTTTAACATCTACAAAGTTACAAGCAACATCTCTTAGGTCTTCTTCCAAAAGGTTGTTCATTATGCTTTCGTCGTGCTTCATTATCGAAACAATTGTTACACTTGCACCATTTTCATAAAATCCTGCCATTCGCATTAAGAGCATACACAAAGAAAACGAACCTTCTTTTATATCCATTGCAGAATATCCATGAGTCAAGTTAAAATATCTCACCAATTTTAACAACTCACAAAAATATACCACAACCCTCTCACCCTTTTCTATCAAACGCTTCAGTCTTTCGTAAGCAAGTTTTATAGAAAACATATTTCTTCTTTCACTGTCACCTACAAATGTCCAGAAGTTTTCAAAGGAATCATCATGCTCATCTTCTGGTATAACATCCAATCGCAAGGTCAATTTTTTCGCATCTTTAAGAGATTCAAACAAGGAGTAAACTTCGTATTCATTTGCTCTTGATGGTGTCAAAACTATATTCTTACTGCCTTCTTCAATTTCCACCTTGCCAAACTTCATCTTAAAGGGTTTGTTCCCCCATTGAGAGAGGCGTCTGTGTGCAATCTGCTCATATGCTAGTCGCCCTGGCTGTTCTTTACCTTTCACTTCGTCAATATACTTTGCATTTTTTGCCAGTTGCCTATAACTACACTTTACATAATCTCCCAGTCGCATATCATGAACGGCTATCACCTCTGATGGAACATACACCACACCTTTTGCGCTGGACGAGTGCCCACCAGGAAATAAGAAACTTCTGTCCTTGCCAATCTCCATTAAGTAGCCCTCGAACTCGCCTGCTTCTACATCTGCCCCATTAAAGAAATCAAACCCACTGTCCGCCAAAATGTCAAAATTGTTTTCTTCTCCAATTGACGAATAATCATACGAACCATGATTGCCCTTTTCTTCGTCTAGCCCCTTAAAAAGAGCTCTCCTGCTTCTGTCAACAAATTGATTTGCCTTAACCTTCGGTGGTCTGCCTTGCCTACTCTTTGGTATCTCTGGACTCTCTGCCCCAGATAAGATATTACACACTTTGGCTATTAAATCTTCTTTTTTATATGTAGTAGGCGAAACAACCCCCACGTCGCGTGCGATATTGCGTAGTTCAAAAATACTTGCCCTTCGTAGCGACATCTCAGTTTGCTTGTCCATAAAAACCTCACAGATAATTTTTAATATTTTTTAATATTTTTTGATAGTATATTCTATATTTCAACTTTTGTAAAGTCATTTTTACTCTTTTCTGCACAAAAAAAAGACGATTTGTCCTTTCAAACCGCCTTTTTTATTACAAAATCTATTTTTACAAGTTTTTTTTGCAACTTTTCATAATGTTTATCAAAATTAATGTCGTTTTGTTACATTATAAGGTTTCCTTGGTCTGTTTGCACCACTCTCAACACTCTTATTTGGTCGCCAGTGTAGGCATCTATATAAAGATAATATTGATAGTTGTCATAAGTCCCAGCAAACTCGTATGCCAATGTTTCTCCCACATAATCAAGTGGAATAACACACAATTTTTGGCTGTCCACCTTCAATTCAGAACTCACCAGTTTTCGTGCTTCTGTTTTTGTGAGTTGTGCCACCATATCCTCCCTCTCGTGATGATTATATGCATAACTCGAAGCCTCCCAGCCCACCACCTGCATATTATCTAAATCCACTTTTGCTTTTATTAGGTCAGGATATAGGATAATATCATCTTCCACTGGTGCAAGGTTGACATAAGCGATTTCGTCACTTGACGCACTCCACACACACTGCATATTCTGCAAACCCAATTTCTTTGCAAATTCTTCCGCCACCTTTGCGTAGTCTTTTGGGCTAGAACTTTCCTCGTCCAAAGTTATTCCACTGGAACTTTCTGCCCCATCACCCGACACATTAGCACTGATGGTTAGGATAAACCCTCCACGTTTTGTAACTTGCACAAAATATTCCAAGTTGTCCTTTCTCACAGCAAAATCATAAGTTTCAAAAATCCCATTTGTTTCGCCACTAAGAGTTAGTTCTGTCACTTCGCCCAAGGCTTCCAACACCTTTTGTTCGCATTCTTCTTGCGAAAGTGTAGTGTCTGGCAGACCTTTCACCACTTTGTTTTCTGTAGATTCTGAAAATGGTCCATCATAAATAAGACTTGGAAATTCAATCGTGTCGGCAGTGAGGGCTGTAAAGTTGTCCGAAAACTTTTTCCCTTTGCCAAAAACCATACTATCAGAAATCCTTGCCCCTGCCATAATTCTTTTGGACACTTCGTTCAGTTCGTCCTTAATTTGCTTCAGTCCAGCATGAATTTTATTCATATTCTTTAGGTCACTTGCTTCCATTTTGCCGTCTTTGTAAGTTATAAGAGATGTGCAGTAACCATTTAGATGATTCATAAATTTTGTGGTCTCCGCAATGGTTTCTATCTCCAGTGGCAACAAACTTAGGTTGTCCTCGGCATCGCTGGTTTGTTGTTTTAGTTCGGACATCAATTTTTGTTGAGAGGCAGAATCGCTGGTAATCATCAATTTGCTAACACCCACTTCCATATTGTTGACATTGCTTACTAGGTCATAAAAAGACCTTTGATAGAGGTTTTCCAAGTTTGCAGAAGTATTGCCCAGCACTGTGTTGGTTTGGATAAGATAAACACTCAAAACCATAACCACCACCGCCAGCAACGAAACTGTTATTATAAAAGCTTTCTTCATCTTTCACCCCCTACCTTGCAAACACATGGTCACCAATAGTAACCACCACTTGTCTAGAATATATCCACTTGCTAGTGGTTTTGGCTGGGTTGTAATAGAACAAACAGCCATATGTTGGGTCCCAACCATTCATAGCATCTCTAGCCGCATTGTAAGCGGTTTGATTAGGCTCTAGGTTGATTTGCCCATCACTTACCGCAGTGAATGCGTATGGCTGATAAATCACCCCTGCCAAAGTGTTTGGAAATTGCGAACTCTTTACACGATTTAAGATAACTGCAGCCACAGCCACCTGCCCTTGATAAGGCTCGCCACGTGCCTCTGCATACACACATTTTGCAAGCAAATACAAATCGCTAGAACTTTGCGAACTGGACGAACTTGATGAATTAGAGGACGACAATGTTATGCCAATTTTGCTGGCGGTCTGCTTGCCCACAATGCCGTCAACAACCAGCCCGTTGTTCTTTTGAAATTTCTTGATAGCAGCAATAGATTTCGGTCCCAAAATGCCATCAACAGCCCCTGTATAATAACCCCATTTTTTTAGCCTTCGCTGAATTTCTTTGTTTTCGGAAGATGTCGTTGCCACAGACATATATTGCGCCTCTTGCGGAACAAGCACAAAGTTCACCACAGCCAGCGAAATAGCAACAGTTAAACAAAGACACGACACCAACACAATCAAAAACCTTTTCATTTATCCTCCAAAAAACCTTTTTAGTATTTCTACAATTCGGCTTTTTAGCAAAGTATCTTGCTCCAAAAAACACAATGGAGGATAAACAACACACCACCAGTTGTCGCCTTGACCTTCACCCAAGGTAACAATCAGCGAGTCATATATTCCCGACTGCAACGTAAAATTGTCATACGCACGAGTGGGAATATACTCTTTGCCAACCTTTGCCGAACTCTTGTAGTCAAGGTTATTGTGTGCAACAATTTCGTTTGTTATTCGGCAAATTTCAGTTAAATTTTGTTGAAGCACATTTTCAAACTCTCTCTTTGTGGTGCAAAGTTCTATTTGTTGGGTCAAAAACTCCACTATTTTGTCTTTTATTTCATATTTTATGTCTTGGTCGCCTTGCGAATTGCTATTGGCAACAATATGTATCCTAAGATATTCTTCATGATAATTCTCCTGCCCCAGCGCCACCACCGCAACCACCGCCAATACAATCAAACACCCCAATATAGCAACAATCTTCTTCATATCCTACCTCAGCCATCATTATTGCCACTTTCCCCCTCTCTAAATCAAATCACCCAAAAATCGATAAAATTATAAAAAAAATTCCCACACCCCAAAAGAGTGTGAGAAATATTTATATTTTTTCACTAGTTTTGTGTCCACTGCCCATACAATCTTGCATCTGCCGCCCTTATCCACGCCCCACTGCTGTCCGTATAGCCAGCCACACCTTTTACCAGTGAGCCATCAGCATTGTATATCTTTACCCCACCAACAGGTTGCGTATAATACCCATTAAATGTAAACCCACTATATGTCAACGGCGACACTCTCCCAGAGTTAGAACTATATTTCACAGACTTAGTAATATTTGTTGCAAGTGCAAGCGAAAAGTTTCTAAAAAAAATATCTCCAGCACAATCACGCATGTAAATCATTATGTTGGCTTGAGTGGCCGTGGAAGCTGAAACACTAGAGTTGCTAATAAAATGATAATAAATATTTTGCCATCCTTGACCAGAATATTCTTCAAGAAGTTTTGATTCACCTGGAGCAAACCAAGAAGACGAACCGTTATTGTTATAATAACCATTCATATGTACTCCAAGATATGGCTCGCTTGGTCCAGGAGTATAATTTATAACCTTGGTTTTTATACTACATATATATTCTGTATTGAACAATATCTTATCTAAAATTCCTTGAGAAAAATTTTTTTGTGAACCAATCTCATTAGACATCCTCGCACAAACAATTCCATCTTCTGTTACAATACTTGCATTACTACTTCCACCCCAACTATACAAATCTTGTGTTGTTGTTAGTTCTCCACCATTAAGAATATTTTTATTGTCATACAATGTGAGTGTATAATTATTTTCAGCCCACTGTGCATAGAGTTTTACATTGTCTGCCTTTATCCATGCACCACTGCTATCCGTATAACCAGCCACCCCTTTTACCAATGAGCCATCAGCATTGTATATCTTTACCCCACCAACAGGTTGCGTATAATACCCATTAAATGTAAACCCACTATATGTCAACGGCGACACTCTCCCAGAGTTAGAACTATATTTCACAGACTTAGTAATATTTGTTGCAAGTGCAAGCGAAAAGTTTCTAAAAAAAATATCTCCAGCACAATCACGCATGTAAATCATTATGTTGGCTTGAGTGGCCGTGGAAGCTGAAACACTAGAGTTGCTAATAAAATGATAATAAATATTTTGCCATCCTTGACCAGAATATTCTTCAAGAAGTTTTGATTCACCTGGAGCAAACCAAGAAGACGAACCGTTATTGTTATAATAACCATTCATATGTACTCCAAGATATGGCTCGCTTGGTCCAGGAGTATAATTTATAACCTTGGTTTTTATACTACATATATATTCTGTATTGAACAATATCTTATCTAAAATTCCTTGAGAAAAATTTTTTTGTGAACCAATCTCATTAGACATCCTCGCACAAACAATTCCATCTTCTGTTACAATACTTGCATTACTACTTCCACCCCAACTATTCAAATCTTGTGTTGTTGTTAGTTCTCCACCATTAAGGATATTTTTATTGTCATACAATGTGAGTGTATAGTTGTTAGCCGACCAATTTGCAGTAAGAGTATGGTCGCCTATGGTGGTGTTTTGGGTGGTGGAAGTTACGTCTGTGCCGTCTGTTGTTTGCCAACCAATAAAAGAATACCCAGTCCTTGTTGGAGTGGGCAAATCGCCGTAATTATCGCCTAATTTGACGGTTTTAGAGCTGGGAGATACCCCCCCCCCCTGCTGGGTCAAAAGTAACGGTGTAAGAGGGTCTAGAGTAGGTTACAGTGATGTTTGAGGAGGTCTTTTGCTGGGTTGCGCCAAAGATGAGAGTGGCAAGGATTAACATGGTGGTTATGTATA
>JBJETV010000006.1:0-66333 GCA_051883495.1 Christensenellales bacterium
AAGGAAAAACTTTAGTTTTTACTTGGTTTTGTGTAAACAAAACTTAAATTTTGGTAAAAGCAAAATTTAACATCACATAATTTATATTTTGTAAGTTTTTTGTGATTTACTATTGAAATTATTTTGTTTTTGAGTTATACTCTAAAACATGGAAAAAGAAGTATTTGAAGTAATAAAGAAAACAAAAATGTTTCAGGCAGGAGATGTAGTGGGGGTTGCTGTATCTGGCGGAGCAGATTCTATGGCTCTTTTACACTTTTTGTTTGAAAACAAAGACAATTTGGACATAAATGTTATGGCAATAACTGTGGACCATATGCTTCGTGGTGAAAGGTCAATTGGCGACACTCTTTTTGTAAGAACATGGTGCAAAGAGCATGGAATACCTTGTCTTGTATTTACTGTTGATGCAGGCAAAATTGCCAGCGAAAGAAATGTCGGCATCGAAGATGGGGCAAGACAGGCAAGATATGAAGTGTTTGGCAGATTGCTTAAGGATAACAAGGTTGACAAAATTGCATTGGCTCATCACAGGGGAGATCAAGCAGAAACAATCCTTATGCACATATTGCGAGGGGCAGGGCTAAGCGGTGCAGGTGGAATGGATTATGTTAGGAACAATTATGTAAGACCTTTCCTTGATATTACAAAAGATGATATTGTTAGATATTGTGGAACAAACTGCATAGAATATGTTGAGGACGAAACAAACAGCGATATTGCATACAACAGGAATTATCTTAGAAATGTTGTTATCCCAGAACTGAAAAAGCGTTGGGAAGGTGCGGAGAATAATATTGTGCAATTTGGCAAAAGTTGCAAAGAAGACAACGAATATATTCTAAGTCAAGTTAGTCATGATGGGATAATTGTTATGGGAGATGTGGCAAAAGTTCCGCTTATATACTTTCATTATTCAAGGAGTGTTTCGTCAAGGATTATTTTTGACGCATTGTCTAGGATAAATGTTACAAAGGACATAGAAAGAAAACATATAGATATGATTTTTGAACTGGCAGAGGGCGAAAATGGCAAAAAGATAAATTTGCCAAATGGACTGGTGGCCCAGAGAGAATATGACTATATAACACTTTACAAAACGCAAAAGAAAATTATATCCGAAGTGTATCCACTTAAAACAGGCAAAACAGATTTTGCGGGAATTTATGAGATAAATGTAAAGAGAACTAGCAAATTAGAACCAAAAACCAATGCCCTTATGATAGACGCCAAAAAAGTGCCAGAAGATGCAGTGTGGCGAGTAAGAAAGGCAGGGGATAAGTTTACAAAATTTGGTGGTGGAACAAAAACATTAAAAAATTATTTGATAGACAAAAAAATCCCATTGAGAATAAGAGAAAGCCTGCCAGTGCTAGCCAGTGGAAGTGAAATATTATGTATTTTAGGGGTGGAAATAAGCGACAAAGTTAGGCTTGATGACACAACAAAATTTGCATATGTAATAACAGGCAAATCATTTGCAGACAAAAAGTAACATAATAACTTTTTTATCTAAAAGTTATCAACAGTGTTAATTTTGAAACAATATACACTCTTTTGCATAAAGCAAAACACAAAATAAATACCTATAGATAGTTTGATTGAATTTTTAATCAATTTGTTGAATAAATAACCAGTTATACACAAAAGTTATCCACTTATCCACAATTTGTTGATACAAACATTGTCGAACAAGACATTTTACACAATCTTTCGACATAAAATTTGTGGCAAATGTGGATAATTTTTTTTATGTGTTGACATACTAAAGATATGGATAAACTGGACTCTGCCAAAAGAGCAGAAAAACTAAAAAAATTAAATTGCGAAAATGAAGATATTATAATAAAAAATATCTTGGTAAGTGGCAAAAAGATGGCTCTTGTATTTGTTGATGAAATTGCAAATCAACAAGAAATAAACAAGAGTATTGTGGAGCCATTGTCTTTGTATAATGGCAAAGAAACTTCGCTAGATGGCTTGCAAAAAAATGTAGTATTTTTGTGCAATGCAGAGATATTGCCAGAAGGGCAAATAATGGACAAGTTGTTGCGTGGCTTTTGCATTTTGTTTGTAACTGGCGAAAAAGATGCACTGTGCTTTAACACTGTTTTTTATGAAGGACGAAGTGTAGAAGAACCCCCAACATCAACAGTTATCAGCGGGCCACGAGAGGGTTTTACAGAAGTGTTGAGGACCAATGTTGCCCTTATTCGTAAAAGATGTCCATCTCAAAATCTCAAAATTGAGGAGATGGTCCTTGGGACAAAAACAAGGACAAGGATAAATATAATTTACTTTAAGGATATTGCGAAGGGTGAAATTGTAGAAGAAGTAAAAAAGAGATTGCAAAGGGTGGAGATTGATGGCGTAATAGACAGTTATTATGTTGCAAAATTTTTGGAAGATAGACCAAACTCTATATTCAATCAGGTGGGCAACAGTGAAAAACCAGATATTGCCTGCGCCAAACTTTTGGAGGGGAGGATAGTTATTTTGGTTGACGGTTCTCCCATTGCTCTTACTGTGCCATATTTGTTTTTTGAGGACCTTCAGAGTTGCAACGACTATTATTCCGATTCTCACCGAGCAACCATTTTGAGAATTATTAGAGTTATGGGAATTTTTATTTCCATTTTTTTGCCCGGAATGTATATTGCCTTGCATTTGTATCACTATAAGGTCTTGCCCATAAAGTTTCTTGTTACTATTGTAAACACTACCCAAAACCTTCCACTGAATCCTTTTTTGGAGATATTCTTTATCATAGTGCTGTTTGATATATTGTTTGAAGCAAGTGTGCGTATGCCCAAGTATCTTGGCATGGCTATATCTATCGTTGGGGCTCTTATCTTGGGTGATACAGCGGTTAAGGCAGGGCTGGTCAGCCCACCGGGAGTTATGATAATTGCATTAAGCGCTATCACTGTGTATATTATCCCCAATCAGAGTTCGCAAATATCTATGCTTAGGATTGTATTTGCAATAATAGGTGGAACGTTGGGCTTTCATGGGGTTGTTTTGGGGTTGATATTTATAGTGTCTTATTTATGCAACTTTGAATGTTTTGAAACGCCATACTTTGCCCCTTACACACCATTTATCCCACAGGACCAAAAAGACTTTATCCTCAAAGATTCGCTGGTGTCTATGAAGACAAGACCAAAGAGTATCCCTCACAAAAATAATATTCGCCTCGCTATAAAGTCAAAGGGCAAAAGGGGTGAAAAATGAAAAGACTTGTTACCACTCGTCAACTATCGTTGATTCTTATCATAAGCCTTATTACTCTCAAAGGTTTGCTTCTCCCACCAATTATGGCAAAAGACTTGGGTAGGGATAGTTATATTTTTGCATTTGTCCTTTTGTTTCTCGATTTTTTAGTATTGTTAAGTTTTTTATTTGTTATGAACAAATACCCAGGGCAATCATTTTTTCAAATATTGCAACAACTCTTTGGGGTGGTGATTGCAAAGATTATTATGTTCTTTTTCTTTTGCTTTTTCTTTGTAAAATGTTGCATAATTTTTCAGGCAAATTTTGTCTATCTAAATGAAAATTTATACACCACTTTCAACTGGCTAATATTTGCAGTGCCTATTCTTTTTACGGTGGTGGCTTGCGCTATGCGTGGGGTAACAGCATTTGCAAGACTGGTGGAGTTTTTCTTTCCAGTGATTATCGTTGGGGTGTTCACTTCTATGGGGGCGGGTGTTTTGTCTGCCGATTTTTCCAATCTACTACCTTTTATGGAGTTTGGGTTAAGCAAATTGCCCAAAGTTTTTTCGTATGCGCTGTGGTTTGGCGATTATCTCATTATGATTGTATTCTTTGGCAATGTAAAAACCACTAAAAAGTTTAACCTGCGTATAATCTTGTCTATTTCTGGAGCAATACTAGGTGTGGTTGCATTTATTGCCATATTTTATAGCATACACAACTACAGCGCCATTTGCCACACCAATGCAATATCAGATATGCTCCAAACTATGCCACTGTCTTCTGACGTGGGGAGTTTTGACTGGATACTAATTATCCTTTGGGATATTTCGTTATTTTTGTTCTTTACTATGAATATTTTGGGTGCATTTTATTCTTTTAGAATGGCATTTTTTGACCAATTCCACATCCCAGTGGCAATAGGGATAGTGGTGCTTGTTTATGTTGCAAACAGAATAGTAAACTTTGATATATACTTTACTATCGAAGTAGCCCAAAAGTATATTTGGCAAGTGTGTTTATTTGTCCAATATTTCTTGCCTGCAATAATATTTTTGTTTGCCTTGTTCAAAAAACACAAACAGAATAACAAGACAGCAGGTCAACCTGCCACAGTGCAAAATATGGTAGCAGAAAGAGAACGGATAAGCCTAACTCGTGATGGGGTTTTGGATAAAGGGGGACAAGCAGAATGAAATATCTTTGGAAAAATAAAATTCTGATTGCTCTATTATTGCTACTTGTAATACTTTTCCCCTCAACAATCAGCACTCCGCAACAGAGCAGAACAGAAAATATAGTTACCGCAGTGGGAATAGACAAAATTGGAGATGAATACGAAGTGTCTATACAATATGTTATCCCTTATGCCGACTCCGCCGAGGGCACATTTAAGATGTCATCTGCCAAGGGCAAAACAGTGGGCGAGGCGGTGGAAACACTTAGCGTTCAGACGGGGCGACTTTCGGGCTTTGCTCATTGTAGGGCATTATTGTTCAATCAAGAAGCCAGCGAAGATGATATGACATCAATATTAGACTACTTTATCCGCATAAAACCAAACACCAACAACATAGTCCTTCTTTACACCAAGAAGTCTAGCAAAGATACTCTTTCTGCAGTGAAAAATTTTAATGGAGAATTTTACACTATACTCAATGCCAATGGTTTGTCAAACGACCAAAGGAGATATCAAGAGTTCAAAAATATAGGGGATTATTACAATGCCTTTTTTTCGCCATCCAAGTGTATAGGAATTAGTGTGATTGACGTAATGGACAACTCCAGCCAGCAGGGCAGTCAGAGTTCTGGTGGAAGTAGCGGTTCAAGTGGTGGTTCAAGTGATGGTGGCGGGAGTAGCAGTGGCTCTGGGCAAAGTTCCAATGCCTCGTCCAGCAACACCTCGTCCAGCAACGATATGTCCTCAGGCAGTTCTGGTGGGGAGAGTGGTGGCGGAGAGAAAAAAGTCTTTAATGCAGGCGAAAAACTTATCCTAAAAGATGCCAAAAAGGTCGCACTGCTAGACAAAGAGCAATCGTCCAACCTTTCATTTTTCAATCCAAAAATAATGGATATGAGTTATTCACTGGAGCATTTTAGCGACGAATTGTGCAAAGATGTGTCCATAATTTTTGACATTCACGACAAAGGTTGCAAAGTTATCCCATCATTTGTAAATGGAGTTCCACATTACACCCTAGACCTCACCCTTAATATGCGAACAACCGAATTGTCAGGTGGCAATGTGGGAGAAGATATGTATTATGTCCTCAACAAAAAGTTTAGCGACACCCTAAAACAAACCCTAAAGGACAGCGTAACCAACAACCTTCGTCAAGCAGAACAACATTTTAAGCAATACAAATATGACGTGATAAAATGCTACGAAACATTTTATAAATTCAAAAACAAAGAGTTCAAACAATATCTTTCAACCTTGCCAGAGGGCAAATATTTTATGGAAGATATTTCGTTTGACTATAAAGTTACAATAATCCAGCAACTGTGATAAATTTTGCACAAAAAGGTTAAAAAGAAAAAATCAATACCCAAAAACCCCAAGATACACAAAACACAATGAAGTTAAATAACATAAAAATAATGCACCAAGAGAAAAATTGTAGTAAAAAAAATAAAATGCAACTAAAAAAATACAATAAAAAAAGAAAAAACAACCAAAAAACTACAAAATATTTCAAAAACTAAAAAATATCCCAAAAAACTACTGAAAATCTTTTGACAAAAAAAGTTGTGTAAAATATAATGAAATTAAGAATTTTAGATAAAAGGAGAGCCCCCAAAATGACGCATACAGCCACAAAAACAGCAATAGTAGGGGGGGGGGTATCTCTTAAGAGAAACCTCGTTACAATCAAAATAACAACGTAAAATGAAGGGTTATGTGCCAAATAATTTTGGTGCAAAACTCTTTTTTTTGTTTACATAAATTTACCCAATATTTGAAATTCTAATAATAGGGAAGATATCCAAAAGAAAAACAAAAAAACAAAAAAAAACAGAAAGTTGTGTTATCAAAACTATCAACTAATAAAAACTTGTATGTTATCGAGTTGAAAAAAACAACTAATAAATGAAACAACAAATAATATGGCTAGTAAACGAAACAAAAAATGCAAATAACACAATGAGAAATAGAAATTGGATATCAAAAAAAACAACAATAGGAGAGAGAAATTATGAAGAAAAGGTTGACACTGTTAATATTTACTGCGTGTGCGGTGTTTGTTGGTTCTGTGGGGCTAATATTTTGGGCACTCGCTGCAACTCAAGTAAATATAACTTCAGGACTATTAGTTACATACAACCCAACTCCGCAAGTAGTGTGCAATGCCAGTGCAACTTATCAAAGGACTAATGACGCCAGCGCAATTGCATTTAAGAACGGCAATCTAAGTTTTGTATATGGTGGCGCAACAACCGATGCAACAATGGAGGCAACAAGTACTGCATTGCAACTGGACGATAGCAATACATATGTGGTGTTTGAGTTTACATTTGTAAACCAAAACCTTATGGAAAACTACGACCTAACTATAACTCTATCCGACAACGGCACAGTAACAAATATGACAAGAAAATACTACTTTGGCGACCTATCTTCTTCCAATATATCCGCAAAAAGAACTACTATCAAAAACTCTGGCATAGACAATTCTTCGCTCTCTTCCAAAAAACTAGTCCTAGGCTACCAAGAAACAGGCAGAATATATATGCTCCTCGAAATCACCCCCGGCACAGTAGCCAACTACCTAGCAGACAATACCAACAAGTTTGTCTTTAACATGACCACTGCAGAGCATGTAGAAGTTGAAACAGTAGCTTATCTTACAAGAAACTGGACAAGTAGGATAAATGATGACACATCTCTACATGATACAACAACCACTATAAGATTTACCCAAGACGAATCACAAATAGCAGGGCTTACCAATAGTGTATCTGTGGGAACAAATAGCGAAACTGACACTTCTGCATATGTAGCATCTGATACTATAAGTGATGTAACAGCCTACTGGGGTAGTGATAAATCTACAATTGTGCTATACTCTCCAGGTATAATATATGCTCCACAAGATTCTAGTTTCTTGTTTACTATAGGATTAGTATCTGGGGGTGGATTTCCCGCTCTTACAACATTAGATTTAAGCAACTTTGATACAAGAAATGTAACAGATATGTCATATATGTTTGACACTTGCTACTCACTAACGAGCCTTGACCTTGGAAACATCAACCTTGAGAGTTGTACAAACTTTAGTGGAATGTTTGAAGGTGTGGTAATTAAAAGTGGTTTTACTCCAGCTTGTAGTCTTAACACAATTGTTTTGCCATACAATATTCAAGAAGGTTATACCATAAATCTGCCATACTTTTTATTATATTATGCTGCCTATTCAAAGGATGGAGTTGGTTCTTATCAAATAGTTGGAACAATGACAAATGGAACGACGATTGCGTGTTCTACCGAAAACGAAAAAGTCACATTGGAATTAGAAGGTGTTTATATGTGATTTTAGGTATTAACGTAAAAATATACCAATAATTTATTCAGCGATTTATATTATGCAAAATTACTCAAAGTAAATAATTTGTGATAGTATATTATATATCGGACATAATGTATAATACAAAAACTCTCCATTGGGGAGTTTTTTTTGGTAGAAGATTATTTGTTGTGTAAAGATTTTGAATGACAGTGATTTTATGCAAGTTTTATGAGATAAAATATTGTTACTAAGTAGAATAATTTTGTAGCAAAATAGTGTTGTTAGGGAGTTTTTCTAGATAATAAATAAATTAATCTCTTTTTTGAAGAGAATCTATAAATAAAAATATATACCTTTTTAGATACGTTTTTGAAAAAACTCTTGATTTTTGGTGAATTGTTTGGTATATTATGTGCGAATAAATTTTTGAATTTCAAAATTTATTTCTCTTGCCAAGAAATTGGCCGAATAAGTCCAAAGGAGGTATAAAAATGTCAAAATACGAAGTGCTTTATGTCATTTCACCATCACTTTCTGAAGAAGAAAGAGAAGGGGTTATCGCAAAGTTCAAAAATTATGTTGAACAAAATGGCGGAACAGTAAGCGGTATTGACAAATGGGGTATGAAGACTCTTGCATATCCAATCAAATTCAAAAAGGAAGGATTTTATGTCCTTATGACCTTTGAATCCCCAAAAGAAACAAGCATCGCTATGGGCAAACTGTTGCTTATTACTGATAGCATTTTGAGAAACATTATTGTCTGCAAAGACTAATTATTTGCACAAATTTAGGAGAGAATTATGAACAAAGTTATTTTGGTTGGAAATTTAACAAAAGACCCAGAGCTATCCACCACAAACAGTGGCATCAACTATTGCAGGTTTACATTGGCTGTGCCAAAGAGATTTGCTCAAAGTGGCGAAAGGGATGCCGAGTTTATCAATATTGTTGTATGGAGAGTTCAAGCGGACAACTGCCACAAATATCTTAGAAAAGGTAGCAAGGCTGGTATCGTTGGTAGCCTGCAAACTAGAAGTTATGACGCTCAAGACGGCTCAAAGAGATATGTTACAGAAGTTGTAGCAGAAGAAGTTGAATTTCTAAGTTCAAAAACTTCAAATGAACAATCTTCGCAAAGTGAACCTCAATCGGCAGAACTTCAACCTATTGAAGACGACACTTTGCCATTCTAGGAGGGTAAAATGTTTGAGATAGAAAATAGATTCTTTATGTCATGCGACCACGACTGTGAACACTGCTGTGGATGTTCGTATGATGATGACGATGATGACGATGACGAAGAAAGTGAAGATTAAATCTTTATCCAATTAAAAGGAGAAATGAAATGACTGAACAACAAAACGTTCCTGCAAAAGAAGTTGCAGAATCAGTTGAGAAAATTGCAAAAAGGCCAAAGAGAGTAAACAAGAAAAAGGTTTGCATGTTCTGTGCCGACAGAAGCAAGGTTATCGACTACAAAGATGTCGCAACTCTTAAGAGATTTGTTACAGAAAAGGGCAAGATTGTCCCTCGCCGTCAAACAGGCACATGTGCTATGCACCAAAGAGAAATCACTGTGGCTGTTAAACGTGCAAGAAATGTAGCATTGCTCCCATTTAGAGGAGAATAATTGCATTTTGATTTGATATATTCAAATTTATTTCAAAACCTGAGGGATAAACCTTGGGTTTTGTTTTGTTTTTGTAAAAAGTTTGATATAATAAGCATAGGGGAATGATTATGAAAAAAGAAAATAGCAAAGAACAACAATATGGTGATATTATTTACAACCACGACCTAAAAAAGCACACTATTATGGTGGCTGGCTTTCCTGCAATGATTACAAGTTATGTTGCAGGTGGGAAAACATTGTTCAAAGGTTTTTTGCCTGGATTTGAATTTGCACAAGTGGAGGGAATAGCAGACGAATCCGAATGTGTAGAGTATCTTCAAGATATGCTAGATGACGAAGTGGAAGAATTGGTTGTTTTTGGCAAATCTTTGCCTCCTGTGGCAGAAGATGATGTGCTTTTGCGTCAGTATCCAGGCTACAAGATAGCATATTTGGATATCAACGTGTATGCAACCAACAATGATGAAGATTATTACGATTGCACACACGATTGCTCTTGTTGCAGTGGACATTGCCACGAAGCAGAATGTGATGACGACTGTGATTGTGAAGACGATTGTGATTGTGATGATGACTGCGACTGCGAAGACGACTGCGATTGTGAAGATGATTGTTGTTGTGAAGACGACTGCGACTGTGATGATGACGATGACGATGATGACGACGATGATGACGACGATGATGATGACGATGATGATGACGATGATGATGACGATGACGATGACGACTAAGATAAAAGGCTGAATATGAAGATAAGTGGCTCGATTGAAGACATAATATACAAAAATCCTGACAACGGATACACTGTCCTTAACATAGATTATAAGGGCAGACTTTTGACATGCGTAGGCAAAACTGTGTCTGCCAATGTGGGCGAAGATGTGGAGTTGGACGGCGAATTTGTCCAAAATAGCAAGTTTGGAGAGCAGTTTGCCTTTGTAAAAATAGAAACAGTAGAGCCAAAATCAGTGGAAAGCATAAAAAAATACTTAGCAAGTGGGCTTATAAGGGGTATTGGCCCAGTAACAGCAGAGGCTATTGTTAGGAAGTTTGGCACAGACACATTAAGTGTGCTGGAATATGCTCCTACAAGGCTTAAGGAAGTGCGAGGAATAAGCGAAAAAAAAGCATTTGAAATAGCACAAAACTATGGGGATATAAAGAAAATGCAAAATGCTGTTATCTTTTTGCAACAATATGACATTTCGACCAATTTATCTGTTAAGATATTTAATTTTTATAAAGATAAAACGATAGAAACTGTATCTCAAAACCCTTACGCTTTGGTTGAAGATATTGCAGGAGTGGGCTTTTTGTCTGCGGATAGAATTGCCTTTAAGATGGGGATAGAGCCAACATCAGACTTTAGAATTAGGGCAGGAATTTTGCATCTTTTATCCGAGTTTTCGGACAAAAATGGGCATACTTATATCCCAAAAGAGCAATTATTTTCGGCAGAAGTTGACCTTTTGGGGCTGGATATAGAAACACTTTCTCCTATTTTTGAAGACCAAATAGAAAGGTTGGAGATTGAAAGTGTTATAAGGGTTTTTGATTACAAGGACACGCCTTGTGTGTGTTTGAAAAAGTTTTATTATATGGAAAGTAGTATTTCCGCCAAATTGATAATGCAAAGCATGTCAAAGGTGGAGCAAAATATTGATGTAGAAAGGGAAATTTCAGAATATGAACGCATAAACAAAATTAAACTTCACGAAACACAAAAAGATGCAGTGAGAGAGGCTGTTTTGGGGCAAGTTACGGTGATAACAGGCGGGCCAGGAACAGGCAAAACAACCATTGTAAAATGTATTTTGCAAGCGCTAAAAAAATGGACAAACAGGGTGCTTTTGCTTGCTCCAACAGGTAGAGCATCAAAAAGATTGTCGGAGGCGTGCAACCACAAGGCAAGCACTATTCATAGAGCACTTGAAATGACTTACAAAGAGGGCGAGCAAGCGGTGTTTAATTACAACGAAAAAAATAAACTTATTGTCGATTGCGTAATTGTAGACGAAATGAGTATGGTTGATGTGTCGTTGTTTTACAGTTTGTTAAAAGCCCTCCCAGCAACATGCAAAGTGATTTTGGTCGGAGATAAGGACCAACTGCCTAGTGTTGGGGCAGGCAATGTGTTGCATGATATAATAGGAAGCAAGACAATCCCTGTTGTAAAACTTTCGCAAATTTATAGGCAAGATGACCAAAGTTTGATTGTAACCAACGCCCACCTTATCAACGAAGGCAAAATGCCCGACCTTAGCAACAAGTCAAAAGACTTTTTTTATGAAAACAGACAAGACCCACAAGAAATGTATGAAACAGTGGTACAACTGGCGACCAAAAGATTGCCAAAATTCCTTAACTGCAAGCCAGAAGATATTCAGGTGTTGTGTGCAATGAAATCTGGCATTTGTGGAGTGGAAAATCTAAACAAAAAGTTGCAAGAAGTGATAAATCCACATATGCTCCGCAAGACAGAGATTAACTTTGAAACAAGGTGCCTTAGAGAGGGCGATAAGGTTATGCAAACAGTGAACAATTATGACCTAGAATGGAGCAAAGAGTATGGAAAGGATATGACCGAGATCGGCAAGGGAGTATTTAATGGCGACATAGGGAAGATAGAAAAGATAGACTACCAAACTGGCGAAACAACAGTTATCTTTGATGACGACAGAAAAGTGGTTTATTCCAAGGCAGATTTGTTTGAGTTGTATATTTGCTATGCCACAACTATTCACAAAAGTCAGGGCAGTGAGTTTGATGCAGTGATTGTGCCAGTAGTTGCTGGTTCCAATCAAATTATTACACGAAATTTGCTTTATACAGCGGTTACAAGGGCAAAGAAATTGGTTGTGCTGGTCGGACCAAAAAAGAATATTGCAAGAATGATTTTTAACAATTACACCGCCAAAAGATATAGTATGCTGGAGGAATTGTTGAAACTTCAAAAATCAAAAGCGGACAGCCTCTACTCATAAAATAGGTGAAAAATTGAAAGAACTTTTACAAAAATTTGAAAATGAGTTGTTTGCGGAAAATTTTGAATGTTCGCACTGCTCATCAGAAAGATTGAAAAACAACCACCACTATCTGTGTGATGATTGCTATGAAAATATAGACTGGATATCTTTTGATTGCAAAAAATGTGGAGATAAGGTAAACGAATACACTTTGTATTGCAACAACTGCAAGCAAACGGAGCATAAATTTGATAGGGTGTTTTGCAGTTGCAAGTTTCAGGGTGTGGCAAAAAGTATGGTTTATAGCCTAAAATATGGCGAAGCAAAATATATTGCAAGGACTATGGCAGAGTTTATGGCAGAAATGTTTTTGCAAAGATGCAATGAAAAGATTGACTTTATTATCCCAGTGCCTTTAAGCAAGCAAAGGATGAAATCTCGAGGATACAATCAGGCAGAACTTTTGGCAAAACACTTGTCGGATATCTTGAATATCCCAATGAAATGTTGGATAGCAAGAACAAAGGATACCCCTACCCAAACTCACCTAACAAGAGAAGAAAGAAAAGATAATTTGCTTGATGCCTTTGACTGCATAAACAAGGAAAATTTGAAGGACAAAAATATTTTGCTGGTTGATGATGTATTTACAACTGGTGCTACTATGAATGAGATAACCAAAGTGCTGAAAAGGTGCAAAGTAAAGAGGGTATATGGCATTACGTTTTGCCACGCATAAAGAAAACTGTGGCGTAATTTTTGGTTTATATTTTTGATTAAAAACATACGAATTTTCTATAAAAAACACAATAAATGGACAAATTGTAAAAAAAACTAAAAAAAGTCTTTTATTTTAACGAAAATTATAGTAAACTAACATATGAAATTTTGTTTTTTCAAAAGAGAAAGCTTTTGAAAATATACGAAAACAAAAATTTTTAGTAGAAGGGAAAAACTTACATGGGATTATTTTCAAAACTGTTTCCATCAGACAACACAAGGAACATAAAAAAACTGGAAAAGATTGCAGAACAAATTGAGGCTCTTGATGAAGAGTTTTCTAGCAAAACAGACGAAGAATTGGTGGCTATGACTCCATATCTTAAGGAGCAACTAAATCAAGGTAAAACTCTTGATGACATTTTGCCTGAGGCTTATGCAACTGTTAGAGAAGCAAGCAAAAGGGTATTGCATATGAAACACTTTCATGTGCAACTGTTAGGTGGCATTGCCTTGCACCAAGGCCGTATCGCAGAGATGAGAACTGGTGAAGGTAAAACTCTTGTGGCTACACTTCCAGCCTATCTCAATGCTCTTGCTGGCAAAGGAGTGCATGTGGTTACTGTCAACGAGTATCTTGCCAAGCGTGACGCCGACTGGATGGGAAAAGTTCACAGATTTTTGGGGCTGACAGTTGGAGTAAACCTTTCGGATATGAGCAAGGAAGAAAAGAAAAAGGCTTATGATTGCGACATCACATATTGCACCAACAACGAACTGGGTTTTGATTATCTTAGAGATAATATGGTCCAGCGATTAGAAGACAAAGTTCAACGTGGTCAAAACTTTGCCATTGTGGACGAAGTGGACAGTATCCTTATTGACGAGGCAAGGACCCCACTTATCATTTCTGGGCAAGGGTTTAAGTCTAGCGAGATGTATTACACTGCGCAAAGATTTGCAAAAAATTTGACACCAGAAGATTATGAAATTGACGAAAAAGAAAAGGCAATAAGACTGTCAGAGTCTGGCATTGCAAAAGCGGAAAGATTTTTTAAGGTGGAAAACCTTTCGGATATAAACAATATAGAACTTAACCACCATATCAACAATGCTATTCGTGCCAATTTCATTATGAAAAGAGATGACAATTATATCGTTAAGGACGACGAAATTATCATTGTTGACGAGTTTACTGGCCGTTTGATGCCTGGCAGAAGATACAGTGAGGGCTTGCATCAAGCAATAGAAGCCAAAGAAGGTGTTAAGATTAAGGACGAAAACAAAACTTTGGCAACAATCACTTTCCAAAACTTCTTTAGGTTGTATAACAAACTCAGCGGTATGACAGGAACAGCAAAAACAGAAGAGGCAGAATTTAATGGTATTTATAACCTAGACGTTGTAACCATTCCAACCAACCTTCCTGTTATAAGGAAAGACTTGCCAGACATTATTTATACAACAGAAGAAGGCAAATTCCGTGCTGTTGTAAAGGAAATTGTTAGTGTTCACGAAACAGGTAGACCAATATTGGTGGGTACATCAACAGTAGAAAAGAGTGAAAAACTCAGTGAAATGTTAAGGCGAGAAAAAGTAAGGCATATGGTGTTAAATGCCAAAAATCACGAGCAGGAATCTGAAATTGTTGCTCAAGCAGGCAGAAAAGGAGCAGTAACCATAGCAACCAATATGGCTGGTCGTGGAACAGATATCTTGCTGGGTGGCAATCCAGAATTCTTGACCAAAAAACAACTAAAAGACAAGGGTATAAATGCTAACGAATTGGAGTTGGTATCCAGTTATGTGGCGAATTTGAGTGAAGATTTGCTAAAACTGAGAGAGCAATATTTTGATTTGCTCGCAAAGAACAAAGCAATAACTGATGCCGAAAAGAAAGAGGTAGTGGAACTTGGTGGGCTTTGCATTATTGGCACAGATAGACATGAGAGCAGACGTATAGATAATCAGCTTCGTGGGCGTGCAGGTCGTCAGGGCGACCCAGGTAGCAGTGTGTTTTATGTTTCTATGGAAGACGACCTTATTAGGCGTTTTGGTGGGGATAAAATGAAAGCAGTTGCAAGGGTATTCCGTGTGGATGACGACACCCCATTCCAAATAAAATTCCTATCCAAACAAATAGAAACTGCACAAAGAAAAATTGAGGCACAAAACTATGCTATGCGTAAGTTTGTTTTGGAATATGACAACGTTATGAGCCAACAACGTGAACTTATCTATGCCGAAAGAGATAAGGTTCTTGCCGGGGTGGATATTCACCAAGAAGTGTTGGATATGTTTCCAGATGTTGTAAAAGAAGTGGTTTATAACAATATTGATGATGATATCCCTTACTACGATTGGGACCTTGAAAAGTTAAATAAAGAATTGGAAGTTAGATTGGTAGAAAAGGGAACCAACCTTATAACAGAAGACTTTGTAGAAGATTGCGAAGTGGAAGATGTGTATAACAAAGTCCTAAATTATGTTGAAGAAAGATACAAAAATGTTGCTCAAAAAGCACAAGAAATGGGGCTTAATTTTGCAAAATTTGAGGGTTTGTTCCTTCTTCGTGTGGTTGACGTGTTGTGGATGGAACATATTGACACTATGGATATGTTAAGGAAAGAAATTGGGCTTCAGGCATATGGCGGGCATGACCCACTTGTCGAATACAAGCGTGATGGCTTTGATATGTTTGAAAAGATGATAAGGCAAATAAGAGAAGACACTTGCACACATCTTCTTAATATTCAATTTCAACGAGTAACACAGCAAATGCCAAACAATCAACCTCGAAATTTGCAAACCAATCAAAAGCCTAGCCAAGCAGTAAGCAAAAAGGTGGTAGGCAGAAATGACCCATGCCCATGTGGCAGTGGCAAAAAATATAAACACTGTTGCGGAAAATAATTGGAGAAAAAAATGGTAGTTGACGAACAAAGAGAAATTTTTTCCAAACTCAAAGACAAGAGTGATTACTTAAAGGAGTGTCTTTGACAAGGAAAACTTGTTAAAAATTTTAGAAGAAAAGAAAAAAGAACAAGAAAATCCTGACTTTTGGAATGACCTAGAAAAAAGCAAAAAGAATGGTAAGGAAATAAAGAATATAGAAAGCAAACTTTCGGTTATATCTTCTTGTGAAAAATATGAGGAAGATATAGAATTTTTGCTGGAACTTTTGGAACTGGAAGATGACGAACAGTCCTTCAATGAACTCATTGCAAAGATAAATCAGTTTGACGAATTTCTGGAGGAAAATACAATTTCAACTTTGCTGAATGGGGAATATGACGATTGCAATGCTATATTGTCCATTCATGCTGGTGCTGGTGGCACAGAAGCGCAGGATTGGGCGAGTATGCTTTATAGAATGTATGCTAGATTTTGTGAAAAAAATGGATATGATATGAATGTTGTTGATATGCTAGACGGTGATGAGGCTGGTATAAAGAGTGTAACATTTGTAGTGTCAGGCGACAAGGCATATGGTTATCTTAAGGCAGAGATGGGTGTTCATAGATTGGTTAGAATTTCGCCATTTGACGCAAACAAGCGCAGGCACACCAGTTTTGCCAGCCTAGAAGTTATGCCAGAGATTTCTGATGACAACGAAGTGGAAATTTCACCTGACGACATCAGAATTGACACCTACAGGAGCAGTGGTGCAGGTGGGCAACACGTCAACAAAACAGACAGTGCGATAAGGATAACTCATTTCCCAACAGGGATAGTTGTTACTTGCCAAAACGAACGTAGCCAAATACAAAATAGAGAAATGGCATTTAAGATATTAAAGAGCAAACTTATTGCCCTAAAAGAAGAAGAACGAAGAAAGAATCTTAATGATATCAAAGGCGACATAAAGAAAATTGAATGGGGAAGCCAAATAAGGTCTTATGTTTTTTGCCCATACACCATGGTCAAAGACCACAGAACTGGTTATGAAACATCAAATGTAGAGGGTGTTATGGACGGAGATATAAAGCCGTTTATTTTGGACTATCTCAAAAAGAGCCTATAAGGCGGTGAAAAATGTATTTTGAAGAAATGCAGAAAAGAGTTGAAAAACTGAAAAGTCAAAAAGATGTGTTGGTGCTGGGGATAGAAAGCAGTTGCGATGAAACATCTATGGCAGTGGTGAAAAATGGCAGAGAAGTGCTAGCAAATGTTATCTCGACACAAATAGATATACATACAAGGTTTGGTGGAGTTGTGCCGGAGGTTGCCAGCAGAAATCATGTTATGGCTATTATGGGAGTGCTGGAGGAAACATTAAAAAATGCAGGCATAACTTTGCAAGATATAGATGCTATTGCGGTTACATATGGGGCGGGGCTTATTGGTGCATTGATGGTGGGGGTGTCCTTTGCCAAAACCCTTGCATACAGCCTCAATGTTCCATTGATAGCGGTAAACCATATCCGTGGTCATGTCAGTGCCAATTATGTTTCGCATAAAGATTTAACCCCTCCTTTTGTGGGGCTTATTGTAAGTGGTGGGCATACTGCTATTGTTTATGTCAAAGACTATATCAATTTTGAAACAATAGGCTCTACTCTTGACGATGCAGTGGGCGAAGCCGGGGATAAAATTGCCAGAGTGATGGGACTTGGTTATCCGGGCGGACCAAAGGTGGACAAACTGGCAAAACAGGGTAAAGCAAACATTCGATTTGTTAAGGACAACTTGAAACATTCTTACGATTGTTCTTTTAGTGGTCTAAAGACGGCAATAATAAATTATGTCCACACACTTACTCAAAAGAACAAGCCTATCCCAGTGGAAGATATATGCGCTTCCTTTCAAAAAGAAGCATTTGACCCATTGATAGAAAAATGTATAAGGGCTTGCAAAGAATATAATTGCAATAAACTGTGTGTCGCAGGTGGAGTGTCGGCAAATAGTTATCTCAGAAGCACATTGCAATCAAAAGCGGAAAAAGAGAAGATTCAAGTCTTTTTGCCTGATATGAAACTTTGCACTGACAATGCAGGTATGATTGCTAGCCAGGGATACTTTAATCTTATAAGTGATATTGGACTAAGCGACATAAATCTTGGGGCAGTGTCTAATATCCCACTATAACAACATATATTTCTAAAAATATTAGTCTATTTAAGGCATTTTAATAAAAAAACACCTTAATTAAAACGACTTAAAAAACATATTATTTTAGTTAAAAAAACTAAAAAGAATATTATTCTAGTTAAAACAACCTAATTATGACTGTTTAAGTATGACAATATAAAAACAGTCTATTATGACAATCAAAATACAAAAAGTGAATTTTTATTAAGAAAAATACTTTATAAAAATTATATAAGTTCACTTTTGTATTGGGGTTGTCTTTTTTTATTTGTTTTTATGTTTTTTTTGTCATTTTTAGTCAAATTTTTAATCTTCTTTCCTTTTTTGTAGCATATAAAACGGAGATGTTTAATAAAATATTTTGAGGATAATATGTTTGTTTGTGTTAGAAAAAAAGTGATAATAATTGCAATTTTAGTTGTTGTTGCGATGGTGGGGATATTTGGAACATTTTTTGCCGTTAGAGAAGTGGGATATTCGCCTAAGACCAAATACACAGTGGTTATTGATGCAGGACATGGAGGTATTGATGGTGGCTGTGTGGGCAAAAATACAGGTGTTTTTGAAAGCGAACTTAATCTTATTTTTGCTCAAAATCTTGCAAAACAGTTGGAAAATTTGGGAATAAGTGCAAGGCTTACTAGGACAGATGGCAATGGTCTATATGATTCTTCTCAAAAAAATCTTAAAAAAAGTGATATGAAAAAAAGAAAGGAAATAATAGAAAGTTGTAGTCCAGAGATGGTTGTTTCCTTGCATATGAACAGTTTTCCGTTGTCCAGTTGCAGTGGTGCTCAAGCCTTTTTCAAAAAGGGAAATGAACAAGGAGAAAAGTTTGCACAATGCGTGCAAGATGAATTGGGTGTTCAAATCCCAGATGCAAAAAAACTTGCCAAAGTGGGAGATTATTATATAGTAAACTGCACTGATATCCCTTCTGTGCTGGTGGAATGTGGATTTTTGAGTAATCCGCAAGAAGAAGTGTTGCTTCAAACAAAACAATATCAAACAAAACTTTGCTATGCAATAGCCTGTGGCATTGTAAAATATCTAAACTTCAGTGATTAAAAATTGTTTTGTATCTTTAATATTTAATTAGTTGAGGACAACAGAAATGTTAGTCGATTGCAACAAGTTAATTAACAAATTATAAAAATTTTTAACTTTTTATGAAATAATAAAGACAAAATATTATAATTATTGATTCAAAATTAAAACTCTATTGTGTTTGACAATAGAGTTTTTACAAATAATTTTCTAAATATAATTTACTAAATATAACTTACTAAATATAACTTACTAAACATAACTTTATAGAAACTATTTTATACAATTTTTTATGTAAGATTTATCTTGTGTTTTGATTTATTTTATTAAGTTTTATATTATCGGAAGTTGTCGGCAAACAGCCCAAAGGGATACTTGCCAGCAACTGATGATAATTCAAACTGTGATGAAGGAAAAACTTTAGTTTTTACTTGGTTTTGTGTAAACAAAACTTAAATTTTGGTGAAAGCAAAATTTAACATCACATAGTTTATATTTTGAGTAGTTAAGGTGGTCAATCTCGCCTGCTTCTGCCGAGGACAACGATGAGAAAGCGTAAGAAGTTGAGGATAGACACGACGAGTGCTGCTACATATGTTAGTGCTGCTGCATTGAGGACTTCTTTTGTTTGTCCAAGTTCTTCATCACTCAGTGTTCCTGTTGATTGCAAAATGGATATTGCTCTTTTTGATGCGTTAAATTCTACGGGCAAAGTTGCTAGATTAAAAATCACTGCCAAGCCAAAGAAACCAATTCCACTCCAAAGGAAGATATTGCCTATCAAACTGCCATCAGTTGCACCAATGTTTAGTATAAGGCCAATAACAACCAGTGGCCAAAGAAGAGTAGATGCAATGTTTGTAACAGGAACAAGAAAATGCCTAATTTGATAAGGAAAATATCTTTCCTTTTTTTGCAAGGCATGACCAAGTTCGTGGCAAGCAACACCAAGGCTGGCAACAGATTGAGAGTCATATACCCCACTTGAAAGGCAAATTTCCTCTTTTCTTGGGTCATAATAGTCAGTAAGTTCGCCAGAAACTTTCTTTACTTCTATATTGCCAAGCCCGCAAGTTGGTAGCAAACTTCTTAAAAAATCACTTGCTGTTACTTGTTTTTGGCTCATAACTTTGCGATATTTTGAATAAGTAGATGAAACTTTGTGTTGAGCATATATTGCAAGTATAATCCCAGGGAGCAATATAATCCCCATCAAATAATATTGCCAATAAGCAGAATAAATCATAATATTTCTCCTAATTATTGTTATTTTATCATTTTTTTTGCAAAATAACAATTTATTTTGAATGATTTTTGGATAGTGGGGCTTCTAGATATGTTTTTATAACAATATTACCTTATATCAAATAAATTTTCAATTTCTTCCTAAATTTTGATTGTATTATCCACTAAATTTCGAATGTATTATCTACTAGATTTTGATTGTCTACTAAATTTAAGATATGATTTCTACTAAATTGTAAGATTTACTTTCTATTAAAATTAAAATATATTTCTATTAAAAATAAGATAAATTTTCTACTAAATTTCAGTTATGTCTGTAATTTTGCCATTTTGTATAGAAAAGTGGAATATTTTAGCCGTTTTTATGCTGTTTTGGTCATAGAACAAAGCAACATCTTCTGGGGAAATGTTTTCACCAAGATTTTGACCAAAACTGTAAAAGTCGCCAAAAAACAATTCAAGGTGAGTATCGTCCAAAATGTTAGACAAAGGTTGAGAAAGGAATGTCCTAGCAAGAGCAAGGTCTTTTACTCTTATGGCATCTACAAAGTAATAGGGAATAAGTTTTTCGTCTGAGCAAAATGATGGTTTGTCGCCTGTTTTTACCAGTTTATATTTGCCAGAAAGATTTTTTAGCGGATATTCTCCCACTATTCCATGACCACCAGCGGTGTGAAGATTTCTAAATGTTTTGATAGTATTGTTATCCACCTCCAACAAGTCAACATTCTCCAGCCTTTTCAATTCAAGAGAGTTGTTTGTGGTGTCAACAATGGCAATGGAATACCTCTTGCTATCGTTTTCTGCCCAAATAAAGATTGTATTTTTGCTTGCCCTTGCATCTAATGTATTGATGCCTTTTGAAAATTGAAATTGTAAGGTATCGGCACTGTTTTCAATTTTTACAAGACCTGACGAGCCTCGAGAATAGTATATGGTGCAGTCGCCTTCTTGCAAGGACAATTTTTTTGTATGCTCTCCCAAAACAGTGTCATAAAGCAAAAATGGCTCTACTTCAAGCAGTAGGTTGTCGTGGGGATATTTTATTAGTGAGGTGTTTTCGTTTTTAGTAACCACAACCCCCTTTTCAAGATTTGCAACCAAGCAAAAGGGAATGGAGGTCTTGTTTTTGTTGTCCAACGGATAGAAGTTAATTTTTATATTGTTTTCTTCCAAATTTAGCAAAAAAGAAGTTATTTTGTTTGAAGTTAATTCAAAACTTTCATTTTTTATTTCCACCAAGGCATCAAATGTTGGTTTGATATGTAGATATTTTTGCATAGTTTCTCCCATATTTTTTTGTTAATATATCTTTATTTTTTATAATATAAAAGTATGAGTTTGTAGCACAATCACCATGCTTTCGACAAAGTTTTTGCGTTTAGAATTGATTATTTTGGAAATATTTTTTTTGGGGGAAAATATATGGAAAAAACTTTGATAGAATTTGCAAAAGCCAAAAGTAAATATGCAAAATCCATTGGCGACCAAGAGATAAATGCTTTGTTTCAGGGGCTGGTGAAGATAGTAAAAAGATATGCAATAACTCAAGTGCAAGATGAACTAAAAAGAGAGTGTGATATGGCAACGGAGAACTTTCGAACAACAATAGTGGACCTTGGTATAGCGGAAGAAAGGCTAAAAAAACAGGTAGATAGAACAAGGCATCTAGAAAATATCGTGGCAACACAGCAAAAGAAAATTGCAGACCTGCTAAAAAAACTGGCTCGCAAATGAAAAATAACTTTGTCTTTTGTCGTTTTTTTTGCTAGAATGTAGGGGAATAAAGGATAAAGTGTGATGAAAAAAGATTTTGAGTGTAGTGGTCAAACTTTTGACGTGGCTACTGACAAGGATAGGACTACAATAATATTTGGCAAAACAAGTGACGACCTTTTGCAACAGACAATAGAACTGGTGGGCAAGGATAGTGGGCATAGGATAATAATTGTCCCAGACAGGATGACTGTGGTGTGTGAAAAAAAGATTTTTGAACAACTGGGGATATGCTCTACTTGTGATATAGAGGTGGTTACTATTTCGAGGTTGTGTAGCAGAATTTTGCCAGATACTGCAGTGATAACCAAAAACACAAGTGTTATGCTTGTGCAAAAAATATTGATAGAAAATAGAGATAAACTTAAGTATTTTGGCAAGGGCTTGTCTGCTGATTTGGCTGAAACAATTTTTGGAACAATAGCACAATTTAAGAGTTGCAAAGTTTCTCCAGAAGAAGTTTGCAAGGCAAAGTGTGATGATTTGCTTAGCAACAAATTGGCGGATATTTCTTTGATATATGACGAGTATCAGAAGAATTTGGCAAAACGTGGGTTGTGTGATAGTTTGGACAGGTTGAATATACTTGAAAATGTTGTCAAAGATAGCGAACTTATTAAGTCATCAAGCATATACATAACCAATTTTGATGGGTGGACATATCAGGGCTTTGCAATTTTATCTCAATGCGCCAAAGTGTGCAAAAAATTTTGTGTTGCGCTTACATATCCAGACAACCCATCAAACGAACATATTTATATAAAATCTTTTGCGGAAAATGTGCTTAAAATGCTTCCAAATGCAAAGACAATTTTTGCACCTTCTGTTAGGAATAAAGAGTTTGAATTTTTATCAAACAACCTGTTTTCTTTTGCGCCAAATAGCATTAAGGTTGAAAATTCTCCGGTTGTGCTGTTTCAAGGTAAAAATTTCCTTGAAGAATTGCAGTTTTGCATAGGGGAAATAAGGAGTTTGATAAAAAATGGGGTTGGTTTTGAACAAATATTTGTCGCTATACCCAATTTGCTTAGCAAAAGAGAAATAGTGGAGAGGGAACTGGCGAAAAATGATATAAATTTCTTTGTGGATTTGCCACAAGATTTTTCCCAAACAATTTTGCCACAATTTGTTGATAGCATATTTGATGTCGTTCAAGAGAATTTTTCGCAAAAATCAATGTTAAGACTGCTCAAAAATCCATTGTTTGGTGCAAATTTTGATGACGTGGAAGATTTTGAAGATTATATACTTTGTTATTCGGCTGATGACTTTGCGTCTTTGCAGAGAAATTACGAAACAAGTGAATATTTTGAAGGCTTTAAGAGAACAAGGGAATTGCTTTTTGATGTGATGAATCAATTTGTAAAAGATATCACTCATGCTGGCACTTTTGCAGACTTTGTAGCAAGTTACACATCTTTGTTGGAAAGATTGAATTTGCAAGAAAAAATAGATAATATGGCACATGATTTTTTTGAAAAGGGAAATCTAAAACAGGCAAAACTATTTGAGCAATATTATTCGGCTTTTTATGATATTATGGAGCAAATAAAAAACCTTTTGGGCGAAGAAGAGTGCGACCACAAAATGTTTTATTCTACACTAAAAGTGGGACTTGGCAGTGTCAAAATTTCTACGACACCACTTTCTTGCGATGCTGTCTTTGTAGGCGATTGTAGTTCCAGTTTTTTTGAAGGGCGTGATTTTGGGTTTATATTGTCAGCCAGCGAGGGAAGTTTTCCCAAAAATATAACAGATTGTGGGCTGGTTAGTGACCAAGAAATTGGAAAACTGGAAAGCAGTTATAAGTTGGAGCCAACCATTTTTGAACTTAATCAAAAGGAAAGATTTAAGGCCTTTGAGTTGCTATGCAGACCAAAAGAAAGGTTGTTTTTGTCAAGCAATGTTGGCTCTCCATCATCAAGCATAATAGGGGAAATAAAGAAAATGTTTGTTGTGGAGAAGGATGGCAAATTTCTCCCCATAGAGCAATATGAATTTAACACTTTGCCACAATCTGTGGCACTTAATTCAAAGCCACTCTGCAAGCAAATTTTAACACAATCTCTTAGAACATATGCTGATGGCTCATGCGATTTGAATGTCCTTGACTCATCACTTTTTGAAGCCCTTAATAATAACCTTGCAGAAGGTTATCTGGAAAGATTTAACTTTCAAAACCACCCAAAAATTGAGCAATCACCATTCTTTTTGCAGGATAAAACAAGTATCTCCGAAATAGAGTGCTTTATGCTTTGCCCTTATTTACATTTTGTTAGATATGGGCTGAGGCTTGCACCAAAAGAAGAAGGTGTTTTTGATGCACTTAATGTAGGGAATATCCTTCACGAAGTGGCATGCAACTTGTTAAGAGGCAACAAACTTCCACTGGATAATGCAGTTGTTTTGTCAAAGGTTGACGACATTTTTGATAACATAATTTCAAAAGACAAATATCTTTCTTTGCAAGCAAATGGAAAGAATAAGGTTTTGCTAAAAAATTTGTGTGCAGAGTCCAAGAGATTCGCTTTGGCGCTAAATGAACAGGCAAAAGTTTCGAAGTTCAAGCCAAAATATTTTGAAATGCGATTTGACGACAAGAGCAGAATAAAATCACTAAAAATCAAGGCTGGGGAGAAGATAATTTCTCTTGTAGGGCAGGTGGATAGAATTGACATATTTGACCAATTCTTTAGGGTAATAGACTACAAAACAGGAGTATGCGACACTTCACTTAAGGAGTTGTTTTTTGGCAAAAAAGTTCAACTGGAGGCATACATAAAGACAGTGCAATCTTCTCTTCACCTAAAACCAGCGGGAGCATATTATTTGCCAATAAAGGCTGGTTTTGCAGATGAAAAAACTTCCTTGCAGGCAAAATATTCATTAAAGGGCAGAACTCTTGATGATGTTGATGTCATACTAGCCAGCGACAAAAGGTTTGCAGAGGGCGAAAAAAATAGTGATGTGGTAGAAGTGAAATTTGCTCAAAACGACGGGGAGATGATTCATTCGAGATATTCAAAGGTGGTGGGTCAATCTCAACTGGACAACCTTGCAAATTATGCCTTTGAACTTATCAAAAAAGCTTGCGAGGATATTTCAAACTGCAATATAGAACCTTGCCCACTTGTATTGCCTGATGACCCTTGTGCAAGGTGCGAGTATTCAGCCCTGTGCCGATTTGATAAATTTTTTGCAAATGAAAAGCGAACTCCAAGTGTAAATATAGACATTGAAAATTTTGGTGGAGGTGAAAGATGAAGTGGACAGAAGACCAAGAACAAGTGCTTGTAAACGACAGTGATAATTTGCTTGTATCTGCCTCTGCAGGCAGTGGCAAGACGATGACTGTTATTGAAAAAATTGCACGACTTGTAGCAGATGAACATGTAGATATAACCAATCTTTTGGTTATAACATTTACGGAAAGTGCAAGTGCAGAAATGAAAATTAGGCTGAAAGACACTTTGTCAAAAAGTGCCAAAGACAACAAATTTGTAGCAACTCAACTGGCAAAATTGCCACTGGGAGATATAAGCACAATACATGCTTTTTGTGCAAAAATGTTGAGAAAATTTTTCTTTTTGGCAGGCATAAAACCCAATTTTGCAGTGTTGGACGACAATGCTTCCAATTTCCTAAAGGCTAAGGCTCTTGACAAGACTATAAAGCAATATGCCGAGAGTGAAGATGAAGATTTTGTGTTGTTATCTTCCAGTTTTGGTGGCGGAAGAAAGTTTGAAGGTCTAAAGACCAGTGTCCTTTCGCTGCAAGATTTTTTGACTGGAATTGTGGATAGGGAAGAATATCTCAAAACGACTGCATTTTGTTGTTATGGCTCAAAAGATAACAAGGCGATTCAATTTTTAGATGAATATTTGTTGAGAAATATTAGATTTGTCCATTCTCAACTTCTCTTGTGGCAGGAGCAGGCTAAGGCTCAAAATGCAATTTATTTTGTAGAATTTTTGCAAAAGGCTGTGGTTCAAATAGTATGTGTAATGCAAGGCAAAGACTTTTGGCAAAGGGTTGTGGCATTGCATAGTATCACAATGCCAAGATTATCAAACAAAAAATTGACAGATGACGAACAATCATTTAAGGAAGATTTTAAGTCTTTTTGGGCAGAAGTACAGGCAAAATTAAAATCGCTAAAACAATACATACCCCAAAAAACTGAACAAGAAGCCATGGCAGAACTCGAAAAAACAGGCAAGTTGATAGAAAAACTGGTGGAAGTGGAGCAGGTCTTTGAAAAATATTATGAAGCACAAAAGAACAAACGAAATGGCCTAGATTTTGCCGATTTGGAACGTAAATTTTTAGAAATTTCTAGGCTAGAAGACGTGCAAAAAACACTTCAATACTCTCATGTTTTTGTAGATGAATATCAAGATATCAACTATGTTCAAGAGGAAATAATTTCTGGACTTATCAAACATGCAAAATTGGTTATGGTGGGAGATGTAAAGCAAAGTATTTATGCTTTTAGAAACAGTACCCCAGAGATTTTTGCCTACAAAAGCGCAGATTATATTCAAAACAACCAACATGGCACACTTAAACTATTGAATGACAACTTTAGAAGTGATGCAACAATTTTGCAGTTTTCAAACGAGATATTTTCCAAGTGTATGACTATGGATTTTGGTGGCATTGACTACAAAAACTGCGGAATGTTTAGAGGTCTTGCAAAATATGAACATTTATCTCCTTTGCCAGTGGTGGAGGTTGACTTAATAAATACAAAGCAAGAAGATAGCGAAGAAGAAATAGTCTTGCCAGAAGTTTACTCGATATCTAATGACAAAATGACATATCAAAATGAAATCTCCGAAACAAAATGCGAAGGACTTTTGATTGCACAAAAAATACTGGATATGCTAAAAAATGGCTATCAAATTTATGACGCAAAACAGCAAAAAGCAACCAAAATTACATTTGGAGATATTGCTATTTTGTGTAGAAACAATCAAACTCTAAAACAAATTTCAAAACAACTAAGTGACCTAAAAATTCCTACAAAAATAAATACAAAGGACAATATTTATCAAAATAAGGACATTGCACCATTGCTTGCATTGCTAAAACTAATAGACAATTCGCATGATGACAATGCGCTTGCAACGGCATTGCTTAGCCCTTTTGGAAATTTTTCACCAACCGACCTTGCACATATAAGAATAACTCATGGTGAAGAAAAACATTTTTATCAGGCAGTGCGAAATTATGCTCTTGAAATGAAAGAGATAGCAGACAGAGAAGTTTTGTCATCTAACAACAATCAAGAAGAAACGAATAAAAGTTCAAAAAAAGACATAGACCAAGAGATATCTCAAAAAATAGGCGATTTTGAAGAACTGCTAAGGCAAATGAGAGAGAGATTGACATATTGTTCCTTGCATGAAATTCTAAATTATTTATGTGATAAATTTGAATATTATGACTATCTAACTTGCTTGCCAGACGGCTTTGCTAGAGAAAAAATTGTAAGAGATTTTGTAGAGAGTTTTGAGGGTTCAGACTACAACTATGACCTTGTTGGATTTTTGGATTTTGTAAAAAATTATGCGTTTGAAGGGAGATTTGCCTCTATGCTATCAACCAGCGACAATGGTGTTACACTAAGCACTATTCATGCAAGCAAAGGGTTGGAGTATCCCATTGTTTTTGTCGCAGGATGTGGGAATAATTTCCCCACAAAAACATTTAGGGAAGATGTTTTGAAGGATAAAAATTTTGGCTTGGCAATGCAAAGTTTTGACAGTGAAACTTTTTTTAGGTCAACAAATTATGCTCGAAACTGCATTTTAATAAACAAACGCAGGGCGGAAAAATGTGAGGAAATGCGACTGCTGTATGTTGCGCTTACTCGTGCCAAAAATCACTTGATTGTTATTGGTGAAAAGGACGATGAAATCTTTTCTGAAGACAATGCGGAAGGGGCAAATAACTATCTAAATTGGGTGATGACATATCTAAAACCAGCAGAGCAAAAGGCTATCGCTATGGGCAAAAGGAGTATTTCAAAAAAACTGAATGGTGGGGAAGTCTTGTTGCAGGTGTTTGATGTGGCAGATTTTCGATTTGACGAGGAAAGATCTAGGCCAATAGTTTTTCCAGAGGCTGACCATAATTTGACCAAGGATATAAAAGATAATCTGCTACAAACGATGCCAACGCCTTGCAACATTGCACTTAAAAACTCTGTATCCAGCCTTTTGGCAGAGCATAGTAGCATAGAAGAAAGCCTCAATTTTTCACCACAAAAATTGAGTGTTTACGAAGCAAAAAATGATGACATAGACAGAGGAAAACTAGGCACTGCTTATCATAAAATTATGGAGCAAATAGATTGGGATAAAACTCTTGATAGGGAATCATTTGAAAAAATCCTAGACAAGATAAATTTGCCAGAAGAGTATAGAAATATTGTTAATTTTGAAAAAATTGCAACTTGCGAAAATAATATAAAAGAATTGGGCAAAATAGTTGTAGGGAGAGAAATTCCTTTTATAAGTTATCTTCCATACAATGAGATATTTGGCGAGGGAACAGACAAGAAAATTTTGGTCCAAGGGGTCGCCGATATGTTGTTAAGTGATGGAAACCACACTTGGCTGGTAGATTATAAGATAACTAAGGCTTCTCGCCCCGACCAGTTGGTCGAGAAATACAAGGTGCAACTTATGCTGTATCAAATATGCTTACAACACGCATTGGGACGAAAGATTAACGGTGCTTACATCTACTCCTTTGCTTTGGACAAATTGATTAAAGTCCTGTAGAGTAAACCGATTGGTCAACAAATTTGCAAAAAATGAAAAAAAATATCGTAAATCGTTTTTATTTGTTGATTTGTTGTGATATACTACAAAAAACTCTTTAGGAAGGTGAGAATATGAATTTGCTTGGACTCAGTGGTTCGGAAATTGTGGACTCTGTAAGAAATTTTGTCGTAAACCTTTTTGTTAGCCTTGCTCAACAATGGTTTTGGCCTGCAATTTTTGTGGGGCTAATGCTTTTGGCAGTGATTGTGATGATATCACTTGTCAAGGGGTCTTACGAAAACAAACTTCTGAAAAGTATCAACAAACTCAACAAATACTTTTTGGCAAAGCCATTTATTACAGAGGAGAACTTGGTCGAGTTTAACCTCAAAATGAAAAAAGTGCCAAAGACACTTAGAAACTCATGGCAGATATATATGCTGAATAGGGAAGATTCTCCAACAAAGTATATCAACACAAGTACTTGTGTGGACAAACCTCTTAGGTCTTCTTCTATCGAAAAGCACCTTGGCAACTTTGGGATATTCACAATGCTTATAGCAGTGCTTTCCTTTTCTGTGGGGCTAGCATATTCCTACAAAGCGGGTATTGCAGTAGTGGAAGAAAATTTAAGACTTCTAATTGCCGTTCTTTGCCCACTTGCTGTGGTTATAATTTATGCAGTTTATATTCTATTTGCTAGATTGCGTAAAAACGAAATTTATTCGTTACTTTTCGAAAATTTCCCAGTGTTTGAACGCAACCTTGAAAAAGCAGTTACTACATTGCCAGCATATGTTGACTATGAGATTTTGTTTACAAAACAAGAAATCAAAGAAGGCATACCTATCCTTCAACAATATCTCGAAAAACGTGCTTTGGTCGAGCAGAAGGAACTTGAAAAGGCAAGAGAAAATTCTGTGGCTTGCGAAGAATACGATTTTGGCGACCTTGGCATAGATGGTTCTCTTGTTTTGGAAAGGGCAATGAAGGAAAGTGAAACATTTATTAAAGTTAGAAAAAGACTGCAAGACGAAAGTGATGCTATAGAGGCAGAAAAAGAAAATTATAAGAAAAACTTTGAAACAACCAGTAAGGATTTGCAAAGAAAGTTGCAGGCATCAAGAGAAAACTTGGACAGTTTGCGTTCGCAACAAGAGGCATCGACAAACCGTATTGAAAGCAACTATATAAGAAAACAACAAAGCGACGAAATAAAGAAACAACAACAACTTGAAAAAGACCTAGAAGAAGCAACTGCAAAATTTAATAACGAGCAGGAGGCTTTGGAGGGAGAAATCAAGAAACGTGAAGCAGAAATTGAGGAGAAAAAGAATTTTGTTCAACAGGCTATGCTTCTCGAGTTTAAGCATTATGCAAATACACTTTACAAGGCTCTTACTCAAAAAGCAGCAGAGGTGGGCAACGAAAAATTGCTTTCCCTTGCACAAGAAAACAGCGACCTCAAAGCGCTACTTACAGACTTGCAGGGTGTGGGGGGTATGACCAATGAGCAACTTGACCCAAATGCAAACCTTATACATGGAGAAGAAATAACCACTGACGAATTGTATCCTCTAAATCAAAATAATATTGAAGAGATAAGTCAGAACGAAGAAAATGCTTTGGTAGGGAATGTAGGTGGCAACTTTGCTGAACAATATTCTCAACCACAAGAAGTAAATTATTCTGAGCAACCTCAAGGAGCTGGTGTTGAACAAAATAATTTTAACACCCCAAGTCAAGCGGAAGGCTATGCCCCTATAGAGCAACAACAATATGAACAACAACCATACGAAGCCTCTATAGAGCAACAACAATATGAACAACAACCATACGAAGCCTCTATAGAACAACAATCATACGAGCAACAGCCATATGAACAATCGACATGGCAAGAAGAAAACCCAACAACTGAAGGGGAACAACAACCCGAAGACCAACAATATTGGACTCAGGAAGCAGAAACAACATCTAGTGCTGAACAGCCAAAAGAACAAGAAAATATAGAGGATAGGGCTAAGGAAAATAATGTTGATGGGGCAAACTTCTTTAGAAAAGATGACGACGATGATGACAATGACGATGGAGATGGCTCCAATGAAGCAACAGCAGATGATTTGCAACAAATTCAAAAGCAGATAGAGGAAGAAAATAATAGGCTAAAGAGAGAACGTGAGCAACTAGAACAAGAGTTGAACAACACAATATCCAAAATGGACTCTCAAGCACCTGCAGGGCAATTTAATGGATACAATGGATACAACTATCCTCAATATCCTCAAGGTTACCCTCAAGGATATCCTCAATACCCACAGGGATTCCCACAAGGCTATCCACAGGGATACGGTCAACCATATGTTGCTCCTCAACCACAACCTCAACCACAACAACAGCCTCAACCTATAGTTATACAAATGGCTCAGCCTACTGCTCAACCAGCACCACAAGTGGAACCTCAGCCTCCACAAAGTAATGTGCCGGAAGAGCAACCAGATGTGGAAGAAGTGGAAGAAATAGAAGAGGAGGAACCTTCAACAAGACCAGCAAGAAAGGAACGTAAACAATCTGTAAGAGGAAGAAGTTCTGCAACACGAGGCAAAAAGACTACTGCTCGCAAGAGTAATTCGGAGATTGATGCCTTGAATGCAGAAATGCAAAAACTCCTTAATTCTAACAAATAACATTAAAAACCCAAAGGAATGGCTAACACTTTTGAAACTAGTAAAAAGAGATTTTAATTGTATCAAAGTCTCTTTTTTTTTACAGAAAAATTACAAACATTTAAACAAATCACAACAAAATAGCAGCAAATATGATATAATTTGTTGAATATAAAAACTTTTCCGTCGAAATACCTATATATAGTTTCAAAGGAGGTATTAATATGAAACGAATAGAAAAAAATGAACAAGCAGAACAAGAATTAAATATTTGGTGTAATACTTTATATAATTACACTAAACAGATGGCAGAAAATCCAACAAGAGCAAATAAGTGGATTTTTGACAAAGCAAGTCATGATGAATGGATATTATCCAAATTCCCTAAACACCTTTCAAGCGTTAAAGCATATAATTTGTTTTATGAACTTACAGGTCAGGACATAAGAGAATTTAACTGGCTAAGTACCACAAAAACGAAACAAGGTGAAAAAATTATTATACATCAGCATTTTGTAGATGAACATTTAACAACTGCCTATGATTTCAAAAACACCCTATTACATTATTATAACCAAGGAAAACTTACTATTGATTTAATAAAAGACTTAATAACACAACAAAGGTTATGTTGGATAACAAAACAAGAAAACAAAGAACTAAATGCTAGAGGATACATAAAACATCGTAATAATCCTTTAGATGCATATAAAGAGTGTGGAATTGAGATTTACAATGCTGAGAATGAAGATTTGGAGAATATAATGAAACCAGAATTTGGAACAAAGTCTAATAAGGACAAAAAATATAACATAGCAAACAATAATCTAGAGATAAGAACAGAGTTTTTTAATCAACTTAAAAAATATTTTGATGAGCATTCTTATAACAATAGAACTATTTCGTTGGTTTTTAAAAATGAAAATGAATATGCTTACATTTATAATCGTAAAGAAGTAATGATTAATACAAGAGTAAAAGATGGTACATTAAATGATATCTGCGTTTTTCTAAGTGGCGATGATGCAAAAAGGGTTTTTGATGAACTAAAAACAAAAAGAGAAGAAATTGAATTATTGTTGGGTTACAGACTTGTTTGGGATAGAAATGACAAAAAGAAAGCTTCAAGAATAGGAAGATTTGGTCAATATTCAAGTAGTCCTAATAAGTATGGGTTATGTAATGAAGAAGAGGTAATTATTGGTGACAATATAAAACCTTTTGATTTTGATTTAGATGTTGAAAAAGTTGCGAATGAACTTATAAGATTTTACGAGGTTTTCATGCCTAGAATTAGAAATATAAAGGACAGAATGTTTGATTATAAGATGCAACAAAAAATAAAGTGAATTAGGCTCACGATGAAAGAATGGTTCGAATGATTAAATTTGGCACTGAGGCGTGTGCTTGTCTTGATACAAGTGGTGTCGCTTCGCCCCACCAGACAAGCACACTCTACAATTAAATAAATGAAAGAAAAAAGCGAAAGTGTTGGTGAACGTAACACACTTTTGCTTTTTGTTATTCTTTTTCTTCTCTTTTTGATTATGGTAAACAAATAGTACTACTGTTGTCAAGGTTAAAGTGCATGTCGCTATTGATGTGACAATCTTTGACAACTGCAGAACTATTTGTTTTTTAAGCAGTTAAGAGAGAGTAAAAAAACACCTTAACCCTTATAGATTAAAGTGTTTATCATTTCGCTAGTTTCAAAAGTACTAGACTAAAACTTTGGGTTTTTGTTTTGATAGATGTTTTTTGTGAGATAGAGAGGAGGTTAATTTTAGTTGGAACGAGAAAATACGGTGAGTTCTATCAGTTTGCCATGCCTTTTGGCAGATTCTAGGGTTAAGGCTGTTACGGGGCTTTCTTTGCGGATGATTATTTCGTTATTCATACCATAAATCGTTTTGGTAGCCCTTCGCCCCAGCAAAAAATTGGGAGATGCCACTGCACGTGTCGGGGTAGAGAGGGATTTTGTTTCAGGCTCTATCTTTGGGGCAAGGATTGTAACAGTTTGCATATTCTCCGTTGGTTTTTTGAAAGGGTTTGTTCGAGATTTTGCAAGCAATTTTACTGGAGTTTCTCCCTTTGTAACAATAACTTGACCAAGACTAAGAATATTTTCGGGGGAGATATTTTCATCGCCAACCACAAGGTGTTTTAGGCGAAAATTGTCCGTCAACTCTAGGTCTGTTACTTTGCCAATCTCTTTGCCGTCAGCGGAGTAAACCGGCATATTCATTGTAGAAAAATCATTACATTCTGCCTCATTGATTGCAAGGACCATCGCATCTTTGTTTTTTATAACTACAGCATCTTGTCCAATAGAATAAATTTTTCTTGCATTCAGCAAATATTCTTCATCTTCATTGTCAAACATCTTAAAATTTTCTATTTTTTTGAAATTTGCATCAAAACAGGCGTTTTTTATAGTCCCCTCAATTTGTCCGGAACTGAGGTTTAGCACCTTTTTTGCAATAATATCAGTTAAAAGTTTCATTTTTTCTCCCTTTCTGTGTAAGTCAATACTTAAATATATGTTAATTTTTTGCCATTTATTATTTCATTTGCTAGCATTTTTTTGTTTGCTGTGGTAAAATTGTGGCGAATATATGGGAATTTTTAACTTTTTTTCCAACTTAATAAAAAAGAAACCGATATCTCTGCCAGAAAAAAACAAAGGAGATATTGTTTATTTGGTGCCTATGAAAAATGGTTCGCTGGAATTGGGCATCAATATAGAGATTGAGCAAGGCTATAATGTGATAATTGCTCACAACAACAAAGTCTTGGATATTATAAACGAAGTGGGGCAGATAAAGTTTGAAGATGTAACAGTGCCAAGACTTTTTAAGGAACATCGCAATATGCTGACCAAAAGGGGCATTGTTAGCCCAAAGAGATTGCCTGCCGATGTATATTTTGTCAAAATTGATGGACATAATATAAAATTCAAAACACATGAAAAATTCTTGTGCAAAACTCAAAATGGCAAAATAAAGATGCGTCTAGTGGGAAATTTTGATTTTTGCATAAATGATATGCGAAAATTTATGAGTATATTCTGTGAGGAGTTTGCTTTTGTTAAAAATAATTCACTCAAAAAGGAGTTGTCTTTTGTGGTGGGTGAAGAAATCTCAAAAATTCTTAATAAAGCAGAGTTGAGTTTTGATATCTATTCTACCTGCAAGGAAAAAGTGGAGAGTTTAATGCTGTCTAATTTAAGCAAACTATGTGCAAATTTTGGCATTGACATAACAAAAGTTAGGGTGGAAGATTTGATAGTGTCAAAAAGACAGAAAAAAATGCACGATTTGGCTTTGCAACACCGCAAAGATGACGAATTTATAAGTGAAGTGGAAAATTCGATAAATTCTGCCCAGAAAGAAAAAGAAAAGGTGTTTGTAACTTCTTCAAACAGCAAAATTGTACTTGGCGAAGGTAATGGGCAAGATGAGAATATCGTTGTCAATGGTCAAGGGGATAATTTGCATAGAAGTGAGGAAAATTCCCCTTCATATAACAATTCTAGTATAAATAGATTTACTAGCAGTCCTGCGTCTAATGGGATATCTAAGAATTTTACAACGAGCAATCAATCCAGTAATTTTTCAACAGTTGAGTTTGGCAATTCTTCATCAGGTGGAGAGTTTGGCAAATTTTCAATGGGAATGGATAATCGCAATTATGAATACGAATCAAATACAATAGATAGTGTCAATAAGTCCGCAAATATTTTTGACAACACCCCACAAAAAGAGCCAAGGCTATTTGCTGATGACAACGAAAATGAAACTGTTCAAGACCATTTTTTTAATAAGGAAAGTAAAATAGATTGCAACTATGGGGGAAATTATTGTCAAAAAGTTGATTGCAGGGAAGAAAACTTCAAACAAAACAAAGAAAGTTTGCAAGAAGAGGAAAGTTCTAGCGAAAAACAAGTAGAGAAAGAAAAAACCTGTGAAAAGTGTGGAGCAAAAATTGAAAGCAACTCAAACTTTTGTAAAAATTGCGGAACACAGGTTGGAGAGTTTATTGTATGCCCTTGTTGTGGTGCAAAGAATTTGGCAGGGAACGAACTTTGTATGGTTTGTAAAAGCAAATTGTAACAAAGTTTTTCCTACACAGTTTTATAAATGACTAATTTAATCAATTTTTTTGTAGTGTTTTGACCTAACAACATTGCAAAAGTGTTGACTAAAATGGTGTTAGGGTGTAATATGTGATTGTGCAAGATATAACCGCTTGCAGAAACAAGCCTGTTATGTAATAGCAATAATGTGTAGCAGAAATAGATTGTTGCGTTATAGCAATATTATTTAGCAGAGATAAATTGCTGCGTAATAGCAATATTATGTAGCATAATCTGATTGTTGTGTAGTAGAAATATTATGCAGTAAAAATGTTTTAGGCAAATAATACAAGGCGAAAGCCTTATGTAGTAAAAGCATTATACAGGGTGGCTACTAGCAATAATATAGACTTACTTTTGTGAGGGTTAATGCACCATAGAGTTATATATTCTTAAAAGGAGATAAAAAATGGAAGTAACCAAAGATACAACACTTGGAGAAATATTGAAAAAATATTCCAATGCAGAAGATATTTTGCGTGGATTTGGGATGCATTGTTTTTCTTGCCCAATGAGCCAAATGGAAACTGTTGAGGAGGCGGGCAGTGTGCATGGCTTGGATGTAGATTTTATGGTAAAAAAGTTGAACGAAGACTTAATCCCAGCAAAGAAAAATTGTAAAAAATAAAATATTCTAGTAAGAATTGGTTTGAAATTGCAGTTTTGAAATTATTGTTTTGATAATCTAGAGTGTTATTTTTAGGATGAAAGGGTTGCCAATGTGCGACCTTTTTTTATGCAAAATGCAACCTATTATATATATAGAGAAATTTGTTGGGATTTTTTGGAGAAATTTGGCTATATTTGGAGATAAAGTATAATAAGAGAAAGGATGAAAATACTTATTTTTTTGTGCAATTTGCACAAACTTATTTTTTTTAAGAAAAAGCGCATTTTTTTAGAAAAAAAGGGTTGACTAATCGAATGTTCTGGTGTAAAATGTCTTCACCGTGAAATATGGGATGAAGCGCAAAGTTACCACTTTTAGCAACAAAACTGGAGAATTTGCGTGGACAAGTTTGAATTAAAATTCAAGCGGGCTGGCTAAAAATCTTTAAGATTTTTTTTTAAGGACTTTCGATACGAAACACACGGTAAAGTGTATTGAATGTGCCAGCATGGTAGAAGGAGAGTATATGGCAACACAAAAAATCAGAATCAAATTAAAAAGTTATGACCACAACTTGATTGACCTTGCCACTTCCAGAATTATGGAAGCTGCGTCAAAGTCTGGCTCTCAGGTTGCTGGGCCAATCCCACTTCCAACAGAAAAAGAAGTGGTGACAATCATCAGAGCACCTCATAAATATAAAGATAGTCGTGAACAATTTGAGATGCGAACACACAAAAGGATAATTGATATCTACACCCCATCAAGCAAGGCAGTGGATTCTCTTATGAAACTTGACCTTCCTGCAGGCGTTGATATCAATATCAAATTATAAAGGTCGAGAGGTGAAAAATGGAAAAAGCTATTTTAGGAAAAAAATTGGGGATGACTCAAGTATTCGACCTTGATGGAAAGGTTACTCCAGTAACTGTTATCCTTGCAGGACCATGCACCGTTGTCCAAAAGAAAACCGTGGATAAAGATGGATATGATGCAGTGGTTGTTGGATTTGGCGAAGCAAAAGAAAAATCCAAAAACAAACCAGAGATGGGATTGTTTAAGAAAGCTAATGTCGAAGCAAAGAAATATCTTAGAGAATTTAGACTTTCTGACACATCAAACCTTGAAGTAGGGAACGAAATCAAATGTTCAGTGTTTGCTGAAGGAGATTTGGTTGATGTTACAGGGACTTCAAAGGGACATGGGTTTAGCGGTGTTATCAAAAGATGGAACGCTAGACGCCTCAGAATGAGCCATGGCACAGGCCCTGTGCACAGAGAAGTTGGTGGCTTGAGTGGAAGTTCAACCCCAGCAAGAGTGTTCAAAAATCGTAAGATGCCTGGACAATTTGGTAACGACAGAGTTACAAAACAAAATCTAAAAGTCGTAAAGATTGATGAAGAAAGAAACCTTATGCTTGTTAAGGGTAGCGTCCCTGGAAGCAAAGACGGACTTGTGTTCATCTGCAATGCAAAAAAAATCAAAAGATAAGGAGTAGTTAAAAATGCCTAAAGTTAAAGTTTATAACACAAAAGCAGAAGTTGTTGGTCAAGCTACTCTTTCTGAAGAAGTATTTGGTTGCGAATACAACGAACCACTTATCCACCAAGTTGTGGTTGCTTACAACAACAATCAAAGACAAGGAACAAAATCAGCACTCCTTCGCAGTGAAGTGAGAGGACATGCAAAGAAACCTTGGCGTCAAAAAGGCACTGGCAGAGCAAGACAAGGCTCTACAAAGAGTGCACAATGGAAGGGTGGCGGTATCATTTTTGCACCAAAGCCAAGAGATTTCTCTCAAAAAATAAACAAAGCAATGAAAGTTTCTGCTTTCAAGAGTGCAATAAGTGCAAAAGTTGCAGACAACGAAGTTGTTGTTCTTGACCAAGTTTCCCTTGAAGCACCAAAAACAAAGTTCTTCCAACAAATTATGGACAACTTTGAGGTAGGTAAGAAGAATGTTTTGTTCGTTCTTGACCAAAAGAATGACGAAATACTTCGTGCTTCAAACAACATTCCAAATGCTCACGTTACTTATGCAGACGTGCTTGGAACATATGACGTTGTTGCAAATTCCAGACTTTACATCACACAAGATGCAATCAAAAAAATAGAGGAGGCTTATAAACAATGAACGCATACGACATTATCAAAAAGCCACTTCTTTCGGAAAAGAGTTATGCAACAATTTCCGACAAGAAATACACATTTATAGTTGACCTAAACGCAAACAAGGTTCAAATTAGACAAGCAATTGAAGAAATATTTAAGGTTAAGGTTAAACAAGTAAACACCCTTATTGTCAAGGGAAAAGTTAAAACTCAAAACACCAAACAAGGCAGAAGCGTTGGCAAAACAAGTGATTACAAGAAGGCGATTGTTTGGCTCACCAAAGAAAGCAAACCTATTGAGTTCTTTGAGAGTTTAAATTAAGGTAGGAGAAAGATAAAATGGCAATTAAAAGACACAATCCAACCACACCATCACAAAGATTTTTGACCACTGCCGATTTTTCGGAACTTACAAAGAAAAAACCAGAAAAATCCCTTCTTGCTGTTAAAAACAAACATGCTGGAAGAAATGCACAAGGCAAAATCACTGTTAGACATCATGGTGGTGGAAACAGACAAAAATATAGAATAATTGAATTTAGACGTAATCACGACAATGTTCCTGCAAAGGTTGAAGCGCTTGAATACGATCCAAATAGAACTGCAAACATTGCTCTTTTGCACTATGCAGATGGCGCAAAGTCATATATCTTGGCTCCTGTTGGCTTAAACGTTGGCGACAAGGTAATGAGTGGTGTTGAAGTAGAAGTAAAAGTCGGAAACTGTATGCCTCTTAAGAATATCCCAGTAGGTAGTGTTGTTCATAATATTGAACTTAGACCAAACCAAGGTGCAGTGATTGCTAGAAGTGCTGGTATCTCTGCAAGACTTATGGCAAAAGAAGGCAAATATGCCACACTTAAGATGCCAAGTGGTGAAATGAGAATGGTCCCAGCAGAGTGCAGAGCAACTCTTGGGCAAGTGGGCAATGTTGACCACGAAATCATTTCCATTGGTAAGGCTGGAAGAAAAAGACATATGGGTGTTAGACCAACTGTTCGTGGTGTTGTTATGAACCCATGCGACCACCCACATGGTGGTGGTGAAGGCAAGTCACCAATCGGCAGACCAAGTCCTGTTACACCATGGGGCAAACCTGCTCTTGGATATAAGACAAGAAACAAAAAGAAGAGCACGAACAAATTTATTATTAGTAGGTCATAAACTACGAGGAGTTATGTAAGATGAGTAGATCATTAAAGAAAAAACCATACGTTGAACAAAGATTGTTCAATCGCATCAAAGAAATGAACGAGTCTAACACAAAGAAACCTGTTAAAACTTGGTCAAGAGCATCTGTCATTTATCCAGAATTTGTGGGACACACAATCGCTGTTCACAATGGGAAGAAGCATATTCCAGTATATTGCACAGCCGAAATGGTTGGACATAAACTTGGCGAATTTGCTCCAACCAGAACTTTTAGAGGCCATGGCGCAGATAAGGCTAAGGGCAAATAAGGAGAAGGGAAATGGCAAAGAGAATTAAAGAAAAAACAGAAAAAATAAACCAAACTCGTGATACAAGACCATATGCAAAGGCAAAGTTCCTAAGACTTAGTTCTTCAAAACTTAACATTGTTATGGACCTTGTTAGAGGAAAGGGTTACAACGAAGCAGTTGCTATTTTGAAAAATACTCCAAACAAGGCTGCTGATCTTATTTGCAAAGTAGTAGAATCTGCTGGTGCAAATGCTGAAAACAACAAAGGACTTAACAAACAAGACCTTTATGTTGCAGAAATTTACTCTGGTCAAGGTGCAACCTACAAAAGACAAAATATTCGTGGTAGGGGCAGAGTTGACCAAATCTTAAAAAGAACAAGCAATATAACTGTTATATTGGACACTGTTAAGTAAGGGAGAGCGAAGAAATGGGACAAAAAGTTAGTCCAAACGGACTTAGAATAGGTATCAATAAGGGCTGGGATTCCTTGTGGTATGTTGGCAAAGCAGATTTTGCAAAAAATCTTAAAGAAGACAACACCATAAGAACTTTCATCAAGAAAAAATACTATGCTTGCGCTATTTCAAAGATTGTTATTGAAAGAACTGCAAAGAGAGTTATTGTTTCTATCTACACTGCTCGCCCAGGTGTTCTTATTGGGCAAAAAGGTGCTGGAGTAGAAGCCCTTAAGAAAGAAATTATGAAGTTGACTTCCGCAGATTCAATTTCTATCAATATCAAGGAAGTCAAAAATCCAGACGCAGACGCAACTTTGATTGCAGAAAGCATTGCTAGCCAACTAGAAAAGCGTGTTCACTTTAGACGTGCTATGAAGATGGCAATGCAAAAGGCAGTTAAGGCTGGCGTTAGGGGTATCAAAACTATGGTTGCTGGCCGTCTTGATGGTGCAGACATTGCTAGAACTGAACAATATCATCAAGGTAGTCTTCCTCTTCAAACTTTGAGAGCAGATATCGACTATGGTTTTGCAGAAGCAAAAACAACATTTGGAATTTTGGGAATAAAAGTCTGGGTCTATAACGGCGAAATTTTCTCAAAAAAAGTTCCTGCTGAAAAAGGAGGTAACGTCTAATGTTAATGCCAAAAAAGGTTAAGAGAAGAAAAGTTCAACGTGGCAGAATGAGAGGTGTTGCAACCCGTGGCAATAAGCTTGCTTATGGCGATTATGGCTTGGCAACTACCGAACCATGCTGGATTACTTCCAACCAAATAGAAGCCGCTCGTATCGCTATGACAAGATATACAAAACGTGGTGGCAAGGTGTGGATTGATATATTCCCAGACAAGCCAATTACCAAAAAACCTGCCGAAACTCGTATGGGTAGCGGAAAGGGAAACCCAGAATATTGGGTTGCAGTTGTAAAACCTGGCAGAGTGCTCTTTGAAATTAAGGGTGTTGATGAAGCAATAGCAAAAGAAGCTTTGAGACTTGCTTCACACAAACTTCCTTGTGTTACAAAGATTATCACCAGAGAACAATCCACTGCTAAAGCTGAAGAAAACGTTGTAGAAGGTGGTGCAGTTTAATGAAAATAAAAGATATAAGAAGTATGACCAACGACGAACTTAATGCAAAGTTGGTTGCAACAAAAACTGAACTCTTCAATCTTAGATTTCAACATGCAACAGGAAACCTTGCAAATCCAATGCTTTTGAACTCTTTGAAAAAAGACATTGCAAAAATCAAAACTGTTCTTACCGAAAGAGAACTTGGCAAAAATGTCGAGTCCGACAAAAAGGTTAAGGCATAGGAGTGAACGAGATGGAAGAAAAAAGAAATAATAGAAAAACAAAAATAGGTGTTGTTGTAAGCGACAAAATGGACAAAACAATAGTTGTGTCTGTAGTGTCCAATGTAAAACACCCACTATACAAAAAAGTCGTTAAGATAACTAAGAAATTCAAAGCACATGACGAAAATAATGAATGCAAAATTGGTGATACAGTTGAAATTATGGAAACAAGACCAATCAGCAAGACGACACACTTCAGACTTCTTAGAATAATCGAAAAAGCTAAGTAATACAGGAGGAAATAGAACATGATTCAACCACAAACAAGACTTAAGGTTGCCGACAACACTGGTGCAAAGATTATTATGTGTATCAGAGTGCTTGGCGGGTCTTTTAGAAGAAGTGGCAATATTGGAGATGTGATTATTGCCTCTGTAAAAAAAGCAACACCTGGTGGTGTTGTTAAGAAAGGTGATGTTGTTAAGGCTGTTATCGTAAGAACAAGCAAAGGTGTCCTTAGAAATGATGGTTCATCCATTAGATTTGATGACAACGCAGCTGTTATTATCGACAACCAAAAACAACCACGCGGAACACGTATTTTTGGGCCTGTTGCTAGGGAATTGAGAGAAAATGGTTATATGAAAATCGTTTCTCTTGCTCCTGAGGTTCTTTAAGGAGGAAACAATAGATGGCAAAGTTAAATGTTAAAAGAGGCGACAATGTTGTTGTTCTCACCGGAAAAGAAAATGGCAAGAAAGGCACTGTTGCAGAGTGCTTCCCAGAAGAGGGAAAAGTAACCGTAAAAGGTCTTAATATGATTGTCAAACACAACAAACCAAGGTCTGCACAAGACAAGGGTGGCATTGTGAAAAAAGAAGGCAAGATTGATAGTAGCAATGTGATGATTGTTTGCCCAGCTTGCAACAAGGCAACTCGTGTTAAGATGGAAGTGAATGCAAAGGGCGAAAAGGTAAGAGTTTGCAAAAAATGTGGCGCATCACTTGATTCTAAAAAGGTAGAACCAAAGAAAACAGAATCAAAGAAAGAAGCTACTGCAGATGCTCCTGCAAAAAAAGCAAAATCTGCAAACACTGAAGCAAAAAAGACTGCAACAGCAAAAACATCAGAAAAGAAAACAACAGCAAAAACTGCTGTGAAAAAAGAAACTAAGAAGCAAACTGCTTCTGAAAAGACAGGTAAGTAGGAGGATAAAATGGCAGAAAATAAATCAACAAATAATGCAAGACTACTTGATTATTACAAATCAACCATTGCTCCTGCATTGCAAAAAGAGTTTGCATACAAAAATGTTATGGAAATACCAAAACTTGAAAAGATAGTTGTATGTATGGGCCTTGGAGAAGTTAAGGACAACTCAAAGAGCTTTAACCTAGCACTTGACGAACTTACTCAAATCACTGGGCAAAAAGCTATTGCAACCTTGGCAAAAAAATCAGTGTCTAACTTCAAAGTGAGAGCAGGACAAAAGATTGGTGCAAAAGTTACACTTCGTGGCAACACAATGTATGAATTTTTGGACAGACTTATTTCAATCGCTCTCCCACGTGTTAGGGACTTTAAGGGCGTAAATCCAAAGGCATTTGATGGCAGAGGAAATTACGCATTGGGTATAAAAGAACAACTTATATTCCCAGAAATTTCTTACGAAAAAGTCGATAAAGTCAGAGGTATGGATGTTATCATTGTTACCACTGCCAAAACTGACAAAGAGGCATTTGCTCTTCTTCAAGCATTTGGAATGCCTTTTGCAAAGAGATAATTTTTAGAGGAAAAGGAAGCAAAAATTATGGCAAGAAAAGCAATGATTAACAAACAGCAAAGACAGCAAAAATACAAAACTAGAGAATACACAAGATGTTCCATTTGTGGACGTCCACACGCTGTGCTCAAAAAGTATGGAATTTGCAGAATTTGCTTTAGAAATTTGGCTTACAAAGGCGAAATACCTGGTGTTAAAAAGGCTAGTTGGTAAAGGAGAAAGATAAGATGATAGTTACAGATCCAATCGCAGATATGCTCACTCGCATTAGAAATGCGTTGACCATTAAGAGAGCGGAAGTTACAGTTCCTGCTTCAAAGACAAAAAAGGCTATTGCTGAAATCCTTTTTAACGAAGGTTATATAGAAAAATACGAACTTGTTGATGACGGCAACTACAAATCAATCAAGGTTACATTGAAATATGGTCCAAACGGAGAAAAAGTTATCCAAGGGCTAAAACGCATTTCAAAACCAGGACTTAGGGTTTATGCAGAATGCAATGATATCCCAAGAGTTCTCAATGGTTTGGGGATTGCAATCGTTTCGACAAATAAAGGAATTATGACGGATAAAGAGGCTAGAAGCCAAAATCTTGGTGGCGAAGTCTTGGCTTTCGTTTGGTAAGGAGGAGAAAGGAAATGTCTAGAATAGGAAGAATGCCAGTTGCCATACCAAGCGGAGTTGAGGTTAAAGTTGACTCCAACAATTTGGTAACTGTTACAGGAAAACTTGGAACACTTTCACGTCAAATTGACAAACTTATCAAAGTGGAAGTTAAGGACAACGAAGTTGTTGTTACCCGTCCAAATGATTCCAATGAATGCAAAGCAAAACATGGGCTTTATAGAATGCTTATCGCCAATATGGTAAAAGGTGTTTCGGAAGGTTTTTCTAAATCACTTGTTATCAACGGTGTTGGTTATAAGGCTCAAAAACAAGGCAACAAAGTTGTTTTGAACTTGGGATTTTCACATCCTGTTGATGTCCCAGAGGTTGAGGGTGTTACACTGGAATGTCCTGATGCAACAACTGTTGTTGTAAAGGGAATATCCAACGAGGCTGTGGGACAATATGCAGCCAAAATTAGAGGTATAAGACCTGTAGAACCATATCATGCATACGGCATCAGATATAGTGATGAGGTTGTTATTAAAAAAGTCGGAAAAGTTTCAGGTAAGAAATAAGCGTAGTGGAGAGAAGAAATGATTAGTAAAGAAAATAAAAACGCCAAGAGACAAAAACGTCATCTTAGAGTTAGAAAAAATATTTTTGGAACAAAAGCAACTCCAAGGCTTAATGTTTACAGAAGCACATCAAATATCTATGCACAAATTATAGATGATGAAAATGGCAAAACTCTTTGCAGTGCTTCAACTTTGTCAAAAGAAATTGCAGACAGCATCAAAGGCAAAACAAAAAGCGAACAAGCTTTTGCTGTTGGTGAACTTATCGGGAAATTGGCACTTAAAAAGAAAATCAAAACTGTTGTGTTTGATAGAGGCGGATACCTTTATACAGGCAGAGTTTTGCAACTGGCAGAAGGTGCAAGAAAGGCAGGTTTGGAATTCTAATGGAGGAAAATATGGAAAACGAAGTTCTACAAGAAAATGCTGTTGAAGAAAAAGTTGAACAAACAGCACAAGAAGAAGTTGTTGCAAAAAAACCTGCTAAAGTGGAGAAGTCAACAGTAAAAGTTGACAATCGCCAAGAACGCAAACAAAGCAACAAGAAGTTTGACAAGAAAAAACAAGAAAAAGTTGCTCCAAAAAAGGAAGAAAGCGACTTTGACAAAAAACTTGTTGAAGTAAGACGTGTTGCAAAGGTTGTTAAGGGTGGCAGAACACTTAGATTTAGTGCATTGGTCGTTGTAGGCAACAAGAATGGTCTTGTGGGTGTAGGTATCGGCAAGGCAAACGAAGTGCCAGAAGCAGTGGAAAAAGCAACTGCTGCTGCAAAGAAAAATTTGATTTCTGTGCCTATTGTTGGGACAACCATTCCACACAATGTTATCGGTAGATTTGGAGCATCCAAGGTTCATATGTTCCCAGCTCCACAAGGTACTGGTGTTATCGCAGGTGGAAGTGCCAGAGCAGTGGTTGAACTTGCAGGTATCAAAGATATTGTTACAAAAGCTCATGGTTCAAACAACAAAATTAACGGAGTTAAAGCCACACTTGAGGGTTTGAAACTTCTTAGAACACGTGAAGAAGTTGCCGCACTTCGTGGCAAATCACCAGAAGAAATTTAATGCTAGGGAGAAGAAATAATGGAAAAGAAAACCACAAAAAAAGCAAAAAACATGGGACAACTAAAAGTTACTTATGTTAGAAGTGTTATTGGGTTTAACAAAAACCAAGCAAAGATTTTGGAAGCTTTGGGTCTTACAAAACTTGGCACAACAAAAATTTTCCCTAACAACGATTGCATAAAGGGAAGCCTTTTCAAAGTGAAACACTTGGTTAAGGTTGAAGAAATCGACTAAATTTCAAAATAATTTCGTGAAAGGAGAAAGTTAAATGAACATTCAATCATTGAGACCTGCTGAAAATTCAAGATTTTCAAAGAAAAGACTTGGACGTGGCATTGGCAGTGGCGTTGGCAAAACAAGTGGCAAAGGTCACAAAGGTCAAAATGCTAGAAGCGGGGGCGGTGTTCGTGTTGGATTTGAAGGCGGTCAAATGCCTCTTATCAGAAAGTTGCCAAGACATGGCTTTACAAATGCAGACTTTAGAAAAGTTTATACAGTTGTGAATGTATCCGACCTTAACAAATTTGAAGACAATGCTGTTGTTGACGCAAATGCCCTTCTTGAAAAGGGAATTGTGTCCAAAATAGAAAAATACGGCGTTAAAGTTCTTGGAAATGGCAAACTTGAAAAGGCTTTGACAGTTAAGGCAAACAAATTTTCAGAAACCGCAAAGAAGAAAATTCAGGATGCGCAAGGCAATTTTGAGGAGGTCTAATGTTTAAGAACCTTAAAGAAGCACTTAAAATTAAAGATGTGAGAAGAAAAATCATATTTACTTTACTTTTGTTGCTTGTTTATAGGATTGGTTGCTGGTTGCCAACTCCGGGCATTAAGCTTGACACATTCAAATCAGCAATAACTTCCGGCGGTGATTTCTTGAATATCATCAGTGCCGTGAGTGGTGGCGCACTTGCCAGTGGGGCAGTGCTCGCTTTGGGTGTTGTGCCTTATATCAATGCTTCCATTATTATCCAACTTTTGACAGTTGCAATTCCATCTTTGGAAAGACTTTCAAAACAAGGTGAAGACGGAAGAAAGAAAATATCGGCATACACCAGAATTTGTGCTTTAGTTTTGGCTATTATTCAGAGTGTTGGCATAGTCGTTAGTTTTGGTGCAAGCAGTTTGGACAGTGCAGTCTTCTTTGGCTCTACATGGGCAACAGGAGCACTTGTCGTTTGCATTTTGACTGCAGGTTCTATGTTTACAGTTTGGATTGGAGAAAAAATTACTGCACTTGGGGTAGGAAATGGGTTATCTCTTTTGATTTTCGTTGGTTTGCTTTCCTCCGCTGGACAAGCAATCTTCAACAACATCGCAGGAATATCTAGTTCCAACCTTGAAAACATTTGGACTTTGCTTATATTCTTTGCTCTACTTGTTGTTATCTTTGCATTTATTGTTTGGATTGACAGTGCAGAAAGAAAAATCCCAGTCCAGTATGCAAAGCAAATGAAAGGCAGAAAAATGTACGGCGGTCAAAACACCAACATTCCTATCAAGATAAACGCCTCAGGCGTTATGCCAATCATTTTTGCAACAGCACTTATTAGTTTTCCACAACTTATCATGAGCATCTTCTGGTATAGCACCGAAGAAGGCAGTGCATATATGTGGTATGCAAAAAATATGGGTGCTGGCACATGGCCATATACATTGTTGGTTGCAGTGCTTATCTTGTTGTTCTCTTATTTCTATTCGCAAATCAGTTTTAATCCAGAGGATGTTTCAAGACAAATCCAACAAAATGGTGGCTTTATTCCGGGTTATAGACCAGGAAAAACAACTGCAGATTACCTCAAAAAAGTGTCCAACAGACTTACTCTTTGGGGTGCAATATTCTTGGGTATCATCGCCCTTGTTCCAAGTTTTATATTCACATTTATTGGTTCGTCAGGCTCACTGGTAAACGCATTCAGCGCAACAGGATTGTTGATTGTCGTTTCGGTTGCTCTAGAACTAGACAAACAACTCGAAGCCCAATTGCTTATGAGAAATTACAAAGGCTTCTTGAAATAAGATAAATTTTCAATTTGATTGGAAAGAGGTGAAAATGAAAATCGTGCTACTTGGCCCTCCTGGAAGTGGGAAGGGAACTCAGGCAGAACTTATTTGCAACAAATATAACATTCCTCACATCTCCACTGGTGATATTTTTAGACAAAATATAAGAGAAAAAACTCCACTGGGTGTGAGCATTGAGGAATGTATTGCAAAGGGCGAATTGGTCCCAGATAGTATAACAAACCTTGTGGTTAAGGATAGACTTTCAAAGGAAGATTGCCAAAAAGGATTTGTTTTGGATGGTTTTCCTAGAAGTTTAGAACAAAGTAAGTTTTTGGACTCAATAACCAACATTGACAAGGCTATTATGATTGACCTTGAAGATGACGAGATTGTAAAAAGACTTTCCACAAGAAGAATGTGTAGGAAATGTGGAAATCCTACAAATGTGGACTGGTTGGTTGATGGCAAATGTGAGAAGTGTGGTGGAGAAGTTTTCATCAGACAAGACGATATGCCAGAAACAATAAAAACCAGACTCGCAAAGCAAAAACTTCCACAAGATGTTATAGATTTCTATCAAAGCAAGAACATTTTTGAAAGAGTGAGTTCACTCGGCGGAAAAGAAAAAACTTTTGATTTGGTGGACAAAATTCTTGCTAGTTTGAAAAGACAGGCAAAAAAATGATAAAAATTAAGACTGACAAAGAAATTGAACTGATGCGTAAGGCTGGGGAGATTACAAAAAATACTCTTCTAGAAATAGAAAAGCATATAAAACCTGGTGTTACCACAAAGTTCCTTGACAAAATCGCATATGATTTTATCAAAAAAAATAATGCAACTCCTTCATTTTTGCACTATGGCGGATTTCCTGCGACTATATGTGCATCTAAAAATGACGTTGTTGTGCATGGATTTCCTGATGATATTCCTTTGGAAGAGGGCGATATAATATCAATTGATGTTGGCGCTTGCTACAAAGGATATCATGGAGACAGTGCTAGGACTTTCCCAGTGGGGAAGATAAGTGCTGAAAAGCAAAAACTCATTGATGTTACAAAACAAAGTTTTTTTGAAGGCATCAAAGGGATAAAAGCAGGAAACACAGTGGGCGACATTTCGTCACAAGTCCAAAATTATGTTGAAAAATATGGATTTGGAGTTGTGAGAGAGATGGTTGGTCATGGTGTAGGGCGAAACCTTCACGAAGACCCAAGTGTTCCAAATTATGGCTATGCTGGGCTAGGGCCAAAACTCAAGAAAAATATGGTCATTGCCATAGAACCCATGGTCAATATGGGGACATATGAGGTTGATATCCATGGCTGGTCATGCAAGACCAGTGACGGATTGCCTTCTGCTCATTACGAAAACACCGTCCTTATAACAGACACTGGAGTTGAAATTTTGACTTAAGAAGGAGAATATTGTGCTTAATGTTGGCAGTGTCGTTGTGTCAAAAATGGGACATGACGCAGGAAAAGTGTATGTGATTGTAGACATCTGTGGCGATTTTGCCCTTGTTGCAGATGGAAAAACAAGAAAGATAACTAACCCAAAGAAAAAAAGATTAAAACATCTCAAAGACACATTTGTTTGTTACGATGGGCAGAAAGATAAATTTAAGGACTTTGAAATAGCAACTTTTTTGAAAAACACGTCAATTTGCACAAAAATTTAACTTTTCTATTGCAAAAAAGGAGAAATTATGCCAAAATCAGATTGTTTGGAAACGGAAGGAATTGTCACAGAAGTGTTGCCAAATGCAACATTTAAGGTAAAACTTCAGAATGGGCATATTATCACTTGCTACATTTCCGGAAAATTGAGAATGAATTTTATTAAAATTCTCGAAGGAGATGCTGTTAAGGTGGAAATGAGCCCTTATGACTTGACAAAGGGCAGAATCACTTGGAGAAGCAAGTCAAACTAATACATTTAATAAGGAGAAAGAAATGAAAGTTAGACCATCAGTAAAACCTATTTGCGACAAATGCAAGGTTATCAAAAGAGAAGGGAAAGTTATGGTTATTTGCCCAAATAAAAAACATAAACAAACTCAAGGTTAAGCAAACAACATTGTCACAGGCGGCTGTTTGGCATTTTTTTGTGTCAAATCTGTGACTTGTGGAAATAAATAATCGGATTAAATTTATTTTATGGAGGAATAAAAATGGCTCGTATTGCTGGTGTTGATTTACCAAACGAGAAGAGACTTGAAATTGGTTTGACCTATATCAAAGGCATCGGACTTAAAACAAGTCAAAAAATTTTGAATGAAACAAAGATAAGCCCTGACATTCGTGTCAAAGACCTAAGCGAGGAACAAGTTGCTCAACTTAGAAACTATATCGAAAAGCACCTTACTGTGGAAGGCGACCTTACAAGAGAAGTGTCACTTAATATTAAGGCTCTTTCCGAAATTGGTTGCTACAGAGGCATTAGACATCGTAAAGGTTTGCCTGTTAGGGGACAAAGCACAAAACAAAATGCAAGAACAAGAAAAGGTCCAAAGAAGACCGTTGCAAAGAAAAAAGGCACTAAATAAGCAAGGAGGTAATGGATAATGGCAGAGAAAAAGAAAGTTGTTAGAAAGAAAAAACAAACAAAGAATATCGACAAAGGCGCAGTTCATATTCAAGCATCGTTCAACAACACGCTTGTAACATTTACTGACCTTGCTGGCAATACTTTGGCATGGTCAAGTGCTGGTTCACTTGGTTTCAAAGGTGCAAGAAAAAGCACTCCTTTTGCAGCACAGCAAGCTGTAGAAACAGCAGCAAAACTTGCAAAGGAACAAGGATTGAAGTCGGTTGAAGTTTATGTAAAAGGACCAGGCAATGGCAGAGAGGCTGCAATTAGAGCCCTTGGCACAGCGGAATTGAACGTTACAAAGATTAGTGATGTTTCTCCAATTCCACACAATGGTTGCCGTCCTCCTAAGAAGAGAAGGATTTAAGAGGAGATAGAGAAATGGCAAAATACACAGACGCAGATTGCAGACTTTGCAGAAGAGAAGGTTGCAAACTCTTTTTGAAGGGTGACAGATGCATCTCTCCAAAGTGCGCAATGGAAAAAAGACCTGTTGTTCCTGGACAACATGGCATGGGAAGAAAAAAAGTTACAGACTACGGTATGCAACTTAGAGAAAAACAAAAAGTTAAAAGAGCTTATGGCTTGCTTGAAAAGCAATTTAGAGAATATTATGAAAAAGCAACCAGAATGAAAGGTGTTGTTGGTGAAAATATGCTCAGCTTGCTTGAAAGAAGGCTGGACAATGTTATATACAGAATGGGCATTGGCGACAGCAGAAGTGAAAGCCGTCAAATAGTTAGCCATGGACACATTTGCGTAAATGGCAATGTGGTGGATATTCCTTCATACTGTGTTAAGGAAGGAGATGAAATCTCTGTTAAGGAAAGCAAGAAAGATTTGCCAAAATTCCAACAACTCAAAGGCATCAAGATTGTTATGCCAAAATGGTTGGAATTTAATACAGATACAATGGTGGGCAAGGTCATTGCTCTTCCAAAGAGAGATGATATTGATTTGAACATTCAAGAACATATGATTATTGAGTTGTATTCAAGGTAAGGAGGGTTATTCACATGATGCAAATTGAAAAACCAAAGGTTGTGATTGAAGAAAAAAATGACGGCAGTTTTGCAAAGTTTGTTATTGAACCACTGGAATGTGGTTATGGCATAACCCTTGGCAACTGCATGAGGAGAACCCTGCTGGGTGCTATGCCAGGTGCGGCTCCTGTTGCAATCAAAATTGATGGCGTTCAACACGAATTTTCTAGCATGAAGGGTGTTACGGAAGATGTAACAGACATCGTTCTTAATATCAAAGAAATGGCTGTTAAGACAAGTGTTCTTGACGAAGACTTTACTACTATTATTAGATTGGATAAAGTTGGTCCATGCGAAGTTTATGCCAGCGATTTTGAACCAAATGACCAAGTGGAAATCTTGACTCCAGAACTCAAGATTTGCACACTAGATGATGATGCTGAAATTCATATGGAGGTTGTTATTGGTCGTGGCAGAGGATATGTTTCTGCTCAAAAGAACAAAAAAGAAGACAGCCCAATAGGAACTATTGCAGTTGACTCTATCTTTACCCCAATAAAGTCGGTCAACTACAAGGTGGAAAGTACTCGTGTTGGTCAATCAATAGACTTTGACAAGTTGACACTGGAAGTGCAAACCAATGGAACAATGACAGCAAAGGAAGTTGTTTCTTTGGCAGGCAAAATTATGGAAGACCATGTTCATTTGTTTGTAGATATGGTTGAAAATATGGGAGATATGGATATCCTTGTTTCTCATGATGATGCAAAACCAGTGAAAGTTATGGAAATGACAATAGAAGATATGGATTTGTCGGTGAGAAGTTATAACTGCTTGAAACGTGCAAACATCAACACTATTGAAGACCTAACTCGCAAATCAAAGGAAGATATGCTCAAAGTTAGAAATCTTGGACTGAAGAGTTTGGAAGAGGTTATCAGCAAACTTGAAAGTATGGGATTGTCACTTAGAAATGACGAAGAATAAAAACAACGGATAATTAAAGGAGAAATATAATGGCTACTATTGCAAAACTAAATAGACCTACCAAGGAAAGAATCAGTTTGCTCAGAAATCAAGCAAGTTCTCTTTTGTGGGATGGAAAAGTTGAAACAACTGTTGCTCGTGCAAAGGCATTGCAGAGTTATGCAGAAAAAATTTTGACTTTGGCAATCAATTCCTATCAAGACACTGTTAAAGCTGTGAAAACAGAAGTTGATTCTAAGGGTGTTAAGGTCAAAAAAGAAGTGCTTAATGATGGACCAAAGAAACTTCAAGCAAGACGTGCTATAATGGCAAAACTCTTTGACAGACAAGAACAACGTCAACCAAAAGAGTCCAAAGAAAATTTTGTTGCAAGAACAAAAGATATCAATCATCCATTGATTGAAAAAATCTTCAATGTTTATGCTCCAAAGTATGCAACACGCAACCAAGAAAATGGTCAAGCAGGCGGTTATACCAGAGTGCTTAGAACATCAGTTAGGCGTGGCGATGCAGCACAAATGTGCATAGTTGAACTTATTTAATACAAAAACCACTCTTTCTGGGGTGGTTTTTTTTGTTGTCATAAATTGTCTAAATGTTGCTATTCGTTTGACTTTTGTGTAATATAAAAGATATAATTATACTGTATATTTGTGCTAGTGAATATAATTGATTTTTAACCACAAAATAGATAAGATAAATTGCTATCAAATGCACATATGCACAAAAGTCATTTTGACGGAGAAAAAATATGCGAAGAGTTTTTAAGGTTATTTTATTAACATTTTTGTGCACAATAGGAGGGCTTGCTCTGGTTTTGGGCGGAGTCTATCTTTTTGGCGGAATGGACGAAAAACCTGTCTATGCAACCAACTTGACGTTTAGTGAAACAGAAGTAGTAAAAAGTGGACCTTTTTCTCTTACTGTAAATACAACGACTGAAAATGTGAACAAGAAAACACTTGTGCTGGAAACCTCAAAAACTCCAAATGGAGATGCTATCATTAACTATCCAAAATATATAACCATAGGCGAACCATTTCATATTGCACCAATACTGATTGACAATGTGCCACAGGGGGGATATTTTGAACTTTATGCAAGATATGAGGGTGAGGCAACCAATCAAAGCGTAATTGCCAAGTGCAAGATATTGATTGATGTGCCAATACAGAGCGTTGAACTGAATATTGACCAAGTAACTCTAAAACCAGGCAATTCAATAAATATTTCTAAGGCAAATGAAACAAAAATTAGTGATATAGTTAGTTTATCTCCAGCCAATGCTATTATGCCTTATAACAATTCCAGTTCGGCAATAAGCGGTATAGAAAATGGAAGTTTGTTTGCAGGAAAAGATGTAAAAAATAAAAAAATATTTTTGCAAATTCAATCTTTGGGAGAAACAAATCCTGCAACTTTTAGAGTTGGTGAAGGGGCAAATGCGACCTATTCAACCGTTGCAGAACTTACATATAAGTATGTAAATGGAAGTATTGTGGCAACAAACACCATTTCTGTTGTAACAAGTGGCAATGATGAAGTTGGTAATATTGTCATATGCGCATATGTTTGCCCTTCGTATGACAACAATCCAGATAACATAGAAGATTTGGATGAGGAAAATGTTGCAACTGTAAAACATGATGTTTCTGTGGTGGAATATACAATTGACCAAATGAACATATCAAATGACACATCTTCCTTGTATTTGGGAGAAACTACCAAAATTTATCTCAATAATTCTCATGCAGAGGAAGGTTCATTCAATTTGGGCTTGGATGTTGTTTCTAGTGATGGAAAATCCATTTCGTTAAGCACACTGCCAAAAGAAATGTTAAACAAATATATTTACATCAATTTTGCAGACAACTCTGTAGGTGGAATTTTGTCTAGAGTAGATGGCACTCAAAATGGTGGGTTATATGGATTAAATTGTTCATCAAACTCTACAGAAATGGGGGAATGGTATTTCAACATAACTGTAAATAATTTTCAAAAATATCTTGATTACAATAATAACGGCAACAAAATTAAACTTGTAGTAACATTCTATGACAACGGCTTGAATGAATCTCAAGATGTTATTCAAAAAGAGGTTTATCTTATCCCAAAAATAACTGAAGTTGACAAGGTTGAATCTTCACAATACAGCATTTCTGCAAAGAGTGGCTCAAAATTGAACTTTGACACCAACAATTACTCTATTGTTTTTGTAGATAACAAAACCCCGGTTGGCATTGCAAACAACTTCAAAATAGTTCATTATGTAAAATTAAATGAACCTACAAATGGGGAAATAGTGCTAAATGGAGTTACCTTGGAATCGGAATATGAACATATGGTTTTGAATGGCGAAAGTATCCTAATTCTCAAAACTCCAAATGCACAGGTTACAGGTTCGGGCTCTTTCAAAATATATTCACAGGCTTGTTATGATGACGGACAGAGCAAATACTTCTTGGGAAATAGTTGCAATACAGATATAGAAGTGGTGGAGGCAATAGAGTATATAGATTGTTATTCTTACGAAGGTGATAAGGCGGTCAATTTCTCAACTTTTGAATTTAACGAAAACGATAAAGACGGAACAAACAGCATTGTGAGATACTTATATGTTACAACCGCAAAGGAGCAACTTCCAAAATTGGCAACATTTGTAAGCAATAACAAGCTAAAAGTTCAAGTTAAGCAAGTTTCTGGATTGACTAACGAAGACGACTACAACAGTTCTACACTGGGTGGCGGACTTCAAGACCAAAACAAAAACACCATAACTTTTGGAAATTGGGAAGAAGTGAGAGATGGTGGAAGTGTAGTTGGGTATAAGATTTCTTACACTATTGGCGAAGTAGTAACAATTCAAATTGGTGATAATAAGATACAAAATCTTTTTGATATTAAAGTTTATCTTGATATAGAACCATTGGAAGTTACAACCAACTACAAAATTGCAACAGGCAATGTCAGTTCTCTTCAATATCTAGTAAAAGATAAAATTTTGCAAACAACTATACTAAGTCTAGATTCTTACGGGGCAGAGGATAATCCTGTTGTATTAAGTGCAAATGTGGACGACAGTGGCAATTTGCAATGGAACGGAGCAAATCTATCAAACCTAACATATGGTTTTGCCTATGAGGGAAATTCTCCTGTAAGTAGTTCTGGATATAGTTATCGTTTTGCCTTTAACGGTGCAGAATTGCCAAGCAATATTTGTTCCTTTACTGCTCAAGAAAACTTCAAAGGCGGAATAAATTTTGCATCAGTTCCATACAGAGAAAGTGGTTATACAGGAAAGTTTACTTTCCTTTGTCAATCACCAAACAGCGACAATTCCATTATGAAGTGGAGTTCAACCAATAGGCGTTTTGAAAAAGTTGTTAATCCAAGTTTGCAAGAAAAAACTCTTTATTTCAAATTGATAGGGCTAAATATTATTATTGAAGCCAATTCTACAAATATTTCTGGCGTAAACGGAACAAGGTCACATATTTTTAAGCAATCAAACGATGACACAAATTATCTTTTCACACTAAAAAAAGTAGAAGGGACTACTAAAACTGATATCCTAACAGCCGATTATACAAAATTCTTGTCAATGGAAACTGTATTTGGCAATCCAGAAGATAATAGTAAAACGATTTATTCTTTACAAGAAAATAAATTCGAGATAACAACAGATTTTATAGCAGGTGGCTCTGTTGCTTTTGCTTTTAATTGTAGAAACGCCATAATAGCAATTTTAGATGGAGATAAAACTCTCTCAAATATAACTAAACAAATAACTGGTGCTTTTGAGGTAGAGCAAAAAGTTAGTAGTGAATCAACAAAACTTGGTGAAAGCGAGGAAAATGCTCTTTCTGCGCCAATGTTTGATGGACTAACTAAAGACAATTATTTAACTGTAAAATATGGCGCTTTGGAAGTTTCTGAAGACAACAATCCTTTTGCAAATGGTTATACTTTATCATTTGTAAGGATTACAGGGACGGATTCTTCTGCGACAGCAGAGTGGTTAATGATTGCTGAAGATGGAAGTATAAAACTAAAAGCAATAAACCAAACTGGCGTTGTTTCAACTAAATTTATTGTTAGAATATCCAAAGGAGGGGCTTATTCTGATTTTGTTGTTACAATATACGCAAGGTCTAGTATTTCAATTAGCAACCTTGTTATAAGAAAAGGTGAAGGCAACGAAAACGAAATAAAAGCAGGGAAGGACAATGGAATTTCTTTTGGCAGTGGAATAAGTTTTGCGGAAGAAAGTTCATTAGCAAACCTTGCTACAAACAATAAGATTTCTGCGGTTAATATTACTGCTGTTTACAATCAAGACGGAATACAAAACTTTGTCAAATCAACCAATTGGAATGGTGTAAGTCCACTTACATTTGGACTATATTCAGGCGACCTAGCAAGCGAGCAGACAGTGAATATTCAGTTTGTATTTGTCTTTACCGATAGTGCGGGAGAATATACAATAACAAAGCAGATAAAGGTTACTCCTAATATATCTTTAACATTAAAAACCAATAAAAAATCAGAATCCAACCCAAGCGGATATGATGGATACGATTTTATTTCAGGCAATACTATAACTGTTTTTAGTGCAGAAAGTTATGATTACACCCAAAACGGCTCCGTAATATTACCTAGTGGATCTGATGTGTCATTGGATGATATCTTGGGTGGATATACAGATACTATAACTAATCACCCACATATAAAGGATATAAATGGCCTCTTTGTACCAGAAACGGGAGAAGTTGTGTTGGTGTCTAGATATAAGACAGATAGTGATGAGGAGGAAGAAATCATTAATGCGTCTTATGTTTTGGTGTATGATTATGAAAACGACGGCTTGGAATATTCGCAAGAAATTAGATTCGATTTCAAAATTAAATTGTATGCAATATAAATATCTATCTAAAAAAATAAAAAGGCACAAAAAAGTGTAAAAGCGTGCAAAAAAACTTTTACGGCAACTAAATGTGTAATTGCAAAAAAATGCTTTATAAAGAGTTTATAAACAAAGGAGATAAAAAATGAATTTGTTTGAAAATCAAAATTATTACAACAAAGAATCTTTTGATAAGCTTAGTTTTGACGACCAAAAAGAATTGTTTTTGAGGATTAGAGCATGGGTACCTCAAGTGGACGACAGTATAAGATACAACAAAGATAAGTATGAAAGAGTGATTTTGAATAGAATAGAACAAATTTGTGCCTATGCTTGCTCGGGGCATATTCCATCACAAGATTATATGGGATATATTTACAAGCGAGGTTTTGCAGAATTTTTCCCAATAAACTACAAAAGAGCGCTTGAATGGAATATAATTGCAGCAAAAAACGGAAGTAAACTTGCCCCACAGAAGATGAAAACATTTATGAGCCCAGCCATAGAAATGATTATGACTAGTCCAAGGTGGGGGCAAATTGTCCGTTATAACGACCTAAATTTGACCAATTATTTTTGGTTTTTGAGCCAATATGTGTGTGAAATTTTATACGCAGACCTTAATCTAAACCCAGTGGAAATGTCGAAAAAAGAACTTATTGAAGAAGATACCAACGAAAGAAGAATAAGGATTTTCTTTGATAGATTTAGAGATAGAAGTGTTGAAAGGGCTATTGAAAATCTTATAAGTAAGTTGCCAGAAGATATGCCAGAGGTGGAAGAAGAAGGGTTCGGTGAAGACCTTTTGAGAGATGAAAACGGGCGTAGAAAAGATGAAATAGACTTTGAGAGCATCAATATCGAAGATATATAATAAAATAACATATATAACGATAAATGTGTAATGTAAATGACGCACAATGCAATGGCTATATATGCAATATAAATGATGTATAATTTTTCTAAAAACTATATTAAAGTAAATATATTAAAATAAAGTATCTTAAAGTAAATATACTAGGGTAAATATATTAGAAAAAATATATTAAAAAATGTGTTAAAAAAAATATATTAGAAAAAATATATTAAAAACAATATGTTAGAGAAAATATGTTAGAAGATATATTGAAATAATATATTAGAAAATTATTGAAATAATAATAGCCTTATAATCATACAAAAAATCCAACCAGTGAGTTGGATTTTTTTCTTTGACACAAAATTTGCAGTTTTTTTGCCCAAAAATAGAAGTTATTCAAGATTTTCAAAAATAAAAGTGATGCAGGATTTGTTGTAAAATATTATTTTTATTAAGGAAAAATTAACTTATTATTGTAAAAAACTATTAAAGTAAAAACTATTAAAGCAAAAACATCTGTTAAAATAAAAAACTATTAAAGTAAAAAAAAATACTAAAGTAAAAAATTATTAAAGTAAAGATATTTTATTAAGATAAAGATAGTTTATTAAGTCAAAATGAAGTTTTATTATAATAAATTTTTTTTAACTGAAATTTTTTAGTAATAGAAAGATTTATTTTTAGCAAAAGATAAATTTGTTGAATAGTTTTTTGTCAAACACAAAAACTAATTACAAGATAAAAAAGGGGACTTTGATATGGGTTGTGGAATGGTTAGAAAAGTTGATGAATTGGGCAGAGTGGTTGTGCCAAAAGAAATGAGGAGAGTACTTGGTATCAAACCGGGAAGTTCTGTAGAAATGTCCATCGACACACAAAATAATGTTGTTTTGAAAAAGTTTTCGGAAATAGAAAACCTCGAGTTTTTTGCACAAATTGTGGCTGATGTTTTGTTTGAAGTAACAGGCAACCCAGTTTGCGTTTGTGATGACGAAAAGGTTGTTGCTTGCAAGGGAATATCCAAAAAGTTGATTGATGAAAATTCGATTATGGATATTTGTGCTGTGGGCAAATTGGATAATATAGAGTATGCTATATACAAAAATTGCTTTTTAAGAGAAATAAAAAGCGATGGAAGTGTTTGCGGATACATAATAATGATGTCAAATAAAGAAATCGGTCAAGACGTAAAAAAAATATGCGAGGTCGCTTCAATTATTTTTGCAAAAACCATTTCTTCGTGAGGTAAAATGAAAAAACAATCATTTTTAACTGGCGCAATTATTTTGACAATAAGTGGAATTGTATGCAAAATTTTGGGAGCAATATACAAAATTCCGCTTACAAATATACTGGGCTCTCAGGGAATGGGATTTTATTATATAATTTTTCCCGTTTACGCTTTTTTGCTGTCTTTTGTGTCGTCTTGTTTTACAATTTCCATATCAAAAAAGGTTTCTTCTGCAATGGCGGAGGGAAATTTTTCCATGGCACATGGTTACCTTAGGGCATCACTTTTACTTTTAACTTTTTTAGGGGTGGGCTTGTGCATGGTGTTAATCGTGCTGGCAAGATTGATTGCCTATCTTCAGGGAATTGCCAGCATTTATATTTGCTATCTTATCATAGCACCATCTATTATAGCTGTAGCCATACAGGGTGCTTTTAAGGGGTTTTTTCAGGGGTTGCAAAATATGACTCCATCTGCAATCTCGCAGGTTGTGGAAGAAATTTTGAAACTTACGGTAGGGTTTTCTCTTGCGAGTTTGTTGGTGGAAAAAAGTGAACTGTTTGGTGCATGTGGGGCTCTGGTTGGCATTTTAGTTGCAGAAGTGGGCACATGTGTATATTTCACTGTATCTTATTTTGCTTTCAAAATAAACAACAAATCTCTTTTTGTGCATAGCAAAAAATGCAATTTACAGGAAAAACCTCATAGTTTAGAAAAAAATGACAATTCGATTGCTTGCAAAAACAAAAACTCTCTTTGCCAATCAAAACTGGATAAAATAGGCGCAAAAAGAAAGATTATTAACTTTTTTTGTTCGCAAAACACCTCAAAAAATTGTCAATGCAAAGAAAACTCTTGCAAGAAACCTTTATGCAAACTTATGGGGGAAGTTTTTGCAAATGCTGTGCCATTTATGTTAAGTTCGCTGGTAATTCCATTATCCCTAGTTGTAGATAGTTTTTTGATAGTTAATATTTTGAAAAATATGGGTTTTGACAAATTCTTTGCAACTGCATTGCTAGGACTAAATGCTGGAGTTGTAAGTACTCTTGTTGGATTGCCTGCAACATTATCATCTTCACTATGCACTACAATAGTTCCATTTATCACATACTCTATTGCAAGAGGAGATGTTTCAGCCACTTCGCAAAAAATTTGCCTAGCCCTAAAACTTACTGTAATAGTATCTCTCCCATGTTTTTTTGTGTTTATGTTTTTCTCTCCAAAGGTAATAAATGTATTGTATTCGTTTGATAGTGTATATGAGTTTAATATGGCAAGCACTTTGCTTATGATATCCAGCATAAACGCATTATATTTGTCAATATTGCAACTTACTATTGCAATACTGCAAGCATTTGGCAAGACGTATATTCCTGTGGTCAATTTGAGTATAGGGCTTCTATTTAAGGTGTTATTTGAGTTTATTTTGATAAATATCCCAGATATAAACATTTCTGGTGCAATAGTATCCAATATTGCTTGTTATTTTGTGCCGAGTGTGCTGAATATTATTCAAATCAAAAAACTTGTATCACTAAGTCCTAGTTTATGGCGGACATTTGTTTCCCCAGCCATTGCAAGTGTTATTATGGTTGCAATAATAGCACTTTGTTTGACCTTTACAACAAATTATCTATCACCTAAACTAGCGACATTAATATCCTTCTTTGTAGGTGCGGTGAGTTATTTTGTTTGTATACTGCTGTTCAAAACATTCCTAAAAGAAGAGAAACAAGACTTTTGGCTGTTTAGAACTAAAAAGAAATCACCATCCTAATATATAGGATAATCTGTGATGAGATAATTGACAATCATCGCTTAATCAGTGCAGTTTGTCAATTATATCAAAAATAATTATTTATAGATTATAATTGTCAAAAACAGCATAAATAGTGATGTGTAGCAATTATTTTGACAATTCTTTGTAATACATATCATTTCTTGGATAGATTGCTGTAAGTAGAATATTTTGCAAAGATGCTATTATATTTGCCTAAAACAAATGTGTATAAATAGTTTAAGTTTTTGAAAATATGTGATAAAATAATTATATGAAAATAGGTAAATTTGAAACAAAAACTGATGTGTTTTTGGCGCCAATGGCGGGTGTAAGTGATGTGGCCTTTAGAGAACTTTGTGTAAGGTATGGCGCTGGGCTAACGACAACAGAGATGGTAAGTGTAAAGGGTTTGTATTACAACAGTAAAAATACAAAAAAACTATTGCAACTATCTCCACTAGAAAGACCAAGTGTAGTGCAACTTTTTGGACATGAACCAAAGGTCTTTGAGGAAGTGTTGAAGAGTGGTGTGTTGGATAATTTTGACATTATTGATATCAATATGGGTTGTCCTGCTCCAAAGATTGTTAAAAATGGAGATGGCAGTGCGTTATTAAAAAATATGGAACTTGCTAGGCAGATTATTGAAACTTGTGTGAAATTTGGCAACCGACCAATAACTGTAAAGTTTAGGAAAGGTTTTGGTGAAAATGACGATGTGCTGATTCCTTTTGCAAAAATGTGTGAAGAGGCAGGGGCAAGTGTGATAACTGTTCATCCACGAACAACATTTCAGGGATACAGTGGCAAGATTGATTTGGAGGATATTGCAAAGGTCAAAAGGGCGGTTAGTATTCCTGTTGTGGGCAATGGAGATGTTAGGTCGTATGATGATTTTGTGAAGATGAAGGGAACAGGTTGTGATGGAGTTTTGATTGGTCGAGGGACTGTGGGACATCCAGAAATATTTGCAATATGTTCTTGCCAATCCAATGATAAAAACAGCATTGAAATAGCAAAGGAACACATTGATATTATGAAAAAGTATTTTGACGAGGATTATATTCAAAAGAATTTCAAAAGGCATGCTTTTGGTTATGTTGATGGAGAAATAGGTGCTGTGGAAAAGCGAAAGAAAATTGCTTTGGCTAAGTCCTTGGAAGAAATTGAACAAATTTTGTTCGCCAAAAAGTGAATAATGAGTAGCGAAAGTTGATAAAATGTAGAATATTTTTTCAAATGTGCTTATTTTTGTTAACAAAATAGTAGAAAATTGATACAATAGGATAGTTTATAAAATAATGTTTGTTTTTGCGATAAAAATCAACATTAAAAGAAGAGGTTATAGATGAAAAGAACAATTAAAGATTTGGAACTTGAAGGCAAAAAAGTGCTGTTGAGATTGGACCTTAATGTTCCAATAAACAGTGAAACGCATGAGATTACAGATTGCACAAGGATTATGGAAAGTTTGGGGACAATAAATTATCTTTGCGAACATGGAGCAAGGGTAATTGTTTGCTCGCATTTAGGTAGGCCTGATGGCAAGGTTAATCCAAATTACTCGCTTGAACCAGTGGCAGAAAAACTGGGCAAACTTATCAAAAATAAGGTTTCATTTGCTCATGACACAGTGGGCAAAGAAGCAAAAAAACTGACATCTCAAATGGAAAATGGGGATGTTGTTGTGCTGGAAAACTTGAGATTTGACAAGCGAGAGGAGCAGAATGACAAGACTTTTGCAAAACAGCTTGCTAGTCTAGCGGACATATTTGTTTTTGATGCTTTTGGCACATCTCACCGCAAGCACGCATCAACATATGGTGTTGCAAGTTACTTGCCAAGCGCAGTAGGGTTTTTGATTGGAAAGGAATTGAAGGTTATTGGAAAGATTTTGTCCAACCCAGACAAGCCTTTTGTGGCAGTGTTGGGCGGAGCAAAGATAGAAGACAAGTTGCCTGTTATCGAAAATCTACTTCCAAAAGCAGACTATATCCTTATTGGTGGAGGTATGGCATATACTTTTGTTAAAGCAATGGGTGGTAGTGTAGGCAACTCTCTTGTGGACCTTGCAAATCTTGAACTTGCAAAATCACTCCTTGAAAAAGCAGGGGATAAAATTGTCCTTCCAAAAGACAACATTTGCAATATCAGCATAGAAAGCACTGAAAAACCAAAAAAATTTGCGTCAGACAAGATTCCAGACAACTATATGGGCTTGGATATTGGGCCAAAAACTGTCAGATTGTTCAAAAAATATATCAAAAAAGCAGGCACTGTAGTTTGGAACGGACCAATGGGAGTGTTTGAAAAAGAGCAATATGCCCATGGCACAAACAAAATTGCAAAGTATGTTGCAAAAACTAAAGCGTTTACCTTTGTTGGTGGTGGGGATAGTGCTGCTGCTGTTGTAAAAACGGGATATTCTAAAGAAATCAATCATCTTTCAACTGGTGGCGGAGCAAGCCTAAAACTGCTAGAAGGGGAGAAATTGCCGGGCATAGAAGCAATTCAAGATGTGGAAGAAGTAACCTCTAGCATTGAAAAAGCAACGCAAAAGACTTCTGCAAAATCAAAAACAGTTGCCAAAGGTAAAAAAACAGCAACAAAAAAAGTTTCTGCAACTAAAAAACCTGCAACAAAAAAGGTTGAAAAAGAATCAACAAAAACTGCAAAGGAAAGTTCTGAAAAGAAATCTAATAAAACTGCACAAAAGAAGTCAGTAGCAAAGAAATCAGTAGCAAAGAAGTCAGTAGCAAAGAAATCAGCAGAAGATAAGACTATTGAGAAAGTTCCAGCAGACAAAAAGCCTGTAGCAAAGAAAAGTGTTGTGAAAAGTTTGGCAGGTGAGAAATCTGCAGAAGTGAAATCTACAGTGAAGGAAAGTCCTACAACAAAAAAAGCAAAGAGTACTAAACAGGGAGATACTGCAAACATTTCTGTAAAGAAAGAGCCAAAAAAGTCAACCGAGCAAAAGATTGCAAGAGTTGCACAAAAACCAAGAAAGCAAACAACAATGGTCAGAGGGGGCAAAAAGGCGGAGGATAAATGACAGCAGTGAGCAAAATTGATGATAAGAGCCCAGTGGTTCTTATTGTAATGGACGGATTTGGAGTGCCAAAAGATGAGAGTAGAAGTGGCATATTATCAAGCAACACAAAGAATATTCAACAACTTTGTGCGCAATTTCCAAATACAACAATAAGGGCTAGCGAAGAGTTTGTTGGGCTTCCAAAGGGGCAAGCGGGGACTAGCGAAGTGGGGCATATGACCATAGGTAGTGGGAGAGTAACATATCAACCGCTGGTTAGGATAAATAGAGATATTGAGAGTGGGGCTTTTTTTGAAAATGAGCAATTTCTCAAAATGATTGACTATGCCAAGGACAATGACAAAAGCATTCATCTTATAGGTATCCCTAGTGATGGGGGGATACACTCTCATATAAGTCATCTTTTTGCATTATTAAAATTGTGCAAAATGAAAAATGTCAAAAAGGTCTTTATTCATTTTGTGGGTGATGGGAGAGATACCCCACCAAAAAGTATAAAAAAATACATTAAACAAGTAGAAAATGTGCAAAAAGAACTGGGAGTGGGTAAAATTGCTTCTATTGTGGGCAGATTTTATGCGCTTGATAGAGATAAAAACTGGGATAGAAACAAAGTTGCTTATGAACTGTGGACAGAGGGAAAAGGGAAAAAATTTGATGATGTAAACAAGGCGATAGACAACGCATATTCGCTGGGAGAAACTGACGAATTTTTGACACCAATAACTATCACCGAAAACGATAAACCTATTGCAACGATTGAAAAAGGTGATGTGGTTTTGTCTTATAATTTTAGGGCAGATAGAGAAAGACAACTGGCATACATTTTGGCGGAAGACAACGACTTGGATTTTGTCAAGCCACTTGATTTGTATGTTGTAACTATGACGGAGTATGACGAGCATTTCAGAAATGTTCATGTGGCATACAAAACGCAGATAAACAACAATATTTTGTCGCAAGTGATAAGCGAACACAATATTCCACAGGCAAAAATTGCCGAAACAGAAAAGTACGCGCATCTTACATTCTTCTTCAATTCTGGGAAGCAAGACTCATATCCATTGGAAGATAGATTTTTGATAGATTCTCAAAAAATGGCAAGTTATGCGAGTTGTCCAGAAATGGGCGCGCAAAAGATTACCGAAAAGGCAGTTGAAATTTTGGACAAATATAAGTTTGTTGCCATAAATTTTGCCAATTGCGATATGGTTGGCCATTCAGGCGACAAAAACGCAACAAGGATAGCAGTTGACATTGTGGATAAATGTGTGAAAAAAGTGGTGGATAGGGCATTGGAATTGGGCGGTTGCGGAATTGTAACTGCCGACCATGGTAATGCGGATATTATGGAAGACGAAGACGGAACGCCTAATACGGCTCATTCCAAATCTGTTGTGCCACTGATTGTGTTTGGTCAGCAATACAAAGGTGTAAAGTTGAAAAGCAATATGACTCTTGCGGACATTGCACCAACCATTTTGAGTATGTTGAATTTGCCAATTCCAAAAGAAATGACAGGGCAGGTGGTTTTTGAAAAATAAATTGCCTTATAGGAGATGGAGGATATAATGAGAAAAAAATATGTTATTGCAAATTTTAAGATGAACAAAGTTGATGGCGAAATTGATGGATATTTGTCAACACTTCTTCCACTGGTTGCTGGTGCAAATTGTGAAGTTGTTTTGGCAGTGCCAAGTGTTTCTATAAAGACCGCAGTGGAAAGAACAAAAGGTTCAAATATAATAGTTGCAGGGCAAAATCTCAACGAAAATAATTTTGGTGCATACACTGGTGAAGTAAATGCCGAAATGATTGCTGGTGTAGGAGCAGGTGCGTGTATAGTTGGACACAGTGAAAGGCGAAACCTCTTTGGCGAATCCAACGAGATTGTCAACAAAAAAGTTCTTAAAGCATTAAGAAGTGGATTAGTTTGTGTGTTGTGTATTGGCGAAACTTTGTATGACAGGAAAAATAATCTTGTAGAACAAGTTTTGCAAAGTCAAATTGCAGATTGCCTAACAGGATTGTATTCCAACGAGTTAAAAAATATTGTTATTGCTTACGAGCCTATTTGGGCTATTGGCAGTGGTTCTATTTTGCAACCAAGTGATATAGAAGAGTCAATGAAGATTATTAGAAAAGTGCTTGCAAATATATATGACGAAGAAATAGCAAATAGTGTTTCGTTGCTCTATGGAGGC
>JBJETV010000007.1:0-64426 GCA_051883495.1 Christensenellales bacterium
CTCACCCAAAGTGATGTGCGAGGGGTAAAACTTGACGACTCTCTAAAATATTATGTAGAGCCTGTTGACGGGCTTAATTTGAAGTTAAATATTGACGTAAATATTCAAGTTTTGTTGGAAGGCGTGCTAGAACAGATTTTTATAGACCACAATCCAAAAAAGGCATCTATTTTAGTGTTGGATCCAGCCACATCAAAGGTGTTGGGGTTGGCAATTTCTCCTGGTTTTGACCTAAATGATATCCCAAGAGATAACATAAAAGAGTTGATGGAAATGAGCAAAAACATTGCCGTTACTGACGTTTTTGAGCCGGGCTCTACATTTAAGATTCTCACACTTTCTGCTGCTCTCAGTGAAAACTTGACCAATGAAAATGAAAGATTTTTTTGCCCGGGATACAGAATGGTTGATGGCGAAAAAATAAAATGTTGGAAAACCCTTGGGCATGGCAGTCAAACATTGGTTGAGGCGGTGCAAAACTCTTGCAACTGTTGCTTTATGGACTTAGGTCTGCGTCTTGGGAAGGAAAGACTTTACAAATATCTCAAAGCATTTGGCATAGGGAGCAAGTCTTCAGTGGACATATCAGGCGAAAGTGGAGGTATTTTGCTGGATGAAAATTTAGTAAAAGATGTTGACCTTGCTAGAATAGCCTTTGGTCAAACGGTGGCTGTGAGTGGGATTCAACTAGCCAATGCGTTTTGCTCTATAATAAATGGCGGAACACTAAACACCCCAAGATTGCTTTCAAGTTGTTTTGATGAATGTGGCAACACTATATATCAATCGAAGACTGTTGCAAAAAATTCTACAGTAACAAAAGAAGTGGGAGAGAAAATTAGATATCTATTGGAGCAGGCGGTGAGCAAGACAGGAGAAATGTCTTTTGTCGAAGGTTACAGAATTGCTGGCAAAACAGGCACTGCTCAAAAGTATGGCGAAGATGGAAAGATTGCTAGGGGAAAGTATGTTTCTAGTTTTTTTGGCTTTCTAAATCAAGGAGAAAGTCCGGAATATGCGGTGTTGATTTGTGTTGATGAGCCATCAAGTGGGGCATATTATGGCAGTGTGGTCGCCAAGCCGTATGCCAAGACAATATATGAGGGAATTGTAAAATATAAGGGAATTCTACCAGCAGGAGAGATAAAAAATAGCACCTTTGAAGTGCCACAATTTTGCGGAATGTCTGTTTCACAAGCGGTGGCAAAACTGGATAAAATGGGGATTTATTATGAAGTAGATGGAGAGGGAGAAAATGTAATTTCTCAATTTCCATATGCAGGGACAACTGTCAGTAGTGATAGCACAGTGGTTATTAAAATAGCATAAAAGAGGGGAGATAAAATGAAATTAAGAGATATTTTGAAAAATGTATCCATATGTGAAGTGCGTGGAAATTTGGACATTGAGATAGAAGAATTGAGTCAATCTGCTAGCGAAACACCGACCAATGGGTTGCTGTTTTGCTATAAGGGAGTGAAGTTTGATACACATGACTTTTGTGTGGGAATTGAGAAAAATGGCTTTGTTGCATTGATTGTCGAACATTGGGTCGAAAGTCCTTTAACTCAAGTTTTAGTGCGAAACTGCCGAAATATTATGCCAAAAGTATGCAATAATTATTATAACAATATAACTAAAAGACTAAAATTTGTTGGAGTAACTGGAACTAATGGAAAAACAACAATTTCTAGTATAATATGGCAAATGCTTAATTTTGACGGCAAAAAAGCAGGGCTTATTGGCACAAATGGAGTAAAATATGACGATGTATCCTTGCCACCAAATTTGACCACACCGGACACTGTAAACTTTTTTAAGATTATAAATGATATGTATTCAAAACAGGTAGAGTATGTTGTTTGTGAGGTGTCTGCGCATGCTATTGACTTAAAAAAACTTTTGGGGATAAAGTTTGAAGTGGGAGTTTTTAGCAACTTATCTCAAGACCATTTAGATTATTTTGGGAGCATGGGACAATATGCTTTGTGCAAGTCTAAATTTCTCAAAAAAAGATATTGCAAAACTTGTGTGATAAATTCTGATGACGAATATGGAAAACTGTTTTGTAAAGTTTCTGATAGCAAAGTTATTACATATGGGATAAAAGAGCCGGCAAGAAACTTTGCATGTGATATAAAATACAGCAATGGTAGGACACATTTTTTGGCGAACATTTTTGATGAAGTTTTTGATATAGATACAAATTTGTTGTGCGAATTTAATGTGTATAACATGCTTGCAAGCATGGCGACTTGTAAACTCCTTGGCGTAAGCAATTTGGCAATAAATAGTGTTGCTTACAACGTGGCGAAGATTGATGGCAGAATGAATGTCTTTATGCTAAAAAACGGAGTAATAGGCATTGTTGACTTTGCTCACACACCAGATGCACTTGAAAATGCTTTGCGTGGAGTGAAGAAAACTTGCACCGGTAAGATTGTTTTGGTTTTTGGTTGTGGAGGTAATAGGGATAGGCTAAAACGACCAAGAATGGGGTATGTTGCCTCAATCCTTGCAGATCATGTGATAATAACCAGCGATAACCCTCGTTTTGAAAAAGCGGATAAAATAGCAAACGATATTGTCGATGGAATAACGAAAAATAATTATGAAGTTGTTTTGGATAGACAACAGGCAATAAAGAAGGGATATGAATATTGCAAAGAAGGAGATGTGTTGTTGATTGCAGGCAAGGGCGCAGAAAAGGGACAGGAGATAAACGGCAAGAAAATTCCTTTTTCAGACGAAAACGAATTGCAAAAATTTATGTAATTTATATTATCGGAAGTTGTCGGCAAACAGCCCAAAGGGATACTTGCCAGCAACTGATGATAATTCAAACCGTGATGAAGGAAAAACTTTAGTTTTTACTTGGTTTTGTGTAAACAAAACTTAAATTTTGGTGAAAGCAAAATTTAACATCACATAGTTTATAATATAAACAAAACAGTGAATTATTATAAAAAGAGTAATTTGGCAATTTGTATGAATATAAATAGATTGTTTTTGAAATATTAGGATAATTATAATACATACAAATTTATATAAATCAAACACAATTATTAAATATAAAATTGAATTTATGCAACTAGAAGGCATACAAAATATTTAATTAAGAAAAATCATTTAATTTGAGTATTTGAGCAAGGAGAAATACTATTTTGTAATGCTTTTTCAATATAAATAGAAATTTGGCTTTTTTTGGAAATTTTTGTCGGCATTTTATTTGACTAAAGAATAATAATATATTTGAGTGAAATTTTGCTAAAATTATAAATTTTGTGAAAATGGACAAGGTTTAGCGATCAACTTGAAGAAGAATAAAAGACTAAAAAGGTCTATTTGCAAAAAAATAGTAAAATAGCAAAAAAAAGAGGGTGAATATGGCAGAATATTTTGTATTTTTGATAACTTTTGTAGTCAGTTTGATATTTGCGCCCTTTTACATAAAATTTGCCAAGAAGTTGAAATTTGGACAAACTATTTCGGAGTATGTTGGGGAGCATAATGTCAAGCAAGGAACCCCAACTATGGGTGGATTGATATTTATTTTGCCAACAATCATTGTGTCGCTGTTTTTCTTTAAGGGGCAAGTGCTTGTCCCCATTCTGTGCCTTGCTGTGTTTGGGGCGTATGGCTTGGTGGGATTTTTGGACGATTACATAAAGATAAAGTTTAAGCGTAATCTTGGGCTTAGACCTTATCAAAAAATAATCTTCCAGTTGCTTATTGCAATTATTGTTGCTTTTTTTGCATATAGAAACCGAGAGTTATCACAAATTTGGCTCCCATTTTCAAATATAAGGTTGGATTTTGGCTGGTTGATTATCCCTTTTGTTGTATTGGTGTTTGTCGCAACGACCAACAGTGTAAATCTAACAGACGGGCTAGATGGCTTGGCGGGTGGTGTTTCTTTCATTTTTTTTGTGGTTATGGCTTTTGTCAGTTCTTTTTATATGAGAAGTATAGGTGGAGAATATGCTTTGCAGGCACAAAATCTCAATATAATATTCTTTGGTGCTAGCGGTGGACTGCTTGCTTTTTTGCTATTTAATTTTTTCCCAGCCAAAATCTTTATGGGGGATACAGGTTCGCTTGCATTGGGAGGGCTGATGAGTGTGGTTTGTGTATTAAACGGGACAAGCCTGTATATTCCAATTGTTGGTGTTATGTTTGTTGTGTCTAGTGTAAGCGTAATATTGCAAGTTTTGCATTTTAAGCGAACACGCAAAAGAATATTCCTTATGGCTCCTTTCCATCATCATTTGGAGCACAAGGGTATGTATGAAACAAAGATTGTTTTCATATATATTGTTGTGACCTTTTTGATAGGGCTTAGCACTGTGTTTGTGTTGAGCGTTTTGTAGGTCGTAGAGGAGATTTATGCACAAAAGCTTTTTGATATGGGGTTTTGCTTCTAGTGGAGAGGCAGGTTTTGACCTGTTATACAACCAAAAGGACAAGTTTTTTGTTTTTGATAGCGACAAAGACATTCAACAAAGGTTAATTTCCAAATTCTCTAGTTGGAAAAATGTTTTTGTGTTGACAAGCATCAACAAAGATGTCATTGATGGCATGGATAGCATAGTTATAAGCCCAGCGGTAACTATCTTTGACAAAAATATTTGTTATGCAAAGACAATTGGAAAAGAAGTGATAAGCGAGTTGGAACTGGGGGCAAGGAACTTTGGCGGTAAACTGGTCGCTATAACAGGGACAAATGGCAAAACCACCACCACAAGACTGGTTGGAAATATATTGAAGTGTGCTGGCAAAAGTTATGAACTGGTGGGAAATATTGGCACCCCTATTTGCTCCAAAATAAAAAAATCTCGTCATAAAATATTTGTTTGTGAAACTAGCAGTTTTCAACTGGAAGCAGTGAAGTCTTTTCACCCACATATCGCTTGCTTGTTGAATATTTCCGAAGACCATTTGGACAGACATAAGACAATGAAAAATTATGAAAATATGAAGTATCGAATATTTGAAAAGCAGGGGAAAAAAGATTATGCTGTCGTTCAAAATGGGCTTTTTGTGGGCAATATTACGAGCAATGTGGTTGGATTTGGCTATGGAGAGCAGAAAAATGGTTGCTATTTGCTCAACGGTCAAATATGGTTCGACAACGGTCGTCATGCGGAGGTAATTTGCTCTGCCGGAGAAGTAAAACTGCTGGGTAGGCATAATCTAGAAAATGTTATGGCAAGTGTTGCAATATGCAAACTGCTAAAAATAAAAAACAAATATATCGTGCGTGGGATAAAGACTTTTGAGCCAAGCAAACACAGGTTGCAACTGGTAAAAGAAGTGGGTAATATTAGGTTTTTTGACGACAGCAAGGCAACCAATATTGATGCAGTGAAGCAAGCGCTTTTTTCTATGGCTTCAGATAGAAAAATTTTACTTTTGCTTGGTGGAAGTGAAAAGGGACTTTCGTATGAGTATATTTTTGAAAATTTGCCACAAAATGTCAAAAAAGTTTTTGCCTTTGGTGAATTGTCATCCAGAATTGTTCAAACAGCAAAAGAGAATAATGTGCAAAATGTAATTGGGTTCAAAACTCTCAAAGATGCCACCTATGAGGCGTGCAAGGTGGCGGATGGTGGTTGTGATGTGCTATTATCACCCGGCAGTGCGAGTTTTGATGAGTTTGAAAATTATGCAGACAGAGGAGAAAAGTTTTTGGAATATATCAATGCTTTTTATAATGAAAAGGTGAAATAATAGGGGTAGAAACAAAAAATAAAAGAGTTTATTAAGAGATTTAAGGAATATATATGTGGATAGAGTAAAAGTAAATCAATATTCAAGAGTAAAAACAAACAAGAAATCTTTTTGGAGTTCGCAAAGCAAGAGTGGCTGGACACTGGCGTGTTTGATTGTAGTTTTGAGTTTGTTTGGTGTGATTATGGTGTATAGTGCCAGTTATTACTATGCACAAAAACACTACAACAATGAATACTTTTTTTTGATTAAACAAGTTATCGGTTTTGTGTTGGGGATTGTCGCTATGTTTGCAGTCAGTCGCCTAAATTACAACAAACTACAATCTATTGGTTTGGTCGCCTTGATTGTGGGCTATGTGTTGCTTGCTCTTGTGTTTATCCCGGGGCTTGGGGTGGAAAATTATGGGGCAAAACGTTGGATAAGATTGCCGGGATTTACCATACAGTCTAGCGAAATTGCAAAATTTTGTTTTGTCATATTTGCCAGCAGTTATTTGGCAAGACATCACAAGGATATAAAAAACCTTAAGACTATTCTTCCTGTGGTTGCAGGGGGTGGATTGATGTGCTTGCTGATTATCCTAGAGCCAAATATGTCTATAACAATGTGTGTAGGGATTGTTATGCTGGTTATGTTGTTTGTGGGAGGGATATCCTTCAAACATATAATGATGCTAGCAATTCCAGCCATGGCACTTGTTCCTGTGCTTATTATTATAGAACCATATAGACTTTTGCGTTTGCTTGCATTCATTGACCCATGGGCAAGCCCAAAGGGAGAGGGTTATCAACTGATACAGTCATTTTTTGCAGTGGGAGGTGGCGGACTTGTTGGCACTGGGCTGTTTTCTTCTAGGCAAAAATATCTCTTTTTGCCATTTGCAGAGAGTGATTTTATCTTTTCCGTTATTGCCGAGGAGTGTGGATTGCTTGGTTGCATTGCAATATTGGCGTGTTATCTTGCAGTGATTGTGTGTGGGATAAAAATAGCTATAAACAGCAAAAACCGTTTCGGCTGTTATCTCGCCAGTGGCATAACATCATTGATTGGCGTGCAAACAATGCTAAATGTTGCAGTTGTAACAGGTTTAATTCCACCTACAGGACTACCTCTGCCGTTTATATCAGCAGGTTCAACATCTCTAGTTGTATTTATGTCGGCAATAGGAGTGTTGCTCAATATCGACAAACAATCAATAAATAGCGAAATTAAATTCACTTTGCAAGAAAAACTCTTTTCAAAATTGAAACAAAATCGCCTCCATAAAAAGGTTTAAATAATATAAAGATTTAAAAATAGTTAAAATTAAATAATGATTGTATTATATTTCAAACAAAAGGGGAAAAATAAAAAAAGAGTAGACAAATTTTGCTAAATAAGATATAATTTATACAACAAAGGAAAAAGGAGAAAATTATGAATAAGATTAAAAAATTATCAATTTTATTAGCGTTCGTTTTGATGATAAGTGTGTCAATCTTTTTTATCAGTGGTTGTAGTGATTTATCTAGTCTAAAACACACTTTATCTTTAAGCTCATCAAATGTGAATTATGGTTCAGTTTATGGAGCAGGGGTATATGCAAAAGGAGAAGACATAACAATCTATGCTTTGCCAAATGATGGATATGAGTTTGAAAAGTGGAGCGACAACAATACTCAAAATCCTAGAACAATTAAAATAGATGAAGATAAAAGTTTAACAGCAAGTTTTGTTGGGAAAACAAAACATACTTTATCTTTAATCTCAACAAATCCAGATTATGGTTCAGTTTATGGAGCAGGGACTTATGTAAAAGGAGATGAAGTAACAATCTATGCTTTGCCAGAGGATGGATATGAGTTTGAAAAGTGGAGTGATAACAATACTCAAAATCCTAGAACAATTACAATGAGTGAATCTAAAAGATTAATTGCAAGCTTTGTAGAAAAAGCGAAATATGCTTATATAGAATCTGTCCAAATTAGTTTATATGATCGTTCTACTGGCTGGGGCGAAACATCATTAGTATCAACTAATAGGTGGACTGTTAAAATAAATGGTTATGGATACGGAGGGCATGGTGATGAGGAAACTTTGCGTGAGGACAGTGACCTTATACATGAGTATATTTTAAATGGTTGCAGGACAACTTTTCACTCTGTTAATAATGTGTATAGTGTAAATAACAAATTAGAACTTAATAAAGATGTAAGTAATGTAATTAGTTTTGGATTATCACTTAATATTGATGGAAGCAAAAAAGATTACACAGAGTTAATACCTTCTACCCCAATAGAATTTAATGCTTCTAATAACCAGTTAAAAATTTTATATCATTATCCAAATTATGGAGATATAGAAGTTAATTTTATTTATAATGTAAAATAATAATATATTTAATTTATATCGTTTAGAGCAAGTACAACAAATGAAGGTTGTTAAAATTATTAAATTTTAACAAAGCAATTAAATTTTTTTGTTTCATTAGGGTTCCCAAAGGGAACCCGATTTCCTTAGTATTTATAATTTAAAAAGAGCAATAAATTTGCTCTTTTTTAATGTTGAAAATTTATAGTGCAATAACTCGTGTTAACAGGCTTAATCCCGCCTACAGGGCTACCTTTGCCGTTTATATCAGCAGGTTCAACATCTCTAGTTGTATTTATGTCCGTTATTGGCATCTTGCTGAATATAGATAGACAAAGTAGAAACAACGAAATCTCACTCCCATCACAAACCAAATTTACTTTGAAATGGCTAAAGAAAAGACACTCGCATAAAGAAGTCAGGGGGTAATTGAAATGTAATAAAAACAAATATTCTGTTATGTTTTTTTCACAAATCGCTTGTCTTATGTTTAGAAATTATATATAATAATTTTATCAAAAAAAGTCGAATTTTGGTAAAGTTGTTTACAGGAGAAAATATTTGTGAAGAAAATTTTTAGACAAAAATACAGATATACGGGTTTTACTCTGTTTTTCCTTGCAACAAAATCAATAAATATTGTTTTTCACTAGCAAATTTATTTTTTTGCTAGTATTTTTTGTGTAAAAAGTAGAGGAGTAATATGAAAAAGAAAATTTTCACAATAATATGTTCAATTTGTTTTGTTTTTTCAACAGCGCTATTTATTTCAGGATGTAATCATGAGCATAATCATGTCTTTGGCGAATGGCAAACTTATTCCGAGGCATCTTGTACAGAGAGTGCAATGCGCTATTGCGTTTGCGAGTGTGGAGAGACTATATGGGAGAAAGTTGGAGAACCTTTAGGTCATTCGTATGATTATTGGGTTACAATAACTGCAAAGTCTTGTGTTAATAATGAAATGCTTAAAGGGACATGCACAAGATGTGGTCAAACTGAAGTAAAAGTAGGAGAATTGGCTACTGGACATAAAGAAAGTGAAGAATGGGTAATAGACGAAGATAGCACATGCACAAAAACAGGAAGTAAGCACAAGGAATGTTCAGTTTGTGGAATAACATTATCTAGTGATGTTATTCCATGCAAGGCACACAACATGACAGAGTGGGTAGAAGTAAGGCCAGCAACATGCACAACGGCGCAGGTATTGGAACATCATTGCACAACCTGTTCAACGCAAAATGAGACTAAAGACGGGGAACCTGCTTTTGGGCATAGTGAAGGTGAAGAATGGATAATAGACGAAGATAGCACATGCACAAAAACAGGAATCAAACACAAGGAATGTTCAGTTTGTGGAATAACACTATCTAGTGATGTTATTTCATGCAAGGCACACAACATGACAGAGTGGGTAGAAGTAAGGCCAGCAACATGCACAACGGCGCAGGTATTGGAACATCATTGCACAACCTGTTCAACGCAAAATGAGACTAAAGACGGGGAACCTGCTTTTGGTCATAGTGAAAGTGAAGAATGGATAATAGACGAAGATAGCACATGCACAAAAACAGGAAGCAAGCACAAGAAATGTTCAGTTTGCGGAATAACATTGTCTACGTCAAGTATAGAAAAAAAGCCTCATGAGATTGTTGATAATGTTGTTGCTCCAACTGCTTCATCAAGTGGCTATACTCGCCATACGTGTAATAACTGTGATTATTCCTATGATGATAATATAAGTTATTTGTTAACATTTACTACAAGTATCACAGATAGCCTTGAAAGTGAGGGATATAATGCTCCAACTTTGACGACAACACAAAAGATTGTATATAAGGATGACCTTGCTAAAAATCCATATAGATTTACAGATGTATTGGAAAATGATTATTATTATACAAAAAATGTTTCTGTTAGATATTTAGATTATATCAATTCAGATACATATAATGTTGGGAGTAATATCATAATTAGAGGAAGTTCAAAAATAACCGTCAACATTTATGGGCTAAAAAGATATTTTTCAAAAGGCGATGGAACAGAATCATCTCCTTATGAAATTAGCAATGTCTATCAATTAAAAGATTTAGCGGATACATCTCCAACTCAAGCTAAGTATTACATTCAAACAAAAGATATTGATTTGAACGGGATAAATTGGGTTCCAATTGGAGCAAAAAACGACAATAATAGTTTTTATGGTTGCTATGATGGGCAAAATCATTCAATTTCTAATATGACAATAAATGAAACAGGAGAGGTAGGTGTAGGTCTTTTTGCCAATATAAATGGTGGAAGGATATCCAATCTAAAACTAGCTGATTTCAAGATTACAAATCCTAGTACTACAATAGATGAAAGCCAATATATAGGTTTGTTATCGGGATATGCTTGCAATGGTTCCAGTATATACAATGTACAAACCTTAGGAGTGTGTGGAATAGCAATATCCAGTACTTATACAAGTAGGCTTTATATAGGGGGGCTACTTGGATATATAGATGAATGTACTATAGATAATTGTTTATTTGATGGAACTATAAATGTTGTTCCTTACACCAACGAAACCATTATTGGTGGCCTTGTAGCAAGTTCTATCACTTCGACTATTATAAAAAGTGTTGCTCATGGAAACATCAATTATACTCAAGCTCGTTATAACGGTACTACTAAAGTTGCTGGCCTGATTGGGTATATGGATGGTGGAGAACTTTCAAATTGTTATTCTACATCTGAAGTTAGATTTAACGGTTTGCAGTCAGACTCAACATCATATGAGTATGTGGCAGGATTAATTGCAATGTTGGATGTCGATTATGATTATGACTCTCTAACTGGAACAACAACCTATTATGATATGTTTGTTAATGATAACTATTACAATGGTGATATTGCTATCATCAATTGCTCTGATGAATATGTGAAGAAGGGAATGTTATTTGGATACATTTATGCAAATAATCAAAAAGATTACTATTACATTTCAAATAATATATCAGTTCACAACTCTACACTTCCAATTTCTAGTGTTGATTTGTCAACTTTAACCAATGCAGATAATAATAAAACAATTAGTAGTGAAGAAATTAGAACTACAATTCCTTGGCTTCATTTGAACCCAAATATTTGGGTGATAGAGTCAGGAAAAGCTCCAAAATTAAACTTTGAAGAATAAGATTTTGTAATAATTACCAATTTGGTGAAGTGGCTAGTTAGCCACTTCATTTTTCAGTTTGCAACAAAATGTTTACTAGAGGCTATTAGTTTTATTATCAAAATTTACTTTGAAATGGCTAAAAAAAAAGACAATCGCATAAAGAAGTCAGGGGGTAATTTATAAATAAGGAAAAGTAAAAATGTATGCAAACTGTATGCATTTTTTGTAATTTTATGTTACAATTTTCTTAATATGGAGGAATAACCTTCACATAATCATTTTCAGGAGATAAATTATGGAAAATTTAGAAAAAGCAAAAAAAATAATAGAGCAGTTAGAAAATGGCGGTCATCCAAACTTGTATCACGATATATCTAGAGAAGATTTTATGAAGAAATTTAATAGTATAGATTGGAATAGTTTGGATGAGATGCATTTTGACTATGAGATGACAAAAATATTTGCTTTGCTAAAAGAAAGTCATACACGCTATTGTTCTAATATTCCTTTTATCTGCATTGATTCAATTAACTCAAGATTTTATCGCATAAATGATAAGTTTTACTTTTATAAGGCTAATGAAAGCAAATGTTATGAAGTTTTAGCGATAAATAATATAGATATTGAAAAGATTAGTGATTTTATCAAGCCAATTATCTGCTCGGAGTCGGAATATTTTACAAACAAGAGTGTTGCGGATTGGTTGGGTATGGGTTATACATACAAGCTCCTAGGTATAGCTAAAGAGGATAATATCAATCTTAAAGTTAAGAAAAATGATGAAATTTTTGAAATGAAAGTTGACTTTTTGTCTGACAAAGAGGCTAGGCGACAGTTTGTTGAAAGTAAAAAAAGTGTTATCCCAAAAGGATATATTGGTGAAGAAAGATATAATTATACAATAACAGATGATGGTATTTTGATACTAAATTATAAGAAATGCAAAGGACATGAAGAATTTAGAGAGCTAGTTAACAAAATAATTGAAGAATATAACAATGGCAAATTTTCCTTTTATATATTAGATATGACAGGCAATGGTAGCGGAAGCGATTCAGTTATCGACCCATTTGTAGATTTTGTTATAAAAAACGGAATAGATGGGATAACTTTGATAGACATAAATACTTTTTCAAGTGGAATGATTTCTGCCGGGAAAATGAAAAAGATGGCAAAGTCTATCTTGATGGGTGAAACTTCGGGGCAAATTGCAAGAGCATATGGTGACTATAAAAAATATTTAGTAGAAGGGAAAATGATAACAGTATCTCAAAAGTTGGTAGATATTACTGAATGGACTGACGGTAAAATCTGTTTAGAACCAGACATAACAGTCCCGTTAGATATTGAAGACCTAGAAAAAGCTGTCAACACCAAACTGCTTTATGCCTTGGAATATGCAAAACAATATGAGAATAACAGATTGGGAAGTAAAAGATTGCAGAAAAAAATTGCTCAAGCGACTACTAAACAAAGTGAAGAAGAAGTGAGCCGTAGGGTTTGAGAAAATACTATTTTAATAAACAGGAGAAAATATGTTAAATATTAACTTTGAAGTGAACAAAGATGTTATATCTCGCTTGTTGATTAGCAAAAACGATATGCCGACTGATTATGCAAATTATTTATGGCAAAAATACAATGCTTCGTATAGAGAAATACACAATGCTATTTTTAGTAAGAACATAGACAATAATATTTTATTGGAATTGCAAGAACAACCATTTTTTGCCAAGAGATTATTCCAAGCAAAAACAAATTGTAAAAGAATAAAAAGAAATTGGGAGAATAAATGTGTTGATATAAATAATTTTTTGAATAATATTATGAAAGTGGATTTTGATTTAAACATTACTGCATATATAGTGGATCCAATGTTGTATACTGGGTTTAGTATAAAAGACAACCCCAATCATTTTGTATGGGGAAATGAAGTTGGGTTAAGTGATGAAAATTATGATTTGGTTTATTTGGTGCATGAATCACTGCATAGCCTTTTCAAAAATGATAATCTAAGTCACGCGATAATTGAAAATATTGCTGATGTAGAACTTTCTAAATATCTAAACAATTCAAAAGTTGGTTATGAGTATCACTCTTATACAAAAGAAGAACATGTGAAGGCTTTTCCATATTGGAACTTGTATCTAGGCAAGGGTGTAGAGGAAATAAAAGAGCAACAAGAGTTATTAGACATTCAATACAGTATAAAAGAGATTGAACATTATCGTGAAAAATTGTCAAAAATGAATATATTTGAATTTATTGATTTTTTGAAGCCTAACATCAAAAATATTAAGCTGAAGACGTATTACGAATTAAAGTTAGAAGAGCCATCTAATAAGAATAATTTATCGAACTTACCAAGTTGCTAAAAATTGAAAGCGAAACTATTAAAAAAAGTGGAATTAGTCTTCCAACCCCAATAGATAATTTGTTGAAACATCTTGAAGATAGAGAAACAGTATATTATAAGCAATCAGCTGATTTAACATTAATTGAGCTTTTTACATCAGCAAGTTCACCAATAATATCCCCAGCATCTTCAGCCAATTCATTCAACTCTGAAGAATCAATAAAATTAGGAATATTTGATAATGTTATAAATAATACTGATCCATCATATACGGGTAATTTTACTAAATTAGATGTTTGCTTTAAGTTTGTAGATGGCATACTAAAATATGATGTATATTTTAGTATGTATAACGTCCATTATCTATTTACTCTTGTTAAAGCATAGAGGCTTCATAAAATCAATTAAGTTTGTCATAAAAAGATTTTTTTGAACATAATAATAAAAAAGTTGACATGTTTTTGCTTGTTTTGTTAAAATGCTATTGGTGGCAAAACTAAAAGAAAGGAGGGGGCAAAAATGAAAGACAATGGTAATCTTGCAAGATTTTTGTTGACATTTTTCCTTGGATTTATTGGAAGTATTATTATAAACAGAACCAGCCTCAAGCCAAATGGTTGGAAATCAAGGTCATGGTGCTATTTCTTGTTGGGTTTGGTAACACTGGGTATTTATGAACTAGTTGCTTCTGTGTGCAACCTTGTATTTGACCCACAAAAAGAGTCCAACATTGGTTATCGTAAAGACGAAACTGTTGAAGTTGAAATAAGTGAAAAAATCGGTTAATAGCCGATTTTTTTTAACAAAAAAATTATTTTCTCCATAAAATGATATATACATATTTTGGTGGAGAAATAATGGACAAATTTGAAATTGTTGGTGGCAACCAACTTTTTGGCGAGGTTGTTGTTCCTTGTGCAAAAAACTCTTATCTCGCAATTTTGGCAGGGTGTGTTTTGTGTGATGGGGTTGTTGTTTTGAACAACTGCCCAGAGTTTTCGGATATCAACTGTATGTTGGAGATTTTAACTTCTCTTGGGGCAAAAGTTGACAAAATAGATAGGACATTGGTATTGGATTGCACAAATATCTGCAATTCTAATGTTCCTAAGTCATTGGCGAAAAAGGTGCGTTCGTCGATTTTCCTACTGGGACCTATTGTTGGTAGGCAGGGCAAGGCAGTTGTAACATACCCAGGTGGCTGTGAAATTGGTGCAAGACCAATAGATTTGCATCTTAAGGGCTTAAGGAATTTAGGAGTAGAGATTTCTGAAAAGCATGGCATAATTAAGTGTGAAACCGCAGGAGTTGTTGGGAATATTATTCATTTGGATTTCCCTAGTGTTGGCGCTACAGAAAATATAATGATGGCGGGGGTTTTGGCAAAAGGAATAACTAGGATAGTCAACTGTGCCAAAGAGCCAGAGATTGTTGACTTGCAAAATTTTTTGAACTCCATGGGGGCAAAGATTGCTGGTGCAGGCAGTGATACAATAGAAATAGAAGGAGTGGAAAGTTTACACTCTACGGTATGGACTCCAATGCCAGATAGAATTGTGGCAGGCACATACATATTGTCTGTTGCATGCTGTGGTGGCGATGTGCTGGTGAAAAATGTCCAAAAAGAACATATTTGCTCACTTTTAACAAAACTGACAGATGCTGGCTTGCAAATGGAATATAAAGATGATAGCATTAGGGTAACATCAAACAAAAGACTAAGCACTTTTGGAAACATCGAAACAATGCCTTATCCGGGATTTCCCACCGATTTGCAACCGCAGAGCCTTGCACTCCAAACTACAAGCATTGGGACATGTGTCATTGTAGAAAACCTTTTTGAAACAAGGCTAAAACATGTGTCAGAACTCGTAAAAATGGGGGCAAATATCACCACGAGAGATAGAGTTGCTATTGTAACTGGTGTGGATAAACTTTTTGGTGCAGAGGTGGTCGCCAGCGACCTTAGGGCTGGGGCTTCGCTTGTTTTGGCTGGAATGATGGCAGAAGGTAAGACCACTATACAAAATGCACACTACATAGATAGGGGATATGAAAAAATAGAGGAGGTGTTTTCTTCACTTGGTGCTGACATAAAACGAACAAAGGGAGTATAGTTTTGTGAAGAAAAGACGTCTTTTAATTGTTATTGTTATAAGCCTTGTTTTTGTGTTGGTTTTTTCCTTTTCGTCTGCTGTGTTCGAACTTAAAGTAGTAGATGTTGCCTTTTATAACAATGGGCAAAAAGTTTCTTATACGCCAGAACTATCAAACGTAAGGCAAAGAATAATCAGCGAAACAAATTTTGACTATGGCTCTTCCATTTTCTTTGTTCCAAACGACAAATACAATGGGCAAATTGAATACAACGAGCCAAAGTTAAAGGTGTTGGGAGCAGAGAAGATATTTCCAAACAAGTTGGTCATTAAGGTCGGGACAAGAGAGGGTGCATTTTATTTTGTTGCTGATGGACAAGCTTATTTGTTGGATTGTGATTTTAAGTTGCTTGCTATCCAATCTCTGCAAGAGTTGAACGATTTATTGTTGCAAAGGCAAGGGGAGATAAAAGAACTTTTTTTTGAAAATAACGGCACAAAGCAAGATTTCTTTACTTTTTTTGGGTTAAATAAAAATGTTTTAGATTGCGGGCAATTTCTCACACGCAACAACAAGGTTTTTAGTGCCACTGCCAATTTGCATTGTTTTGCAAGCCTCAACAAAGAAATGTTTGATAACATAAAAGATATTTCTTTTTGCCTTGTAGGACAAATTGTTACAGCAAAAATTTCCACTTTTTCTGGGGTTTTGATGGAGGTGGAAGATGTGCTTGAAAAATTTGATGAAAAATTTCTAAAGCTTTGCAATGCTTATTTTACATTGGCGGAAAAGGAAAGAATTAAAACGACTCATGGAGTGCTTAGAATTGACACAAACAAAAATGTTTTTTGGTCAGCATAACCTTATTGGAATATTTTGGTGGAATTATTTAGGTCGATTTGCAAAAAATATATTTGGGAGGTATAGTATGTCTAGAGAAGCCAAAAAAGCAAGTAAAAAATCAAAATGCTGTGGAGCTTGTGGTGGCAGAGATGCAGAATGTTGCGGGAAATAACAAGCAATAGCAAAAAATAGCTATGACATTAGATACAATTTAGAAATATTTAGTTTATCAAATGCCCAAAATTAAAGGGAAGTAAGCATACTTCCCAAAAGATATTCATATAAAAGTTATCTTACAACTAATTATTTGTAAAAAAAGTATTTATCGTCAAAAAAACTCCCCCAAAAGACCGGGGGAGTTTGCTATTTTGAGTATTAAAATTTACTATTGTTATTTATCCTAAAGGTCAAAACTATGTTCTTGTAAGGCTTCCTCACTATCTTCACAAGATGTCGATTCTAAATCTTTTCCAACATTATAGCAAGTACTATTTGATTCTGCATTATTTTCACACATTTTTTTCGCATAATTTATTGTGTTATTATCAAAATTTTTAGCAGTTACTTTTAATAATATCTCTTTTTCTTTCTTTCTAAAATTTAGGAATGCAGAGGTATAAGTCTTTCCAAATTTTCTAGTCATAAAATTTAGCCATTTTTCATTATGCAACCCGTAGCGCAAGTCCCTTGTATAATTAGTTGCATAATCGAAATCTGTAAAATTAAATATCATATCATCAATTCTAAAGGTAACACTCCCATCACTTACTTTATAGTCGGCTATTGCGTCAAAATCATATTGATGCCTTACATGTTCATCATATTGAGGCAAATCATAGTCGATAATGTAATTTATTAATTCTTCTATAGATAATTGTTCTACAAACATAATCTCCTCCTAAAACGAATTTATTTTAACATCTTTTTTTATGATTTGCAATATCTAACTTGAAAATAATTAGGGAAGCGTGTACCCAGTTATCTATGTTAACGGTCAATAAAAAAAACAACCAAAACATTATGTTTTAGGTTGTTCAAATAATTTTTGGTGCCGAAGGCCGGACTCGAACCGGCACGAAGTTGCCTTCCAGGGATTTTAAGTCCCTTGTGTCTACCGTTTCACCACTTCGGCAAACATGTGGCAACTTGTGTTGGTCTTGGAGGCACCACCCAGATTCGGACTGGGGGTGAAGGTTTTGCAGACCTCTGCCTTACCACTTGGCTATGGTGCCACGTTAGTCTCAGATGGTGGGAACAGTAGGACTCGAACCTACGACCCCTTGCTTGTAAGGCAAGTGCTCTAACCAACTGAGCTATACTCCCATATGGAGCGGAGGACGGGATTCGGACCCGCGACGTTCACCTTGGCAAGGTGACGCTCTACCACTGAGCCACCCCCGCATATCCATTTATTTGCAAAGCAACCATTGCAATGCTTAGATAATATACCAAACAAATAAATATTAGTCAAGAAATTTTTTGAAGTTTTAGAAAAATTTTTTATTTTTTTTTGTTAAGGGGTGTTTTATGGGGATTTTTGAGCCCGTTTAATTTATTTTATGCCAAAAAAGAGATATTTGTGCTGGTTGTTTTAGTATAAGAGGCAATTTGATAATTATTTGTATTTGCAACAAGTTTGTGATATAATTACTGCAATTTGGGAGAAAAGTTTATGATAGATAATGAAAACACATTGCCAGAAACAATAGACAATGTTGAAAATACTAATAAGATTAAGCAGGAGAAGTCAGTTCAACAAATGGTGGAGGAGGGAATTAGAAAGAAATTCCACAAAAATATTTTTGCAAAATTTGTTGGGGCAATAAATGATTATAACCTCCTAGCCCCTGGGGATAAGGTTGCGGTGTGCATTTCTGGGGGAAAGGATAGTATGCTTATGGCAAAACTTTTTCAGGAACTTAAAAGACACAACAAATATCCTTTTGAACTGGTATTTTTGGTTATGGACCCTGGATATAGCAAGCAAAACAGGGAAAAGATTGAACAAAATGCCAAACTTCTGGGTGTTCCTATAACAGTATTCAATTCTCCAATTTTTGAAAACGTTGTTAGTATAGAAAAATCTCCTTGCTATATTTGTGCAAGAATGAGAAGGGGATATCTGTATAGCAAGGCAAAGGAACTTGGTTGCAACAAGATTGCTTTGGGACACCACTTTGATGATGCAATAGAAACTGTGCTGATGGGGATGCTTTATGGCGCACAAATTCAGACAATGATGCCAATGATTCACAGTCAAAATTTTGAAGGTATGGCCCTTATCCGCCCAATGATTTATATAAGAGAAAAGGATATTATCGCATGGAAAGATGCATATAAGTTGCAATTCCTTGCTTGTGCATGCAAATTTACCGAACAAAATTATTCCAAAGATAGCAACAAAGAAACTCAATCTATGCGCAAATGGACAAAGAACTTGATAAAGGAACTAGAAAAACACAACAAACAAATTCCAGACAACATATTTAAGAGTATGAGCAATGTTAATCTCTCACAAGTTATTGCATACAAAGATAAAGATGGCAAAAGGCATAACTTTTTGGAAGATTTTTAATATAAAAGGCTGCAATATAAAAGGCTGAGTAGAATTTACTCAGTCTTTCTTTCTAAAATTATTGATGGCAATCAGTATGCCAAGTTTGCCATATTCATATGTCAATCCACCTTGCATATATGCAGTGTAAGGGGCGACCAATGGCCCATCGCAAGATAGTTCTATTGTAGAGCCTTGAGTAAAACTTCCGCTTGCCATAATTTCTTCGTGAGGATAGCCAGGGGTTTCTCCTGGGATTGGTGTTACATAACTCTCTACTGCGGCACTTTGCTGTATCCCTACGCAGAAGTTGATAAGATTTTCTGGAGTTTCTAGTGCAATGGTTTGCACAATGTCTGCTCTTTTTTCATTCCATTTTGGGCTGACATTGTATCCTAGTTTTTCTAGCATAAGGCTGGCGAGTGTCATTGTTTTGAGGGTGGAGCACACCACACTTGGAGCATTGTAAAGCCCTTTATAAAAAGATTGCAATTGTCCCATATTTGCGCCAATATCTTTGCCAATACATGGGGCAGAAAACCTTTCGGCAACATCTTCCACTAGGATTTTTTTGCCAACAATATATCCGCCTGTTTGTGCAATTCCGCCACCAAGATTTTTCATAAGAGAACCTACGATAATATCTGCTCCCACTTCGGTTGGCTCTCTATCTTCCACAAAGTCACCATAGCAGTTGTCAACCATAATGATAACATCTTTGTTTACTTGTCTTATGGCGGTGCAAACTCTTTCTATTTTGTCTATTGTCAGACTTGGCCTATTGCTATAACCACGACTTCGCTGAATTTCAACCAGTTTGACATCCTTTCGCTGTAGTCTTTCACAAATTGTCTTTGTGTCAAAATCTCCATTTATCAGTTCAATTTGCTCATATTTTATGCCATTTTTGATGAGGGAATTCCTGCTTTTTCCCGTAAGGCCTATGATGCTTTTTAGCGAGTCATATGGCTCTCCTGATATACTTATCATAGTGTCACCACTTTTCAATAGACCAGAAAAGGTAAGTGAAAGGGCATGTGTGCCACTCATAATTTGTGGGCGGACAAGGGCATCTTCTGTGCCAAAGATTTGTGAGTAAATTCTCTCCAATTTATCTCTGCCTTCATCACTATACCCGTAACCTGTAGTAGAAACAAAATCACTGCTAGAAAGCCTGTTGTCGTGAAAAGCCTTCAAAACCTTTGCACTGCACAATAGGCAATTCTCCTCATATTGCTTGAAAATATCAACCAACTCTTGCTCACATTGTTTGCTTAATTCTATCAGTTTTTCATCAATATCAAATCCGTAATACATTTTTTCTCCTATTATTTACTTAATACAATAGCAATGATAACATACAAATTTTTTTTGTCAAATGGTTTTAGCAAATAGTTGGTTATTTTGTCTTCTATGTGTTGACTTTATTCCTTTATACTGATATAATATGGGACATTAATGGAAAGGAGAAAGTCCAAATATGTAAAAGCATTTGGACAAATGAAATGGAAACACAATTAGTAGAAAAAAAGAATGAGAATTGGTTTAAGAGAATTTGGAATTATTTTACAACATACGAAAAATTATGGTTGTTCTTGCTAACTACAGCAGGCATTGTCCTTGCTATATTATTTCCTGGTGATGAAACAAGGACTTGGGTGAGAATTTTTGAATGTGTTACACTTGTAGGCGGGATAACTTGCGAGTTGCTCTTGTCCAAGCAAACAAGATGGGCTTTTGTGGTGTCATTCTTTTTTTATGACCTAACACAAACAGTTATATATATAGTTAATGGCTATTATGTAAATGCGCTATACGAAATTATATTCTGGATACCTATTTTGTTTGTTGATTTCTTCGCTTGGAATAAGATGAAAGACAAAGAAGACAGCGACCTTACAGTAGTAAAAAAGATAAATTGGAAACTTGACCTTGTATTGTTTTTCATAGTCCTTGGCGTTTCACTTGCAATTGGTGCATTGTTTACCGTTATTTCAATCACTGCAGAAGGTATGAGTGATTATTGGTGGCTAGATGCTTTGGGCGGGGCTTTGAATGTGCTTAATGGATTGTTTATTTTGTTGAGATTTAGAGAACAATGGATACCTTGGATTGGTGTGTGCTTGGTTGAGGCAGTTATGTGGTGCCTATCTGGTAGATATGTCCTACTTGTGTTATCTCTTGGCTACCTTACAAACTCTATCTATGGATATCTTAAATGGACAAAGTATATCAAGACTCATCCACAACCAGCCAAAGCAGACGATAAGTCAAACAACAGCGGTGATAGTGTCAAGCCAGCGGGCGATGAGCAAACAGCACCTGTTACAGAATAATTATACAAACAAAACAAAAGATAATAGGGAAGAAGTTTTCTTTCCTATTTTTTTATAAATAAACTGAAGAAAATAGTCTTGTTAGATTATTTGTCATTAAAGTTGTATATTTAATTTACAATTAAGGTCTTAATGAAAATTGAGAGTTAATTATTTGTCAAGTCTATAAGTTAATTATAGATTATATAATACAAAAAATGATGTTATTAAGGTAATATGCAATTAAATAAATCATATCAAAATAATGAATTATGTGGATTGTTTTGGATATTTCAATAGCGATTTTGAATTTTTTGAAAAAGTTTTGAAAAATGATTGACTTTGGGAAATAATGGGGATATAATATTAAAGGTCAAAGAAAGTCAAAGTGTTAAAAGGAGGAAAGTATGGCAACAGTTAGTGATATAATTGAAGAGTTTATTTTATCTACTTTGGAAGATAGTGACGAAATAGATTTGTCCAGAAATGAATTGGCAGAATACTTTGGATGTGCACCAAGCCAAATTAACTATGTTCTTTCTACAAGATTTAACTTTGACCGTGGTTTTGTGGTAGAAAGTAGGCGAGGTGGCGGAGGCTTTATAAGGCTGGAACGCATAAAGGACTTTGATGACGAATATCTAAAACGTGTATTGGAAAGACTGAAGAGTGAAATTTCTTACAAGGACACAAAATATTTGATAGAAGATTTGATAAGTAAACATTTCTTGTCAAATGAACAAGCAAAGATTTTATTGCTTGCCACCAGCGACAAAGCATTAAGTTCTCCAGTCAAAATGGAAGGAACGCTTAGAGCAAACATAATTCGTAATGTATTGATAAATATTTTTAAGGAGGGAGAAAATTGAACAACTTTATAAAATTTTCAGACAGCGCACAAAAAGTGCTGAATTATGCAGGAGAAATAACCAAAAAAATGAATGGCAATCAGATTGACTCTGAACATTTGCTATATGGCATCTTGTGTGTGCCATCATCTCTTGCATGCAAAATGCTAAAAGATGAAAATGTAACCAAAGAAAAACTTGCAAGTAGGATAGGCAGTGCGGGTTACAATCCAAATCTTTCTCCAGAAAAGTTGGAATTGACCCCAAGGAGCAAAAACATTTTGGTTACCGCCTCAAACATTGCTTTCAAATTGGGACATAATTTTTTGAGTGCAGAACATTTTTTGGTGGCAATATTATACAATGAAGATTGCTACGCATTCAAACTTCTTAATTCTTACTTTAATATTGACACACTCAACTTGAGAGAAAGAATTTATGAAGAATTAAAAAACACCAATGTTGACGACGGTAGAAATTTTGATTCTATGGGCGACTCTGCGCCAAAAGACAAAAGTACTTTGCCAGAAAACTTGCTAGAAATGGGCTATGATGTAACTCTTAAAGCTAGGCAAGGCAAAATGGACCCAATTATTGGTAGGGATAAAGAAACAGAAAGATTGATTGAAATCCTTTGCAGAAAGACCAAAAACAACCCAATACTAATAGGTGAGGCTGGGGTTGGCAAGACTGCAGTGGTGGAAGGGCTTGCTCAGGCTATTGTAAAAGGGCGAGTGCCAAGTGTGTTGGCCAATAAGACTATATACGCATTGGACATAGGCTCTTTGATGGCTGGAACAAAGTTTAGAGGCGAATTGGAACAAAGGCTAAAAGATGCTATTGAAACAATTATCAAAAACAAGAACATAATTGTATTTATTGATGAAATACACATGATGGCGCAGGCTGGCAGTTCCACAGAAGGCGGAGCAAATGTCGCTGATATGTTAAAGCCTTATCTTGCTAGGGGTGAACTTCAAACGATAGGAGCAACCACTACTGATGAATACAGAAAGTTTATAGAGAAAGACAAGGCCCTAGAGAGAAGATTTCAGCCTATTATGATAAATCCACCTAGTGTTGACGAAACAATCCTTATTCTGCGTGGGTTAAAGGATAGTTATGAGGCCTTCCACAAAATACAAATAACTGACGAAGCAATCGTTGCTGCGGCAAAACTCTCGGATAGATATATTATGGATAGAAGTTTGCCAGACAAGGCTATTGACCTTATTGATGAAGCAAGTAGCAAGGCAAGAGTAAGCGGAACAATACAGCCAAAGCATCTTCAAGATATGCAAGACAAGTTTAAGGAAACTCATAGAAACTATCAAGAGGCACTTGTTCAGCATAACTACGAGAAATCCACCAAACTTGCCAATGAACTAAACACAATGTATGCAGAACTCAAAAAGGAGCAAGACAAATACAATCTTTCCAAGCCAAAGGCAGAGCCTATGATAACAGAGAAAGATGTGGCGGAGGTCGTTTCCAGTTGGACAGGGATACCAGTAGCAAAGATAACAGAAAGTGAAAAGGAAAAACTTTTGAAATTGGAAGAAATCTTGCACAAGAGAGTGGTTGGACAAGATGAAGCAGTATCCAGTGTGTGCAAAGCAATAAGAAGATCTCGTGTAGGGCTTCAGGATTCAAAAAGGCCTATTGGTTCTTTCCTATTCCTAGGTCAGACTGGTGTAGGCAAGACAGAACTGTGCAAAGCGCTTGCAGAGGCGATGTTTGACGATGAGAATAATATTATAAGGATTGATATGAGTGAGTATATGGAAAGTTACTCTACATCAAAACTTATAGGTGCTCCTCCAGGATATGTAGGGCATGATGACGGTGGACAACTAACAGAGCAAGTGCGAAGAAAACCTTATTCGGTTGTGTTATTTGACGAAATAGAAAAGGCACATCCAGATGTTTTCAATATTCTTCTTCAGGTATTGGACGATGGCAGGCTTACAGACAGCAATGGTAGGACTGTCAACTTCAAAAATACAATAATCATTATGACTAGCAACTGTGGTGTAAGCGAATTGAACTCTCAAAGATCTCAACTAGGATTTGGTGGCGGAACATTTACCACAGATAACCCAGACTATGAACAAATGAAGAACGTCATTATGAATAGTGTTAGGAAGAAGTTTAAGCCAGAATTCCTAAATAGAATAGATGTGATAACAGTGTTCCATAGTCTATCTACAGACGACCTAACAAAGATTGCAAAGATAATGTTGGCTGGGCTAAATAAAAGACTTAAAGAAAAGGATATCAGCCTCAAATTTACCGAAAGCGCATTGATGTATTTGGTAGAGAAGGGAACATCATCAGAATATGGCGCAAGGCCACTAAGAAGACTTATCCAAACAGAAATTGAAGACAAACTTACCGATGCCCTGCTGTCTGGCGAAATAAAGTCTAACAAAATTGTCGTTTCCACAGATGAAAATGGATTGAAATTTCAGATGAGTGGAGATTAAAAAGCAGTTAAAATGTTTTGAGAAAAACTATTTTTTTGATAAAATACTATTGTAAGCAAGTTGAGTTGCATCTCAACAGAAAAGGAGAACAAAAATATGAAAGTAGAAATAAACTCAAAAAATTATAACGTTTCGGACAGATTGAAAGAAGTTATAGAGAAAAAGGTTGCAAAACTTGACAAATATTTCAATGATGATGCAGTAGCAAAAGTCAACTGCAAAATGGAAGGGATTGTTGCAAAACTTGAACTTTCTATTCGTAGCAGAGGGTTGTTTTATAGGGCAGAGGTTTCTGGCGACAATATGTATGAAAACATAGATCTTGCACTTCCAAAGGTAGAAAAACAAATAATAAAATATGGCGACAAGTTCTATGCAAGACTTAAGAAAGATTCGCTTAACAAAGATTACCTTTTCTTTGCAGAAGAACCTGTGTTTAAGAAACAAGAAGTCGTTAAGAAAAAAACATTTGAGTTGGAGCCAATATCAGTGGAAGATGCTGTGGTGTTCTTGGACACAATAGACAACAATTTTTATGTCTTCTTAAACCGCGAAACAGGCAATGTGAATGTGCTTTATAGAAGGAACGATGGCAATCTTGGGCTTATCGAAGCAATCCATTGATTGTTTAGCAAGGCTAATAAAATCAACAGAGTTAATAATGATTATAAAAAAGGTTACACAACTATATGTGTAGCCTTTTATTTTGGTGCAAAACATAAAAAAACCACCTTTTTATCAGTGGTTTTTATATTACAAACTATATTTATTTAGAGTTGTTTTTTTGAGTAGTAAGGAGCCCCATTTCACCCATGACCTTGGCTATTATGTCTGTAGCCCTATCAATTTGTTCTTCTGTAAGTGTTGCCATATAGCTGGTCCTTATGATGCTTTGTCCAACAGGAACTGCAGGGGAAACTACAGAGTTTACATACACACCATTATCAAACAATTTTTTGCATGCAATAAATGTTGTTTCGTTGTCATATGTGTTTATTGGGATAATTGGGGCTTCGGAATCTCGTATGTCAACATGTTTTTCTTTAAGTTTCTTTCTGGCATAATTTGCTATATCATTAAGTCTTTTTATGCGTTCTGGTTCACGTTTGATAATTCGCAAAGCCTCTCTAGCACATTCCACACTGGCAGGAGTGATAGAAGCACAGAATAGGTAAGGACGGGAACTATGCTTTACATAATTGCAAACTTCGTGGCTGGCAACCATGTATCCACCAATAGATGCAAGGCTTTTTGAGAAAGTGCCCATTATGATATCAACTTCTTTTTCAAGGCCAAAGTGAGATGCTGTTCCTCTGCCACCTTCACCGATAACACCAAGTGCGTGTGCGTCATCAACCATAACTCTTGCATTATATTTTTTTGCAAGGCGAACGATCTCTGGCAGATTGCATATATCTCCGCCCATACTAAACACTCCGTCTGTAACGATAAGTTTTCCACTTTCATATGGGATAGAGGAGAGTTGTCTTTCCAAGTCAGCCATATCACTGTGGTTGTATCTCAGTAGTTGTTTGCAATAACTTAATTTGCAACCGTCATATATGCTTGCGTGATTTTCTTTGTCACCAATTATGTAGTCATTTCTTCCAACAATGGCACTGATAATCCCTAAATTTGTCTGAAAACCTGTAGAAAACGTAACACATTCTTCCTTGTGCAAAAATTCTGCAAGTTCCTTTTCAAGTGCCAAATGAAGAGTAGTTGTTCCATTTAGAAATCTAGAACCAGAACAGCCAGAACCATATTTTAATATAGCATTTTTACCTGCTTCAATGACGTCTGGGTGGCTGGTAAGCCCAAGATAGTTGTTGGAGCCCAACATAATTTCGTTGACACCCTCCATAACAACTTCTGTATCTTGCTTGGTTTGCAATGCGTGAAAGTAAGGATATATTCCTTTTTCTATAAGTTCGTCTGCTAATGTAAAATTTTTACATTTATCAAATAAATCCATAATAATTTCTCCCTATGAGTGCTAACACACTGAATATCTTTGTGAGTATATCACAAACTTAAACATAAGTCATTTAATTTTTAGCACTTTTTGAACAAAAAATTGATAACTTCCAAGGACTAAATGGCTGTCTTTTCCGCAGAATTGCAAAATTTTTTGGTCAAAAAAAATATTTTTGTGCAATATGCTCAAAATTAGTTGATAAAATTTGATGGAATTGCTAAAATATCTTTAATATGATTAGTTTTTCAAACGTTTTTGTAAAATACACCAAAGAATTTTATGCCTTGTCCAATATAACCTTTGAGGCAAATAAGGGGGAAGTGGTGGCACTTATTGGACCTAAGGACAGTGGCAAAACTTGTATGCTCAGGCTTATTGCAGGGCTAGAAAAACAAGATAAGGGCGAGGTGTATATCAAGAATATCCCGCTTGCAAAGGTAGATTATTCTGTGGATGTTTCTATGGGTTACATTCCATACAAGGCGAGTTTTTTTGAGAAAAAAACAGTGTATGACAACCTAAAATATATTCTGGAAACTAGAAAAACAGAGAAGAATTTGATAGAGGAAAAGATAAATCAAGCAATTATTGATTTCAAGTTGGAATCCATTGCTCAAGAAAGAATTTACAAACTATCTCTTTTCCAAAAATATCTAGTTTCGGTGGCAAGACTTAGTTTTAGAAGTCAACTAGATATTGTTTTGGTGGATAATATTTTTGAGGAGTTGTCCAGCAATGAAACAAAAGAACTTATTAGGCTGTTTAAGAAATATTTTGTAAAACCAAATACACTTCTTATTGTTGCAACAAGCGACGAACAAATCGCAAAGTCTATAGCAACCAAGCGAGTATACTTGAGATATGGAACTATAGACAAAGTAGAAAATGACTAATTTGGGAGAAGATTATGGGAAGAAAAAAATTGATTGTTTGCAATCTAACATTTGATGACAACGAAACAATAGAGGAAAAAGTTTCTAAAATGTTTGCTCTGGAAAATCTTATTGCTTGCTTTTCGGAAGAGAACTATGATGTTTACAAAAAAGCAATACAGCATGCAAACATACAAATGGTACTAAATGATGAAGAACTTATGAACACAATAAACGCCTTTTTTGACAGTGGGCTTAATACTAGCCTTACCAGTGAAAATACATATATGCACCGCAATACATTGAACTATCGAATTGACAAGGTAAAAAAATTGACTGGCTTAAATCTCAAAAATTTTGACCATGCAGTTGTTTTCAAAAATCTTATGATTATAAATGATATGATAAAGAGTTTTGAACAAGATGATAATCAAGAAATCAATAAAAACAAATAACCTGCTGAAACTACAAAAAAGTAGGCAGGTGATATTGAATTATTTATAGATTAAATTATTAAAACCCACTACATTATTTGGTGGGTTTTTTGTATTTTATAAGTTTTTGATAACTTCAAAATTGTCTATTTGCGAATTTGAATTGTTTGAAAATTTGCTTTCACTACTTGTTTTGCCGTCTGTTTGTGTGTTTTGAGCAGATGTTTTATTTTGTTTTTTTGGCAAGAAATTTAGGAGATTTTGAATAGCACTGGCACCGTCTTGTGGCATATTCTGGCTAAATTTGCTTATTAAAGGCATAAGGGAAGACATATCAGCCTTTCCGCCAAGCGACTGCAAAAGCATGGGTAGTAGGTCTTGCATATTAGGTTGATTTGCTATGTAACCTTGCTCGCTTGAATCATTCGTTTGTGAAGAATTAACATAGCCATTTTGACAATTTTGGCAAGAAGAGGCCCTGCAGTTTTGACAGGCGGAATCATTTAGTTTTGTTCCGTCCAAAAAAGTTTGGGGATAGGTTGTTGCTATATCAATTTTATACTCTTTTGGAGAGTTATCTTTGTTTGTGTTCATCTCTTTTATCTATGATTTTTTGATAAAAAATGTGCAATAAAAGTTTTAGTATATCAAAGTAATGATTATATTTCTTTGAGAAAAATAGAGGTCATTGTTTTGTGTAGTTTGCAAGAATTTTGTGGGTTGTAATCGCATTTTCACAAAGACTGCATGGTGAGCATATATTGTGATAGTATTGTTTGGAGGATAAAATGGCAAAAAACTTATCCGATTTTGCGAATGAAAAGATTGATATAAAAAAAATGGAAGAGGAAGTTATTAAAAATGCTGACAAATTGCAGAGAGAAACAGTGGAAACTGCAGAAGAAGTTTATAACAAATACAAAGATATGTCGCAGGAGGATTTGACAAGGGAATTTCTATCTGCGTCCAAGCAAAAATTGCAAAATGGTGAGTTGACTCATGAAAAGCTTGCCAATATGGCAGGGCTTTTATCTCCTTATCTAAACAACAATCAAAAGACATTTTTGAATGATTTACTAAAAAAATTGGACGAGTGAAATGGGTGGTTATTTAAGTAAAATTTGCCCAGAACTGCTAAAGGTGGCACAAATGGGCAGAGATGAAGCAAAAAACGATTGTATTGTATATACAAGATGTTATCATCAAGCCTTGCATGAGGCAAAAAAACTGGGGGTAGAGGTAAAGACTTATCCGTTTATCAGCGCTTTTGGGGCGAGTCTTACATCCAGTCAGATTATTCATTTTGCCAAGACAAATATGGTCAATTTTATATCAAAACAAGCGAGAGTTTCGGCATTGATTGATGTATCCAAAAAGATTTTATCTCTGGATACATTGTATGAAAAAGATTGTTGGGGAAAAGGTGGTAGAATTGCAATAATAGACACAGGCATCAGCCCACACATAGACTTTTGTTTGATACATAATCGCATTGTGCATTTTGTTGACTTAATCAATAACAAATCAGTCCCTTATGATGACAACGGGCATGGAACTTTTGTTGCTAGCATTGCTTGTGGCAATGGCTTTGCAAGTGGTGGAAAGTATTGCGGGATTGCACCAAAGGCAGAGATAGTAGCAATAAAAGCACTGGCTGAAAATGGTGAGGCTGGGGCAGACAAAATATTGGAAGCTATGCAATGGATTAGCGACAATCACAAAAAGTTTGATATAAGGGTAGTGTGTATGAGTTTTGGTAGCAACCCCATTGGACGTAACGATCCATTGGTTGTGGGCGCAGAGGCTTTGTGGCGACAAGGAATAGTGGTTGTTGCGGCAGCGGGAAACAGTGGCCCTGAAGGAGAAACTATAAAATCACCAGGATTTTCTAGTCAAATAATAACTGTGGGTGGAATAGATGACAAAAGAAATGACAATGGAACTTTTGACAAGGAACAATTTAGAATTGCAAACTTTTCATCTCGTGGGCCGGCTGGGAGATTTTTCAAGCCAGACCTAACTGCACCTGCTGTAAATATAACTGGGGCTCATTTTGGTGACGAAAAAATGTATAGCCAAATGAGTGGCACAAGTGTTGCTACCCCAATGGTAGCGGGGATTTGTATGTTGATTTGTTCAAAATTTCCCAACCTTTCGCCAGACTACATAAAGGTAAGACTTCTTTCAAACTGCAACAAAATTTCTGGCAATCAAAATGAAGAAGGTTTTGGGTTGCTTAATATGTCTAGATTTTTTGATTGGATATAATGCCAATAAAGTTTTTAATGTTGTTTTCTTATAAATGCAATAATGATGCCTAAAAAATATTGGCACAAAAAAATGGCGAAAAATAACTTAAAATCTTAATAAAATATATTCAAAATGTTTGACAAGAAAAAAGAGTTAAAGGTATAATTATCATTGTAAAGGAGAAAAATACTAAGGAAAAATGTCTCAAAACGAGGTAGCAATTTTGGACATAGGTAGCAAGTCCATCACAGTGCTTGTTGGGAGTCAAGACGTAAACAAAACAATAAATGTGCGTGGCTCATACAGTGAGAATTATGAAGGCTTTGCAGACGGTGAACTGCTAGAACCATCTAAATTTGAACGTGCTATTATTGAAGCGGTTGCTGGTGCGGAGAGAACTTCTGGTTGCAAAATAAAAAAACTTCTTGTTGGTGTGCCAACAGAATTTTGTTTTTGTATTTGCAAAAATGTTTGTCACAACTTTGCAAAACCAAAACGCATAACAAAACGTGATGTCGAAAACTTGTTTTCTACAGTCAAACTGGAATATAAAGACCACACTGTGATAAGCAGAGATGGAGTTTATTATGTTTTGGGTGAAAACAATCGTGTTTCTGACCCTGTGGGATTGGTGGACTACAAAATCACTGCTTGTTTGTCTTTTGTTTTGGCAAGCAACAAGTTTCTTGGGCAAATCTCCAAGGCATTGCTGAAGACCGGTGTAGAAAAGTTTGGCTTTGTTTCTTCCGCCTATGCACAAGCCTTATATCTCTTTGACGATGCCGAAAGGGACAAGTATGTATTGCTTGTAGATTGTGGCTACATAACGACTACTGTTGTGCTGGTTAGAGGAAGGGGAGTGCTTTGTTTGAGCAGTTTTTCTATGGGTGGTGGATATATTTCTGCGGACTTGGCAAGATGTTTGAGGATTCCATTTTCTTCTGCAGAATGTCTTAACAAAAAGGTTGTCCTTTGTATAGAACCTGATGAAAATGATAATTATGATATTGTCATTGATGGTGTGGTAACTCCTGTATCTATGAGGGTTGCCAATGCGATAGTAGAAAGCAGAGTAGAGGTAATCGCAAAGGGTATACTAAAATGTTTTGAAAGTTGGCAATACAATTTTCCAGACTTTATTCCTGTTTATCTCACAGGCGGTGGACTGTCATTTATCAAAGGGGCAAAAGATGTTATTGCAAAAAACATTGGCAAAAATGTTTTGATTGCTCAGATGCCATATTCTGGGCTTAACAAACCAAACAATTCGTCCTCTATGGCGGTGTTAAATTACGCATTAACACAAAACGACTGACGATTTGTAGTGGTCAATATAAAATTATACATTTATGGAGGGATAAAATATGTATAGTTCAAACAGCATAAGTCAAATAGCTAATATTAAGGTGGTGGGAATCGGTGGTGGTGGCAACAACGCAGTGAATAGAATGGTTGCTGCCAACATAACAAGTGCCGAGTTTGTTGCTATAAATACGGACAAGCAGGCATTGCTTATGAGCAAGGCAACTCACCGCATCCAAATAGGCGAAAAGTTGACTCGTGGGTTGGGTGCTGGTGCAGACCCAGAAATCGGTCAAAAGGCAGCAGAAGAAAGCAAGGCTGTTATTACAGAGATGCTTAAGGGTTGCGACCTAGTTTTTATCACTGCTGGCATGGGTGGTGGCACAGGGACAGGCGCTGCCCCGGTAGTTGCACAAGTTGCAAAGGAATTGGATATTTTGACGATTGCTGTTGTTACAAAGCCATTTAACTTTGAGGGCAGAAGAAGAATGGATAATGCCGAAAAGGGTATTGCCAATCTCAAAAAGTTTGTTGATACACTGGTTATTATTCCAAATGATAAATTGTTGAAGATTGTCCCAAAAGGAACTCCTATCGTTGAAGCTTTTCGCTGTGCTGATGACGTTTTAAGACAAGGTATTCAGGGCATATCCGACCTTATTGTTACCCCAAGCCTTATCAATTTGGACTTTGCTGATGTAAAGACTATTATGAAAGACAAAGGACTTGCTCATATGGGCATTGGACATGGAAAGGGAGACAACAAGACCATTGACGCAGTAAGACAGGCAGTTCAGAGCCCATTGCTAGAAACAAATATCGAGGGTGCAACTGGAATATTGCTAAATGTCAAAGGCGGGCTGGATTTGTCTTTGGATGAGGTAAATGAGGCAGCAGAATTGGTAAGAGATGTGGTTGACGAAAATTGCAACATAATCTTTGGCGCTGGTGTTGATGATACTTTGAATGAAGAAGTGGAAATCACTGTTATAGCCACAGGTTTTAATCAACAACGAGTTGCCAATATCCCAAAAGAAAATGCCGAAGAACTTAGTCTGCCAAAGATGAATTTTGACAAATTTTTCTTTAATGAAGAAAAACAAGAGCAAACTCAAAAGTCAGAGCCAGAAGAGTCTGTGGAACAAGAAATCCCAACATCAAGGGTTCAGATAGAACAATCAAATGAGGAACTTCCTGCCTTTTTGAGCAGACTTAGAAGAAAATAATTGTTTTTATCTGTTCAAGTAAATTTAGAAGAAAATTTTTGTAGCAAATCGAGTAAATTTAGAAGAAAATAAGTTATATAGCAAAATGAGTAGGAATAAAACTGTGCACAATAGATATTTTTAGGTGTTTATTATAGATTTACAATTCTATTTGTAATAGGTAATCTTCAGTTGCTTTTATAGTCTTTTACTTCTATTTGTAACAGATGTTTTTCAGTCACTTATAGGTTTAATAAAAAAAATGATTCTTTAAGACAAAAGGAGTCATTTTTTCTTTTTATAATCTTTTATTCCCATTGTGTTGCTATTGATAAATCGTTATTATAGAGATATGGAAATATTTATTGAAGATTGCTTGTTGCAAAATTTTCTTTTGTTATATTTTGCATTATCCAGTGCAAAATGTATAACCAAAGAAAAAAAACAAACCATTTTTGACTTGTTTTCGTGTGTTGTTGGCAGTGTATTTATAGTTTTTTTTGCAGTTATAAAGACGACTGGGATACTAAACCTTATAGCAGGTCTTGCCATAACAATACTTGTATGCTTTTTATCATTAGGCAAGGATAAAGCAAATAATTTAATATTATATATTTCAATTTTTATAATGTTCAAATATCTATATATTGGCATAGGGGAGGGGCTTTCAAGACTCTTTGAGTGGAAAATTTCTGGCAACTTGCTAGTTGCAGTGTTGTTTGTTTGTTTTGTTTGGTGTAAAAAGGCGATTTCACAATTTTACAAAAAACGAAAACTAAATCACTTTTATTACAATCTAAGGCTTGTCGTCATGGGTAAGGGCTATGACATTACTGCATATTTAGACAGCGGAAACTTATTGCAAGACAACGCTACAGGTTTGCCTATATTAGTTTTGGATTTGGATACATTCTTAAAAATTTTTGAAGACAAGATTTCTGTTGTAGACATCTTACAAAAGAGATTGGATTCGAAATTAAGTGGCAAATACATATCATGTCAAACAACGCATGGCATGGGGAAAATGTTTGTATGTGAAATTGATGGGATATATTCCAAAGAAAGTAAAATGGCAAATAAGGAGTTGCATGCATTGGTTGGCTTTGGCAATTTTGGTTTTGCAAAAAAAGATTGTCAAGGGCTTTTGAGTCCATTGGCATTATAAAATTAAAGGGAGCAAGTTTTATGATAAAATATGATAATAATTTTGAAAATAAACAAAAAAACTACCTAGAAAAATCGTTGTTTAGTAAGATTAAAAATGTTATAAAAAAAATTTTCAATTTGGATTTCTTGGACATAAAGGAAAAACTGATTGCATATGTAAGTGGCAAGGAAGTTTTGCCACTGGCTCTCTCGCAAGAAGAAGAGGAAAAATTACTGGACAGATTGAGGAACAAAGATGAAAGTGCGAGGGGAGAACTGATTGAGCATAATTTGAGATTGGTGGTCTATATAGCCAAAAAATTTGACAATACTGGGACAGAACTTGATGACCTTATATCCGTAGGTGCGGTGGGGCTGATTAAGGCGGTGCAATCTTTTGATGTGGAAAAGAATATCAAATTGGCTACATATGCCTCACGTTGTATTGAAAATGAAATTTTGATGTTTATTAGGAAAAAATCTAGACAAATGGCAGAGGTAAGCCTTGATGAACCATTAAATTTTGACAAAGATGGCAACGAACTTTTGTTGAGTGATGTCCTTGAAAACGATGAAGAAACAGCAAGTGGTGCTTTGGAAAAAAATGGAGAAAAAGCATTGCTGTGGGAGGCTATAAGAAGGCTTAACGAAAGGGAACAAAAAATTATGGAATTGCGGTTTGGGCTGAATGGCGATGAAGAAAGCACACAAAAAGAGGTTGCAGATATGCTTGGTATTTCTCAAAGTTATATATCTAGAATAGAAAAGAAAATCCTTTCCAAATTGAAAAAGGATTTGCAAAAATCTAATACAGGTTAAAAAACGTTAGGATAAAGTGTGACTGGACAAATCGTGCTTGGATAATTTATACTTGGATAAGATTTGTTTGGATAGATTTTATTAGAAGAAATTGTGCGTTGAACAAAAATTATATCAAATTGTTTTGTGTTTATATATTATATGTTGATTAAAAAAAGTTCTTTTTTATTTCTTCCAAGGCATTCTTTTCCAGCCTGCTTACTTGTGCTTGTGATATCCCTACTTGATTGCTTATTTCTACCTGAGTTTTGCCTAGATAATATCTCAACCAAAGTATTTCTTTTTCTCGCATACCAAGGTTGTTTAGTGCCTCTTTTAGTGCGACATGGTCGATAAACTCCTCACTGCTGTTCTTTATATCTTTTATTTGGTCCATTACCATCACATTTTCTGTGCTATCGTTATATACTGGTTCAAAAAGTGAAATAGGCTCGGATATGGCGTCAAGAGCAGTTAGTATTTGCCTAGTAGAAAGTTGCGCTTCCATAGCGATTTGTTCAATATTTGGTTCGGTTGAAGTCTTTTTTGAAAGTCTTTCTCGTGCTTGCAAAGCCTTGTATGCTATATCTCTCAAACTTCTACTTACTCTAACAGCAGAATTATCTCTAACAAATCGTCTAATTTCTCCAATTATCATAGGAACAGCATATGTTGAAAATTTTACATTAAACCTTTCATCAAAGTTATCCATTGCTTTTATCAACCCGACAAAACCCACTTGGAATATGTCGTCCATATTGTCGCTTTTGTTTGCAAAACGCTTTACAACACTCAAAACAAGTCTCATATTGGAGTATAAAAACATTTCTCGTGCCTTTTCGTCACCCGCTTTCAATCTTTTCATAAGATTGGCAACTTCTGCGGAGGATAATTTTGGAATATTTGATGTGTTTAACCCACATATATCAACTCTATTGGACATTTTTATCACCTTTATTGTAGATTGCCCAACAATAATGTTTATATTCCAAATTCATTTGGTAAATTTTTGTTGAATTTTGTTTTATTTTGGTGCAACAGAGCATAATCATAGGAGTATGGAAACTACATTTACAGAACTTCGAAGCAAAGAGGTTATCAATGCTCTTACTGGCAAAATGTTGGGGAATATTTGTGATATTGTTTTGGACCTTAGATGCAACAGAATCCTTGGATTTGTCGTACCTGGGTGCAAGAATTTTTTTAATATTTTCAAACCTTCTCAAGAGATTTTTATCCCTTTTTCACAAGTTTGTAGAATTGGGGAAGATATTATTCTTGTAGAAGTCGCAGAGCCTCCTTCAAAAAAACAAAAAAATAAACCTGTGCGTATCTTTGAGGTGCAAAATCAGCAAGGTAGTAATGAAGGTGATGGAACTATCTATGAAAGAAAAGGCACAGATAGCACCACAGAACGCAATAATGAAGACCAGTCCGCATCAAGTCTAAGGAAAGAAGAAAGAGGAGGGGAGTTGAACAGAGGCTTAAGAGATTACAACAATCAAAGCGGTGAGTATTTGCAAAATAGTAGTGATAGATATAATTCTTCATCAAGAGATTATTCACAAAAAACAAACTATCAACAGCCCACACAAAAATATAATGCAAATGCTTATAGTAGAAGCGCTCAGCCAAATTTTGATAGTGAAAATGGACCATACTTAACTAAATTTGACCAAAATGACATTTATCCTATAAGTTAAAGGTAAATTTATTTTGAAAAAAATTTTTTATATGATAAAATAGCCTATCAAATATACGGCGAGGGAACAAATGAAGTGTGTTTTTTGTGGCTATAAGGATAGCAAAGTTATTGATTCTAGAAATTCTGACGAGCAAAATTCTATTCGCAGAAGAAGAGAATGTCTAAAATGTGGCAAGAGATTTACAACTTATGAAATGGTGGAAAGCACACCAATTTTGGTGATAAAGAATGATGGCTCAAGGCAAACCTTTGACCCTCAAAAAATCAAAAGTGGAATAATTAAGGCTTGTGAAAAAAGACCTGTGTCCATGAACCAAATCGATGATATTGTTCTTGATATAGAAAGACAGATAAACAACTCTTTGGCACAGGAAGTGAAAAGTTCTGAAATCGGCGAAATGATTATGAACAAACTAAAGTCTATTGACGAAATATCTTATGTCCGTTTTGCCGCTGTTTATAGGAAATTTAAGGACATAACGACCTTTATATCTTTCCTTAATAATATGAATTGAAGATAAACTTTGTATCGAGTAAAGTCTTATCAAAAAAACTATATAAGAATGAATATAAATATTATAAACTTGCTTTGACGCAAGTTTTTTTGTTGAAAATTGCACATTATTGCTATAAATTTTGCAGGGAAATCATATATAAAATATATGGAAATTACAAATAGAAAGAATGTCTTTCCGCTAGATAGTGGAGAAGAAGGTAAAGTGTATGAAATAAATAGTATCTTGGCACCTATAAAGATAAAGAGAAGACTTCTCGAATTGGGTTTTGTTGATTGTTGTGTAAAAATCCTCAAAAAAAGCGTCAAAAATGGGGTGTTTTTGCTTGAAATTAGACATTATGTCTTGGCACTAAAGCGAAAAGAGGTCGCTTGTATTTTTGTTCAAAAGAGAGGACAAACCTGTGAATAATGCAACTGATGTAGTTTTTGTCGGCAACCCAAATGTTGGCAAAACAACTTTGTTTAATAAGATAACAAACAGTTTTGAACACGTTGGCAATTGGCATGGTGTTACTGTAGAAAAGAAAAATAAGTTGCTAGAATATGACGGTCAAAAATATAATTTTGTGGATTTGCCGGGGTTGTATTCTACCACAAGTTACTCTTTTGAAGAGCAAGTTTCCATTGATTATCTAGTTTCTTCAAAGGGGATAATTGTTAATGTTTGTGATGCTAACGTATTGGAAAGAAACCTACTTTTAACCCTAGAACTGCTTGAATTTGGTGCCAACCCCATACTTGCTATAAATTTTTCAAATGAGATGAAAAAGAGAAAAATTAGTTATAATTATCAACTTCTATCAAAAATGCTTGGGTGCAAGGTTGTGGTGTGTGAGGGGAATTCTAAGCAGGGACTAATATCAGAATTTATCCAAAATAAATCACAAGATGTAGCCTTGCCTTATCTAAAGAAATTGCCTATAAATGATGTAATATCCATACTTACTCCATCACAATTATCTATTTTGAACAATAGAAAAACTTATATTGCAACAAAACTCTTGGAGCAAGATGAATTTGTAGAGGGTAAGTTGCAGTTAAGTGAGGAGCAAAAAATACGTTTGTCAAAAATCACAAGCAAAGCAGATTATCCTGTGCTTATTGCAAAAATGAGGTTTGAACATATCGGGCAAATTTTAGATAAATGTCAAGAAATGGAAAAAGAAACAACATATGGCAAATTCGCTATTGACAAAATTATCCTTAACAAATATCTATGCTTGCCAATTTTTTTGGGGCTTATGTTTTTGATTTTCAATTTGACCTTTTCTTCAGTTGGTGCTTGGCTGTCTGACTTGTTAAAAATTTTTATTGATAGTTTTATTGGTTTGCCTATTACTAATTTTTTAATAAAAATAAATGCTCCAAATTGGGTTGTTGGGCTCTTCTCACAGGGCATAATTGGTGGGGTGGGAGGTTTGCTGAGTTTCATTCCACAAATAGTTTTGTTATTCTTTTTTCTATCACTTTTGGAAGACAGCGGTTACATGTCACGTCTTGCTTTTTCCTTTGAAGAAATATTTCATAAATTTGGTTTAAGTGGCAAGAGTATATTTACAGTGCTAATGAGTTTTGGTTGCACAACGACTGCTGTTTTGACATCAAGAAATTTGGAAGATAAAAATGCAAAAATCAAAACTGCAATGTTAAGTTCTTATATGAGTTGCAGTGCAAAACTCCCAATATATGCCGTTATTGGTGGGGCTTTTTTTGGAAAAGGTAATATTCTAATAATTGCAGGACTGTATCTATTGGGCATTGTTGCTGGACTTGTAATGGCTTCTTTCTTCAATAAAAAAATATTAAAGAGTGGGGAATACTCATTTGTATTGGAATTTCCACCATATAGATTTCCTGATTTTAGACGAATTGTTAGTGTAATTTATCAAAATTGCAAAATGTTTGTTACAAAAGTGGCTACTATTTTGTTATCTTTTAGCATAATTGTATGGATTATGCAAAATTTTACATTCAAATTTGAATACATACCGAACGGTCGGTCTGGGCGTAGTATGCTGGAAATTATTGGAGAATATCTCTCGTATATACTTCGACCAATCGGTCTTGGGAATTGGGGAATTGCAGTAAGTTTGCTAGTTGGCATTATGGCAAAGGAGATGGTTGTGGGGACTATGGCTATTATCAACAAAGTGCCAACCACAACCGACTTTGACAAGACCCTTGGGTCTAGTTTCTTGGCATCGGGATTTACTATTGGCTTTACTCCACTTACTGCAGTCATTATGATGATTTTCAGTTTGCTATATATGCCTTGCATTTCTACCATTGCTGTAATGAAAAAAGAAATTGGGCGAAAGTGGACTTTTGTATCCTGTATAACACAATTTGCAGTGGCATACACTATTTGTTTTGTAATTTACAATTTATTTTCAAACAAACTATTGGCACAATTTATTATTAGTTTTGGGGTTGTTTTTTTGATTGTATCCTTGTTTGCTTGGCTAAGGAAAAGGAAAACTTTGGGCAAAATAATCTGTTCGGGCAGTTGCACTGGTTGTCCAAATAATTGCAATAGATAATTTGCTTTAATAAGATAAAATTTTGTTAGTTATAAAATAGTCTAAAGGTTTTGATTGATTAAATGTTTTTTGTGTGATACACTATATAAAAAAAATGGAGAGTAAATGATGAAACCTTTAGTTGCAGTGGTTGGAAGACCAAATGTTGGGAAAAGCACATTTTTCAACAAAATTTGTGGTAGAAGAATAAGTATAGTTGACGATATCGCTGGTGTTACGAGGGATAGAATTTATGGCGATGCGGAGTGGTGTGGCAATTATTTTACTTTGGTGGACACTGGTGGATTGGATTTTGAAGAACGTGGAGAAATAGAAAAAAACATTCTTGCCCAGGCGCAGATTGCAATAGACCTAGCCAATGTTATATTGTTTTTTGTTGACGGCAAAGAAGGTTTGACCAATGCTGATAGGCAAGTGGCAGAATATCTTATGAAAAGGGCAAAAACAGAAATTATACTAGTTGTAAACAAGATGGATAATTTTAAGCTTGACAATATGTATGAGTTTTATGAACTTGGCTTTGAACATGTTTTTCCAATTTCATCAGAGCAAGGCAAGGGCTTGGGGGAACTTCTTGACCAAATTGTTGTAAGCCTAAATGACAAGGTTGACACTACCGTTGCTCCAGCAGAAGCCATAAAAATTGCTATTGTAGGCAAGCCAAATGCCGGCAAAAGTAGCCTTACAAATAAGTTGTTGGGAGAAGAAAGACTAGTGGTTAGCAGTATTGCGGGAACTACAAGGGATGCAATAGACACCCCATTTAGATACAACGGAAAAGATTATGTGCTTATTGACACCGCTGGACTTAGAAAAAAGAATGCCATTGAGCCATCTTCGATAGAACGATATAGTGTATTAAGAACGATAGAAGCAATAAAAAGGGCTGATGTAGTGGTCGTTATGATTGATATTAACGATGGCATAACAGAGCAAGACATCAAAGTTGCAGGCTTTGTGCACGAACAAAACAAGCCAAGTGTTATTGTGCTAAACAAATGGGATTTGATAGAAGACAAGGACGACAAGACCATAAACAAATTCAGGAAAAAACTTGATGAAGAGCTCAAATTTATGAGTTATTATGTGCCAGTTTTTATTTCTGTAAAAACAGGGCAAAGAGTGGGCAAAATTATGGAGTCGGTTGAAATGGTGCTAAAAAATGCAAGCAAACGCATCTCAACAGGGCAACTAAACGACATTGTTCAAGGGGCAATAAATATGAAACAACCCCCAAGCAAAAATGGTCAAAGATTGAAGATTTTGTATGCGACACAAACAGGGGTAAACCCACCAAACTTTGTTATATTTGTAAACAATAAGGAAATAATGCATTTCTCATACTTAAGATATCTAGAAAACACAATACGCAAAGCAGTAGATTATTCCGGAACACCAATCAATTTGATTGTAAAAAATAGGTCAGAAAAGGACGAATAAACACATGGAATGGTGGAAGTTTTTAGTTTTGATTGTAGGTTCTTACCTTATTGGAAACATTTTTTTTGCCAAAATAATCAGTAGAATTAAGCATTATGACATTGCAAAGGCGGGCAGTGGTAACCCAGGGACAATGAATATGCTGCGCAACTTGGGGTTTTCTATGGGGCTTGTTACTTTGCTACTGGATATGCTGAAAGGTGTTATTCCTTCAATATGTGGATATTTGCTGTTTGGCGGAAATTTCTATGATTTAATAACTTGCAATGGGGCTAGCAATCAGGTCGCTTGCATAGGGCTATTTACAGGGGGGCTTTCTGCCTTGGTTGGCAATATTTTCCCAGTCTTTTACTACTTTAAGGGTGGCAAGGGCGCTGCTGTGATGTTTGGTATTTTTTGCGCTGCAAATCCGCTTATGGGCATAATAATTTTTATTGGTGGCTTTTTATTCCTGCTACTTTTTGACTATGGTTCACTGGTATCCTTTTCGTTTGTAACTATTGCTACCATTGTGGAGGCATATTTGTTGGGTATTATGAACGAAGACGGCAACATTGTTTTGAGTTGCCTATTGTTTGCAATGTTTTGTCTTGTTTGGTTCGCTCATCGTCAGAATATTTTTAGACTGCTCACCGGAAAGGAAAATCGGCTCAATTTCAAAAAGAGTTTTGGAAAGAAGCTAAAAAAGAAAAATTACTAATTTAATCAAATTTTTTACAATAAAACTGTCATTTTGTGGCAGTTTTTTTGTTATCGTTGCATAAGGAAAAGTTTTGTTTCATATATTTTGGTATATCGAATTTTCGGAGGAAAGTATGAATTCGTATCAAATTTATGAGGATATTGCTACACGAACCAATGGTGACATATATCTTGGTGTAGTGGGACCTGTGAGGTGTGGCAAATCAACATTCATAACTAATTTTGTGCAAAAAATGGTTTTGCCAAACATAAAGGACAGTTTTGACAAAACAAGAACTATTGACGAATTGCCACAGAGTGCAGACGGCAAAACAATAATGACCACGCAACCTAGATTTGTGCCAAAAGAAGCCGTTAAGATTGTCGTCAATGACAAAGTCCAAATGAAAATCCGCCTTGTAGATTGTGTTGGCTACTCGGTAACTGGAGCAGAGGGGTTGATAGAAGACGGTAAACCAAGGCTTGTAAAAACCCCATGGAACGCAGAGCCAATTCCTTTTGAAGAAGCTGCAGAAGTCGGAACAAAAAAGGTTATCTCAGACCATTCCACAGTTGCCATTGTTATGACAACGGACGGTTCTTTTGGGGAGTTGGAGAGAAATAACTTTGTAGAGGCAGAAGAAAAAACAATAAATGAACTAAAGATAACTGGCAAGCCTTTTGTGATAGTGCTCAACTCCAAAACTCCACGTGCAGAAAAAACTATTTCTCTTGCAATGGGCTTGGAGAAAAAGTATGATGTACCTGTAGTGCCAGTGGATTGTGTAAATCTAAAACTTGACGATGTGGATAATATCTTTGCAAATATTTTGCAGGAATTTCCGTTATATTCTCTGCGAGTCCGTATGCCAAAATGGATACAAGGATTGCCTTATGAAGATGAACTCATCCAAGAAATTATAAGCCAAAGCAAATTGCTTGTAGATAATGCAAATAAGATTGGTGAAGTTGACAATGCCAAAAATATCTTCGAATCAAGCGACAACTTCGAGGCAGTTTCGCTTTCGTCAATAGACCTTGGCAATGGCATAGCATATCTGGATGTAAAACCAAGGGAAGATTTGTTCTATAAAGTATTGTCCAGAGAATGTGGGCACGAAATTAAGAGTGATTTTGAATTGGTATCCTTTATACGAGAACTTGCATATGCCAAGGAAGAATATGACAAAATGAAGGAGGCCTTGCAACAAGTGGAAGAAACGGGATATGGTGTGGTAAGTCCAAAGATGGAAGAAATGACTTTGGAAGAACCAGAAATCGTAAAGCAAGGCTCTAGATATGGAGTTAAACTTAAGGCCAGCGCCCCAAGTCTGCATATTATGAAGGTTGATGTTCAAACGGAGATAAGCCCTATCGTAGGATCTGAACAACAAAGTGAAGATTTGGTCAAATCGCTTTTGAGTGAATTTGAGAACAATCCAAAAGGACTCTGGGAAACAAATATGTTTGGCCGCAGTTTGCATAGCCTAGTGAATGAAGGACTAAACAAAAAGATTGTGGCTATGCCAGTAGAAGCCCAAAAGAAAATGCGCAAAACACTCACAAGGATTGTAAATGAAGGAAAGGGCGGAATAATCTGTATCTTGCTATAAAACTTTAGTCATTTGTAATAGCAAAGCTAAATTCCTTCAAGTTACAACTAGCTCTTGTCTAACTAAATATCATTTACATTAAATCTAGTTATGTAAAGAACTATTAGATATAAGTATCAAGTTTAGTTTTGTCGAAGAGTTATTGAATATAAACATCAAATTTAGTGTTGCCGAGAATTATTGAATAAAAGTTAAATGTTATTCAAAACATAAAAAAAATCTTTCTCTTTAGGGAGGAAGATTTTTTTTGGATAAATATTTTTAGCCGACATTCCACATTGAAATTTTGCCACCATTGAAAATTGGCGTAACAAAAAGCCAAATAGCACTTGCGCCAACAAGACAGTAAATTACTCTTGCAATCCAAGTGATATTGCCTGTTATTGCTTCTACTAGATTCCAAGAAAATGCACCAATCAATAGCCAGTTCAATCCGCCAATAAGAAGAATTATCCATGCAATAAGGTTCGCTATTCTCATAATTTTCCCCCCTTTAACCCTAGTTTGTTTCTTTGTAAAGTGTTTTATTCATATTTTATTTTAATTTTATTCAAATTGGACTTTTACTCATTATCATAAAGCATTTTTAATTTATTATCACAACTTTGATATGGAGATTATTTTCCGAATTCTATTACCACAACCTTGAAATTGAAACTGTTTTCCAAAGTTTTTTACCACAACCTTGATATTGAACTTTTTCCAAAGCTTTTTACCACAAATTTGATATGGAAATTACTTTCCTACTTCTGTTACCATAAATTTGATAGGGGAAATTTTTTTACAAATTCCACTATCTTTTCTACCTATATTTTTATTCTTTCTATGAAAAGTTGGGTATTGACAATCAGCAAAAATGCGGTAAAATATTACAAACAACGCAGGACAAACCTTTAACAAGATACACAAAATATTATGCAATCTACTAAACACAGCCATATTGTTAAAGCAAGTCATTGCAGTTGCAATCTCATCAGTTGCATACATATAATTCACATTGTTTGCAAGGAATCTTTTGGGATAGTAAACACTAAAAAAGGAAGTAAAAATGGATAATAATCAAAATGATATAATTACAATTGATGGTGTAGATTTTGTAAAAAATGACACCAAAGGCAATGCAAAAAAATTGGCTGAATACATTTTTCAAAACGAAAAAGAGATTGCTATGACTTATAGTAAAAAAGTTGCAGACGAATTGTATACTGTAAGATATGAATTTGAAAAGAAATTCAAATCCTTGCCACTAGAGTATGACGCAAGTGAAATTGTTTTGGGTGCTATTGATGTGACAGAGAAAAAAGAATCCTTCTGGGAAAGAAAAGCCAGCAAATATTTTAATGTCTACAAAGAAAACTGGTTTGCCAGAGCCAAATATCTTGGTCAGCTAATGGATTTAGATATAAAAGCTTTGACTTCTGCTCTTAGTTATGAAGCATACAGAAGAGCAAAGGAAGACCTTATTGCATTGACAATGGATGTTTATAAAAGAGTAAATTATGAGTCTGTTGGCGACAGACTAATCGAAAAAACATATGAACAACTTATGAATTATTACAGGGAAACAATAGATGACAACATAATATATGAAGACAACAAAAAAGGGAATATAGATGCCTACGAATATATGGATTCCGAGGTTGAAAATAATTCGAATGAAGATTTATACATTGATCTTATGGATTGTAATAAAAGTTCAGAAGATGATAATAAAGAGGATGAAAACAACGAAGAACAAAGTATGTAGTGATGCGCTAGATAAATTTAACTCCAAAAGCAATTTTTGGAGTTTTTTATTTGACTTTTGACCATTTTTTACTGATAATATGATACATACTATTATAAGTTTTATTACACAAAATTCTTCTATAAATTGTGTAAAAATAGAGCAAAATTTATTATATAAATTAAAACTAAGAAGATGAAAGCCATGTCGAAATGGGATAGATTTGTATTATGGCTCAACAAAGTGGGCAGAGGTTGCAACCGCATAACAATCTGCGTGCTATACATAACCATTAATGATTATCCTTGTAACACTTATCTATGGAGCAACAATATTTACCAAAGATTCCTCTAAGATATCCGGGCTATCAAACAGTGCTTCAGTGGGAACTGTTAGTGCTACATCAACATCTGCATTTACCACTACTTATGGCATAGAAGATGTGCGTGCTTATTGGGGAAGTGATAAATCTACCATTGTGATTTACTTCCCATGCACGATCTACGCCCCACAAAATTGTAAATATCTGTTTACCATAGGATTAACTAATGGTAGTTCTCATCGACTTCCCAAACTTACTACACTAGACCTAATTAACTTTAATACCAGCAAAGTAATATATATGGATGGTATGTTCTATTATTGCACCTCCCTCACCAGCCTAGATGTCAGCAACTTTGATACCAGCAAGGTAACAAATATGTCTTATATGTTCGGCTATTGCTTATCCCTAACCAGCCTAAACCTTGGCAACTTTAATCTTACTGCATGCACATCCTTTGGTTCTATGCTCTCAGGTTGCTATAAACTTACAAGTATAACCTTGCCATACAACTTGCAAAGTGGGAAAACAATATCATTGCCAGCCTCATACTACAACGGCTCGGCTGGGCCATACAACACAGTTGGTACAGCAACCAGTGGCACGACAGTGGCATGCTCTACGGCAAGTAGCAAAGTTACGCTGACTAAAAAATAGTAAAAGTTTGTAAAAAGATAGTAGATGTAAATTTACCTTATATATATTTGTTGATATAAACAATAAATACTAAATATAGCGGTTTTTATTGTAAATATTGTAAATTGTTATAACTGATGATTATTAGAAATAGTATTTGCTATAAATTTTTAGATAAAAATCATAATGTGATACAACTAATAGGGAAGTGGAAGATTATTCTTTCACTTCTTTGTTGTGTAGAGTGATTGTTGCAAAAAAATATCCACCAAGTGAAGTAGTGAGATGTGGATAGTTCACTTTAACACGTGGGGGAATATTTTTTAATTATGATATTATGACTTTCTGGATTATAAAGTATATACACTTCAATGTTTATGTATAAAACTTTATTTGTAAAAGGTTCTAAATAATTGAGTCGTCAATTATATCACAGAAATGATGTCCAACGATTGATTTTTAATTGTTCTGGCTATGACATAATTATTGTGTGTATTTGGCTGGGGTGGCAGGATTCGAACCTACGCATGCTGGAGTCAGAATCCAGAGCCTTACCGCTTGGCTACACCCCAAAGTAATATTATTATGCAACAAAATTTCCATAAATGCAAGTGTTTTTTGATAGTTGTTTTTATTCTGTTAATTTTATTTTTCTGTTTTTGAAAATCTTATAAGAAATAGCCTAAAAAACTGCAATGTACTAGGTTGGTTGTTAGATAAAAGTTTATTAATAGATATACTAATAAATAAATAAGGATTTTACTTATAGATGTCTAGTTAAAGAGAAGTTTACTTATAGATATATTGCTAAAGAGAAGTTCACCTATAAATATCTTGCTAAAACAAAAATTTTTTATAAATTTTTGTGAAAGTGAACTCTTGTCGAAATTTTGATTATTGCTTTTTGATAAGTTGACATTCAAGTTGGGGAAGATTTAGGGGAAAATAAAAATTTTTTTTGAAGAAATCGAAATTTTTTGAACAAAATGTTGACATCTTGTTTTTTTTGTGTTAAAGTAAGCAGGTAACGAGGCAACGAGATATATGCGGATGTAACTCAATGGTAGAGTTCCAGCCTTCCAAGCTGGCTACGTGGGTCCGATTCCCATCATCCGCTCCAAATGTTTCAGTAGCTCAGTTGGATAGAGCACCGCCCTTCTAAGGCGGGTGTCGGGGGTTCGAATCCCTCCTGGAACACCATTATGGTGGATGTAGCTCAGTTGGCTAGAGCGCCAGATTGTGGCTCTGGAGGCCGTGGGTTCGAGTCCCACCTTTCACCCCAGTAAAACTTTAGACCCATTCGGGTCTTTTTTGTTTACAGATTGATATATGTTGCATATAGAGGATTTTGTTTTACTTCAGCGGATATATTTATTTTAATCATTCATAAAATTAACAGAGAACTACAATTTAATTGTATTATTAGGTCTATAAAGTGTAAATTGAGAGATTGAAAACCTTTTTTAGAATACATTTTTATTGTTATTATTCAGAAAATAAAAAAAAATTGAAAAAATTTTGAAAAAACACTTGATTATTTTCGACAAAAGATATATAATGGCTGAGGTTAAACATTGGGGTGTAGCCAAGGGGTAAGGCACAAGACTTTGACTCTTGCATCCGTAGGTTCAAATCCTGCCACCCCAGCCATTGCGTGATTCACTAGCTCAGTCGGTAGAGCACTTGACTTTTAATCAAGGGGTCCCGAGTTCGAACCTCGGGTGGATCACCATTTTTTATTTATAAGTCCAATTCATATTCACGGCAAAGTTATCTCCTAAAAACTTTTACTATAAAACGAATATTTGGACATTATGCGGATGTGGCGAAATTGGTAAACGCACTAGACTTAGGATCTAGCGGGAAACCTTGGGGGTTCGAGTCCCTTCATCCGCACCATACAAGAATAAAACGAACCTTGAAAATAACTCAGGGTTTGTTTTGTTTTTTTATAAAGATTGGTTTGGAATTAAATTTACATTAACAAATCGCAAAATATAATTGCAATTTTTATATACAACTAACAATTTTCGATAGTTTTTAAGCAATTTACTCATATCGGTACAAAACTCGCTATGAATTATGCTAAACGAAAAGGTTTGACAATTATTAACTTATATCAAGAAGAGGATAAATGATAAACAATTTTTATTTTGGGCATACAGATAAATTTTGAAAGCAAAAGTCTGCGATTTCTTCAATATCTTCTTTCATACCATCTTCCACCCAACTGATAACAGTGTTGACTATTCCACCTGCCCAAATTATTCGTAAATATTTTTTTGTTGATGGTATGTTTTTATTATGTAAAACAATATCGTTTATGATGGATAAATATTTGCCTTGAAAACCAGCATTAAAAAGTGTAAGCAAAAAGTCCGCATTTTCTTTTACGCACATAAATAATTTTATATACCATTCTTTGTTAGTTGTTTCTCTAAATGGACTTCCTATTTTGTCTATAATAAGCGTTTTATTATATTCTAAAACCACTCTTTCTAATAAGTTATCAATAGTTTGAAAATTGTTGTAAAATGCCGTTCTTGAAACGCCTGCTTTTTGACAAATTTCTGTTACACTGATTTTTGAATATTCTTTATTTTTTAAAATCAATAACAATGCAGTTTGTAAACTTTCACAAACTAACTTATTCAAATCTTCATTATGATTTTGTAATCCTATTATTCTATTTTCGGTCATTACAATAATGCTCCTTTTGTTAACTCCGACTTATAACGCTTGCAAAATAATTTATAATTTTGATATAATTAGCAAGGTGCTTACATTTGTAAACACTGTAATATTAGCATAAAAATTTATAAAAGTAAAGAAAAGGACAAAAAATGAAAGATTATTTATTATTTATGGATGTTTCAGGCGATATCGATGAAAGTTATGTTAAACAAAAAGGCGTAAAGTTACTTCCTATGGAATTTTTAATAGATGACCGAACCGAAACATATACCGCTGACGGGCAAGGAATGGATTTGGTAAAATTTTATGATGAAATAAAAAATAAAAAAGTTGTAAAAACAAGCCAAATTTCACCTTTTGGATATGAAGAGTATTTTAGTCCATATCTAAAGCAAGGTTATTCTTGCCTTTATTTAGGTATTTCAAAAGGTTTATCATCAGCATATCAATCTTCGCTTGTTGCTGTCAAGAACTTAAAACAGGAATTTCCTGATGTAGATTTAATTAGTGTAGATACTGACCAAGTAACCGCACCACTTGGACTTTTAGTTGAAAGAATGGTTGAAAACAAAGAAAAAGGTATGAATATTCAAGAAAATGTTGAAGACCTTTTATCAATTAAGAAAAAAATCAAAGGTTTTGCAGTTGTTGATGACCTAAAAGCCTTAAAGCGTGGCGGAAGAATTAGTGCAACTACTGCATTCTTTGGTTCAATGTTAAATATAAAACCAATCATTTCAATTTATGATGGAACATTACATGTTATTGATAAACAAAAAGGAATTAAAAATTCTTTAGTAAAACTTGGGCAACTATTTAAAGAAAATTATAATCCCAAAATTTTAAACTCAGTTTACATTGTTGACGCTTGTGAAAAAGAAAATGCTGATTCTCTTGAAAAAATTTTAAAGGAAATTGCGCCGGATTGTAATATAAAAAGAAAATTGTTGACGCCTATTGTTGGTGCTCATTTGGGTTCTGGTGCAATGGTGGTGACATTCTATGGAGATTAAAATTTTAACAGATGCAAGTGCAGAATTTTCAAAAGAATTACAAAAAGAGTTTGATGTTATTTCTTTGGATATGCCTGTAAGTTATGATGACAAAGAGATTTTTGATATTGATATTAAGGAATTTTGGAAACTGCAACTTGCTGGAAAAAGAATGAGAACAAGTCAGCCTTCAAGAGAACGAATGGTTGAAGAATTTACAAAGGCGAAAGATAATAACTATGCTTTAATATGTATTTTTATATCTTCCGCTTTATCGGGGACATTTGGAACTGCTCAAACCGTTAAAAAAGAAGTAGCGTTTGAAAATATTTATTTGATAGACTCATTAAATGCTACTATGGGAGAACATTTACTTGTTTTAATCGCAAGAAATTTAATTAATGAAGGAATGTCGGCAGAGAAAATTGTAGAGAAACTTGAAAATCTCAAAAGTCGCATAAAATTATATGCTAGTGTGGATTCGTTAAAATATCTTGCACTTGGTGGCAGACTTTCTGGAATGGTTGCAACTATTGGAAATCTTTTAAATTTAAAACCTATTATAACTATTAACGAAAATGGCGAAGTAAAATTAATTTCTAAAAAAATTGGTTTGAATAAAACTATTATGAAAATTTGCGAATTAATTGACAAAAGTAAAATTGATTTAACAGAGCCAATTATTCCATTGTTTGCTCATAGTGATGAAAATGTAAACAAGTTTATTAAAAAATTTAAAAGTGAAGATATAGAAAATAGCATTACTGAACCTGTTGAAATAGGGCACGTTATTGGAACACATATTGGCCCAGGCGGTTTTGGTGTTGTATATGTTGAAAAAGAAGATTAAAACAATTTGTTTTTCTTAGAAAATCAAAATTCAAGGAGATAATATGAAAGAACAAATAAACAATAACATAAAACCATCAAGGAAAAAAACTTTTTGGATTAACTTTGCTATCATAGCCACAGTTATAGTAACGGCAGTAATTTTAGGTGCTATTACAGGTAGATTAATTCTTGATAATATTATATAGAGGTAGTGTACACTATGAGAAAAAAAAGAGCTTTAAAAATTATAAGTCTTTCATTATTGTTTATTGTAGTCTTTATTTTAAGTGCTTTGATATGCGTTAAAATTACCGGCAGTTTACCTGAAAAATTGTTAAAAGTAAAATGGGATGAGTCGGTTGGTACGGTATATAATAATTTAAATTATGAAAATGAAGAAAATCATCAATATGATTTATATGTTCCTGTATCACTAAATAAAGATGAAGCACAATACCTAATTTTGTATATTCATGGTGGTAGCTTTAATTCTGGAGCAAAAGAAGATGGTGCCTCTTGGTGTAAGTATTACGCTTCAAAAGGATATATAACAGCAAGTTTAGATTATACACTTCAAAAGAAAGGTGCAAAAGCAGATTTATATACACTTAATGAACAAATTAAAAATTGTGTAACTGCAATAAACAATAAGTGTAACGAACTTGGTTACACAATGGGTGGAATGGCAACTTGTGGAGTTTCGGCTGGTGGAACTCTTGCAATGAATTATGCCTATAAATGTGCAAAAACATCGGCAATACCTGTAAAATTTGTTTTTCAACTTGCAGGACCATCTGATTTTGAACCTACAGATTGGTCATTATTAAAGAGAGTAAACAAGATTGAAACTGATAATGAATTTCTTTATTGGATGACAGGAAAGCAATTTACAGATGAAATGATTGCTTCTAAAGAATATACCCAATATGTTAATGAAATTTCACCTGCAAGATTAGTAAACCAATATTCTGTGCCTTCTTTAATTGGTTATGGATTAAAAGACCACGCTGTTCCGAGCAGTTCTCGTATTTTACTTGTCAATGCTTTGGAAAACTGTGGTGCTACATATAAATATTTTGAATTTCCGAATTCAAATCACGGAATGTATGCAGATTTAGATATATTACAAAATTTCTTAGATGAAAGTGTTGCTTTTTGCAAACTATATTTTAATTAAAAGGAAAATGATATGATTAAAACTATTTTATTTGATTTAGATGGAACATTGCTTCCTATGAATGAAGATGAATTTACCAAAGGTTATTTTGGACTTTTGTGCAAGCGTTTGGCACCACTTGGTTATGACAAAGACACTTTAATAAAAGCAATTTGGGCTGGAACAAAACAAATGGTTAAAAATGATGGAAGCAAAACAAATGAACAAGTGTTTTGGGATTGTTTTGCAGAAATTTACGGGAAAGACAAATTAAAAGATAAAGCAGAGTTTGATAACTTTTATTTGTCAGACTTTAAAAAATCACAAGCTTTTTGTGGAGAAAATAAATACGCAAAAGAAATTGTGGAAATTGCAAGAAATAAGGGATTAAAAACAATTCTTGCCTCTAACCCAGTGTTTCCTAAAGACGGAATGGTTGCAAGACTTGGTTTTGTTGGATTAACAGAAAAAGACTTCGATTATATTTCAGGATATGAAATCTCTCATTATTCGAAACCAAATCCAAAATTTTATCAAGAAATTTTAGATAACAATAATTTAAAAGCTGACGAAGTTATTATGTTTGGAAATAGCGAAAGCGAAGACTATGAGCCAGCAACTGCTTGTGGAATTAAATGTTATTTGGTCGGCGATTGCGTTAGTCTAAAGAATGAAAATTCAACTTTGAATATTTTAACATTCGAACAAGTAGTTGAAATGATAAAAAGTATTACAAATAAATTGGTTTAAAAATGATTAAAAATGGAATATTGAATTATTTAAAAAATTTAAAACACTTTTTTACTCCACTTGGGACAATATTTTTAGGAATATTGTTTGGCCTAAGTTTTTTGTTTTCGGGGTTTAACTCACAAGTTAATAAAGCGACTAATGAGATACAAATTATAACGCAAGAAACAAACATTAGCATCAACGACTTAAAAGATTGTGTAATAGAAAGTTTTGCAGATGTACCTTGGGAAGAGCCGATTGAAGCAATAAAATTAATTACTTCAAGCGAATGGATAAATGGAACTTTAAAAGTAAACATATCCAACACAATAGAAAACTATCAATTGTATGCAAAAGATATTGAAGATGTTATTGTAAATGCTGTTTCGGGTTATGTTAAATATATTATTGCATTTTTTATTTGTATTGGTTTAGGTTTTATAGGTGGATTTTTCTTAACAAAATATTTAATTAGGCGAAGAATTGCTAAAAGAAATTTTTGGAAATTTTTATTGATAACACTGATAGATTGTTTATTGGTAACTGGGTTGGTGTCTTTATGTTTGTGGTTTATTTCTTTATGGAAACCAAGCATCATTATATCAAGTCTTCTTTCAATAATTATTTTTGGATTTATTTCTTTGTTTGAAGCGTACCTAATTCACGGCTACAAAAACATACCATTTAAAAATGTGGTCAATGTCAAAAATGTTTTTTTATTGTATATTTCAAACATTTTAATTTATTTGATAGCATTAGCAATATCAAATATTGCTATCTTAGTTACAAACCAACTTGTGGGTACATTTATTGCATTACCACTTTTAATAATTGGAGTTATAGTAATTTCGCTTAATGCCGAAGCATACATAAAAAAAGAAGTTGACAAATTAAATTTAAAAAAAGAATAATTATTTAGTTTGGGGAAAGTTTGGGTAAATATTGGGTAGTGGGATTCTGGCGTGTGCTTGTCTTCGGTGGAGCGAAGCGACACCGACTTGTATCAAGACAAGCACACGCCTAAATGCCAGATTTATTTATTTTTTACATTTTGGACATTTGCATTTATATCTATCAGAGAAGTGGTCAGGTCTATAACTCCATTTATAGTCACATACCAAACATTCATATTCTGCCTTTTCTCTTGCTCCATTATAACTAATTACCTTTATATTCTTATTGAGATTTGAAAGTTTATTACAATACTTATCAAATAAAATTTTCTTTTTTTCTTTTTCAGTCAAACAAGGTTTTGACTTTTGTTTTTCTTTTTTATATTCAATCATTCGTTGTTGTCTTTCAATCTTTTTTTGTTCAGCCTTAATTTGTTTCATTTCTTCAGGGTTAATAAGACCACTCACAATTAGTCTGCCACTTTCTTTTGTACTGTTAGATGCAATAGTGTCATTCCACAATCTAACTATGTTATTTTTTGTAGTATATTGAAACCCTTTTAATATTCTTGAAATTCTATACATATCAGTTTCTGGAACAAATACTTTCTTATTGCTTTCTTTTAAATTATTACTCAAAACAATTAAATTGTTATTGTTGCCTTCATAGCCTAATAACTTAATATAATTACCATATAATTCTTTGTTATGAGCTTTTAGTAAACTTATCAAATTCGTATAAACATATTTATCTACTATTGAATAAGCAAAATATGGTGTTATTGTTGCATCGAGTGGGTTAATATATAAGTGATTATAAAAGTCAATATCAATTATACTTCCGTGTATATAACCACTACCACCAATTTTTTTTATTTCATTTGATATTTGCTTTTGAAAATTCTCATAAGATTCTAAAAATAATTTAACTGAATTAGAGTAATTTACTAAATTTTCATAAAAATAGTTTAAATCGTGTTTGCCAACATTTTTATAACTTCCACCATTTAGCAATTTTAAGTCATTGCTATTATTAAGTTTTATCAAAAAGCAGTATGTTTCATTTCTTTTAAGCATAAATAATTTTTCAAAATCACGATTGAAATCAATTCTATTGCCAATACCATAATAGAACAATTTATATTGTTCTCGAGTAATCTCATAAATGCCATCGTTATAATCTTGGAAAATATCAAACTCTTTTGATGTCATTAAATATTTAAAACCATATGAATCGCCCGTGTAGCCAACTTGGTTATCGGCATAAAGTTTCATTTCTTCATTTTCAATATAATTATTTCTGTGAGTGTGCCCTGAAATATAAAACCAATTTTTATTATACTCGCCATTAGACCAATCTTCTTTTGGCATATGTGTAATAAAAAATATTTTTTTATCGTACGCAACTTCTGTTAGTTTTTTATGTAAAGCATCAACTTGATTAGACCTTTCTTTTTCTTGTTTTCTAGTAATATACTGCGTTCTATATATTCCTTGGTTAAAATTAAATTCTTCATTTATTCCGGCATAACCAATACCACCAAATATTGCATAGCTATTACATAAAAATTTATTTCTTAAAACATTTTTATCAAGTGCAAAAATTTCTTCTTGAGAGTATAAATGTTGCTTATCATTTGGTAAAAATAATTGATTTTCAAGCAAGTGAATTTTGCACTCAAAAGAATTTAAAAATTTTCTATAACTTTCAACTATTTCCTCTACTGTCTTACAATTTTTGTTTAATCCTATGTCCCATAACTCGTGATTGCCAAGCACTACAAATGTCGTTTGGTATGGCATTTCTGCTCTGTAAGCCTTGAAAAATAATTTAAATACTTCAAAGTTATATGAAATATCTCCAACAAATACGATGCTGTAGTTATAAGTAAAAGTTGGTAAACTACTTTTTAATCGTTCTATAACTTTTTTTAAATAAAAATCTAATTCAAACTTATTTACACTATTTTTAAACTTATTTAATAGTTTATGATTTAGGTGTAAATCACTAATATAACAAAGCACAAAATTATTTTCTTCTAACAATTCAATGTCAAGTTGTCTGCTAGGGACTAAATCTAACGAGGTGGATGGTGTTATATTTGCTAATTGATTATCTTTTGTTATTGCCTTAAAAAGATTATCTTTATAGGTGCCAAGTTTAATCATTATTGTCGAAGATATTTTAGCTTTAGTTAAATCATATTTATTTAAGTCAATACCTTCAAAATCATAATCTAACAAGTTTGCGTCTTGCAAATCTTTATCTAATGCTGTATAAAATTTGTCAAACGAAGTATATGTTTTTTCTTCTCTTTCGAAAGTATATTTCTTTTCTCTAACGATGTGAAATAAACTATCTTCTTTTGAAAAATATTTATCTATTATACGAAAATCCATATATCAAACCTCTATATAGATAACATTATAACATATTTTTATAAAAAATTATTTGATTTGCTAAATAAAAAACTAAATTGATAGGTTCAATTTAGTTTCTATTTGGTGCACCACATAAGAATAAAGTGAGCCATATCAAATGGTTCTTTTTTTATTTATATCATTATATTAAAAATAATGGATAAATAGATGTGGATATTCTTTATAGGTTTTGCTATAAAACAAAATGCTATTCATAATTTGTTTTGTGGGATGGCTATGGTAACTTATTTATCCTAAAACTTCTTTATGTTATATTCCGTAGGACATATTGTGTGAATATTTTTATGAAGGGAGTTCTTAATTTCTAGTTTTATTTGTTTAATATATACTTTTTCATATCGTTATAAATGCGTCTATGCAATTATTAAATGAATAAAAGAAGATTGATATCGAATTTGAAATTTTGGATATTTTCTTGTTTTTGTTGATTTTATAGTTATTTTTTGATACATTTATATATGTAAAAGGAAGTGTAAAATGGAATATAAAAGATTTGGAGAAAAGATTGTTGCTAGAATAGACAAGGGGGAAGAAGTCCTGTCAAAAATTAAGGAAATTGCAGAAAGAGAAAATATCAAACTAGCAAGCATCAGCGCTTTGGGTGCTACCAACAACTTTACGGTGGGAGTTTTTAAGGTTGATGAAAGGAAGTATTATGCCAACAAATTTGTAGGGAATTTTGAAATAGTGTCTTTGGTTGGAACAATAAGCACTATGGACGGCAAGTTTTATAGTCATCTTCATATGAGTGCCGGCAATGACAAGGGTGAAGTGTTTGGAGGACATCTTAACGAAGCGATTATCAGCGCCACCTGTGAAATGGTTATTGACGTTATTGATGGCAAGGTAGATAGAAGCTTTTGCCCAGAGATTGGATTGAATTTGTTTGATTACAGCAAATAAAGCCCAATTTATATAGAAATTATGGGCAGTATATGCTTTGTTCATAAGGATAGAGTATTTAATAAAATGAAAATTGATTTTCAAATTTTATAATAATTTTAAGAAGTTGTTTTTGTGGCTAACAAGGGCAACTTTTTAATTATATATAGATAGTCAGAACAAACTGCTAATATAAATTTCAATTCCGTTTAGGATAAGGATAAGACCACCAACTATTTGGGCGTCCTTGCCAAAAAGAGTGCCAAATCGTTTGCCGATTTTAACACCAAAGAATGTTAAAAGAAAGGTAATCACACCTATAATTGTGGTAGAAAAAAGCATTTTTTGTATAGAATTGCCTACAAAAGTTACCCCAACTGACAATGCGTCAATAGATGTTGCAATAGCTTGCAAAATCACCATGGGAAAAGTAAGTTTGCCCAATTTTTCTGGTTGGTTGCTATTTTTTATGGCATCGGCAAGCATTTTTACTCCCAAAATGCCAAGGATAAGCAAGGCGATTATTGGCACATACTTGCTTATAAACCCATAAAAGATTTGACCAATAAAGTATCCAGTGATGGGCATAATTTGTTGAAACAAAGCAAAAATCAATGCAATAAGTAAGTTTTTGGCAACGGTCATATTTTTTTCGTTCATACCGTCTGTCATGGATACAGTGCAACTGTCCATCGCCAAGCCAACTGCGACCATCAAAGATTGAATAACAAATTCAAAATTCATAAAACCCTCTTTTACATTGTATGAAAGATAGTTACTTATAACAACCACAACGGATAAAATAGTTTGGGATATGGGCAAAAATTGTGGGGTATGGGCAAGAAATGTTGAATAATAATTTGCATATTTGATTTTGCATAAAGGAGCATATCAAAAAACTAATACGATTATTTATTGCAACAAAAGATTGAAATGTTGTTTCCAAATAAATTTATTTGTGATAGACTATAAAAAATGGAGGGAATATGACCGATATAGAAATTGCTCACAATGCAAAACTAAAAAACATAATTGAGATAGCAAAAAAACTAAATATAGACGAAGAAAAATTGGAACTTTTTGGCAAATATAAGGCAAAAATCAATGATTTCCATTTCAATCCAAGGGCTAAACTGGTGCTTGTAACTGCAATAAATCCAACTATGGCTGGAGAAGGCAAGACGACCGTTTCTATTGGGCTGGGGGATGCCTTTTCACTTCTTGGCAGGAAAATATGCCTGGCATTGAGAGAACCTTCGTTGGGACCTGTTTTTGGGCTTAAAGGAGGGGCAACTGGAGGGGGATACAGTCAAATTGCTCCAATGGAAGATATAAACTTGCATTTCACCGGAGATTTTCATGCAATAACTAGTGCCAACAATTTGTTGTGCGCATATATAGACAATCATATATTTCAAGGCAATCAACTGAATATAGACGAAAATAAAATTGTTTTTAATCGTTGTCTTGACCTTAATGATAGGGCTTTGAGAAGTATCCTTGTAGGTGGTGGGAAGAATGGAGTAGAAAGAAAAGAAAGGTTTAATATAACTGCGTCTAGCGAACTTATGGCTATATTATGCCTTGCAAGCGATATAGATGATTTGAAAAGAAGAATTGGAAATATCCTTGTCGCATACAATAAAAAGGGAGATCCTATATTTGCAAGAGATTTGAAAGCAGAAGAAAGTATGACTATCTTGCTGAAAGATGCAATTAAGCCAAACTTGGTGCAAACTCTGGCAGGAACTCCTGCATTGGTCCATGGGGGGCCATTTGCAAACATTGCGCATGGGTGCAACTCCATAATTGCGACCAAACTTGCTATGACCTGTGCAGATGTTGTAGTTACAGAGGCTGGTTTTGGTGCGGATCTTGGTGCAGAAAAGTTTTTGGATACAAAGTGCAGGATTGCGGGGATAAAACCTGATGCAGTGGTTGTGGTTGCAACGATAAGAGCCCTTAAAATGCATGGCGGAGCAAGCAAAGAGGAATTGTCAATCCCTAACATAGAATATCTCAAAAAAGGCACTCCGAACCTTGTTAAACATGTAAAAAATATGACTCAAGTGTATCATCTGCCTGTGGTTGTGGCAATCAATAAGTTTGCAACTGATACTCAGGAAGAAATAGCCTTTGTAGAGCAAGAGATGGCAAAATTGGGTGTTAAGGCAATTTTGAGTGATGTGTGGGCAAAAGGTGGAGAAGGTGCTGTGAAACTGGCAAACGAGGTAGAAAAATCGTTTGCAAAAGACACATGTAACTTTGAATTTGCATACAACTTGACTGATTCTATAAAAGATAAAATAGAAAAAATTGCAACAAAAATATATGGTGCAAAAGGAGTTTGTTATTCCGAAAAAGCAGAAAAGGATTTGATTGAAATTAAAAAACTTGGCTTTGAAAACCTACCTGTTGTTATAGCAAAAACACAATTATCGTTGAGTGACAACAAAAAGTTGCTGGGTGCACCAAAAGACTTTGAAATAACTATTGGAGAATTGCAAATTAGGGCAGGGGCTGGATTTATAGTGGCTGTATCTGGGGCTACATTGTTGATGCCTGGCTTGCCAAAAGAGCCAGCAGGGACAAACATGAAAATAGAAAATGGCACAATTTTTGGGCTCTTTTGACCAAAAACTTATGATTATTGGTAATAAAAACACCTTCACAAAGAAGAAGATCAAAAGGTTGATAACCTTTGTAATTTTACTTCTAAATTGAAAGGTGTTTTTTAATACAATTTTTGAAAATTAATCTGCGTAATTGGAGAAATAATTTTGAATGAGTATGACTGGAGTACCTTTATCTCCACTGCCACTTGTAAGATCAGCCAAACTGCCTAGTAAATCGACATAACGGCGAGGGGTAGTGCCTTGAGAAGCCATATTTCCTTTTAGGTTGGCATTTTTATTTTTAATTTCTTCTCTTATTGCATTTTGAAGTTCTTTGCCTCGCAAATTTTTGAATTTGTTATCAGATAGGAATTTTAGTTTCAGTTCGTTTGGAGTCCCCACAAGTCCTTCTGTATAAGCAGGGGATACAAGTGGATCAGCAAGTTCCCATATTCCCCCCACTGGGTCCTTAAATGCGCCATCACCATAAACCATAACTTCAACTTTTTTGCCTGTTTTTTCTAGCATCATTTTTTGAACTTTTTCTACAAATTCTTGCCCATGTTCTGGGAACAATTTTACTCTGTCTTCGGTTGATTTGTTAGATCCAAGTAGGCCATATTTTGAGTTGTAACCACTGCCATCAACGCTTTCATTCATAATATCACAAAGAGTAAGGACTTTTTTTGCCCCAGCGTCAATCAATCTCTGTTTTGTTTGCTCTCTAGTGTGTATATCCGCACAAATAACAGTGTCTGTATATTTCAAAATTTCTTCTGGGTTGTTGGAAACAATGACTTCAGTGTTTTTGCCACCATATTCTTTATAAAGGTCAATATAATTGATGCCTGTGAAAGGGTGAACAGGGTGGGAGAATATTTTATTAAATTCTTCTCCAGTCCAAACTTCACTGTAAGGATTGAGTTTTGAAGTAAAAAACTGATTGCGTGAAACAAGTTCGTTGCCTACTTCGTCTGTTGGGCAAGATAATTGAATAACCAGTTTGTCAACACCTTGAGATATCGCTTTTAGCAAGAGAGAAAATCTGTTTCTACTTAAAATAGGGAACACCAAGCCCAAAGTCTTGCAGTTTACTTTGCGTTTTACATCTTTTGCTATTTGTTCCAATGTGGCATAATTGCCTTGGGATATGCCAACCACAGCCTCTGTAACGGCAATAACATCCCTATCATGCAGTTGCAAATTGTTTTCCTTTACAGAAGATATTACGCTTTCACACACAATTTCTTCCAAATTATCTCCGTCTTTTATTATTGGGGTTCTTATTCCAATAGACATTGTTCCTAGTTTCATTTTTCACCTCATATTTTTATTTTTTTATCACAAATTTACGGTTTTTGTGCCACCACATTTATTAAAAAGGGCAATTAGTTGTCAGAAATCAAGTTTTCGTAGATATATTCGTATATTTGAGGGGCTTTTTCGCACCATTTTTTGCCAGCAGACACAGCGGCACTCCTTGTTAGAGTTTTAAGTTTTATCTCAAATAATGGTTGAGCAACCAGTGGCTCTTTTATCTTAAATACAACTGTGTGAGTGCTGTCAGCATTTTTGAAATATTCCGAAACATACTCCTGACTGCGCTTAAACACCATTCTGTTTTGCTTTGCATATTGTGTTATTTCTTCTCTAATATGTGGCTTGATTCTGGTAAAGAAATTTGCAATGCAATTTCGTCCCTCTGGTGTTATGGTGTATCTTTCATCTCTTGGGTCCACTTCAGTGCTTCCAGCAGGGGTAATTTTGCTTACAAAATTAACATCGACCAGTTGCATCAAAGCTTCCTTACATTCCATATACTTAAGCCAATCGTTTCTGCTTGTGCAAATGTCTATGATAGAATTCTCTGTAAGTGGGATTTCCATACGGTCGAACACAAATAATAATATAAGTTTGTTTAGCGTTTCATCAAAAAATTTGCTCATTTTATCTCCTAATATTCCAAAGAGTTTATATCACAAGATAAAACAAAAAGCAAACATTTAACTGCCTTTTTTTGATTAAAATAAAAAATTAAACTTACTTTCTATTTTTTGCAGTATTTTATCGAAATTTGTTTTTATTTTGATACATTTTGTGTTAATATTATTGCAGAAAGTAGGGGGATATATGGAACAATTTTACACAAAACCTGACGGATTGGACAATTTTTTGAATGCTTGTGATGAGTTTATTCAAGGAAAATTTATCTTGGCGGATATAAAGATATCCAAAATTTTGCGAGCAATATCTACATCAAAAGAAGTATACAATTTGATGGCAGAAAGTTTGATAAACTATAATTTTAAGAAGGAATATAGCGAGTTAAAAAGACTTTCTGACGAACAAGGCAAGGATTTTGCCTTGCCAAAGGACACTCAAAGTGTTATCTCCTTTGTTTTTGCAATGCTAGTGGAAATCGACAGCAAAAGGATTGATTTTAGCGAATTACTTTCTACAACATTTCCATATGCAACATCTCAGAGGGAAGAATATGCTATGTTCTCCCAGAAATTTATAACTCCATTCAAAAATGCTGTATCCAGAATGTTTGGAGTTGTTCCTGATGGAGAAACTTCTTTTGACGAAGATAATTTTGATGAAATTTTGCCAAAAGAAAATAAAGAATCCGAGCAAGAAAAAGATACTTCTACTTTAGAAGAACCCCAAGACCAAGATGAAAATGAACCTGGCAGTGAGGACACATGCCTATTGTTTGACGGGATATCTCGCAAGTGCTCGCTGATTGACGAGAAATTGCAACATGGCAGACCTACGGATAAGCGTGCAAACATTCTCCTTTTGACAAGAGCCATAAGAGAGGCTTGCAGTCTTAGGAAGATAAATATTGTTGTTGCACTTGTTATGGCTCTTAACGAATTATCTCGTCACGAACGTTTGATAAAAAATGAAATTCGTGAAATAAACGAGATTTGTTTTCAATTTTATTCCTAAAAAAATATAAAACTACATATCAAACTCAACACAAACGCAATAATTGTTTGTGTTGTTTTTGTTTTGAGAAAATAGGAATATTTAATGCCACATTTACTGGCAAACATTTGGCTTTGAAGGTGAATGGACAGCCCTCCAAAACTCATAAGACAACTAAGCAATATACACAATATTTGATTGTTTGCTCCCACTTGCGATAAGGCTACACAACCATTGGTAACTTCTACAATGCCACTTACAATAGGGGTTAGGTAGTCTGTGCCAAAAATATTTGATATAAGTTTGCTTATATTAGACATTATGGGATTGTGCATCAAGGCTTCCAAAATACAAAATGACAGTGCAATATAGCCACCAACCATAAGTAGAGATATTATTGAATTTTGAACAATCTCATTAAGTGTTTGTTTGGAAACCTTGTGTGTTACAGGGGAATTGTTTTCTATTTGTTTCCCATTGACCTTTCTATATAAAACCCCATTTAGCAGTGCCGAAAGAATATGACAAACAAAAACCGCTATTCCCAACTTTGCATTGCCAAACATTGAAGATGCCACACTGCCTATTATAAACATTGGACCAGAGGTTGAAGAAAAACTTAACATTCTATATGCTTCAGTTTGAGAAATATATCCTTGCTGATAAAATTCGCTGGTTAGTTTTGCCCCAACAGGGTAGCCAGATAATATGCTCATCAAAAAAACATATCCCCCAAAACGTTTAACTCCAAACATCTTGGCAAAAGGTTTGTCCAATATTCCAAAAACCTTGAATGAGCCATCAATTTGCATCAAGATTTTGGTCAAAATGAAAAACACAAAAAGGCTGGGTAATACAATCCTTGCCCAAACACAAAACCCCTTGTAAGTTGCAGAAATATATGGTGATGGGTTGATGCTAACCAAAAATATCAACACCAACAAAAACAAACACAACAGTATATCTTCATTTGCAAATAGGAACTTTTTTATTTTTACCATATATATTTTTATTTTTTGAGATATCAAATTATACAAAATAATTTTACTTTAATTGTGGAATAACATATAATGTAAGTTATGGAGGGTATATGGAAAAGGTTGCTCTGGTTTTGAGTGGTGGGTCTGCATACGGATTTGCACACATTGGAGTTTTGAAAGTTTTGGAAGAAAATAAAATACCTATTGATATTATTACTGGGACATCTATGGGTGCAATAATTGGTGGGGCTTATAGTGCTGGGATAACTACAAAGATGATGGAGGAATTGCTTAAAGATTTTTCTAGGAACAAATTGCTAGACCTCAATCTATTTGGGTTGTTTGACGAGGGCTTTTTGTATGGCAACAAAGTTTCTAGATTTTTTTCCAAATTGTTTGGAGATATGAAGATTGAAAATTGCAAAACCAAATTCTGTTGCATTGCATGTGATTTGGTAAGTGGACAAAAGGTGGCATTTGAACAAGGGCCATTAGTTCAGGCAGTAAGGGCAAGTATGTCTATTCCTGGCATTTTTAGACCAGTTAAAGTGGGGAAAATGTGCCTTGTTGACGGGGGGATTAGTGATAATTTGCCAGTACAAGATGCAAGAAGGCTGGGTGCGACCAAAGTGATTTCGGTTGATGTGTGCACTTATTACAAAAAACAAAACAATCTTAGATCTGCAGTGGATGTTTTGATAAGTGCAACAAACCTACTAACTGCAAATTGTGTTAGACAATACAAAGACAAGGGTGATGTGTATATAAAAATAGACCAACCCAATGTTTCTTTTGAAAAATACACGACAGAAGACATCACAAAGAGCATTGCATATGGTGAAGAGTATGCTAAAAAAATGATGCCCGAAATAAAGAAAATGCTAAATATAAAAGATTAGATTTTGCAAGGAGAATGTATGTTTACAGAAAAGAATTTTATAAAAATGGCAAAGAAAGAACTAAAAAATATAGTATTTCCAGAGGCTGATTGTAGCGAAAGGACAATAGATGCAATTTGTTATGTATTAAAACATAAAATTGCCAATGTAACTTTGCTGGGGGATGAAAGTTCTCTTGCCCAAAAGATGAAAGACAGGCATTGCCATGGAGGAGTGATAATCAACCCAAAGACTTCTGAACTGAGAGATGAATTGGTTGCTGAATTAGTAAAAATGCGAAGTGATAAAGGCTTGACCAAAGAGCAAGCGGAAGTATTGCTTAATGATAATTATTACTTTGCTACAATGCTAGTAAAATGTGGATATGCCGATGGAGCATTGGGCGGTGCAGAGGGACCAACTGCAAATGTTTTGCGACCTGCGTTGCAAATAATAAAGGCAAAGAAGGGTATAAACACTGTTTCGTC
>JBJETV010000008.1:0-60921 GCA_051883495.1 Christensenellales bacterium
AGCTATTACGCACTCTTTGAATGAGTGGCTGCTTCTGAGCCAACATCCTGGTTGTTTTAGCAATAAGACATCCTTTACCACTTAACTTACACTTTGGGACCTTAGTTGTAGGTCTGGGCTGTTTCCCTTTTGTCGATGAAACTTAGCTCACACCGACTGACTCCCTACTATCAATACGTTGGTATTCGCAGTTTGATAAGATTCGGTACAGTTTGACCCGCCCTAGTCTATTCAGTGCTCTACCCCCAACTATCTTTACATAGAGGCTAGCCCTAAAGCTATTTCGAGGAGAACCAGCTATCTCCAAGCTCGATTGGAATTTCTCCGCTATCCTCAAGTCATCCCCGTATATTTCAACAGACGTGGGTTCGGTCCTCCACAAGGTTTTACCCCTGCTTCAACCTGCTCAAGGATAGATCGCCTGGTTTCGGGTCTACAGCATGCAACTAAATGCGCCCTATTCAGACTCGCTTTCGCTTCGGCTCCGTGACTTAATCACTTAACCTCGCTACACACCGTAACTCGCCGGCCCGTTCTACAAAAAGTACGAGATCACACTCTTAGTAGTGCTCTCTCTGCTTGTAAGCATACAGTTTCAGTTTCTATTTCACTCCCCTTCCGGGGTTCTTTTCACCTTTCCCTCACGGTACTAATCCACTATCGGTCACTAGGTCGTATTTAGCCTTAGGAGATGGTCCTCCCACATTCACACCGGATTCCTCGTGTCCTGTGCTACTCTGGATTCCTTCGAGTGTTTATTGTTTTCGCTTACGGGACTGTCACCCTGTTTCGTCTAACTTTCCAAAAAAGTTCAGCTAACAATATTCATGCTCTTATAAGGTCCTAACCCCACTCAAATTTCTTCAAATGGTTTGGGCTCATACCCTTTCGCTCACCACTACTTAGGTAATCGTTGATTTACTTTCTCTTCCTCCGGGTACTAAGATGTTTCAGTTCTCCGGGTTCCCTTCATAACAGTATGTATTCCTGTTATGATACTAGAGGATTAACTCTAGTGTGTTCCCACATTCGGACACCCACGGATCAAAGTCTATTTGCGACTCCCCGTGGCTTTTCGCAGCTTATCGCGTCCTTCATCGGCGCCTAGTGCCAAGGCATCCACTATATGCTCTTTGTAGCTTGATCTATTTGATCAACATCAGTAACTTTATTTCTAAAGTTTTATGATAAAATCGTTTGACAATGTTCTTGTTATATTACTCAGCGTAAATTGAATTTACATTCAAATCGGTTTGATTTAATTGAAAATACATATTACACGTTTCCAACAGAAAAACTTACTTGCTAAATTAGATTTAGCAGATAACTTTATGTTGAAAAATTTGCGTTTTAATTCTTAAACTTCAAAGTAAAAAAATTAACTCGATATTTGTCTTCTCATACAAAATAAATATGCAGTTGTGATGGTGCTGTTGTCGTGCCGTAGCACGTTCGTAACCTCTGCGGTAACGACAAGGCAAGAATACCATAAGGAAAATTTACTGTCAACAACTTTTTTGAAAAATTTCTCTTTTTTTTCGCCATTTTCCCACAAATATACGGACACTCTGCCGAGTGTTTGCTATTTTTGTCGTTTTTAGCACCATTTTCCCATTATTTTTATAATTTGTTAAACAAAAAAAATTGTTTATGAGGATTGCTTTTAATATTCAGATTGAAAGAGAATATTTTACAAAACATATTCTTTAGTCAATATTTTTTAAGCGTTACCTTTAGGCTGGTTACCTTTGCAGTATGCTATACTTATATATCTCTGGTTATGACCAATGTTACAAAATGCTCTATACAGAGGCATATCTTTTGCCAAGTTGGCTTTATAAATATGTTCCATTTTAATATGTAAATACTTATAAAAAGTAATATCTCATTTTAGGCAGGTTGGCATTATAGTATGTTTTATCCATAATATAACTTATTTTATAATATATAGGTTCCGTCAAAATTTGGATAATTAAATAACAAAAAATTATTTTCAAATTAAAAAATATGTGCTAAAATACATCGGACAATATTTAGAAGATAAAATACTTTTAAGTTGTATCAAAATAGCCATAAGGCAAAAGAAGGCAGATATGAAACTACTAGAAATTAAAAAATTACACACAGAAACAAAAAAATATGCTGGCACATCAATAAAGGTTGGTGGCTGGGTAAGAAGTGTTAGAGACAGCAAAAATTTTGGATTTATTGACCTAAATGATGGCACTAGTTTTAAGGGGGTTCAAATTGTCTTTACTCCAGAAAAAATTGCAAACTACACAGAAGTAGCAAAACTTAACGCAGGCTCCAGTATAATTTGTACAGGAACATTGCTAGAAACTCCAAACAACAAACAACCATTTGAAATACAAGCTGAAAGCATAAATATAATTTGCAAAACAGACACAGACTACCCTCTGCAAAAGAAAGGTCATACTATGGAATTTTTGAGAGAGCAAGCCTACCTTAGACCAAGGACCAATCTATTTAACGCAGTATTTAGAGTAAGAAGTGAAAGTTCGTTTGCATTACACGAATTCTTCCACAATGAAGGGTTTGTTTATGTTCATGCGCCAATCCTAACATCTTCCGACTGCGAAGGTGCTGGAGAATTGTTCAAGGTTAGCACCCAGGACATTTATGCTGGCAAAAAACTTGACCCAAAAGATGAACTTTTTGCAAAAAAAGTATTCCTTTCGCCATCATGCCAACTGGAAGGTGAAGCATTTGCTTTGTCTATGGGCAAAATTTACACATTTGGACCATCGTTTAGGGCAGAAAACAGCAACACAGTAAAACATGTCAACGAGTTTTGGCATATAGAGCCAGAGATTGCATTTTATGAACTTTTTGACGATATGGACCTTATGGAAAAAATGATAAAATATGTCATCAACCATTTGTTTGACCGCTGTCATGATGAACTGGAATTCTTTGATAAATTTGTAGAAAAAGGGCTTTTGGCCAAACTTCACAATGTTGCAGATAGCGAATTTGCAAGAGTAACCTATACAGAAGCAATAGATATTCTCTCCAAAAACAACAAGAATTTTGAATTCCCTGTAAAGTGGGGAGATGATATCCAGACAGAACACGAAAAATATTTAACTCAAAACGTTTATGGCAGACCAGTGTTTGTTTATGATTATCCAAAAGAAATAAAGGCATTCTATATGAAACTGAATGACGACAACAAAACAGTCAAGGCGACCGACTTACTGGTGCCAGGCATTGGCGAATTGTGTGGGGCAAGCGAGAGAGAAGAAAGATATGATGTTTTGCTAAACAGAATTCATGAACTTGGTCTGAACGAAAAAGACTATTGGTGGTATCTCAACTTGCGTAAATTTGGCAGTGTAAAACACAGTGGATTTGGCATGGGATTTGACAGATTTATTATGTATGTAACAGGAATGCAAAACATTCGTGATGTATTGCCTTTCCCAAGAACTCCAAGGAACTGTGAATATTGATATTGTAAAGACTACAATAAAAACTATCAACAAAAAACACACCCATATATCAGGTGTGTTTTTTGTTTTGTATTGACAAAAGTCGTATATACATTGTTGATACTACCATATTACCCTGTAGAATTACTCCAAATATTATGTTATAAGCACACTATGACCAATACTTTTTATAATTAGGTCAACTTGTATCAACTTAATACGATTGCGATATGATTAGGAATAGTTATTGAGAAACAAGTTCAGATATACTATCTAGTGCAGTTTTGATTTCAGTCATCAAATCTTCATAATATTTATCCCCGTTATAAGTTCCCTGCACCTCGTCTGTTGCACGGTTAGTAAAGAGATACTTTTCGCCATTTATTATTTCATCCACCCTTGCACTGCCACCCTTGTGCTCTGGATCTGATGATACTGGAAGTTTACCTTCTGCAACATCTTTCAATTTGTTAAATGCTATAGTTGCAATATCTTTTGTAATTTTTTTGTCTGCAATTTTTTGCATCTTCTCTATGCTATCTAGATTTTGCCCGATTGTTGTAGCCCCAGTCTGGAATTCTTCATAAGTTGTTACTGCTTGCATATCGTCAAGCATATCTTTAAGGGACATAACCTCTGCAAACATACTTTCATACTTTCCAGTTTCCTCCAAATCTACCACAGAAAGTGCTTTTGCTTTTATTGCAGTGGCAATATCTTTATATTGCGAGCCCTCTGCCACATAACTAGACATTTTTTGGTCAAAGAAATAGTCGAGCAATCTTTCTATAATAACTTTGTCGAACAACACACTATTATCATTTTCAGCATTGTCAAGTTTTTTGCCAATTTTGTCAATTTCGATAACATTGCTGTTCATATCTGTCAAAATGCTATCTAGATGGCCAAATTCCATTTCATAATCAACTATCCTCACTGCATTATTACCAATTGTCTGTAATATCTCTTTCAAATCTTCTGCCATAGTGCTGTATGTCGCAAGTTGTTTGTCAATAACAATTTTTATAACTTCTGCTATTACATCTTTTGTGATAATAACACTTGCACTAGCACCTGCTGTTATTCCATTGAACACTTCGCCTGCGATAATTGCTTCTACTGGGTCAGTTGTTTTTCTTACCAATTTTATTGGGTTTTGGCTGGCAAGTTCCTTAATTTGATTCATATAACCAAATTCTCTTTCATAAGACTCTATTTGCACTGGAGTAGTAGTATTTTCTAGTTTTGTCTTGATAATATCCTTGGCATTGCTATAGTCGTTTGGAACATTTTTGTTCACATAATAGACTACTACATCATTCAAAATAGTTGGGATAAGGACAGAAGAAGACTTAATGTTATCTATTGTTCTGCCAATTTCCACCAATGTTTTGGAAGAGTCTTTTGCAATTTCAACAAGTTTTATCAAATTCTCAAACTCTGTTTGATAGCAAGTTACATTTTCCACATTGGCACAAATCCCAGGATATTTTTCATTGCCAACAACTATCACCTTAAGGTCGCCGTCCAAAGAAGATGAAGAATCTTTTACAAAATATTTCAAGAATTCTTTTAATACTTCATTGGTCAAAAGATTACTCTGCGTTGTTGTTTCCGACTCCAGTCTGTCATCTTTTTTGCCACTTAATAGGTCAAACTGCCTGCCTATTGCACTAAATTTCACTTGTTCTGCGGACAACTCCACTGTTTCTGTCCAATCTGTTTTGTTGACAACATTCATAAGGTTAGTCAGATTAAGGATTTCCTTTTCATAAGAAACAACATCTACAATGTTTGCTTTTATCATATCAATTAGTGCTTGTTTTTCTTCGTTGCCATTTACAAAAGTTGCAGATTCTCTATCTATATAATAGCCAACCACTGCCCTAACTTCTGTTTCGCCAAAAATTTCACTCCCCATCACGTTGTCTAGCATTTCGCCCATTTTCACAAGGTCGCTAGTTGCAAAATCTGTTGCAAACAATGTTTTCAGTTTGCCCAGTTCCGCTTGCCAAGAAGTTACATTGCTCTCGCCATCGTTATAAATGTTGTTAAGCACACTCTCTTTTACAGTAACTCTTGTTACTGGATTGACCACCACTGCCATAATTTTGTCAATCTCACTTTCTGCCTCTCCTGGCTTTGTCAAAAGGTTCTTTCCCAAAAAGTCGTTTATCAAGGCACGCAAAATTTTATTTTCCACAAAGAGATGAGTATTTCTTTCGCCGTCAACTACTTCCATTGCTTTGTCTATTGATGCACCCAAATCTTCAAATGAAGTGTTTTCAGGGTTCTTTAGCGATTCCTTATCAAAATTTGATAGAGTTGTTGTTGCTTTTCTTAACACATCTAGTGAATATCTAAACTCGTTACCCCAGTTTTTGATTTCACTCTTGCCTGTCGTTTTGTCGCCAGTCCATATTTGACTCAAAATATATTCCTTAAGAGTTACATCTTTAGCAACTTCTTCTTCCATTTTTGTATCCACAACCATTGCAAGATATTCTTTGATTGATGTGTCGCTTAAAGAGTCTATCAATCCGCTCAAAGTTTCTCTTAGATTGTAGTTTGTTATTATTACAGATTTTGCATCTATTGCTTTTTGAAGTGCAACACCTATTCTTGTTGCTGGTCCATTTTCGCCCTCGGAATAATTAGATGCAAAGATAGATTCTAGCCTAAATGATGGGTTCTCATCCATAATTTGCATAATTGTATTGATAAGCGGAGCAATAGAACGCAATTCCTTCTCCCAACTATGTTCTACAGTTATATCCCCCAGCGAATTGAGTATGGCAGAAAATTTACTTTCTTCACCAACAGCCAAGTCTTCTCCCAGCACCCCCGTTGCCATATCCTTGATAAAGTCCAGCAACCCTTGATAACTGGAATCTGACAAAAGTCCCTCTCTTGCTACATCGACCACTTTACCCAGCGCACCATAGGCATTGCAAGCATCTTCCTCTGTTGCAAAAGCACTACTTATCTTTTTGTTGTCCAGTTTGAAATATGTTGCAACATTTTCAAATATATCTTTTAAGTCTTGTTTTAGAGATATAGTTGTAATTTCATTAAAACTTTCAAAGCCTATAATACCCATACTTTGAAACACCATCTTGAATGCAGAATCAACCAATTTTGGAAATTCACTAGACAACAATTCTATTTTGAAAAGGTTCTCCACAATAGCACTGCTGAATGTTTTTGGGTTTACATTATTATTGACCAATATAGATAAAACCTGTTCGACAGAAGATGCTTCACCCTTTATTATTGGCACCAAAATACCATTGTCATTAAGCAATGTTGCTATATCCACCACTGCTTCTAGTTGAGTCAACAGTGAGTCTATTTTAATTGGATTTTCGGCAGTAGCACTTTTGTAAGCATCTTTTAGAAGTTGTGCATAATCTTGCCCTTCGATGATAATTTTGAAATTGTCATTATTTGCAAAGTATTTGTCCACAAAATATGGCAAAAGGTCATTGCCTATTGTATTTATCAGTTTGCTATCTTTTAGTGAGAAAAACATTTCTTTTACATTGCTCAACGCATCAGAAACAGACTCCTTGTCGCAAGTGGAGGTGTTTGCTAGGAAATTGGAGAGTGCAGTGTATTTATTATAAAGACTGATACCATTGTCCACTTCGTTTGAAAGATAAATTTTTTCTCCGCCCGCTTCTACTGTGGCAAGCCCATTAAACAACATATTAGAAAGATATTCCATGCCTGTATAACTAGCCACTTTGGCTGCATAGGAGTCTTGATAACTGTTAAGATATTTTTGAGTCTCTGGGTCGATAACCGTTGGCAAATATGGCACTTCTTCCCCAGCCTCATTTTGCGTAACAAGGTTGGCATTTGCCTTTTGATATATTGAGTTGAGTCCAATTATTGGGTTTAGTGTTACAACACACACCACAAACCCAGCAATCAGCCCCACCAGCGCACCAGCAAATCGGTTTTTGCCCGTAACGACAAGATGTTCTGGCATATCTCCATCATCTACTGGCACTCCACGCCTTTTCAAATTTTTTACCTTGCGTTTGTAAGCCTTTAGTTCCCTCTTTTTCTTGTCAAAAAATCTAGATGCAAACATTGCCCACATTGGATAAAGCAGAATTTTGAGTAGCCAAAAACCTAGCACAAAAACTACAACATTAAGTATCATTGTAGGGAAGTTTTCGGCAAAAGTTTTGATTGCTTCGCTTTGGGCTATTGCCTCATCAAGATTGAGTGAATTGAGAAGATTTACCCCAATATCGCTTAACTTGTTGACAGGACCATTTATGTTAAGACCAAATGACGAAATGTCAAAACTGTTTAGCCAATTGGTTATTGTTGGCGTCAACAGCCACAAAATTCCGCCAGTCGCCACCAGCCAGACCAGCCTAAAAGTTGTCTTGCCAAAGCCTCTTTTTATGCCCAGCACCATAGAACCCAACAGAAAGAATGCTATAAGCCCTAGAATTATATAACCGATAATCGAACTATCCATAGTCAACTCCTATATATATTTTTTAATCTAAACACTAATAATATACGACAAAATCAAAAAAGTTCAAAATGATTTTATTTTATTTATCCTTCAATGTAAAAAAATTTTAGTTTTCAACAAATTTTTGCATTTATCATATAAAATTCATGAGGTAGAAAAGTGAAAATTTGTGTTTATGCAATATGTAAAAATGAAGAAAAATTTGCTGAAAGATGGATGAAAAGTATGAGTGAGGCAGATGAAATATATGTGCTTGACACAGGGAGCACAGACAACACTGTATCACTGCTAACAAAACTAGGAGCACATGTAAAGGTGGAGCAAATATCCCCTTGGCGATTTGATGTGGCGAGAAATAGGAGTTTGGAGCTTGTCCCAGATGATTGTGATGTATGCGTTTGCACCGACCTTGATGAAGTATTTGAAAGGGGTTGGCGCAATAAATTAGAAAATACTTGGCAAAAAGAAAAACATCTACAAGCCAATTACACTTATGTTTGGAATGTTTTGCCCAATGGGAAAGATGGCACAACTTTTTTGTATCAAAAAACACACACAAGGCACCATTTTAGGTGGATATATCCTGTTCACGAAGTCCTAGAATGTGATATGGACATAACAGAAAATGAAATTTGTCATTGTGAAGATATAGTTTTGCGACACTTTCCAGATGACACCAAAAGCCGAGGGCAATATCTAGACTTGCTAAAATTGAGTGTTGCCGAGCATCCTGAAAGCGACAGAAACACCCACTATCTTGCAAGAGAATATATGTTTGCAGGCGATTACCCTTCTGCAATAAAATATTTCAAAAAACACCTCAAACTGCCTTCTGCAACATGGAAGGAAGAAAGAGGTGCTAGCCTTAGATATATTGGCGACTGCTATCTTTATCAAAACAAACAATCTCTTGCCAAACAATTTTATAAAAAATCAATTTGCGAAAGCCCAACAACTCGAGAAGGTTACTTGGCTTTGGCAAAATTGCTGTATGACCAAAAGAATTACTTCGATTGCTATATTGTTCTAAAAGCAATGCTGGAGATAACAACCCGTAACCTAACATATATTTCTTCGCCAGAATGTTGGGACGAAACCCCATATGACTTGTTATCACTTTGCGCTCACTATCTAAACATGCCAGAGGAAGCCTACAAATATTGCTCGCTTGCTGTATTGCAAAATCCACAAGACCAGCGACTAGCCAGCAACCTACAATATTTTAGATCTCGCCTGTAAATGGTTCAAGTTTTTTGGCAGACATAATTTTGTTGACTTTATAACTGTTTACAAAAGCCAACCACGTTCCGCACACTGCTATCAAGTTTCCACCTAGCCACAAATAAGCAGAACGCATAGTTGTAAGCGAATCGGATATTTGCATAAACATAACTCTATAAACACAGTCAAGAGTTGCAAATATAGTGATGAAAATTGATGCAATTAGAGAAACAATAAACAATGCTTTGTAAACCTTAGACTTTCTTTCTGGAAATTTTGAACTGGAACTGCGTGCCACACAGAACAAACAAAACATTGCGACCACCAGACCAACCAAAATACATGCAGAAACATATTTTGCATAAGTCAGTGCCAAAAGATTTGTGCCAATCTGTTGTTGCCCTGCGGAATTTATTTCAATGATTAGCCTTAAAATCTCTGAATAAACAATTTGATGAACAAGACAAAAAAATATCACCACACTCACGCATAAGAAAAATAGACTGAACTTAAACCCAGACTCCAATCTTCTGGAAACCTCAATCCTGTCATAAAACATTTTATTTATTTCCTTTGCGGAAAATTCATTTGTGTCTTGCATCATATTATTTTCTCCTTAAAAATATCCAATATCGAAATTCTAACCTTTTTACATTTTTTTATCAAGTAAATTTTGAATATTGTTTTGTCAATGTTCAAAATTTTCTTTTTCCGCACTAGCAACCAGCATAATCTCCAGCACAAAAAATCCAAATAGTATGGTTGCCACACAACTCAACATTCCTTGTATTGCTATTGCAAGAATGATGCAAAAAACATAAAATTTTGTTGAAGATTTTTTGTTATTTATATTTGCTACTTGTTGCATATCTTCTAGTGATTGGCTATTTATATTATCGATATTTTTTGACAGGTTATTATTGCTATTTTCCCCTTTATTTTTTGTAAGGAATTTTCCCTTTATATAAGACAAAAAACTTGAATTGCGATTTCCACAGAAGAATGTCCAATATTTTTGAATATAAAAAGGAATCAGAAGCATCGTCCCCACAACACCCGTTGAAGTTAGCCACTGCAAAATTGTATTGTGGCAAGCAACAATGTAGCCAACTGTGCTAGGTGGGATAACATCAGTCATAAACCCAATGCCAAAAATAGGAGAAGATAGGAATTTATCCCAACACCATGGCCACAACTCCTCTCTGCCACTGCCAGAAAGCCCACGAAGCAATGTATCAAACACGAAATTTCTTATATATTCTGATAGTAATAACAATGATATCCCAATCAAAACCAGACAGCAAAAACCCCACCAAAAATACTTTCTTTTGCCATGCTTTGCAAAAGTTTTGTAAATAATAAACAATAAGATAGGAAGTATGCTCAAATATATTGCCCTGCAATTTGTCAACAACATACCCACAAACAAATAAATTGCAACTGTGCTATATGTTGCTAATTGCCACTTTTTATGCGTATTTTGGAGAATATAAAAACAGGCAAAAACTGCCACCCCAGCAAGCAACGCACAATGATTGATGCTCATTGAACTAATCCACTGCACCTCTCTACTTAAAATAGCAGAAATGGGAGCTTTGGTGCACAAACAAAGGAAGATAAACTGAGAAATAGCAGAAAATGCTATAATAATGATACTTTTTAACAAATAATCAGCCAGATTTTTGGAGCAATTTATTGCAATAAAATAAAGGAAATGGGTTGCTATACATGTCAGCAATATTTCAACCAACCTATTTGCATCAAAGTATCCCAAAAAGCCAGCCAAGATAAATGCTACATCAGCGATTATCAGCGGAAAGAATAAATTACCTAGACGATAAATTTTAATATTTTTATCGCCAACTAAAGTGTCTTTTTTTGAAAAAATAAACTTGCCATGGTGTTTCCAAAAATAATATATAATTGCCAGCAAATTGACAAATAATATTATAATAGAATTAAGTCTTGAGAAAAATGGCAAAACAAAGACAGCACAAAAAATAAGATTAAGATTATCGCAAAATAGTAATGTAACAAAACAAACTACAATCAAAATAAAAAAAGACAAAATATCTGCCTTGAATATCCAAGCCAAAAAACATACAGCACACATAACTACCACCGCCCAAGGTGACTCTAAAAAGTCTTTTATCTTTTGACGATAAAGTCCTTTTGCAGTGGTTGTTGAAATAACTTCATTTTCCATAAAATTATTTTAACAATATATAAACCATTAGTCAAATATTCCAATAAAAAATCAAGCCCAATATTTAGCCTGATTTTTTGTGACATTTTATCTGTTTCAAAAACATATTAAATTTTATCAAAAATACTCATATTTTTAATATCAAAGGAAGAATATTGTGGAGTATCCTTGTCAGCAAACCATTCTGTTTCCTCAAAGTTATCAGTTCCCGTAATGGCATCTACAGTTGCCTTGAAATATGTTGCCTCACATTCGGCTAATAGATTGCCGTCCTCATCTTCCACAAAGCCTTTTGCAATAAAAATACGGGAAGAATCTCTTGTAACCTTACCCACACAAAAAAGTTTTTTGCCAAGCGGGACAGGCTTTCTATATTTCATCTTCAAATCTCCCGTAACACCCCATGCTTGAGGGTTGCCTATTTGTATTGCTCTGCCTACTGTTTCATCGAGCAACGCACATATAACTCCCCCATGCATTCTGTTTGGATAACTTTGATGTTCTTCTCTCCCCTCGCATACAGCGACCACACAATTATTATCTGTTTCGTAAAAATGCGCCTTCAACCCCAACGAATTATCCAATCCACATACAATACAATTTTTTGAATTATTTTGAATTTTTGTTACTTTAACTTCCATATTTTTTCCAACCTTTATATTTTATACTTTTTGCTTATAGTGCGATATCCAGCGATTATCTTTATCGCAAATTTAGAGAAATTATGCTTTATATTCGTTTTTTTTCACAAAAAACCTTTCTAAACTCATATACAACAAAACAAATAAAGTTTGTAGCAAAATAAACTCACCTTATGTTTATAATTCTTGTTTTTAGTCAAGTTAATTATTATTTTCGCCATTTTTAATCAAATTGATTATCTCTTTTGTCATTTTCAAAAATATCTGCAAAAGATTTTAGACCGCTTTTCTTCATAATTTTCATCAACAAATTGCCTGTTTTTTGTGGCATAATCTTTGATAAAAAGTTTATCAACTTTGCGTCAATCCCAATAATTGCTCGTGATTTTTTCCTAGCCAAAACTTTTACAATTTTCTTTGCCATTTTTTCCGCAGGCATACTAAATTTATTTACAAATGACTTGTCTTGCTCACAAATCACATCTTTAACATTGTCTTTTGAAGAAAATAAATTTGTTTTGACAAAGCCAGGCAAAACCGTAGAAACAAAAACCTTTCCCTTCAATTCGCTATGTAATATTTCGCTGTATGTTTTTAGTGCCGATTTACTGGCAGAATATGCACTTGTGCCTGGGAAGACACCCAATCCAGATATGCTAGAAATGTTCAATATTGCAGGAGTTTTGGACTTTATAATCAAAGGAAACAACTGTCTTACTGCATATGTTGCAGAAAAGAAATTGACTGCAAAAATCCTTTCGAATGTTTCTTTCTCTATATCCTTACCACACTCAAAAGGAGGCATTGTTCCTGCACAATTTATTAGCACATCGATTTGAATGTTGTTATTTTCAAGGTAATTTTTCAATTCAATCCAGCCATTTTCAGAGGAAACATCTAGTTGATAAGGTGTAAATTCTCCATTTATGTTTTTTATCAATTTCCCTGTAGCACGCAGTTTTTCTATATTTCTTGCGATTCCTATTATTTTGCAGTTATACTTCTTAGCAAGAACACAACAAATATTTTGACCAATACCACTGGATGCGCCGGTTACAATTACGGTTTTGTTTAGAATCCAATTCATAATCTCTCCTAATTTTTATTTTAACATTAAAAGAATTTTATAGCAAACAAATTGCCAACTAAACCGCAACTAAAAGATTTATTTCAATTACTAAAATATTTTACTCGAACATAATTAACACCCCTTTGCAACAAAAAATGCAAGTAAACACTTGCATTTTTTGCAGCAGTAGAAGTTGTGACTAGCCATCAAGGTTGTAAGCTGGTGGTTAGTCTTCTTTCATATAATAACTTCCGCTGTGTTGAGTTGCAGGGAAACGTTGTCCTTTTTCAAGATAGCAACAACCACCGTTTCTCCCTTGTTCGTCAAAGGCACAATAATTTCCGCTTTCTGGGGCAACTTCCCCTGGTCTGTAAGTTCTGCTCATAACTTTCCTCCTAATCATAGTCTTTGCATATTTTTGGCTGATATGCAAAAATTATTTGGTGAAATAGCAAAAAAAATGTTACAATTATGAAGATTATGTTGAAAAAACTAATAAAATGCAAAGAATAAACATGACAAGTTTTTTTTGAATGCAAAATTTAGTTTTTGACAGTTACATAAAAATTTTTGGAGGAAAAAATGGCATATAAAATTTGTTTTGACGATGAAAAATATCTCAATTTTCAGAGCAATCTCATAAGAGAGAGGATGAAGCAGTTTGACAACAAGCTATACATGGAATTTGGTGGAAAGCTGTTTGATGACATGCATGCTTCGAGGGTTTTGCCTGGCTTTGACCCAAATATTCAAATAAAATTGCTAGACAACTTTAAGAAAGAGTGTGAAATTATTTTCGTTATAAATGCCAATGATATAGAAAAAAACAAAATCAGGTCGGACAACGGTATAACATATGACATGGAAGTGTTGCGACTGACCAATATTTTTCGCAAACGAGGACTGCTTGTAAGTGCTTTTGTTATTACACTTTTTGCAGAACAGCCAAGCGCACTTTTATTTAAGGCGAAGCTGGAATCTTTGGGCGAAAAGGTATATTTGCACTATCCAACAAAAGGTTACCCTGCAGATGTGGACACAATAGTCAGTGATGAGGGTTATGGCAAAAATCCATATATCCCAACCACAAAACCACTGGTAGTAATCACTGCCCCTGGCCCGGGAAGTGGAAAATTGGCAACTTGTATGAGCCAACTTTATCACGAATACAAGAGAAAAGTAAAGGCAGGCTATGTGAAATTTGAGAAATTCCCCGTTTGGAATTTGCCACTGAAGCACCCAGTAAACCTTGCCTACGAATCAGCCACTGCAGACCTAAAAGATGTAAATCAGATTGACTTTTATCATCTTGAAAACTATGGCAAAGTGGCGGTTAGTTACAACAGAGATTTGGAAGCCTTCCCTGTGCTTAGGAGTATAATAAGGAAAATTGCTGGCAAAGACATATATTTATCTCCAACAGATATGGGCATAAACACCATTGCCGACTGCATTTTTGACGATGAAGTGGCACGAGAAAGCGCAAAACAAGAAATAATCAGGAGATATCTAAAGGCTCTTGTAAATATCAAGAGGAATGGCTCAACAAAAATTGAGGCAGAAAGAATAAAACTGCTGATGAACGAATTGAGCATCAGCGTATATGACAGAAAATGTGTAAAGCCAGCGGAAGAAAAAGAGGAAAAATGCCATCAACCAAGTGTTTCAATAGAACTGAATGACGGTCAGATAGTGGTTGGCAGAAGGACATCTATTCTCAGTGCAAGCGCCAGCGTTATTCTCAATGCACTAAAAACACTTTCTGGCATAGAAGATAGATTTGAGTTAATATCCCCTCAAGTTCTTGAACCAATCTTGACACTGAAAAAAGATATTTTGCATTCTGAAAACACCACTCTGGCACTTAATGACGTCCTAACATCACTTTACATTTCTGCCAACCTTAATCCAAGTGCAAAGGAAGCCTGCAAATATATTCAAGACCTAAAACACGCACAAGCACATTCTACTCACATCCTAAGCAAAGCAGACGAAGACTGCCTAAAAAGATTGGGGTTGGACGTTTCTTGCGGAGCAAAATTTTCCACCAACAATCTTGTGGAAATATAAAAAAATATAATCGCCAAAAAGCCCTAAAACGGTGCGTTTTGGGGCTTATTTATCCACAAAAAGCAAACAAATGTGGATAACCACAACCAACTTGCATAAACATAGAGTATGGAAAATGTTCAATCAATTCGATGGAAAGAATTTGCAGTGGCTATGACCAAACTTGCATTTACTTTTTTGCTGAGTATAGGTTTTTTTGTTGGGCTGTATTATTTGTTCAAAAACACTGGATGGATTGGCAAATTTTCCAATGTGGCAGAGTTGAAAGTTATTCTTTCATCTGCTGGATTTTGGTCGTATGCAGTGTTTGCAGTTATGCAATTTCTGCAAGTTAGTGTTATCCCCATGCCAGCATCTGTTAGCACTATTGTTGGTGTTATTTGCTTTGGCCCTTGGATTGCCTTTGGCATAAGTCTGCTGGCAATTCTCTTGGGAAGTGTGGTCGCATATATCTTTGGCAAAACATTTGGAAGCAGGCTGATATATTGGATTGTTGGCAAAGAAAAAGGAGAAGAATTCTGCAAACTTCTACTTCGAGGCAAGTGGGCGTTTTTTGTAATGATGCTGTTGCCACTGTTCCCTGATGACATTCTTTGCCTTGTCGCTGGAGCAAGCGGAATGAGTTTCAAATTCTTCCTTGTTACCAATCTCATAACTCGAACAATAGGTATTTTTTGTTTGTGCTTTTTGGGTTTTCTGTTTTAGATTTTTTGAAAATATAAAAAACACTACCAAGGGAAATATAAAAAGAACACTATCAATGACAAAGTAAAATCAATATTTTTAGAAATTTACTTTGAAAGATAATGTTCTTTTTTTGTTTGAAATTACAACTCTCGCCTGGCTTCTATTGCTCGCGAAAGGGTTACTTCGTCTGCATATTCTAGGTCGCTTCCCATAGAGATTCCTTGAGCAATTCGAGTAACCTTTATGCCCAAAGGTTTTAGCAAGCGGGCAATATACATTGCAGTCGCTTCCCCTTCCACATCTGGATTGGTAGCAACTACCACTTCGTCCACTCCACCTGCATTCACTCTCTCCAGCAATTCCTTTATGCGAATATCTTCTGGGCCTTTGTTTTCCAATGGGCTGATACAACCATGCAAAACATGATAAACGCAATCAAAATTTTTTACCTTTTCCATGCTTGCAATATCTTTTGGCTCTTTTACCACACAAACAATACCACTTTTGCGATTTTTGCAAATGGAGCAAACTTCTTCTGTTGCAAAGCCACCACACACCTTGCAAAATTTCACCTGTTCCTTGGCTACCATAATACATTGTGCAAGGTTGCTCGCCACATCATAATCTCCCCCCAATATGGAGTAGGCATAGCGTTGCGCTGTCTTTCTGCCCACTCCTGGGAGGCACATAAATGCCCCAATCAATTTCTCAATAACTTGTTCTTCCATAATATTATTATACCACAAATTTACAGAATTTCAAAGGGAACTGAAATAAGATAGACAAATTTTTATCATTTATATCAAGACATATATTAGAAACTTTCCCAATTATCCTGTTTTGATAATTCTTTACTGAAATTTCTCTCAGTTTTCCAATTCCCGAAATTTCTTGTTGAACCATACGATTTGTAATCATCTCTATTGCTAGAAGGTTTAACGTAATCAGCCGAAGCCCAATTCCAATTTGCCATAGTTGCCTTGCATGTCGTACCAGTACTAGCTCCTATTGCATAATATGTTCTTACTATAAGTGTGTCGGTATCTCTACTCCTTAATTCTTTAGTAGTTTGATCATAGGAATAAAAACCAATCGTGTTCTTACTTTGCTCTGTTGCGCCATTACACTCAATATTAGTTTCTCTTTTATAAATTTCATTATACCACGTTTCAGTGTACCATATTTCATCCCATTTTACTTTTCCAACAAAAGGGATCCATATATAATAGCAATGATATAACCATTCTATGCTATATTTATATGCAGTCGAAATACAAGCTCTATTGTAATAATACCTTAGATATTCATTTGGATAGATATTTACATTGCCGGTAATTTTATCTGAATTAACAAAGCTAGTATTTAATTCATGTTTACCAAACCATACTGAACCATAAATATATGAAGAATACCAATTTCCAGAGGAATAAAGAGTGCTTATGGATAAGGAAGTTAACTCATCAGTTACTACTAATGCAAAGTTTGTTGGCTTACGTTCTCCAGCCCCACTTGCACAGAGTTTACTTCCTGTAAGTTCTAATTTCTTCAACTTTCCATCAACATATATACCATTAGTCCCATAACCTGAGTAATCTACATAAGTGTATTTATCTGATATATTCGCAACAGCACCATTTGTAATTGTAGCAGTAGCACCAGTATTATCTGCAATTGTCGCCTTAGTCAAATCAATAATTCTACCATCAGCACCTTCCATAAACACCCCACCACCTAGGCCTGTTGCAGTGTTGCCGGAAATTATTCCACTACTAACAGTCAAATTGCCTGTCACATACACACCACCACCTTTTTCACTTGCAGTATTTTTACTTATAGAGCCGGTAATTGTCAAACTTCCTGTGCTATACACACCACCACCATTTTTGGCTGTATTCTTTTTTTCTTCTGAATCCTTGTCCCCTATAGTGCCAGAAATTGTTCCACCTGCACAATAGACTCCACCACCATTGCCATTTGTCGCAGTGTTGCCAGAAATACTTCCTGAAATGGTCAAACTTGTTGTGCTATACACTCCACCACCATTGCTAGAAGCCGTATTACCAGAAATTGTTCCACCGATGTTACTACCTTCGCCTTGATTGTAAATTGCACCACCATTTTCAGTTGCAGTATTGCCAATCGCTTTCCCAGTAAATGTAAATTTTACCGCTGAATAGATAGCACCACCAGCAGTTGCTTTATTGCCTGTAAAGTAAGAGTTGATACCTACTCCATCCTCATTTGTATACTTCTTTATATACATACCACCGCCATTGGACTTTGCTTCGTTGTTATTTATCCCGTAATTTGATTCGTTGGCCTTCAACTCCCATTTTCCGTCAGCGATAAATACACCGCCACCATTTTGGGCATAGTTGTTTATAATGCCGTAATCTTTTATGCCTGAGTTATTATTGTCATCAACATTACCTTTGGAATAAACACCTCCACCATTTGACTCCGCTGTATTATACTGAATATAGCCACCTCTCAAGCTAAATGTTCCACTATTGATAAACAGCCCGCCACCACAACCATTTTCTTCTGAACCATCAACATACTTAGCATAGTTGTAAGCGATTTTACCACCTGTCATTATAAATGTTCCAGCCTTTTGATACACACCACCACCTATTAGTGCCTTGTTGGAGTTTTTCTTTTCATTATCTCCATCTTCTGCAAACGTTGTTGATTTTTCATTACCAATAACACCAGCAGTTAGATTAAAGTTACCACCACCTACATATACACCAGCACCACTTGTGATTATTATGTCACCCTTGAATATTCTGTGGTTAATAATTGCTCCGCCGTTAAAGTTGACAGTTCCACCAGCAACATATATTCCGCCACCATTTTGAGCATGGTTGCCATCAATAGTTGCAACAATAGTTGCCGTTCCGCCAGAGACATATATGCCACCACCACTAGTTGCACGGTTTTGTTGGATAGTAATATTTTCAGCCGATTGAACTCCTTCATTGGTAGAACCCACAATAATTGCTTCTCCACCAGAAACATAAATTCCACCACCATTTGAGGCTGCTGTATTTTCTATTATTTTTGCATTGTTTATGGTAAGTTTTCCTTGGTTGATAGCAAGTGCACCACCATTTGAGGCACTGTTTGGCAGTGTTTGTATGTGTCCTTCTGAATCTGTTGTGAATACTCCACCAAAGAATGCATTATTAACCGTTGTTGTTCCACCATTCACATATATTGCACCGCCATTTGAGGCACTGTTGATTAGGAATATCACTCCATCACCAACAAGATAATTTTTATCACCTAATGTCAGTGTGCAATTGGAGCCTACGCCTTTCTCATTTACTATAAGAGTTCCAGTTGAGTAGATTGCTCCACCATTGTTTGCCCCATTGTTACGGAATAGCACTGCTTCTTTAAGTAATGCTACAAAATTACCTGCATCTTTATCATAAATAGCTGAATCTTCGGCTGACAATGCTGTTTCTGCTTGAATTATACGTGCTGTTCCTGCCACTGCCAATCCACCACCATTTGGAGCATAGTTGTATAGGACGATTCCACCATTTAGGTTGAATGTTCCGCCTTCTGCCACATAGACACCGCCACCAGCCGTGCCAGCAGAGTTGGCTGAACCTCTGGAAGCATTTCTCTTGAAGTATTCTCCATCTTTATAAGCCTTGTATGTTATTCCTAATTTGCTTGTTGTTACTGCGTTTCCAGCCTGTGCAATTGTTTTGAAAGAAGACCCACTGATATCAAATTGAACAAAGGTTCTATCGCCAATTATGCCGTTGACTATAGTAAGGGTCGCATTTTCATTTACAAAGACACCACCGCCATAACTTGAGGCATCATTGTAGCAAATCTCTACAAAACCAATGTTGACTATTTCTTTTCCAATATACAACCCACCACCATTCACTGCCAAGTTGTTTTGGATAGTAGTTTGGATAGTCATAGAGCCATTTTCACCAGTTGCACCTACACCTACAAGGTATAATCCACCACCATTTTCTGCTTCATTGAAAGATACTATTCCACCATTCAAATTGATATTGCAATCTCCATTAAAGGAAAGACTTGCATAAATACCACCACCATAAGTTGCAGTATTACCATTGTTTTGAGTTATATTGTGTACACTATTATTCTCAGTAACATTTTCTGTAATAGCATCACCAATTGTTCCACCAGACATAATAAAGTATCCACTAGCAGTTACAAACACACCGCCACCACTAGTTGCATTATTGTTTGTAATTGAGCCTGATGACAATTCAAATGTGGCTCCTTCATTTCCGACGCACACACCGCCACCGCCGTTGGTTGCTGTGTTGCCATTTATTACTCCGCCAGTCAATTTGAGTGAGCATTCTCCGGTTAAATATACACCGCCACCATTAGTTGATGTATTGCTTGAAATGGTTATATTGCTACCCAATTCAAGAGGATTTTCCCCACAATATACAGTTGAATTTTCTATATACAATCCACCGCCATATGAGATTACATCTTCGCCGTTAACATTTTCTATTCCTGTATTACCAGTTATGCTGATATTACTTGTTTCTGTAAAAATAAGTTGTCCTCTAGCAGTCAAAGCAATACCTGAACCTTTCACAGCATGATTGCCTGAGATGGTTGTATTATTGCCAAATGCAACTTCTCCACCTGATACATACAAAGCACCGCCTGCTTCTGTTGCTGTGTTGCCTGAAATTGTTAAGCCGTCGTCCAAAGTCAATTTTCCACCTGCAACATTTACTGCGCCACCCTTTATTGCATTGTTACCTGAGATAGTTACATTATTTCCAAACACAACTTCTCCGTCTGATACATATTCTCCATCTGATACATATAGCGCACCACCATTGGTTGCTGTATTGCCTGAAATTGTTAAGCCATCACCCAAAGTCAATGTGCCACCTGCAACACACACTGCACCGCCATTGGTTGCTGTGTTGCCTGAGATAGTTACAGTATTTGGTATTGTAACATTGCCACTTGCAAGATAAATTGTAGATGCTGAAGTGTTGTTTGTAATGTTTACATTACCGCTAAATGTTACTGTGTTGCCTTCAGTTTTTTCATCTATATAAAGTATATTACCAGTTGATTTGTTATTTGTTATAGATGTTGAAGTGATATTAACTTTCGAATCAACAACTTTTATCACTGCACTAGTAAATTGCGACTGTTCTTCTTTATTTTCTGGGTTGCTCCATTCGGTTATAGTGCAACCAGTTATGCTTACATCCGAGCCTCCACTGATATCTAGCGCATTTGTCGCAGATATCTTTGACAAAGTTACTCCACTTAATGTAGCAGGACTATTTGACACAGAAACCACTGAACCTGAAGTTGCTTTTACATTGGTAATAGTGCTATTTGTAATTGACAACCCTGTTGTTATTATTTCTGTGCTACCCAAAAGTGAACTTGCAGAAGGATAGCAATCTGTAACTGTAAATAGGTTTTTACCTTCTATAGATACATTTTGTATCTTTATATTATTGGCTTCTAGTTTTCCACCTGAAATAGTTGCCACTGCAAATTGAGATGAGTCTTCTGTCTCTTTTCCAATTCCAACTTTGCTGAGTTTTACAACAGCATTTGTTGAAATGTTAAAGATATTTTTTGCCTTACCCACTATATTAACATTGTTTAGTTCAATTCCTCCACTTCTTACAGCGAGCCAATCATATGTCAAGCCTAAACTTATTGTATAAGGTTGACACTCGGTGTTGAATGTATAACCCTCACCTTCAATCTTTGAATATGTTGCAGATTTGATTGTGATTGTATTGCCTGAGGTAGTCATCTTTGAATCTGCTGTTACATTATTTAGTATATAAAGCTCTTGATTATTCACTTTCCCTGTAGCACCAGAAATTGCAGAGGTGATATCTTGATAGAATCTTCCGGTTGTATTATTGTAGATATTTCTTTCTGCAATAACAACAAATGCGCCTGTGCTATCTGCTGTTATTATAAAGCAATAATCGTCTTCGGTAGAATCTTTGCCCTTAAAGATATCTTCCAAAAGGCTATATGTCAGACTAACATCTATATATTTTGCGATTTGTGTGCCGTAATCAGTTGCCTTATAATCACAGGAAATATCTATTTGTGGGCTAGCAGGGTTGTAAGGCTTATTGATGTTTACCAATGCCAAACTTTCTATATTATCAGCGGTGATAGTCCTTTCAAGATAGAGTGTATTGTATATCTTGATGTTTTCTGAAAGATACTCTTCGTCACTATCCAAAGTAAGTGCAACAGTATATCCTTGTTCGCTAAGATAAATGCCTGCACCCTTTCCACCTGCTGTGTTGGCTAGAGTAGAATCATCTTTTTCGCCAACCTGCAACATAAATATTGTTATTTGTGATTTTTTGTCTACAAAAACACCGCCACCATTTCCCGTTGCACTGTTGGAGTAAAGTTTTAGATATTCTGTCTCTGTGCCAAACATTGCAATGGTGTCACAAAGATAAATACCTGCACCATTTTCACTTACTTCGTTAGAAGATATTAGACCACCATTAAAATAGGCACAAATTTCTATATCTTCCTTCTTATCACCTTTCACAATTGTTTTTTGCCTTAGTCCGTTGATATATACACCGCCACCATTTCTAGCTTTATTATTAGATATCTCACCACCAGCAAGTTCAAATTCCACATTCTCATAACTTTCCTTGTATGATACAATGCCATTTGTTTCTTGTCGTTCGATTAGTTTTGCATTTACATATATGCCACCACCATCTTCAGTTGCAGTGTTTGAAGTGATTTGTACCACCTGTGCAATTTGCACTTTGCAATCGGTATCTACATACAATCCACCACCATAATTTGCTATATTGCTGGAGATTGTACCACCAGAAATAGCAAGTGTTGAATCATTTGCATATATTCCACCGCCAAAGTCTGCTACACCATTGGATATTGACCCACTTTCCATTGTAAATGTGGAATCTGTTAGGAAGACTATTCCGCCCAAAACTCCATCTTTGATATCAGAAGCACTTGCATCCTCATTGCCAGAAAGAGTAGCTCCTACAATATTGACTGTCGATGAATCTGTCGCATTTATAATGCTCCCATTTTTACTAGAACGAGCACCAGTTACTATGAGATTTGAAGTGAGTGTAATTGTTGAATTTTTAACAAAGAACACGCTTCCTTCTGAATCTGTAGAGCATAGTATTCTTATAACTCCACATCCTGCTATTTCATAAACCCTGTTAAAGTCTGTATCATAGCCAAAAGTTATATTCGACTCTTCAATTATTTGGAAGAGATTTTTATTAGTGCCAGCCTTAAATACAGATTCTCCAGTTTTTGCAGAAATCACAACTCCCTTCAAACCACTAAACTTTATAGTTTCTGAAATTTCATAAGTGTCATTATCTGCAAGGATAAGATATTTGTCATAAACATAAGACGCCATATCTGACATATCTTTTATCGCACCTTCTAGGCTTTCACTCTCGGCGTATTGAGTAATTACATCATCTTTCTTGCCATACACTTGGAATTTTTGAGCTCTCAAGACAACAGTGTTGCCAACAGCCTTTAATCCAAAGCCAGAATTGAGGTCTAGATTGAAATAATGGATGTATTTTTGACCGTCTATAGACTCAACCCATTCGCTACGCACAAATTGCAAAACCTTGTTCCCCTCGGCAAATACTCCTTTTTCCAAGAAGATATTTATTCGCTTATAGAATCTCTTACCACGAGTTTCATTTCTATTTATCTCGCTTCTAAACCATTCATTTTTAGTTGTGTCTCCACTTGGGTCATCCTTTACATTTATAAAGGATTCGTTGCTCAAAAGTAAAATACCATCGTCAATTCCATCTATTTTTCCAGAAAGCACCAAGCCACTTCTTACCACCAACCCTTCTGAACCAGCAACTTCGCTTGCAGATTTATCAGATAGAGTGATTGTTGCGCCTGTACCATTGTTCAGTACTATTGACACTTCATCACTATAGTCTTTAAGTTCCAGCACTCCACCGGTCACAGACAGCCCTACACCATCCTTTTCTCCACTCATAAGAGTATTGCCCAATATCTCTGTTCCATATAAAGTTGTGTATCCGCCTTGTGTATAGATTGCACCACCACCGTCTTTGCCAGAGGCACTATTTTCTGTCAATTTGCCCCTAATCAACGACACATTGCCACCAAAGACATAAATTGCACCACCAACTGCATCAGATGAGTTTTTGCTAAAAATAGAATATTTGCCATTTATTTTATTTACTTCTATCTTTGTGTTGCCCTCTCTAACAGCCAAAGCACCGCCACCAACTGGATTATTAGAGCCAATCTTTATAACCTTGTTTGATGTAAAATTATTATTACCAACAAGATTTAGTGTTCCACAAGACAATATTGCACCACCTTGAGTAGATTGGTTTTCACTAAACGAGCAGTCGGTAATAATCAATTCTCCACTGCTTAAATACACCGCACCACCGTTAATTGCATTGTTTTTGGTAAACTTACAATCATCGTTAAGATTTATACTTCCACTTGTTACATAAATCGCCCCACCAAATTGGGTTGACTCGCCAGCCTTTCTTCCGTTTTCGTCAAATTTACTTGATGATATAGTTATTTCACCAGTAGAGTCAAAGTAACAAGCACCACCAGTCTTTGCATAGTTAGCTTTGAAAGTTGAACCTATATCTTTTAATTCTGCACCACCAATTACAATGATTGCACCACCATTGCTTATTGCATAGTTATTTTGGAATGAAGTACTAGAATAAACCGACAACCTGCCATTTTCTACACAAATTGCACCGCCACTTGTAGCATTGTTGTTGGAGAATGTGCAACCACTAATCTCATAATTAGTAGTTTTATCTGCCTTTGGAGTGGAATTGAGATTCATAACACCACCATTATTAGCTGCACTATTCTCTTCAAAATTTGTTCCAGTAGCCACTAGTTGAGCACCATTTCCCAATGCGATTGCCCCACCGTTTTTGGCAATATTCTGTGAAATAGTAGAATTTTCAATTTGAATTTTCCCGCCAACAGAGTAAATTGCACCGCCTGCACCACTTGTTGCACTGCCATTTTGTAGAGAGGAATTATTTGTTATTGTAATAGTTCCATTTTCTTGGTAAATCATTCCACCATTAAGAGAAGTTTTGCTATTTGTAATTGTTGCATTTTCCATTATTACATAGCCACTCTTCAGCCAAATTGCACCACCGCATTGAAGATTTTCAACACTCAATCCCGTCACAGAAGATACATTTTCTGTTGATTGTAGATTTGCCTTGGTATTTCGCACTGTTGTTCCGTTGGTCAAACTGAGTGTTCCGCCATCAATGTAGAACATACTTGCATTTGCTATTGTATCATCGTTGCCTTCTAGAATAAATGGCTTGCAAGAATTGCTATCGGTTAACCTTAGTCCATTTTCATCTAATTCGTGTTGACTTAAGTAGGTAAGTTCCAAGTTTCCTCTTATCACAAACATAAAGTCTTGGTAAGCATTATCACGCAAAACCACAGCCCCATCTGCAACTTCTCTGCAATCTACAATGACAATATCTTTGCTTTCTTTCACAATGATTGTGTTGTTGTAGTTGACCACTTGCCTATTGAACAATCCAAAGTATGCTTTTTCGTTGTTTGGAGCTTGTTCTATTGCATCGTTTATAGAAGCATACATCTTATACTTGCCATTTTCGTCAGCTTTCAACGAACGGATAATACCTGCCATAGCATAGATATCTTTGCCTCGTCTTGTAAACACAATTATATCCGAATCCAACTTGCCTGCACTTGCAAACTTTTCTTGTGCAAATGTAGCCACCTTTATTTGTTCATTGTCGCCAAATACTTGCTCCAAAACAAGATAAATCTTGCTGTGTATTTCTGCATCAAACTTATCTGTAATGTTAAGGATTGATTTGGTTGCCAAGAACACTCTATCCAATATTTTTGCAGAATTGGAAATATATAGAGAGTTTGATTCTACTGCTTCTTCAATGCCAGTAATAGCATTCAACTTCTTAGCGCCTTGAACATATATTCCACCAACATCTTCGTTGGATACAACATTATCTCCTTCGGTGTAACTAGCACTATTTCCGCTGATTTCTCCGCCAAAGATTTTTGCAACAGCACCAGATTCAACATAAATTGCTCCACCTTTGCCCTCGCTAGTTGTTGCTATGTTGCCAAATATTTTGCCATTATACATATATAGCACTTTGCCTACATAAATTCCGCCACCAGCAACAGCACTGTTGTTTGCTATTGTAGAGCCTGTATTTTCCAAACCTTTGCGTTCTACATCGTTATAGATTTCAAATGACAAGTTATTCCCTGTGGCATACACACCACCACCTTGACCACGAGATACATTGTTAGTAATATTCCCGTCACGCAAGGTAATCTTGCCGTCTTTGGCATATAATCCACCGCCATCTTTATCTGCAATATTACCATCAATAGTTGCTCCACCAGACAGTTCTATCTCGCCATCGTTTGCAGAGCCAACTTGCACCATATACACACCACCACCATTTATAGTTGCAGTGTTGCCAGAAATTAAGGATAAACTGTGTGTTGCAAGCAGTTTTCCGCCATCTACCAGCACGCCACCACCATTTTCAGTTGCAGTGTTTGAAGTGATAGATGCGTCATAAAGTTTGAGTGTTCCACACAAATAAACACCAGCACCGTTTTGAGCAGAGTTGTTTGCAATCACTGCACCTTGTTGAAGATATACAACAGTGCCTGCACAAGCATACAACCCACCACCTTCAACTGCTGTGTTGCCATTTGAAATTGCAAAGTCTGAAGATATATCCAATCTGCCTGATTCTACATACACCCCACCGCCATGATAATTTGCTGTGCAAAGAGTTATTTCGCCATAACCCAACCAAGAAGTATTTGCATTAAGGTTGTTGCTTGCAATATACAATCCTGCACCATAATCTGCCACATTGCCATATACTTTTGCCGAGCCATATTCCGACTTAAGCATTCTTACAATGCCACTTTCGCCTACATACACACCACCGCCATACTTTGCAGTATTGGCAAGCGAACTGTCTTCACTTTGTCCAATATATCCGTTATAAATATCTACCTGACCACTGCGAGTTATTGCACCAACCACCTTAGAGCCAATGTATATTGCACCACCTTTGTCGCTGGCAGTATTTGACACGAATACACTCCCTTGGTCCACTTCAACCAAGCCGCAATTTACATATATTGCACCACCATTTTGAGCAGTATTTTCTTTCAAAGTAGAGTTGTATATTGCAACACTATAATTGTCGGCTATATTACTATCCACATAAATTGCTCCGCCATGTGTTGCTTGGTTAGAAACAATCTCTGAACCAGTGACAACAACCTTTGCTTCCTCTTGCACATAAATTGCACCACCATAAGTTGCCGAGCAGGCTGTAATATTGCAATTTTCAATTACAACATCGGCATTGCCTTTGGCATAAATTGCTCCACCTTTTCCACTTTCGCTCACTGCTTTGCAATTGGTTATTTCAGCATCTATTAAATTAAGTTTTCCACCAATTATACTAATTGCGCCACCGTCTGTAGCATTGTTGCCGTCTATTATTATTCCATCTAATGTTAGTATTCCATTACCACTTACGCAGAACAAACTTGCATTGCTATCATTTTCAGTGCCAACTATCTTGATTTTTCCTTTTGCATAAGGAGAATCGCCACCAAACATCACGCCTTTTGCATTGATATCAAATGTCCATGTTATAAGTGTTGTGGCTCGTTGCAAAGTTATTCCAATATCTTTCCCCGAAACAATAGTAACTGCTTTGTCTATAGTTACAGTTTCAAAAATAACTAGGTCTTCATTTATAACAATAGTTTCTCCACCCACGCAAGAAGCCAGTGCATCTGAAAGAGATGAATATTGCCCTATCAAATTGCCATCTTGTCCATACAAGTCAATCATATCTTCTACAACGATGTTATAACTTAAATATCTCTCACTATTAGCATCCAACTTCAGTTGATTGTAGAAAACGATATTTGTTATTATTGTTCCCTGTGCAGATACTCCCTCTTGACGTGGAGTTATCCTTGTTTGGTTTATAACAGCTTCAAAGGATATTTTGTTATACACTCTTGCACTGCTCAAAGCACTATTAATAAAGGCATTGTTTTCACCGCCCAAAGATGTTATCTCTTTTGACAAAACAACATATTCTATATTGCTAGCCTTAAATGCCTCTCCACCAATCCTTGTCGCACTGGCAAGGCTTATTTTTTGTGGGAGGGATTTGCAGTTTTCAAAGGCATTTTTGCCCACAGTTTCGAGGTTTTCAAATATCAATTCCCCTGTTTTACCAAGAATGGTGAATTGTGTGCAATTTCTAAAGCTTGCTTCACCCACTTCCTTAATTTCATTTTCAAACACAACATATTTTAGTTTTGAACAATTTTCAAAGGCATGGGCTGGCACTGTGTTTCCATTGCCAAGCAAAGTAACATTGTAGGCGTTTGCTGGTTCGTAAAGATTTCCCTTGTAAGTAAAGTTATCTCCCAATCCCGAGCCATCTATAGCGCTATCTCCTGTGGATTTTAGCACTAGAGTTTGAAGATTGGTCATCATTGCAAAGCAACCTTCATATTGTCTAACGCCATCAGCCACTTCTACAACTTTTGCATTGGAACCTGCAAATGCAAGAGGTAATATACCCGAAACATTATCAACAAATACATGTTTATCTTTTGCAAAATAAGTGTGCAACAATGTTCCACTGTCGTTGGCAAGATAGATATTTCCAGCATCGTCCAAAGTATAATTAGAGTTTTGTGCAAATGTAACTGTATTTATGCTTGCGTTTGCAAATGCACCATAACCCACATTTGTATTGGCAGGAATGTCCTCTACAGCAACAAGATTGGATAGTTTTGCAAATGCTAAGTTTTCTATATTTTCCACAGCAGATATTGAAAGGTCTATTGTTTGGATATTTGTATAATCTTGTGCAAATGCCCCAATACCCACAATAGTCTGACCTACCTCAACCACACCGCCATTTACAGTAAGCGTGTGTGCTGGAACAACAATATTTCCTGTTATTCTGTCCACACCCAAACTGGATAGTCCTGTAATATATCCCTCGTTTACTTCAAAGAAGAATGGATTGGTCCAATCTTTCCAGACTGCATAAAGTGTTACATCTCCAGCAAATTGAGCCTCTCTCAAGCCATCGGCAGACCATTCTGGTATGGTTGCATTTCTATCTGTTGACCAACCAAGGAACTTGGCATATCTAGCATTGGAATCTGTATAATTTGCATCTGCAATTTCAAAGTCTGCGAACAGCAATTCACTTGTTTCCGAAAGCGCTGTTGGCATATGTTTTATTCCATTGATATCAAAGCCGTTTTCCGTTGCCAAAAGGACATTGTGAGAGTCGTTGTTGAGATTGTAAGTAAGATTGTAACTATCTACAAATATTGGATAAAGATTGACTCTTTGCTCACCATTGTCTTCCAAATTCATTACATTTTGAAGAGTTGCACTATTTATAGAGAAATTATCTCCCATTGCAAAATCTCTTGTTACATTTTGTTTTGCAAATGTATAACCATAAGCAATCTTGCCACAAAGTTCGTTCAATTCGTTGGCGGTTGGCAATGTAAGTGTATTTGGAAGTTTGGTATTGGTTACAGCAACGTCATTTGCCACTACCTTGCCCGTCCACAATACATTAGTGCCATCGACAATTCTTACTGTTATTTCTTTTGCGTTCCACATTACGAACATTTCTTTGTCAGAAGTAAGATCTATTTCTCTAGATGCATCCAATACAACTCTATTTCCACCACCACTTGCCGTATCTGCAATAGATACTGGAGTGAAGCCTGCAAATGGAAGGTTTTCATTTATAAGTTGTGCCGTAACAGTCGCTTTGGCCATATCATCTGCAGTTATATTAAAGCTTTCGTTAGAAACAGCATTGGTAATGGTCAATACATAGTTTTTCCATATTGGATATAGATGAATAATACTTTCGCCCAAAACGTTTTCTATTACTCCACCATCAACAACAAATTTGCTTGCATCTGCAGAATTTTCATAAGTCCAGCCAACAAAGTGAGCACGCTTGCTCATATAAAGTTCTTCCAAAGTAGGAGCACTTGCTGTTATGCCAAAATTATATTCTACTCGCTTAACTTCTTCCCCTGCGTCATTATGGAATATTGCAGTCCAATTGTCATCTTCCCACACTGCATACAATGTTATCTTTCCACTTGATGCAATATTTTTGACCACTGCACCATTTTCAAAACTTTCACCGTCCAAAGTGCTTGCCGTATTCCAACTGGCGATATGCTTTCCGCTTACAGTGAACGGACTAATCAATGTAAACTCTTGGTCAAATGTTGCATTTATCACTTCAACATCTTGTCTGCCAGCAATATTCATAACCAATTCCACTTGATAGTCGTTGGCTTGCCAAACTGCTTCGAGAGTTATCTCTACATCATCTGGGATATTTTCTGGGTCAAATCCTGTCAAAATATCTTTTGGCAAATTGATTACTTTTTGGTCAACGTCATAAAGATTACCCTTTTCATCTTTCCATTGAACTACTTTCCAACCGTCTGCGACAAACACTTCTTCCAGCCATTCGTAATTGTCAAATAGGAATTGTTTTGTCTGAATATCTTCTGTAACTGTAGTAGAACCTTCTACTGCGTTTGAAAGGAATTTTACAGTGTATTCCTTGGCTTGCCAAATTGGTTTTAGCACAACATTGTCGCTTGGCATAACAAATGGAATGTTATCGTTTGTTTTCCAAACGCCGTCTTCTGACAATGTAATATTTGTGTTAAGTTGTGGACATTCAAAGTCCGCAAAGTTGTAATATGTCTTGCTCAAGGCATCTTTTGCCGAGGAAAGAACACTCTCTATGTAATCTTGATTGTTTACATACACTTTGATAGATGCCTTATCTGCTTTGCCACTTACTTTTGTTACATTCCAAAGGTCTTTAAGCTCATCTTTTGCATCAAAGTTTACTCCACCTAGTTCTATAGTAAGCACACGATATTCTTCTGTATATTTTGCCCTCAACACTTCGTCATGTCTTGGCATTGTGGATAGAGAAGTTACTTCTTGAACTTCACCAAATTCATCTACATATGTCCAGCACACAAAGTCATAGTTATCCCTAATGCAAGAGATAGAGTTATCTACAAACATATTTAGGATATTTGTCTTATATTTTACTTCTTTATACCAATAAGTGTTGTCTATTGAGTAAGAGCCATTGCCCGAAATCTTGCCTCCTGCTGGGTCAAGTGTCAATGTAAAGTATCCTTGAACAATATATACTTTCCCGTCAATTCCTTTTATCCTATAACCATCAACTTTGTCATCATTAACGTCAAAGTTCTTAACACTGTTTTGCGCTTGCTCTACATAACTTGCAATCTCCACACTTTCTGTTATGTTCTTTGGATAGTTTGCTTCGTCAATTTGCACTCTGATTGCTTTTTCGTTGCTAAATTGTTTTGAGATAGTAAATCTAGAATTATTCCCTTCCAACTTAACTATACTCTCAAATGTGCTTGAACCAGCAAAGTCTAACACTGCATAACCCGAAACAACAACCAAACTATCTCGTTTGCCAATATTTACTGAGCCGTCATTTATGACCACTTTTCCAAATATATCTCTTGCACTAGAGCCAATGAATATTTCGTCATTATCATTGTTGACTATTGTTCCACCATATATGTTCAGTGTGCCTCTCAAAATAGCCACACCACCGCCATATGTGGCAGTATTGCTAGAAATTTCTCCAGAAAGCAACACAACATTTTGTTTGTTTGCAGTGCCAGATGTATCACCTACGCAAATGCCACCGCCGTATGTTGCATTGTTGTTGCTTATCACTGCACCATCAACTACAACATTGCCATCGCTTGGCCCAAGATCGCTGTCGCCATCGTAATATACGCCACCACCTTTTTGGGCTTTGTTATTTAAGATTTCTACCCCTTGACCGATAGTTACTTTGCCACAATCCAAATCCAAATACAATCCACCACCGCAAATAGTTGCTTCGTTGTCTCTTATTGTGCAGTTGGATATATCCAGCACTCCACCACCAAACCATATGCCAGCACCATTTGTTGATGTGTTATCAGAGATTACACCTCCACTTATTACACAAGAGTTGCTTTCTACATAAATTGCACCACCATTTGTTGCAGTATTGCCAGAGATAGTTGCGGAGTAAATCTCCAACCCACCACGAGCAACTATTGCCCCGCCATATGTATCTGCCTGATTTTGGGACAATGTTGCACCATTCAATATCAACTTGCCATCAGCCAGCACACCAGCACCGTTTTCTGCACAGTTGTTTTGGATATAAACTTTCTCGCCAATGTTAAGCGTTCCACTCTTAACATAAATTGCACTACCGTTGGCTTTGATTTGATTTTTGTTGCCGTCAATTATAAGGTTGGAAAGAGTTATATCACCTGCGAATTCAAACATATTTCCAGTAAATGTTGCATTTCTTAAGAATGTTGTATTGTAAACAGAGGAAATGGATATTTTTCCGCTAAATTTATAAGTCTTGTATACATTGATATTGGCATTGACAAAGGACAATTCGTCTCCGTCTTCACAGTTTGCCACACCGTCTGCATCAAATACCCCATCATCACCTTCAAGAGAGTAATAATACACCCTAGTTGTTTCTTCGCTAGTTACACCCTTTCTGTCTGCATAAGCAACCACTTCTTTCCAAACACATTCAAACTCCAGAGTAATAGCATCTTCTATGTTGTAAGACCAATAAACAGGGTATGTTGTTCCGCTTGTGCTTCTGCCGACGTAAACATCAGTAACAGCACAGTTGTATTTTGAGAAATCTTTAGTCATTTCTTGCAAGTTGAACAGTATATCCCCTTGTTTTAGAACATACTTCCAACCAGTGACAACAGAGCCACCTTCATCTTCTTCAAACCTTTCTGCTATCTCAAACGAACTGGATTGAGTTTCGTTGGCACTGCCCTCCCCTTCATAAACTTTTATTGTTACAAGATTTGGGTCCCAACATGCCACAAAGAATATTGAATATGGATCAATATATTTTCCACTGCTGTCTTTATGTCCTCTGCAAATTGCCGAATAAGCATCAAACCAACTATATTCCGTATCGCCTACAGTTTCGCCATATTCAGTAGCAACTTCAAAGTTTAGTGGCGAATTGAATATTGTATATGAAACCTTTCCCATTGGGTCTGGAGTTAGTTTTACCCCTGTTCTAACATAACTTGTCTTGCCCAATTTTACCGAACCCTCTGCATCATCTTCCACCGCATATGCCAATTCCCAAGTGCTAAAGTGATGATATCTCATTGGGTTGTTTATTAGGTCTGTTGCATCCAATTCAACTGTTGTATTAACCTGAGCAGTGCATTTGTTGTATATTGTAGGGACCCCACCATTAGATACGTTCTTTTGATAAAGGATATTTATACCAAACTGAACTTCTGTCCACTGTGCCACCAAAGTAAGCTCTTCAACAGGAAGATTTTTGTTTCGACTATTGAAAACCATTCCGTTATAGTCAGAACTTTCATTAGACACAACAAATGAATCTTGCAAAGAATAACCAAAAGCCTTGCCTAAAATATCATTAAGGAAAGAGAAATCTTTTTTGCCTGTAAGTGCAATATCAAACACCCCTTTTCTTTCTTCGCCATTATATTCAACCAGTTTGCCATTGGTATCTATGAATATCTTATCGGCAATCTTGCCCACTTTTAGATAGTTTTCTACTCCAAATAGGCAATATCCATCAACGTTGTCCAATGCAAACAAGTCCATACTTGTCCTTCTTGAAGGGATATCTATAAATTGTGCTACTATCCAATTTTCTATCAAAGCTTTTAATGCGTCATTGTCTGTAGGCACACTGCCTTGGTCGTCATTTACGCATTCAATCAAAATCTTTTCAATATTATAAAGTGAACTCTCTACATATATCCTTGCTCTTTTTAGCAGATAAACTTTTGCCAAGAATTTTCCACTTGAAACACCCGACAACAAGTTTAGCCCCTTATTTGATTCATTTCCCTTTACAAGCACACTGCCATACAAGTTGGTGCTGGCAACATTCAACAGACCTCCGTTGTCTATATATACTGAATATGGATAGCCAGTCAAACTTTCACTGCCCACAGTTACACCTGCAAAGTTTGCAGTGCCAGCCTTGCCTACATAAACATCTGCGCCAAGAGTCAAAATGCCATTGTAGATATCGTCACTGCCACCTGCATTGTTGCCTGCTACAGTGCTGTAATAAAGAGTTGTGTCAACAGTTGACGAAATATATATTCCACCACCAAAACTTGCAGTATTGTTGGTTGCTACAAAAGAGTTTTTGCTATTGTCAAATTTTGCGTTGTCGCCAATGTAGAATGCGCCACCTGCATTTGCAACTTTGTTGGATGAAAACTCTAAGGCATTGCCTTCTTCCGTTCGCATAAGTGATAACGAAGCATTTTCGCACACTGCCACCGCACCACCATTTTTGGCCATATTGCTAGATACACCCACTCCCAACTGGAGAGTTGCAGAGCCACACACTGCAATAGCACCACCATATGTTGTGCTGATATTTACTACACGACTTGGGATATAATAGCCGTTTCCACTAAATATTGCATCGCCATATATAGATACTTCGTTGCTTCCACCAACATACACTGCGCCACCATATGTTATTCCACCAGATGATGATACTGTGTAGTTGCCAGTAAATTGTCCTCCAGAAATTTCTCCTCCACTTACTATAGCCACAGCACCGCCATAACTATTTGCAAAGTTAGAGTTAAATGTTCCACCAGCAACTGTTACTCTTGCTCCAGCAGTTATTGCACCACCTTGAGCCTTGAAGAATGTCCCTTGGTCTATAGCAGAGTTTGATGTAAATGTTCCATTGTAAACTGACAAATTACCTTTGGCATATACTGCGCCACCTATTGTTGCAAAGTTAGAGGTAAATGCTATATCAGCGCTAGACACAACAATACTTTCTCCGCTATATACTGCACCACCATAATTTTTTGCAGAGTTAGAGGTAAAGGTGTTTTTGTTATTCAACTCTACACCACCCTCATAATACACTGCACCACCACTTTCTTGTGCAGAACAATTTGAAAATTCCGTTTCAACAATAGTTACTTTTGCTTCTTTTGCTACAAATATAGCACCACCATTTTTGGCTTGAGTGCCCTCAAATTTTGCATAAGAGATATCTACAATAGAGCCATTGTCTGCGTAAATTGCGCCACCAAATTTGTTTGCAAACACACTGCCTGACGAAGCAAATTTTGTTCCATTTATTGTTACCTTTCCACCTGTTGCCACATACAACACACCACCATTTTCTGCGGAAAGATTCTTTACGTCAAAGTTTGCCAAAGTTGCATTGCCTTCTACATAAATGCCACCACCAGCCATCGCATAATTGTCATGCAACCTCAAACCTTCATTCGCAACAAAATTTCCACTTGTTGCCACTTTGATAAGTGAGTTCATTCCAGAGGTTTTGCCTTTTACAGAAAGGGTGTTTACAACTCCGTCACTTGCTGGGTTGCCCAATGTGAGAGTTGCTCCGCCGTTTACCACAAACAAATTGCCAGACACACTTTCCCCTGCAGAAATTGTGTATGTTCCGTTGGACACAAGAACAATATTTTTAGTGATTTGAAGAGTATTGTTCACTTGACAATCTGCAGTAACCACCACCTTATATCTTCCGTCATAGGCATTAACCTTGCCAGAGTTGATGTCGTCAATAGCCTTTTCTAGAGTAGTGTAATAAATATTTACATTCTTGCCATTAAATTGTGCGCCATTCTCCACATAGCAACAAGCCTCTTTCCAGATAGCATACAAGATGAAGTCTTTTTTCATTGTAATTTCAACTACATCTTTTGGAAGATACTCTGGCTCTGTGCTTGTCCTGTCAAAACTGAACCCAACCAGCGAATATCCTGGTCTTGCAAATAGCACTTCTTCCCCATCATAGAAAACTGACTCTGTTGCACTAGGAAGTGTGATAGTTTCTCCAACATATTTATTTATAACTACACTATCAGTAGTTTCTTTCCTTGGTGAATTCCAATTGCTATCTAATTTAACATCTTTTTCTATGGCTTCAAACACCACTTCAAAAACAATGTTCCTGCTGACAACAGTTGCCAAGTCGGTGATGGTCATATCAAACACTTCACCCGCACCATAACTCTTGCCATTGAAAGCAAAGTTTTTGAACCTAAACCCGTCAGGTCTATTTACTGCCCTAACAAGCCATGTCTTGCCACCAAAGTCAAAATAGTATTGTCCATTTGACTCCACAACAGCAACTTCCTGCTCGCCAACCAAAATACTTTGTGGGTAGAAATAACTATTTTCTTCATCAGAAATTGCAGAAATCCTTCCATTAGTGGCCTCATCAAATCTTACGAATGCAGTCTTACGACTTGGTTCTACATAATACTTTTGTCCGCCATCTTCAAAGGAATATAACCCTGTTCTTTCGTCAAAGTTCAACCTATTTACTGCAATGTCGCTTCTTACAAATGTTTTGCCACCATACACCACAGATTCTATTGTTGCACCGCTATAATTTACTTCGCTAAGCGACACTATTTGCACTGCTTCTAGTTTGTTCACTTCGTTTAGAGATGGAAGTGTTACCTTGCCATATTCTCCATCAACTAGGTCAAAACTAATACGAAGATTGGATGCAGGCACTCCGCCAATATTGTAGCCAGAGATTAGTCTGCCACCATACAATGTGTCATATTTGTAACTTATAGTATATCTTACAGGTTTCCACACTGCATACAGATAGATATCTCCTGCCAAATATTTTTCGTGAGTCAAGAACCAGTCTGTTTGGGCTTCATCACTAGTAGTATCAGAATGCAAAGCGAACTTAAACATATCCGAATATTCGCCACCCAAGTTTTGCATTTCTTGATAAACATCCACCAAACTATCTGTTTCTAACCTTTCGCTATTTATCTTGTCATAATATGCCCAGCCCACAAATTCATAATCGAATTTTGCAGGTGTCCTTGTAGCAATAAGGTCAATCATTCCGCTGTCTGCAATATTGGAATTATACTTAAACTTAAACTCACTTTCTCCAAAACCTTCTTGTGACAAATCACACAGTGTAAGTGTATAATCTTGGAAGTAGAGCAACAAAGTGGTGCTAGGATACTCGTCTTTTGCAAGTATATAATTTATGCTATCACCTGCGACAAATACTTCTTCTAGCGAAGACCATTTTTCGCTGGAATATTCTACATACACCACAATGGCTTTGCCAAGTTGAGCAGTTATATCTTTGGAGTCCTTTTCAAAGGAAATCATTATCTGCTCGCCAGAGTTGGTGAAATATTCGTAGTTTGCGCCAGAAAGCAACCTTGCCTTTACAACTATACTGTTAAATGTTGGGGCCATACCCTCTTCGTTGATATAGTTTACAAAGAAAATTTCAGTATTTGCAAAATAGTTTTCGCCCAAAATAGTAAACGATTTTCCATTGAAAATTGTTTCACTTCGCTTGCTAGAAGATGTGGCTGATTTTCTGTTGTCTTCAACGCTAACACCCTGAACGATTATCTCGCCTTCGTTGTATATTGTTGCATAATCATCTGCCTGGTTTCCAGCAATCTCACTATTGTTCCATGTGCAAGAGCCAGATGATGACACATACAATGCCCCGCCTACCACGGCAGTGTTTCCCGCTTTTTTATTCAGTGCAGGAATGTTTGCAGGCAACAAATTGTCCAAATCAAACTCTACACCATTGCTCAAATAGCAATAACTATAGTCATCACTGCTTTCACTTCTAGAAATGTAATAGTATTTTGCATAATTTTCTGTAGCAGAAGTAACTTCTTCGCCACGGCTATTTATATATTTTCCATCTTGATATACTGCCTGTAAGAATATAGGATTGTCGGTGCTTACACCAAATTTGTCAACTTCATAATAATCAACAAATTCCCTATCCTCTGATATTGAAACTGCATATCCAGCAATGGTCTTTAGAACACCATTTTCATACTGCCATCTATAAGCAGTTGTCGAAACATTATCCAACTCGCACTTGCCTTCTATATTCAATGCTCCGCCATAGGTTGCATAATTGTCATGTAAAACACAGTTTTCCAACTTTGCAAGACCTGTATTTACACACACACCACCGCCATAACTTTCATTTTCGCTATCGTCTGCAATGTTGGAGAAGATGTATGCATAGCGAACAATACTAGCACTGCTTGGAGAGCCAGCAATATAAATACCTGCTCCTTGGATTGCCCTGTTGTCATTTATGCAAACCCACTCTGATTCGTCCACAGGAACAAAGCTCAAATCGTTGTTTATATAAATTCTTGCAAAGTTAAGGACACATATTCCTCCACCTATTTGAGAAGAGTTTTTGGCAACAACAGTCTTTGAAATATTTACTAGAATATCATTACCACTGACATAAAGTCCACCACCATTTTCTTGAGCAATGTTGCTTTCCAAAGTGCAAGAAGTCAAAATATGTGCCTTGTCCTTAATTCCACCAATTGTGGCTATTGCACCACCGTTTTGGGCTGTATTTCCGCCAATAAATTTGGAAGAATCTGCATTAAGCAAACTATTAGTGCCAACAAACACTGCACCACCATCGCCTGCTTCTGCCATATTGGCAACAAATGTACAATAGTTCAGTTGTAGTTCAGATTGTTCCAAATACACAGCGCCACCGTTACCTTGGGTTGCTTTGTTTTGATTAAATCTTACAGAAAGAGCTTCTGTGCCTACAATTTTGTTGCTAACTTCCATGCAATTTTTTAGGGCAATAGCACCACCAACTTTTGCTTGGTTGCTTGTCAATTCTATTTCTCTATCGTTGCCCTTGATGTTTATCTCTGCACCTATTGCATAAATTGCACCGCCATAAGAATCGTTAGAACCATTTCCTTTGTTTTCTACAAATGTCCCGCCTGATAGATTAAACTTTCCACCAATCACGGCTATTGCACCACCATAGGCATTGGTACCTGACACAGAGCAACCGTCAAATCTTGCATAACTAATAGTCAAATTGCAATTATCTACATACACCGCACCACCATATACTTGTTCTGCAGTGCTAGAAGTGTTGGAACAGTTTTCAAATTGAACATTGTCCAATGTTATTGTAGAATTTCTTGCAGAAATTACACTGCCATATCCGCCAGTTGCATTTGCAATGTCTGTGAATACAACATTGTTGTTTATTTCCAAAGTTCCACCGGTTACGGTTATCAGCACCTGCTTGTTGGTTTTATTTGTTGTTTCCTCACCAATGGTTAGGCTGGTCAAATCTCCACCAGAGATAACCAGAGTCCCCTTTACATCAAAGAGTGAATCGTAAAAAGCCCTTTTACGAACCACTTTCATATCACTGTCAGAAAGCAGTATCGTTAGTTTTTGCCCAACAGGAATTTCTACCTTTGCACTCAAAATTTGCTGTTTTTCGTTGTTTTGAAGAACTACCACCGCACCTTCTGCAGATGTAGCATGACATGCCGTATTGCTAGACTCGCCTGCCATGGCATCACTTATTGCCATATCTATACTTGCATAATATTTGTGATAACCAGTGCCAAAATAATCTTTTATATATGCGCAAGCCTTACCCCAGTTGACCAAAACCTCTACTACTTCTTTCTTCAGTTCTATGCTAGTTGGGATTGTATATGTATTGGTGTTGTATTTATAACTAGTCACGAGATAATCATCACAATAAAGGTCGTCAAAGTCTGGTAAGATAAAGTATTGCCCATATTTATAATCTGTATCATTTAGAAGATAAGCAGTCCCATCTTCTTTTACAAGCTTGAAATTTCTGTCTGTGCCAATATATCTTGCATTTTCTTTGCCAAGGTTTATCTTAACAGTAACAATATTTGTTTGCCATACTGCAAATACATTGATAGTAACGTTGTCTTGTATATTGGCAACCTTTTTAAGGTCATTTTCATCGCCTTCCAGTAACACAAATTCATAGCCCAAGTCATATTCAATAACACCAGTTAACCCACTGCTTGCACTTGGCCTTATTTGATAACCGGCATGAGTATAGTTTGTCCTATTCCAGCCAGCAATCACTTGTGGGAATTGCAATGTGTCTCCATAATATGCTTCAAGAGTAATTGAATCGCCATAATATTGACTTCCAGTAACTTCTTTGCTGTAGAATGTGAATATAAATTTATGTGGTCGCCATATTGCATAGAAAGTGATATTTTCGTTGGCAAGACCTGTTACTGTTATATTAGGATTGCTAGAATAACTTGGACAATACAATTCTTCTGTAGTCCCACCATTTGCTACAAAATCAGCATAGTCTTTGTATTCGCTTGTCCAACCAATAAATGTATAACCAAGCTTTGTTGGGCCTAAGTCAACATTTGTTGTTTCTGATTTTGCAGAAGGCAACGCAACTTGATAACTATCTCCATTTGCTTCAAGAGGTTTTGCGTCTATTTCCAAAGAGCCTTCGCCAGAGCCATATCTTCCCCCATTAAGCACAAAATATGCCTTTGCTTGCGACCAAATCGCATAAACCACAAAAGTTCCTACTTTATCTATTTCAAAATCATTTTGGCTATATATTACAGTTCCGCTTTCATTCTCCCAACCGCCAAAAGTTCCTGAGCCAGTTGCAGTAACCAGTTGCAAATCGCTTGCCAAAATCACTTGCCCATACCTAACTTTCACTGCAATCTTGCTATCATGTTCTGTTTCGCCAAGACCTACTTTGGACACAAAATTGTTGAAGTTGCTATTTCTATCTACACTGCCACCCTTTGTATCAAACACCAACAACACTTCTTCACCTTGCCATTCTACTTCAAAGCGTCTATCCAAACTATCTGTTATAGCGCTGTTGTTTGCAGTATAATTTTCTCTTTCAAAGTTTGCAAAAACTTCTGCAGGGATATTTATTTGCTTAAATGCCGTTGTCCAAGAGATAAGTTGTGTTCTGTCTTCGCTTGGAATCCAAGTCAAAGAGTCATACTCACTCTCTACAAAGTCATCTTTTACCAATCCGCCACAACCATCAATCACCACTTGAACATCATTGTAAACGGCATACATCACGAATTGGGTAATAGTTAGTATATCTTCTGCGTTTTCTAGGACATAAGAAACCATATCCCCACTGTTTTCAACAGGGACTAAATTGATGTTTCCACCTTTGCTAGTTGACCAACCAGCAAATGTCTTTCCATCTTTCAATATCTTGGTTGTATCGATATTTTTGGTTGAAAGGTTAAACCCATTTTTGAGGCTAGAATATATTGCGTCAAAAGTAATATTGAAAGTATAACTATCATCTTTGCTTTCTCTTGCATAGTTATATTCAAAGTCTGATGTTTTATCTCCAAAATATTCTCCACCCAACAGTTCAAGTTTTAGAGAATAGGCCTTTTCTTTCCATGTGCTAACAAATGATATTTGCTCCTCGTCAAAGTCAGCCGAAACAAAAAGGTTATTTGTCTTGGAAATTTTCACTGAATAATCTTTTGATACTACTCTAGAATTATGGGCAAAGCCTTCAAACTCATATACAAAAGTTTCGTTAAAATAGTTTTCAAAGGTTGACTCTTCAAATAAATCTCCCAATGCCACTTCGCTGTCATATTTTACTGTTTTTTCGCCAGTAATCACACCAAAAGTATCTGTAAATATCAATTTGACATCATTTTGCTCCCACACTGGCCACAAATCAACAACCCCGCCTTGCTCATATGTAAAGTTGAATGCGTTATTTGGCACAACCACACTGATAACTGGCTGATTGGTATCAGGGTCTATTATTGGGTTGTTATCTTCATCTTTAATTATTTCAAAGCTAAATTCAAATACATTGCCACCTTCACCTCTAACTTGATTTTCTACAAGTTTTTCTGTGGACCAACCAATATGAGTCCACCCATCCAACGAAAGTTGGTCTACAAGAGTTGATGATTCATAGCATCTCATTGTTTGTGAGCCAAAATATCCAGAGATGTTGCCAGTGGCGTTTACACTGTAACCATTGTCAGTGGAAGGCAACGCATCCTTGCCACTTTGATAATTGACTGTATAACTGTTGTTTGTCCACAACAAAGTAAGCCAAATTTCAAAGTGCCCACCTGTTGTATCTGCTACAAACAAATTGTCAAAATCGATAGTTCCCAGTTCAGTATCCCTGGAAATAATATATCCATCGGTGCTTACATAGAAATAATTGCTTGGAGTTGTTCCCGTCTTGCCAGCATAATTCATAAGCAAATAGTAGTCGTAATGTTTACCCAACAATTCTAGTTTTAAATAATCTTTAAGAAGAATATTATCTCCCAACTTGTATCCCGACACGACCAGCCTTCCGCCGTTCAAACTCATATATGAAGAGTCATAGCCTTCTAGTTCTTTTGTATAAGCTATACTCTCTCCTCCACTAATCAAACTACCCGTTGGGTCCACAACAACCTTAACTTCTCTACTTTCCCATACTATAGACAATTCTACATCTCTCGAAGGCATGCGGAATTGGTTTTGTTTAAGATTATATGTTCCATTTTCGTTTTCTGAAAGAATTACATTTGTTTGATAATACATAGCCCTCATCACAGGGTTTGTAGCACCAACATCATCTTTGTGAACCAAATCGGCAAGTTTTATTTCTTTTAGGTCAACGTCAGTGCCATAGTCCACTCTAAACACAAGTTCACTTACACTGTCATAACTCTCACCATTAAATTGCCCACTAAAATTGGTATCATTAAACTTTACTCTTACTGCAAAGTCTGTTGGCTTCCAAACTCCGTAGAATTCATATTTGCTACTATATCCAAAACTGGACATATCAAATATGCTATTTTCACTATCAAAAGTCATTCCATCTTCTGCATTGTTCAAGACAAAATGGTCAAATCTATAACCCAAGAATTCTTCGTCATCACTAAAATTGTAGAAGTATTTAGAAAGGTCTATTCTTTGCCCAAAGTTAACTGTTACAGAACTTTCCTTATCACCAATGCTATATTTATTTTGGCTCATATAGAAGTCAAAATTAACTTCTTCTCCCAGCCAATCACAATACAGATATGCCACTTTTGCACTGATATCTATATTAAAGTTCTCTCCAGTCAACGCTTTAGCCACCCCTTCTGCGTCATATAAGTATAAAGGATTATTTGGAGAACTCTTATATCCATTTAGTGAATAGTGTTCTCTTTCAAAGTTAACATATCCTCCACCCACTTTGTATTTGAAGCCGTCAGCATAAGATTCTTTTTCAAACAAAACACTATTGCCATAAGTTACATAAGCCACCGATTGATAATTATCATCAATACCGCTATAAACTCGTATTTCAATAATTTCTTTGTATTTGGCAACATATCTCAAAGGTTCTGCTGTATGGCATGTTTCCATAGAGCCAGCAGTTTTGCTTTCTGTTCCTTTTGTGTAATAGTCCAGTTCATAACTTGGTCTAGAAATATAAGTTTTGCTAGGCAAAACAAAAGACTTGCCTACATAAACATAAACTATTAACTTATTTCCCACTTGCTCGTAACGTTGAATATTGGTTGGATTGTCATCTGTGCTCTTCACATACAAGTCTGCCAAAGAACCATCTACGCCGTTATTGTAAAACACACCACCTTCTCCAAGGTCGATAGTTACAGTTGCTACATTCATTTCCCAATGAGCATACAAGTTGATAACATATTCTCTCTTGCCAGAAGTGTTGGTTTGTTCCACCACACCATTTTGTTCAAGCATTTGCACACTGGTCAATGCTTCCTCACCTGCAGGGGCAATCATCCAACCATCTATATAATAGCCTGCAAGACTATAAGGGTTTGCAGTTATATCAACAGTTTCGCCATACTTTGGCACAACGGAAAAACTTTGTGGAGTAGAACCAGTTGCAGAATTGTTATTTTTATGCAAAAGCACCTTTACTTCTGCAGGGGCAAAAACTGCACAAAGATTTCTTGCAACCTTTGGCACAACATAAGACCCACCTGTTGTAATAATCTCATAACTTCCGTTGTAGCCAGTATCCCCCATCACTCCGGCAACCCAACCTTTGAATTCGTAGCCAAAAAGATAAGGCACTCCGTCTTTGTTTATTTCCGAAAGAGAACTTGTAGCAGTATCAAAGATATTGCAAATTCGGTCATATGTCAAACTTTGACCAGCGGTAACTTGCATATTTATTACACCGCTTGCAAATTTTTCGCCCAAATGATTTCGCAATTCTATCGTAAAGTCGGTCGAATACCATTTCCCCAGCAAAGTTGTGTTTTCTGCTATTTGCAACACAGAGTAAGGCTTGTCTAGAGCATTAACCCAATTATCAAAGGCAAAGTTGCTTTCAACCAAATTAAATGAATATTGTGAAAAATCTACTATTTCACCACAATAAAATTGCATTTGTGGTTTCCAGTTGCTAGATATAGAGGAATATTCTTCAGGGACAGTTATTTCTCCATTTGGATAACTCAAACTTCTAATATTAACCCCCGTTGGCAACCTATCCGCACTAAATGTTATTGTCGCTTTCCATATCGCATAAAGTGTAACAGTGTTGGAAGAAGTTAGATACTTTTGAACATCTGCTCTGCAAAGGCTAAATTTATCCCCAGTTGTCAAAAATTCTGTTGTTCTGTTTTCTTCTGCAGAATACTCTCCATATGTACCCCACCATGTAGCAAAATTATCACTTTCCACTTGCAATTCTGCAGGGTCTTGCTCAAACCACCAGCCAACAAAGGTTGCTCCTTCACGTGCAAATCTTCTGTAAGGGATTTCGAAATTGGAAGCATAGTCTTGCATAGTATTTTCCGTCTTTGTTACGTCTTTTGAAAGGGTAACAAAATTATTTTCTTCCCCAACAAAAGAGCCACCATTTAGGTCAAATCTAATAGAAAATACTTCTTGCCAAAGGATGGTGAGTGCGTCTTGATTGGCATTAAAATCATCTGCCGAACCAGAATAGGAATAAGTAAATGTGTCATTGTCACTATTGTAACTGACTGTTCCTGTCCTAGTTTTGTATTGGTCAAATCTATATCCATCTCTAACATATCCGCTTGCCGACATAATCTCTATGCCCGCCTTTACTTCTGCATAAGTAACTGCACGCACTAGGGTGTTTTGCACACCATAATCAAAGCCATAACTAGACAATGATTTGCTTGCCTTGGAGTTGTCCCAACTTCCGCCTTCCAAATCTACCTGAAGGTTGTATGTCTTCACTGCCCACAAAGCATTGATAGTTATCTCGCCATTATCCAAATCTTCGTCGTCAAATATTCCACCACTAGCACTGCCTAGTAGCACAATATTTTTCTCAAAATCTATCGAATATGTTTTGTCATTATAGGAATAAACAAAAGACTTCAAAACCCAATAGGTTTTTTCTCCGTTTTCCACCTTAGATATTTCTGTTTGATTATATGCACTAGCACCAAATGTAAATGAATTTCCATATGCCACCAACATATCGTCATGAGTGTTAGAACCCATATTATCTACATATTTTACGACAATCTCTGCCCCCACCCAAATAGCATAATAGGTTATATCCCCTTCGAGAATAATCACTCCACTCACGCTATCTGTCCCAGCAGAATTGGTTGACCAACGGCTAAATGTTTTGTGTGTGCATGAAAAACCATACTCATCGCCATTTTTTAGTGTAAACAAACTATTGCCAACCTGATTGATTGCAATTTTGCCATTGCTATCCGCTAGGGAGTGGTCAGCCCCGACATATTCATACACAATAGAACTATCCGAGCCAATATTTTCATACAAAGCAACTGTGTACTTCCACACAGGTGTAAGTTTGTAAACAAATTCATACTCCGCTTTAGCACTATCAACTAGAATCTCATCAAATGTTATAGAATAATTTTCAACTAGTTGTGGAACTTCTACTACAAAATTCCCGTCGACACCAAAATAGGCATAGTTATCTTTTCCTCTTAGATAATCCAACTGATGCAACGACTTTTGTGGCAAAGTAGTTATCGTCACCAATCTTTCCGTTGCGTTGTATGCCAAAGTTTTTTGGAAAACTCTTGTATTGTTTTGGTCATAAACTTCCAATCTAACATCTCTCAAGCGCCAGTCTGCCGCTGCAGAAATTGTCTTGCCGATATTATCCTTTGCAAATGCGTAAGAGGTATTTTCTTCGTTGGCGACCAAGGTTTGAATTTTGCTTTCTACCCCAGCACCAGCAACTCTCCAACCGTCAAATTGATAAATTCTCTTGTCCGAATACAAACTGATTTCATCTTTTGTTGGCAGAATTGTAGTTGCACCATAAGTCAACTCTCTGCTAGTTGGAACACTGCCTGCAATATTGTAACTTTCTCCAGATTTACTTCCACTGAAACTAACCACAAACCACATTGCAAACAAATCTACATTTTCTTGCGAGCCAAACAAATCTACAAAACTTTGTTTTTCTTCTTTTGCCACCACTCTTATCCCAGAGCCATCTGCCATTGTGTTGAAAGCGGTAAATCTCACATCATCACCAAATCCAGCCACTCCGGACATTGCTTGTGACAACTCACTTCCATTTATTACAATATCTCCAGCCCTGTCGGAATAAATCTTTGTCGAACTATCCAACATTTTTGTTGCCTCTGCATAGAGGGTGACAGATTTTTGTTTTACCCATTTTGCCACCAAAGTAATATCCTTTGTCGCAACAAAATTATCTTGATTGTAGTCATAAACAACAGACTCATTTGCCCAACCGTCAAACAAATATCCTATCCTTGCTTGACCACGTTGGAGAGATACCACCTCGCCATATTCGGCAACAAGCGAAATAGCATTTTCATCTCCACCAACATTGCCCCCAGCAAGAGCAAAAGTGATGTTGTAAGTATATATTTCCCACTTTGCAAACAATCCGCCAAAATTGCTATTGATAACAATATTTTGCAATTCCGAGTCTTGATAAGATTCACCATTTCTATTCATCCAACCGACAAAGTCAAAACCTTCTTTTGCCTTTTCAATTCTGTTCAAAAGAATACTTTGTCCGCCAGAATAGAAGTTGAAACTAATCAAAGTGTTTGCACCATTTTTGGTAGTATTGCAAAGCATAGATATAGTAGAGCCATATTCTATTTGAATAACTTTCTCTTCCCAACTATCAGATTCTTCGTCATAGTCCAATCCAACAGCCACATCAGTCATTTTTCCTTGCCACACAGCAACCAGTGATACAACCCCAGTGCCAACCGAAATGTTCCCAGACGAAATCTCAATCTGTTCTCCTTGTGGCTTAACTTCGCCTGCAAATCTAAATCCATTTAGGGCATAATTTGTTCTAGCCAGCACACTTTCTGTTGGAAGATTAAATTTTGTTCCTTCAACCAAGTTTGTAATAACAATCTGCCTTAAATCAGAGTCAAAATAAACATCAATTTTGCTTTCGTCATAACGGAATCCTTCTTGCTCCAAACTTTCAAAATTAAAGTTAAAGGCATCTCTCAATCCGTCAGCATTTATAATAGCCATATCCGAACTAAGACCTATATCAACGACACTTATCAATGTTTGTTTTGCAAATTTTTTGTAGTAGGCATAAAGAATAATAGCATTTTCTTCTGCTACATAACCTATACTATCACTTCCACCCACAAGCAAAGTATCCAACCCTTGTTCCAGAACCACTCCGTCTTGAGTTTTCAAGCCAACCAGCACATATCCATCTTGCTCTCTGTCTAGAGATGACACATCAGCCCATTCGCTAACTTTTTGCGAATAACCATTGGATACATTTCCCTTTGCAACCAGTTGCGTTCCGTTGATGCCACTTGCAAAAATTCTTAATTCTGTAGCACATTCTTCCCACACTGCATAAAGGTCAATACTCTGCTCGTTTTTCAAAAATTCTTTAGAGATAGACACCTTACTGTTTCCAGCAGTTCCCAACGATATATAATCTTTACCAAACATTGGATTGGTTGGTTCGCCATTTTCTACCATTGGGTCAACCGCAGTCCAACCTACCAAGTCGTGATTTTTAAGAGGTTCTTTGTCTGTTATAGTTGGCATACCTGCCAGCGCTGGATAAGTTGGCAAAACATATTCTGTGCCATATTTTCTAGCCACTATAGCAATTTCATCTTGATATTCCACTTCACCTTCACTCACTGGATGACTAGCAAAATATTTATTTTTACTATTTTTGTTGGTATGAAGTCTAATTTCTACATTCTTTGCAGAATAATTTGCCACCAAGCAACTATCTCCGGCAGGGGTATCAATAACTGCATCCAGAGCAAGCCTATTTCCCTCACCGCCAAACGATACGAGTTCATAATAATTTTGGATAAATTGTATGTATTCTGCTTTGGAAATATCCGAGGAAACTTGTTCTATTTGCCCAGTTGTTGTATCAATCTTTGACACCAAAGCCAAGTCGTCATAATATTCACAGTCCAAATCAGAAATTTTTTCTGACACTTTTGAAAGGTCGATTTGTTCTCCCCAATATTTTGTTGTAGTTTCAAACAAGAACAAATTGGAGCCATCGCCGTTAAAATCATTTTGAGCATAAAATTTTGTCTTAACATCACCGAGAGTATAACCAGCATAAAGAGTAGTATTCTCTTTCAAAACAAATGGAGAATAAGGTTGAGTCCTTTCTTCATCCAAGAACCACCCTTCAAATTTTGCCAAAAGTTGCGTTGATCCGTCATATCTAACCGACACAACATCTTCCAACCCATCGGCGACCACTACATCACCCTCTGTGTATGTTTTGGTTGCAACAGGTTCAAAAGGTCCTGTTACAAATTGCACATCAAAAGTTTTCTTTTTGCCACCGAACAATATTCCCAACCCAAAACTTAACAACAGGACTCCCGCAACGATAGAACTAATTACGATAGCCATTTTCTTTTTCTTAGGACGTTTGCCGTTTAGCAAAACGCCAGCCTTTTCTTTGTCCTTGTCTTCTACAGCGCCTTCAATAGTTTTAGAACCAGGAATATTTCCTTGCCCATTCTGTTGAGCATTCCCTTGTGGCATTTGATTGTTTAATGGTAGACCACTTTGAACGCCATTGCCACTTGGTCTTACATTTTGACCTTGAATATTCTGTGGGTCATTTGGCCTTTGCATTTGCCCTTGAGAAAATTGTGGAGTGCCATTTGGTCTTTGTCCAACATTTTGCATATTTTGCCCCATTGGCATTTGAGGCCTATTCTGATTATTTTGCCCCATTGGCATTTGAGCCCTATTTGGCATATTGCCATTTTGCCCCATTGGCATTTGAGGTCTATTTGGCATATTGCCATTTTGCCCCATTGGCATTTGAGGTCTATTAGAGGCACCACCACCTTGACCTACGGGCCTTGGAGGAGTATTTTGCATATATGGATTTTGTCCAACAGTCCTTGGAGGTTGTTGACCATTCATTTGTGCTGGACGTTGCACAAAGTTAGGATTGCCATTTGGCACCCTTCCTTGCGGAACGCTTCCATTATTCGCACCTACACGAGAAGCATTGCCTTGTCCATTAGGCGCAAAAGAGCCTGGCACATTGTTTGCACCATTCTGCACCCCCTTTTGACCATTTGGTCCAAAGCCGTTATTCCCATTCCCAGCTCCAAATAAATTCTTATCCATAATTTACTCCTTAGTATTATTTCACTACTTTGCAAAATTATTTTGAATAATGATTTTTTGTAGAATATTTTTTGATGCGAGAAAAAGAAAAGTCTTACAGCGCTCTTTTACAAGGCCCTTTTCAACTCTATCTATTCTCTTATAAAGGCAACTTTGCAACAACCAACATACTAAAAAATTCAATCTAAAATCGTCATATGCAATAATCGCCAAATGTCAATAATCAAGCCACTTCTACGTTATTTATTATAGCACATAACACTATATTTTAACAAACAAAAGTGACAAGTTTTTACAACTTTTTTAATATATTTTTATGCTATTTTGCTTGACATTTTTTTATAAATTTTTTCATTAATTTTTATTGATTTTTACACAAAAAAGTTATCCACAAATTGTGGACAATTTGCAATATATCTCAATAAAAAATGTCAATCAACCACATAAAAAATCCAACAAGAAGAAAAAATCTTTTATAATTTTTATTTGAAAATTAAATCTTTTGCATCTATTTCCAATTATTCCGACCAATAATTTTTGCAAAAAAAAGCAGACAATCAATTTTACTCAAATACAATGAATTTGCATTCTTATAAAAATATCCATTGGTTTGAAAAAATCATTTACTCCATATTCATTTATTCAAGAAAAGTTATTTTGAATTACAAATTATTTATAAGCAGATTAGAATATTCGACCAGACATTCGGGAATAAAAAATCAACACTTTGTTGATTATAACTGAATATCAGATTTTAATATCTAAAATTTATGACTTACTGGTCGGAAAATATCTTCCGCTATTTAAGCGACTTTTAGCGATACAAAAAATAGTTGCATATTTATAACGAACATAGAGTTTTACATAATTTTTATACTCTTAACAATGCTTGTTTTTCAAGCAATCTAAGAGGATATCTTGATAGAGTATAAAAGACATTAAGATATTTTTTGCAATTATATGTCAATCACCTAAATAAAAGCTTCTACATCGGCCATGTAATAGTTGTGAATTTTTGTCATTTTGCACATTGCAATTAAGATAATATGGTGCTAAAATTATGTATAAAATAAGGAGAGGGAAAAATGGAAAATAAAACTGACTACATTGATTTGGTGGACAGGAAAATTTCTATATTGCAAAAACACTTAAATAAATATGTAAAATATGGTGGGAAAATTGACTCTTTGAAAATCGACGATCCGCAACTTTATGAGGAATGCAAGCACGTAATTTATCTGACGAGAAAGTATTATGGCATCTATCTTAGATCTGTAAGGCATCTAGTTAGTATGCTTGGATACACATATTCACCATCTGATTATGTCTTCACCATAGAGGATTTTGATGCTCATGCTGAATGCTATAAGCGAGAAATTATGGACAGTTATTATGAATATCTTGACAGCAAAGATTTGTCTGACGGAGATTATCTCCCATATCTTGCAGAAGATTATTCCTGCTTAAAATAAAACTCAAATTATACTATTAGTTATAGAGTAATACAAAACTTACTAACAGAGCAAAATCCAATAGTATTGTAAATTCCAATAACAGTACTAAACAGTAGCATTTGTAAAATATATAAAAAAAAAGGACATGAGATTATCATGTCTTTTTTATCATTTTTTTTGTTGTAAAGAATGAAAACAAAATTATAATGGTCAATATGGCAAAACTTGAAATTGCAGACAAAATCAACATATCATTGGTCATTCCACCATTGACCATAATCAAAATATGTTGAAGTGATAAAATGGAAATCAGGGCATCAATCATAGACAATTCTCTCAAAAAAATGTATGTCAAATTGCCCAATTTTTTGGTTTTGTTATAATTAACAATAGCCATTATAATCTTATAAGTTGTATAAGTTGCAACAGTTATGGCGGGGATTGTACCAAAAGAAACTTCCTTGGGACTAACAACCATCAATGTAATAGGAACAAAAAGACAAATGTCAATAAAAAATATAAATATCGACAATCCAATATAAGTTTTTCGCCTGATTATATTTCTATAATCTTCCTCATTCCCTTTTAACTTTTTCTCTACACTCAAACATATTGTTCTGGCAACTGTTAGACAAAGATAATAGATAGCAATGCTTGTTCCCCAGACATCACCAAATCTCAAACCCAAATAACCATTATAAATGGCAAACAAAAGAGTTGTAATTGAAGAAAGTAGTGATGTGAGAAGAATTTTGTGTTTGCTCCTAAAAAAGCGGTTAAATACTTCCCTTATTCTCATCAATTTTCACCAATTTTGGCTTAACACAATCTATTATTACCTTCTCTATATATCCAATCTCGTCTTTGCAATTTCCCTTTATCCATTCATTTATTATTGCCGTAACCCCATTGAGATAATAAGAAATCATATAATTCCCTGTCTTCTCGTCAACACCAAATCTGCTAAATATAGGCTGAAAAATATGTTTGTTAAGGGAATTAAATTTTTCCGTAGAATTCATAGTTTTAGTATGTTTTACAGCAACTTGGTGGACAACTTTATTTTCCTTTATAAATGTTAAATATGGCGTGAGATATTCAGGTGTTATCAAAATTAAGTCTTCGTTGGAGCAATTCTTTATTATTTCAAGGATATCATTAGATTTTTTGTTAAAATGTTTAATAAAATTTTTATTGATATTGTCCAAACATTCTTCCAACAAATCGTTTATTGTTTCGTAGTGAAGATAAAATGTAGAACGATTTACCCCTGCCTTTTCGCAAATTTCTTTTATTGTAATATACTCAAATTCTTTTTTGTTTAGCAGTTCTACAAGTGCTTGATTCATCAAAAGAGCAGTATTATAATACTTACTTTCTGATTTGTTCATAATACTGCCTCCTTTTTTATTCTTCTTCGCTTATCTCTTTGGCTAAACGTATAATGTCCGAAGCATATTTCTTCTTTCCATTTTCTCTAAGTTTTTTGTAAATTGGATAGTTTACTCCACAACCGACCAATCCAAGTATGCCAATTACAATTCCACCAACAAAAGCCCCAACTCCTGAACCAATAACACTCATACACAAACACATTCCTGTCCCCAACACTAATGAACTGGCTACTCCAAAAGTATAGGCAAAAATATTGGCTGTGTTCTTTGCCTTTGCATCTAATTTTTTTAATTGTCTAACCTTTGTTGTTTCTTTTACCGAGTATTCGTTTGCAATTTGCTCTGCATAAATTTTATCTGTATTCATTTTCTCCTCCTTTATGATACACACAAATTATACATACACTTTTTGCAAAACTGAACAACACAAATGCCCTTTTATGTTGATTTGAACCAACACAAAAGAGCATTTTGATTTTATATTTTCAGATTTTAACAACTTAATCAACATTATTCGTTTGAAACTCGTATTTCGTCTTGGTCTTCTGTGGCTTTGCGGATTGAAAGACCTATTCTTTGCTTTTGCAGGTCTATCGAGATAACTTTTACCTTTACCACTTGACCAACTGTGAGTTCTTCGCTTGGGTGTTTGATATATCTATCGCACACTTCGGATATATGCACAAGGCCGTCTTGATGCACTCCAATATCCACAAATGCACCAAAATCGATAACATTTCTCACTGTGCCCTTCATAATCATACCAACTTTGAGGTCTTCAATGCTCATTACATCACTTCTGAGTTCTGGCTTTGGCAAATCATCACGAATATCTCTGCCTGGTTTTAGAAGTTCTTTGATTATGTCGTCTAATGTAGGCACACCCACTCCGCATTGTTGTGCCACACTATCTTCCCCCTTTGCACCCACCAGTCTTGGCAAGTTTTGAATAGCGTCTGTTCCGATATCCTTTTCCCCCATTCCAAAAAGATTTAGCAACTTTTTGGTCGCATCATATGTTTCTGGGTGAACGCCTGTATTGTCTAGTATGTTCTTTTCATTTGGGATACGCAAGAAGCCTGCACATTGTTCATATGCCTTTGCGCCTAGTTTTGGCACATTCAACAGGTCTTTTCTTTCTACAAATTTGCCATTGGACTTTCTGTATTCCACAATATTTTTTGCTATGCCAGCATTAAGCCCCGACACATGCTCTAGCAGTTTGTAACTTGCTGTATTTAGGTCCACACCAACAGAGTTAACACAATCTTCCACCACGCCATCAAGCACAGTAGAAAGCCTTTTTTGTGGCATATCATGTTGATATTGCCCCACACCAATAGATTTTACATCAATTTTGATAAGTTCTGCCAATGGGTCTTGCAAACGCCTTGCAATGCTCACAGCACTTCTAAGTGATACATCATATGTAGGGAATTCCTCTGCCCCAAGTTTTGAAGCGCTGTAAACAGAGGCCCCTGCTTCGTTGACCACCATATATTCCACTTTGCGAGGAAGTTTTTTGATAAGGTTGCTTACAAATATTTCACTTTCTTTGCTGGCTGTTCCATTGCCTATGGAGATGGCATCTACTTTGTGTTTTAGGATAAGTTCTGTCAAAATTTCTTCCGATTTTTCAATTTGATTGTGTGGTGGGGTTGGATAAATAACTGTTTTGTCAATAACATTGCCATTTGAGTCAATAACAGCCACTTTGCACCCCGTCCTGTATGCTGGGTCAAGCCCCAAAATAACTTTATCTTTTAGAGGTGGTTGCATAAGAAGTGGTTTTAAGTTTACTTCAAACATCTTTATTGCTTGCTCGTTGGCCATATCTGTAAGGTTGTTCCTTAGTTCCCTAACCAGCGAAGGTAAAATAAGCCTATCAAAACTATCTGCTATTGCATTCTTGATAAAATCTGCAAAAGAGCCATCTTTTGCAAGCACTTCGCCTTCTATCAATTCTATACACTTTTCGTTGTTTGTTTCTACTTCCACTTTTAGACAATCATCTTTTTCTCCACGATTGATTGCCAAAATTCTGTGGCTTGGGATTTTGTTTACTGGTTCTTTATAATTTTCGTATGTTTGATAAACTAAATATTTTTCACCAGGCTTAAGTGTAGTAACAATTTGAGCAGAATCCGCCAAAAATTCTCTCAACATTTTCCTTATATCTGCATTGTCGGATATCATCTCTGCAATAATGTCCGAAGCGCCAGCCACTGCTTCTTCTGCAGTTTTTACCCCCTTTTCTTCGTTTATATATTCCTTTGCAATCTCCAGAATATCTCTTTTGTCTTTTTGCGCAAACAAAATCTCTGCCAATGGTTTAAGGCCCTTCGACTCTGCCACAGTAGCCCTTGTTTGTCTTTTTGGACGGAATGGTCGATAGATATCCTCCAGTTCGGTCATAGTAAGAGCCTTGTCCAGTGCAGACATAATCTCCGGGGTCATCTTTTCTTGCTCTGTGATAAGCTTAATGATTTCTTCTTTTCTCTTTTCAAAATTCCTAAGATATTCCAACCTATCTGCAAAATCTCTTATCACTTGGTCATCACAACTGCCATGCATTTCCTTTCTGTATCTGGCAATAAATGGCACTGTGCAACCCTCATCTAGTAGAGAAATGAGGTTGTTTGCGTATTCTTGTTTTATATTAAATTCCAAACTTAATGCTTTTGCAATATCCATAATAAAATAATCCTTGTATAATCCTTGTGTGTTAGTATAAAAGTTGCTATTTGAATAATTTTTGCAAAAAATAAGCAAAAACAATCAAATAGCGATAAAAATTTGTTAAATCAATTTAATTTTGTGAGATTCGAGATAATACCTCTTTTCTCTTGCTTCCCCAATGGAGAAGGACTTGCGTGGAAGAACACCATGCTTTATAACAAACTCGAATAGTTGAGATTTGTCAAGAGTTGGCAAAGTTAAACCAATGCAGTTGTCTTTTGCACATATTTCTTGCAGACTGTCTAGCCCATGCACATAGTCCACCGACATTTCCAGTTGCTCCGTTAGGCAGTTGTCAATGTAGTCTTGCACCAGTTTTATGGCTAGAGGAGAGTTGTTTGGCAGGTCATAAGTTTCTGCTTTACTCCCTACAAATATAGTTTCTTGCTTGCAATTTGCCTCGTCTTTTGACCCTTTGTAAAGTCTTTTTAGTCCTTTTACAAAGTTGGAGTCTGCCCCCTTAACCACTCTGTATATTGGGCTAAACTCTATGCCTTGGTCGTGAACATTTACTGCTTCCACCAACACAAAACGTGCAGGGTGATTTTCTCTTTCTGCTTCAGAAAGATTTACTTTTATTCTGTTCCAATGTTCTTTTGCAGTTGCCAAACTATGATTACCATCTCCCACAGCAAATAGAAGTGGTGTTTCTGTATTAAAAGTTTCTTTTAGATAATCTTTGTCCAACAACTTATCAAATTGGGAGATAACTTTGTCAACATTTCTAACTTTCCAGCCAGAGATATGACCTCCATCCATATTTAAGTCAAAGTCATAAACCTGCTCCAAGTTTTGTCTGTTTGCATACAAATTTTCCACAATTTTCTGCTTTCTGTCGTCAAATAAGAGCATAATGTGTGGAAACTCCAAAATTGCGTCTTTTCTTATTTCCACTCTTGGTGGGATACGTTCGATAATAGTTCCCTCTGTTGCCTTTATCAGTGCAGGGACATCTGGCCTGAAGTCATATGTTTCTAGGTCTACATTCATAACCAGCCCCAATCTGTGTGGGTGCAAAGAAGTTGACCTATCAACCAAAATCATACATGGGCCGGCATCTTCCACCAAACCTTTTTCATAATATGACCTCATATTTTTGTTTATTTTGTCAATCCTTTCGTGATTATCTTTGCCAAGATAAATCTCTGGGAATGTTAGGTCAAGAGTTGTAGGAGAAGCCTCCACAAATTTTGCCAATTGTTCCCAATATTTTGGCTCGCTGGTAAACTGGTCGCAAGCAATCACCGCCCATTTGGAATAATCTAGATGCTTTTTTGGCAAGTAGATGTGTTGTTTTTTGATAACTGACATATATTTCCTCCATTTGCAAACATAAATTTGCCTTAATACTTTTATATTTTAGCACATTTATAGTGCTTTGTTAAATTTTTTCACTATATTGAGATTTTTATAATGAAGTAACAAATTCTTCTGCACAAGCAGTAACCATTTGCATATCTTTTTTGTTTTTGAACTCTCCCATAATTCTCATCACAGGCTCTGTGCCCGAAAATCTTAACAGCAACCAACTGCCATCTTCAAAATAATACTTATGCCCATCAAGATTACCTACAGAAGCCACCTTTACACCAAGATTTGGGATAAATTTTGCAAGAGCAGTTTCTACCCTTTTTTTGTTGTTTACCTTTACAGCCTTTGCATAGCAAGTCATATTGTATCCTACATGCTTTTTGAAGTCTTTAATAATTTCACTTAAAGGCATATTAAGGTTTGCCACCATCTCCAGCAAAAGAAGATAACTAACTATGCCGTCTTTTGTATAAACATTGGAGGCAAGTTCCAATCCGTTTTCTTCTGCTCCCATATATGCGTTGTTTTTGATTAAAGCCTCTCCAATGTTCTTAAAACCAACTTTTGTTTCAAAATAATCTGTGTGAAGGGTGTCGCAAACGAGTTTGCCAAGAGAAGAAAAGGCATAGTTTGCCACAAATCCGCCCACAGCATTTTTTGCTTTTACTGCAAAATAATAAAGCATAGGGGCAATCAAATTTCCGTTGTAAAAATTACCCTTTTCGTCAATAACGGCAATCCTATCCCCATCGCCATCTGTCGCAAAACCAAACGCATACCCGCCTTGCACAACACTTTTTGCAAAGTCTTTTAGCGCTTCTTCCTTTGGGTTAGGTGCAGATTTGCCAAACTCAACATCACGGTCTGTATTTACAAGGTCGCAATCTAGTTTTAGTTTTTCGCAAAGTTTTTCCATAGTTTCTACGCTGGCCCCTTGCATACAGTTAAACAAAGTTTTTACATCTTTCAACCCTTGTGTCAACTTAATATTTTTTATCAAGTTATCTACATAACTTTCTTGCAAAGACCTTCTGCAAAACAAGCCTTCTTCTTTTGCTTGGTCTATGGATATAATTTTCACCTTTTTTTCTCTTGTTACAAGGGAGTTGTATTCTTCTTCTAAATAATGTTCCAAATCTCTCCCTTGACTAGAAAAAATCTTTACCCCATTGTAATAATATGGATTGTGACTGGCAGAAATAAGCACACTCAAGTCGTTATCCAAAGCCTTGCCTGCAAAACTGACAAGTGGGCATGGGACACTGCTTTCACTCAACACTCCCTTTATCTCGTTGCCAGCCAAAACCTGACAAAATCTTATTGCAAATTCTTCCGACAAAAATCTGTTGTCGTAGCCAACAAAAACTTCCTTCTTAAACCTATGCTTTTTGATAATATCACAGGTTGCTTGAGCAATTTTTTCTACATTTGCAAAAGTAAAGTCTTCTGCAATAACACCTCTAAACCCCGATGTGCCAATCTTCATCATAAAACAAAACTCCTTATCCAAAAATATCTTAACCTAATTATATACACAAATCAATTCAACTCAAAACAATTTGCAATAATTAAAATATAAAATTTTTTTTAATATATTTTGTCAAATGCTTGCATTAGAATTTATTTTAGAATAAAATATTGTTGTGTAAAACATTTGATTAAAATTCAAAACACAAGAAAAGGAGAAAAAATGGACATTTACTTAATTTTGACAATATTGCTGGGCTGTGTGTGCTTGTTTATGCTGGTGTTGCTGATAGCAATCAACAAAAAATATAGCAAAATGCTAAATGCAATGCGCAACAGAGAGGTGGACAATATCAATCAAAAAAATGGAGTGAGGTATACTGTTGACCAAACAGTTATGGATGAAAACGGAGAAATGAATGTTTCTTTATCTCAAAAGGATATTATATTGAAACAAAACGAAACCCAAACTGCTGGCATCAAAAACAAATTAAAACCAGGCAAATACACAGTGCTATCCAGTGGAGATGACGAGAAGTTTAATATTCGTGTTGGCAACCTTGTAAAAGAATATCGACATGGACAGAGCATAATTATTGCCGAAGGCGAAGAAATTACCGCTGTGAGTAGCACAGTTATACTGAGATAAATAGGAGAAAATTATGGGACTTTTCAAATTCTTAAAATCACAACTTTTGAAAAATATTGACTGGCTGGATAACAGCCAAAATACTATGGTCTATCGCTTCCCTATGGAAGGTAGAGAGATTATGATTGGCTCAAAACTTACAGTGAGAGAAAGTCAAGTGGCAATCTTTATGGTCAAAGGCAAAATTGCTGATGTTTTTGGCCCTGGGATTCATACCCTTGTTGTCAACAACCTGCCAATATTGTCTGCTCTTTTAGCATGGCCAAGAGGGTTCAAATCCCCTTTCACTGCAGATGTGTTTTTTGTAAACACCAAACAATTTACCAATCAAAAATGGGGCACAACCAATCCAATAACAATGAGGGACAAAGATTTTGGCTCTATAAGGATAAAGAGTTATGGAACTTTTGCCTTTAAGGTCAACGAGCCAACAATATTCCTAAAAGAACTCTTTGGCACCAATTCCCTTTATACAACAGAAAGTGTGGTGAGTTATCTAAGAAGTATTCTTGTTTCGGGCATTTCGGACACCATTGCTCAAAGCAAAATAAGTGCATTAGACTTGGCATGCAATCTTTTGGAATTTAACACATTGGCAAAAAATCAAATAGATACCCAGTTTACAAAATTGGGACTTGACCTGACCAACCTTGTTATTGAAAATATTTCCTTCCCAGAACAAGTGGAAAAAGCCTTGGACGAAAGGACTTCTATGGGTGTTATGGCAGACAAAATGGACGTTTATATCAAATACAAGTCTGCTCAAGCCATTGGTGATGCCGCCAAAAATCCAGGAATGGCTGGGATAGGCAGTCAACTTGGTGCTGGGCTTGCCTTGGGTCAAGTGATGAAAGACGCAATAACATCTTCCACTTCATCAACTCCTGCAAAAGAACAAGGAGAAAAAGAAAAGAATGTTCGTTTCTGCTCAGAGTGTGGTGCCCAAAATGGTGCTAGAGCAAAATTCTGCTGTGAATGTGGAAAACCCCTTGCAAGTAGCAAAAAAACTTGCCCAAAATGTGGTGCAGAAATCAATAAATCTGCAAAATTTTGTGGAGAATGTGGAGAGAAAATAGGTTAATATGGCAACATCAAACAAATGTAAAAGTTGTGGGGCAGAACTAGTGTTTGGCATTGAGGAACAAACATTGGTTTGCACTCATTGTGCATCAAAAGTAGAGTTTGAAAAATCAACCAAAGAATTGGAGAAAAAGGAATTTAGCAACACTTCTTCGATAGAACAAGAACCTGTTAAATTTACTCAATTTTTGTGTTCTACATGTGGTCGTGGGCATATTTCTCCTGCTGACCTACCACTAACTCGTTGCCCAAGTTGCGGGGCAATGACGCTGGAACGCACAATGAAAGTCGCTTATCGTCCAGACGGGATAATCCCTTTCAAAATCAAAAAAGACACCGCATATGACAAATTTTATGGTTGGGTAAAACACCGAAAACTTGCCCCTAATAATCTCAAAAAATTTGCTCGTGCGGAAACACTAAACGGAATGTATATTCCCGCTTATGCTTTTGACTTTGATACATTTAGCAAATATTCTGGTGTGGGCGAAACCAAGCATGAAGATGGCAAGGGGAATTCTCACACACATAGAGAAAATTTTAGTGGCACAGAAAGTCATAATTATAAAAACTATTTTGAAAGTGCTTGTAGTGAAGTTTCCTCTTACAAACTTCAATCGTTAGGCGGATACAATGTTTCCAACATATGCCTATATTCGCCAGAGTATCTTTATGGCTGGATTGCAAGCGAAGTGGTAACCAAACTGCAAGACGCACACAGGAATTTGATTAGTTGTGTGGAGAGTGATATCTCCAACGATATCCTTTCAAAAAAACGCCTCCGTTATGACTCGGTTAGCAATTTCAAATGTTCAACCACTTTCAGCAATCAAAAATATAGTTATGTCTATCTTCCTATTTGGAAAGGCACATACAAATACAAATCAAAAGACTACTACTATTATGTCAATGGCGAAAATGGTTCTGTAACAGGCAATTCTCCAAAGAGTGTTTTGAAAATACTACTTATTATCCTAGCATTTTTGGGATTTTTTGCGCTGGTCTTTTGGCTGGCATTCAAATTTGGCAACAGCGACTCCATCGAAGGACTTATAGGCAATTTGTAAACTTATCCACATTTTACAAAAGATTGTGGATAACTTCTTTGGCAAAAATTGCTGTAGAATTTCTCGATAAATTAGTAAAAAATTAGTAAAAAATTAGTAAAAAATTAGTAAAAAATTAGTAAA
>JBJETV010000008.1:61021-64192 GCA_051883495.1 Christensenellales bacterium
TAGTAAAAAATTAGTAAAAAATTAGTAAAAAATTAGTAAAAAATTAGTAAAAAATTAGTAAAAAATCCAAGACAATTCGTCTTGGATTTTTATTAAACTAGGTCATTTTTGATAAAGTATTTACAAAAATAATTCATATTTGTTATTTATGATGATTATATATAATGTCAATTCATAATGATTATATATAATAATATTTTATAACGACTACTTATAATGCCAACTCATAATGACTACTTATAATGTCGATTTATAAAGTCAATTTCTAATATCAATTTATAATGATTACTTATAATGACTATTTATAATTTTTATCTCTAAACATTATTCCTAATGTTAGTCTGTAGTTATTTTTTATAGCAATTATTCATAATTATAATTCACATAAACTGCTCATACTGCTGTTTATAGCAATTATCTATAACTAGTTTTTTAGTAACTATTATTTACTATGAACATATTGATTGTCAAATTTCTCTGTCCACTGGCAATCTCTTACCCTTTGACTGTTGGAATTTGGCAGTATTTGAATAAGTTCTCCAATATGAACATCTGGGTCTTTTGTCCCACGCACTACTCTTTCAGAAGCGTAGTCCATAGCATTATTTATAATCTTATCCAGTTCATTTTTATCGGAGATAGGTCGGTCAGTTGTGTAAGATGAAGTGATAAAATCTCCGCTATTAGTATATGCAAAGAACATTTCTTCTACTTCATTTGGAACAATTTTTGCCACTGGCCCCATAAGCCCATTTATTATATTATAAGTTCTTCCTTCATATATTTCACCATACAATGGCTCGCCATTTACCTTGCCTACTTTGTGATAAGTTCTTTTGAATATTTCAAGTTTCTTGCCAGAATATTTTAACGCATGTTGCAAGTCTTCTTTTGTTGGTGTTGTATCGTCTTCAAGAGTTACCCCGATATAATATTTCGGCTTTTGAGTTACATCAATAGTTGCAGTTTTTCCGTCCAAAAATGGCACTTCTTTGTTAATAATTCTTTCGTTTCTATATCCCAAAATATAACTGGCAACCACTTGGGAATCAATATCTTGAGGGATATCCATCTTGCCATATTCCATTTCAACAGACTTTTCTGCACACAACTTGGCTATTTCTGGATCAGGCTTTATAGTTTTCTCATTCAGTCCCCTATCCATCACCCTTTTTGCTATGGAGTCAAGATATCTTTGCTCTGTTTCTTTTTCACGGTCATATATCCAACTCACTGGTCTATCATGATAATATGATGTTGCTTCTCCAGTGTCTATGTTAAAAACAACTACATGTTTTGGTTTGTTTGGCGAAACTGGCGTAGATTTGGAAAAATATTGAGGAATATTGCCATATTTATCTGGCACTGCATCATATCTTCTGCCCTCGGCAATGACGCAATACAATCTTCCTTGTGGAGTATCTTGCCAAATAGTATTGAGTATCTGAAAAACATCTATCCTATCAACACTATTTCCGGATTCCATTGCCTTTGCAATAATATCATCTGTCAAGGCAAAACTTCTGTCTTTCGAAATCACCGAAAAGCATCTATTGTTGGCAAATTGCAACACTACATCTTCCACCAGCTCTTTGGTTGCGAATTTCATTATTTTGTCTCCTTTGGTATATCATCTTGTTTGCTTTTGTTCTTCTTCAACAGCACTGTTACAAAAGTTTATAAAGTCTTCATCTTGTTCAATTTTATTGTAATTCTCTTCCAAAATGTGCCTTGTTGTTGTGTCTTTAGAATTTTCAGCAATTTGCTCTGTTTCTTCGTTTACTTCCACCGCTTTCACTCCGTCTTCACTGGCAACAAGGACAAAATCTTGTTCCTTGCCGATTTTGCGTGAGAGAGAAACACCCTTGCCATCATATTTTTCAGCAAAATGAGTAATGGTATCTTTTTCGATGTTCTCAAAAACTTTTCCCTTTATTCTTACAGCGATAACACCCTCTGCTTCCGGAAAGCTTTTCTTTTTCAAACTCACCTTTTCAAGAGCATTGCAAAGACGGATATTCACTTTGTCAGCGCCCAATTCTTTAGCATTTTTGTTGGCAGTCTTTATCATAGAAGGAGTAATTATGTCCAAATTTCCACTCAAAATATTTTCTGTATAGACTCCATTTTCCACCGTATTGTGTTTTTTCAAATAATATTCAATCGCTTTGTATTTATTTATACTCATAATAAATATCTCCTTTTGTTGAGTATATTTTATCACATTATTAGAAATTTTCAATAGAAAAAAATAAATTTGTTATTTTACACAAGCGAAATCCCTCCTAAAAAACTTAGCCATCATCAAAGCTACTCACAAAAACCCTTAAAATAAAATATTTCACAAATCTACTGAAAATATAAAATATGTGATGTTAAATTTTGCTTTCACCAAAATTTAAGTTTTGTTTACACAAAACCAAGTAAAAACTAAAGTTTTTCCTTCATCACGGTTTGAATTATCATCAGTTGCTGGCAAGTATCCCTTTGGGCTGTTTGCCGACAACTTCCGATAATATAAAATATCAGCCTTTACAAAACACTACTTTCATTTCAAATAAATTTTAAGAATTTACCTAATATCTATTGACAACTGGCAAAAATTATATTAAAATTGCTTTGTTGTTGAAAAACTTTTCCGAACAGAATAGAAGTCTTAGGCTCACAAATGTAATCTTTAACTTGCTAAAAATAAAAACCAAATTATTGTCAATCTGCTAAGGGAAATGAATATTTACATATCAACAACCATAAAACTCACCAAAACTCTATGGACCACTAGCTCAGTTGGTAGAGCACCTGACTCTTAATCAGGGCGCGACGCGTTGGAAAAGTTGCCTGTGGCAAGTTTTTAGCCAAAGCGGTGAAGAAGCTGTGCTTCGAGCGGAGGGGGGTCCCCGGACACCCTCACAAAAAAAAATCTGGGAACAACTTAATATCTGGACCACTAGCTCAGTTGGTAGAGCACCTGACTCTTAATCAGGGCGCGACGCGTTGGAAAAGTTGCCTGTGGCAAGTTTTTAGCCAAAGCGGTGAAGAAGCTGTGCTTCGAGCGGAGGGGGGTCCCCGGACACCCTCACAAAAAAAAATCTGGGAACAACTTAATATCTGGACCACTAGCTCAGTTGGTAGAGCACCTGACTCTTAATCAGGGTGTCCGGGGTTCGAGCC
>JBJETV010000009.1:0-14662 GCA_051883495.1 Christensenellales bacterium
AAGCCAATTTCCTCAAGTTTTTTGCAAGTATCCAAAATGCTATGATGTTCAATGGCCGATGTGATGATATGGTTACCCTTAGACTTGTTAGCCAGTGCCAAGCCAAAAAGAGCCCAGTTATTGGCCTCTGTGCCACCAGATGTAAAGTATATTTCGCCTCTTTCTGCATTTATTGCATTGGCAATCCTATCCCTTGCCCTATCCACAATGCTCTGTGCATCTCTGCCAAAACTATGCAAACTGTTTGCATTGCCAAAAGTGTCGCCAAAAGCAGGCAACATTTCACTTAAAACTTCGTTGGAAACACGGGTTGTAGATGCATTGTCAAGATAAATTCTTTGCATAATAAAATCCCTTCTTTTATTTACAAATAATTTTGCCATTTTTTGAGCACTTTGTCAATAGTCATTTTGCACAAAATACACAAAATAAAAAGCCCTAAAACAAGATTAAGAGGCTTTTTATATGTAATTTTACAATTTTATATATTTTTTATATTTTTTGCTAAATTTTCAAAACCTTACTTTATAAAATCTTCCCCAATACAAGTTCATCTACAAAGTATTAAATCTAGCATAGTATAAAACATCTTTATCCAATGTCTTTATCCATATACTCCAATTTGAAGGTTATCTACTATAACACTAAGTTCAGCCTCGCTATTTTGAAAGTTTTGTGCCCAAATACAAATACCAATTATAGAAGTGTTTTCAATTATAGTAACTGTATGAGTAAACGACAGACCATAACTATAACTATCTCTATTACAAACCATTTTACTATCAGGAGAGCCTGTTATATGAAATGGATGTTCTCCAGTATTGCCCTGTCCAACAAAAATATCTAGAAGTTGAACTCCATTTTCACTCAAGCCAACCAGAGTTCCGGATATTGTTACATTTTTACCTTTGTATGGCCACATATCTACAAAAAATGACCTCCAAGACCTTAAGCCGTCGGTATTATAATGTTGACCATTAACTACAAATTTATATTTGTTGGTTGAAGTATCTACACTAGTTACAGTCCCACTCCACCCAACTTCCTGAATATTGGTTCCTGCATTTACAAGATTTGTGTTCCATATTGCACAATATGTTTCATCATAATAACACGTCTTTTGAGTGGTAGGACTTAACGGCTGTGCAGAGCTTGAAAACTCTGTTGCAGTAGTTCCCACTTCCACTTGCAAATTTTCAATAGTCAAATCTATCCTGCCACCACCTGTTAAAACATTTCCCCAAATACATAATCCAATGATTGATGGGTTTTCAATTATAGTGACTGTATGTGAAAATGTTAAACCATCACTATAAGTATCTCTACTGCAAATCATTTTGCTATCAGGAGAGCCTGTTATATGATATGAGTATTGTCCAGTATTACCCTGCCCAACATGTAAGTCACGAAAAGAGGCTCCACTTTCACTCAACCCAACCAATTTTCCAGATATAGTCAATTGCTTGCCTACAAATGAAGAAACGTCAATACAAAATGTTGACCATAGTTCCCCCGTAACATTTGATGACTGATGAAAATTAGAAAAAACAAATTTATTGGTATTTTTGTCAATCAAAGTTGTAGAACAAAAGTGACTATAGTATTGTATTATATTATTTCTTACTAAGTTTTTCGACCAACCAACAAAGGCATAACCACTCTTTGTGGGCACTGGCAAATCGCCATAATTATCACCTAATTTAACGGTCTTTGAGCTGGGAGATACCCCCCCCCCCCCTGCTGAGTCAAAAGTAACGGTATATGAGGGTCTAGAGTAGTTTACAGTGATGTTTGAGGTGGATTTTTGTTGCTTGGCACAAAAGATAAGGGTTGCTAGTATTGCCATTGTGGTTATGTATAACACACAGATGGTTATACGATTGCAACCCCTATACAATCTATTACACCAATCAACAAATCTATCCCACTTAGACATAAACATACTCCTACTACTATCAAAAAATTGTAAGACAATCATAAATTATTGTCAACTTTTTTAGCCTTTTTTATTAAAAAAATACTTTTTTTTGCAAATAAAAAAATAAGATATCAATAAAAAAAACAACAAGAGTTTTAGTTCTTGCTAGTTAAAATCTTTGATTTTTCAGACAATTCAAAATATACTATAATAAATAATTTCCTTCCCTTTGCATAAAAAAAAGGAACAAATGCTTCTGTTCCTTAAAATCAATTATCTTGATTCTTTTATCTTAGTTGCTTTGCCAGTGAGGTCACGGAGATAAAAGAGTTTTGCACGTCTAATCTTACCTTTCTTCAACACTTCTACTTTGTCTATCTTTGGGCTGTGAAGTGGGAATGTTCTCTCAACCCCAACACCAAATGACATATGTCTAACAGTAAAGGATTCTCTTATGCTTCCATTTCTTCTAGCGATAACAACACCTTCGTATCCCTGAATTCTTTCCTTGTTGCCTTCTTTAATTTTATAATAAACCTTAACAGTGTCTCCAATGTTAAATTCTGGGATATTATCTTTGATACTTTCTTTTTCAATAACGTCAATAAGGTTCATTTTGTTACCTCCACTTAAATTGCAAGATATGATAACACACTGCAACGAAAATTGCAAGCGTTTTTTTAATTTTTGACAAAAACATTTTTCTTGCTAAAAATGTCTTGATTTTCTCTCTTTTTTAACAAATTCCCTCTATATGTTCTATGATATGGTCTTGTTTTGTGCCAAGTATTGCCACGCAATCAAATCTAATATCCACCTTATCCATCAAATCGTTAAGTTTTAGATAAGACAAGGCAGTCCTTTGCATATGCAATAGTTTGGACTTTGTAACCGCTTCTTGTGGCAAGCCAAAACGCAAATTTGATCGCATTTTCACTTCCACAAAAACCAACGTTTCTTTGTCCATTGCAACGATGTCAATTTCTCCTGTTTTGCAAGAAAAATTTGTTTGCAAGATTTCATAACCCTTATCTTTCAAATAGTTTACTGCTATTGCTTCGCCGATGCCACCAGTCTGTTTGTTTAATGACTTCATATTCACCTCAAACAAAATGTTTGATAAATGTATCTCGATGAATTTCGCACTTGCCATGTTTTTTCAGCAGTTCAATATGCTCCTTTGTTCCATAACCCTTGTGCTTGTCAAAATGATAATCTGGATATTTCTTGGAGTATTCCATCATCAGCCTATCCCTAAAAACTTTTGCCAAAATTGATGCTGATGCTATGTTATAACTCTTTGCGTCGCCTTTAACTATGTTTTCTTGAGGGATATCCGTATCAATTTTTACTGCGTCAATAAGCACCATATTAGGCCTAAATTTAAGTCCATTTAGGGCATTTTTCATGCCAAGTTTGGTTGCTTGCAAAATGTTTATATCATCAATAGTCTTTTCGTCCACTTGCACAATGCAAAAGGTTTTTGCAGTGGCAACAATCTGGTCAAACAGTTCTTCTCTTTTCTTTGCGGATAGTTTTTTGCTGTCGTTGATGCCCGGGATAATCTTATCTTCCTCAAGTGGCATAACAACGCAAGCACACACCACTGGTCCAGCCAATGGTCCACGACCTGCCTCGTCAATGCCGGCTATCTCGCCAAGAGATTTATATTTGTTTTCATATTCAAACAAATCAAATTTTTCCATATTATCTCACCACAACAATCTCACTCCAAGGCAATCTTACCCGTTCGCCCCTTTCTAAAGTCGTCCAATATCATATTGGCACATCTTTCATAATCAGGCTCGCCTTTTTTCAAAAGACAATTCCTACTGGAACAGATTTTTTCAACTATGTCGATATATTCATCGTCTTTGTCTATTGTTATATTGTATCGTTTCTCTATCAAATGCTTATATTTTGGCAATGTATCCACTAGGAAAAAGTATGCCAAATCTTCCACATCCAGCACTTCATCTTTTATGCTTCCAATATAGGCAAGGTTACGTGCCACTCTGTCTTCCTCAAAGGATGGCCAAAGTGTTCCTGGTGTGTCTAGTAGCATAAGTCCACTTGCCGTCTGCACCCATTGCTTGCCCCTTGTAACACCCGGTCTGTTGCCTGTTTCTGTTTTTACTTTTCCGCACAAGTTGTTGATAAGTGTGCTTTTGCCTACATTTGGCACTCCCACCACCATTGCTTTTGGAAGATAGCCAATACCCTTTTCTGCCTTTCTCTTTAATTTTTCTGCCACGAGATTTTTTGTCAAAAACAGAAGAGATTTTGAGGAGTTGGATTGCACCCCATTCACAGCCACTACCGAGCAGTTGTCCCCTTTCAGTTTTTCCTTAAATCTCGCAATATCCTCCTCTTCCACCATATCGCATTTGGTCAAGACATAGACAATCTGCTTGTCCTTTGCCATTTGTGAAAGTTTTGGATTGAGGCAAGAAAAAGGTGCTCTTGCGTCAAGGAGATAAAAAACAAGGTCGATATTTTTCAGTTCTTTCTCCATTTGTCTTAATGCTTTGGTCATATGCCCTGGGAACCATTGAATTGCCATACTTACCTCCTCATATTATACTTTGCAATATAGACAACTATTTTTTGTTATTCTCTACTTTTGTTGGTCCTTATTCAGTTTTTGCTGTTTACGAATATACTTCCTATACAAATCTGGTCGATTTTTCTTTGTTATTTCAAGGGATTTTTCTAGTCGCCACTTGTCCACTTCCTTATGATTGCCATCAAGCAACACTTGTGGCACTGTTAGCCCCTCAAATTCAAAAGGTCTTGTCCATTGTGGATACTCTAGGAGCCCTGCAGAGAAAGATTCGTCTTTGGTTGTTTCTTCATTTCCTAGCACATTAGGGATATATCTTGCCACACAATCAACCAGCACCATGGCTGGTAATTCTCCACCAGTAAGAATGTAGTCGCCTATTGATATTTCCTCATCTATGCAAAGGTCAACTATTCGCTGGTCGATGCCCTCATAATGCCCACAAACAATGACTATTTCGTCCAATTTGGCTAGTTCCTCCACCTTTTGTTGCGAAAGAACTTTGCCCTTTGGCGACATATATACAGTGTAAGAATTGCTTGCTTTAACACTTTTTAGAGCATCAAAAAGTGGTTGTGGAGTCATAATCATTCCCGCCCCACCGCCATAAGAATAATCATCGCATCTTTTGTTGCGGTCCAGCGAAAAATCCCTTATGTTTACAACCTCAATCTCCAGCAGTTTGTTTTTTTGAGCACGAGATAATATACTGTGATTAAGTGCTTCAAACATCTCTGGGAATAGCGTTAGGATAGTGATTTTCACACCAGCACCTCGTCAAGTTTATTTTTGAAAACAACAATTTTTTTGGACTGTATATCCACTGTTTTTATCACTTCATTTAGAAATGGAAAACTCCTAAGGCCACCATTTTTTAGGATATTTATGATATACGCAGAGCCATATTGCTCCACACTTTCTACATATCCAATTATATTGTCTTTTTCGTCAACCACTGTGCAATTTTCTAGGTCTGATATAAGATATTCACCATCATTCAGTGGGATTTGTTCTTTTGGAACGGTGAGTGATATGTTCCTAAACATTTCCGCTTGTTCGCAGGTCGTTATGTCATCCAAAGTGATATAGCCAAAACCTTTGTAACATCTAAACTTTACAACATCATGATCATAACCATCAATATACACAGTTTTCAAATTGCTCCAGAACCCCAAGTCATGCACATACATCGAAATTTTCATTTCCCCACGCAAGCCTTGTGGTTTCAAAATTTTTGCTATCTCTATCATAATTTTACTTTATCTTTAAGATATATTTTTTTGACTGTTTGTGAGAAGCCGAATGCAAAATTGACCTGATTGCTTGAGCAATCTTTCCATTTTTGCCTATCAGTTTGCCCGTGTCTTGCTGAGCAACTTTAACTTCAAAGACAACTGCCGTTTCGTCTTCATGCTTTTCTATTTGTATTGCATCTTTGTCGTCAACAAGGCTTTCCACAATAAATTTAAGTAACTCTTCCATTCTACTCTCTCCTTATATTGTGGTTAATTATTTTTTTGCATCTTTTTTCTTTGGAACAATCTTCTTTGGAGCATATGGTTTTGCATTTTCAACAATGCCGGCTTTTACAAGCAATGTTCTTGCTGTTTCTGTTGGTTGAGCACCATTTTTGAGCCATGTCAAAGTTTTTTCTTTGTCAAGTTTTAGTCCATTTTCTTCAACAAGTGGGTTGAAGTAACCAAGGTTGTCTATTGCCTTGCCATCTCTTGAAGTCCTTGCATCTGCAACAACAACTCTATAAAATGGGCTCTTTTTATCTCCTAGTCTTGTAAGTCTGATTTTAACTGCCATTTTTGTTTCTCCTTTTTTTATCTATGTTAATATTTTTTTGAAAGCATTTTGGCCTTTGCTCTAAAAAAATTGTAAAAAACTAATTAAAATTTGAATTTTTTCATCCCGCCGTTTTTCATTTGTTTCATCAAATTTTTTGATTGCTCAAACGATTTAAGCAGTCTGTTCACATCTTGAATTTGTGTCCCACTGCCTTCGGCAATTCGCTTTTTTTGGCTACCTTTTATGAGGTCTGGATTTCGCCTTTCCTTCGCTGTCATACTTTGGATAATGGCTTTGTTTCTTTCCATTTCCTTTTCGTCAACAGTAGCACCTTTTAACTTGTTGCTAAGCCCCGGTATCATACCCAAAAGGTCATTTATGTTGCCCATACTCTTTATCTTGTCCATTTGCACAAGGTAGTCTTCAAAGGTAAATGAATTTTCTCTAAATTTCTTCTCCAGTTGCTTTGCTTCTTCTTCTGTTACGGCATTTTGTGCCTTTTCAATGAGAGTAAGCACATCTCCCATTCCCAAAATTCGTGATGCCATTCTGTCTGGATAAAATGGTTCTATATCCCCCAATTTTTCTCCAACACCGCAAAACTTTATTGGTTTTTTGACCACTTCCGAAATGGACAATGCCACACCACCTCTTGTGTCGCCATCCAACTTGGTAAGCACAACCCCAGTTATGTCTAGCGCTTGGTCAAAACTTTGTGCCACATTAACACTTTCTTGACCATTCATACTGTCCACCACGAGCAAGATTTCTGTTGGGTTGATATTTTTCTTCAACTCTTTCAGTTCGTCCATCAATTTTTCGTCTATGGACAATCTGCCTGCAGTATCTACAATCAAAGTATCATACATTTTTTTGTTGGCATAGGCAATGGCTTCTTTGCATGTTTTGGAAGGGTTTTGTGTGCCATGTTCAAAAACTTCCACATTTACACCTTTCCCAACCACTTGCAACTGATTGATGGCTGCAGGTCTATAAATATCACAAGCCACAAGCATTGGTTTTTTGCCCTGCCCTTTAAGTAACCCAGCCAACTTACCACACATAGTGGTCTTGCCACTGCCCTGAAGCCCACACAACATAATAATTGTTGGCAACTGGCTAGACACTGCAAGTTTGCTGTTTGATTTGCCCATCAATTCTACCAATTCGTCATTGACAATCTTCACCACTTGTTGTCCTGGTGTTAGGCTGGTGAGAACACTTTGGCCAAGAGCCTTTTCGCTTACTCTGTTTACAAAATTTTTTGCCACCAAAAAGTTTACATCCGCTTCCAGCAAAGCAACCCTAATTTCTCTCATTGCTTCCTTAATCTCAAGTTCTGTAAGTTTGCCTCGTTTTGTAAGGTGAGAAAAAATGTGATTTAGCCTAAGTGATAGATTGGAAAACATTCCCATATTACAAAACCTCCATAATCGAATTTAACTTTTTTTTGACAATCTCTTTGTCTGCATTTTGGTCAAGAAGATAATAGCACTCGGAAAGTGTTGATTTGATTTGTTCAAACTTCTCCAGCAATCTTAACTTGTTTTCATAATCTTCAAGCACTCTAAATGTCCTTTTTACAAGGTCATTTACCGCTTGCCTTGAAATATCAAACTCCTCGGCAATTTCGCTGAGTGAAATATTGCTGTCCAAAAACATTCTTAATATACTTTGTTGTTTGGAAGTTAAGAGTGGAGCATACATCTCTGCAAGCAAACTCTTTCTCAAATTATCTCGAATTTCCATATTACCTCGTAAAGCAAAAATACTTTACAACACAATTATACTTATTTTTTCCCCACTGTCAAGAGATTTCTTTGTAAAAAAGCAAAAAAGATTGCAACAATGCAACCTTTTTGTTGTTAAGCCTATATCTACAAATCAAAAAAAACATTTTCCTTTTATCAATAATTTAATAATCTATTTTTATTAAAAAGTTGAATGTGAAAATTATTTTTTATTTGACAGTTGAAATATATTCTCTATTATGGATTGTTTTAATTAAATTCTAGATTTTAGCAATCAGTATTTTTCTTCGATAGTGGTTATAATTTCAGATTTTGACCTAAGCCCCACCAGTCTATCCACTTCTTCGCCATCTTTGAAAATAATCATTGTTGGCACACTCATAACGCCAAATTGTTTAGCAATATCCATGCCTTCATCTACATCAAGTTTGTAGATTTTTGCCTTTTCTCCGATTTCTTCCTGCACTGCTTGTAGTATTGGAGCAAGCATTTTGCAAGGACCGCACCATGTGGCAAAAAAATCAACCAAAACTGGAGTTTTTGCTCCCTTTATTGCTTTTTCAAAAGTTTCATTGTTTAGATGTTCAAGTTCCATTATTTTTCTCCTTTAATATAAATATGTTATGTTAAATTTTGCTTTCACCAAAATTTAAGTTTTGTTTACACAAAACCAAGTAAAAACTAAAGTTTTTCCTTCATCACGGTTTGAATAAACATCAGTTTTGCTTGAATATACACTCGCTTCGTTTCGTGTGCATTCAGACAAAACTTCCGATAATATAAATTATGTGATGTTAAAATTTGAACAAGTCAAATTTTTAATTATAAGTTTTTTTAACCAAATCTTTACTTATAAGAAATATTTTTATTAATCAATTTTTTAATTATAAGAAATTTTCCCTAATCTAACTTTTAATTACAAGAAGTATTTTCGCAAATCATGTTCTTTGTCAAAGTTTTCAAATGCCTTTTTTACATATTCTTTGTCGATAACCACTTGTTTTGGGCTGTCGCCAGCATTAAAACTGACATCTTCCAACAGCAACTCCATTACAGTATGCAGGCGTCTTGCTCCAAGATTTTCGCTGGTTTCATTTTCTTCTTCGGTGTATTTGGCGATTTCTTTTAGGGCTTCAGTCTTAAAAATCAAATCTACCCCATCAACCTTAAGTAATTCTTGATATTGAAGTGTTATGGCATTTTTTGGCTCAGTCAAAATTTTATAAAATTCTTTTGCTGTAAGGTTTTCTAGATCCACTCTAATTGGAAAACGACCTTGAAGTTCTGGTATAAGGTCTTCCACCTTGGATACATGGAATGCTCCTGCTGCAATAAACAAAATATAATCGGTTTTTATTACGCCGTATTTTGTGTTTACTGTGCAACCCTCAACAATAGGCAAAATATCTCTCTGCACACCTTCTCTGCTTACTTCTGGACCATTGCTTCTGCCCGAACTGCCAGCAATTTTGTCGATTTCGTCAATGAAAATAATGCCCTCTTGCTCTGCTCGTCTTACGGCTTCTGACTTTACTGTTTCGATGTCTATAATCTTATCACATTCTTCTTGGTTTAGGATTTCTCGTGCTTCACGAATAGTCAGTTTTCTCTTTTTCTTTTTGGTTGGGAATATCCCTCCCATAAGTTCTCCAAGGTTTATTTCCATGCCAGCGCCCGGCATCATTTCAAATGATTTTGGGGCTTCACTTACATCCATTTCGATAAAATCATCGTCGTATTTCCCGTCCTCAATGCCTTTTTGGACATAAGTCCTCAAATCTTCTTCGTTGGCTGTAGAGTCAAGAGTGGCTTTCTTTTGAGGATAAAGATAGTCAAACAACCTTTTATTTACAGTTGGCGAAACCTTTTCCACCACTTCGCTATATTTTTCGTCTTTTACCAGCCTAAAAGATGCTTCGACTAGGTCCCTAACCATACTTTCTACATCTCTGCCGACATATCCAACCTCGGTGTATTTGGTCGCTTCTACCTTGATAAAAGGGGCTTTTACCAACTTTGCAAGCCTACGAGCAATTTCTGTTTTGCCAACACCTGTTGGGCCTTTCATAATTATATTTTTTGGTGTTATTTCTTCTTGCATTTGCTTTGAAAGTTTGCTACGGCGATATCTATTTCTCAATGCTATTGCCACCGCCTTTTTGGCATTTTCCTGACCTATTATATATTTGTCAAGTTCGGCAACAATTTCTTTTGGTGTATAATTCATTTAGACCTCCTCCACAGTTACGTGCCCATTGGTAAACACGCAAATATCACTGGTTATTTTTAGTGCCTTAAGTGCGATTTCTTTTGCACTGAGGTCGGTGTTTTCGATAAGAGCCCTTGATGCAGCCAAAGCATAAAATTCTCCACTGCCAATGGCAGCAACACCATATTCTGGCTCAAAAACATCTCCGTTGCCCGACACATACAAAAGGTTGTCCTTATCCGCCACCAACATAAGAGCATCAAGCCTTCGGACATATTTATCATCTCTAAAGCCGATTGCCAATTCAACAGCACTTCGCATAAGATTTCCGCTGAATTTTTGCAATAATTCTTCAAATTTTTGTGACAAACTGAAAGCATCTGATGCACTGCCAGCAAAGCCTATTACAACCTTTCCTCCATAAATTCTTCTAACTTTTACTGCGTTGTTTTTTACGATAAACTTTTCGCCCACAGTAACTTGACCATCTCCTGCAATTGCAGTTTTGCCATTTCTTTTTACAGCCACTATAGTGGTGCTTCTCATTCCTTCCATAATTTCTCCTTTAATTATTTTCCATCATTTTTACAACTTTTTCTATTTCTTCAAGCGACCGAGAAACTATCTTTTCCCTTTTTTGCTTGTTGTCTTTAATTTTTTGTTCAAGCGGACTAACAATGCCAAAATTTGCATTCATTGGCTGAAAATTTTTCTGTGGACAAGTAGTTATAAAATTTGCAATAGCCCCCATCATTGTATTTGACGAAAGCGACACCAAAGGTTTTCCTTTTACAAGCAAATACGCATTTATGCCACACAAAAGCCCACTCATAGTGCTTTCCATATATCCTTCCACTCCACTCAACTGCCCTGCAATAAACAAATCTTCTCGCTTTTTGGTTTGAAAGGTATTTTTCAAAATTTGTGGAGCATTTATGTATGTGTTCCTATGCATAACCCCATACTTAACAAATTTTGCATTTCCCAAGCCAGGAATCAATGAAAACACTCTTTTTTGTTCTGGAAAAAGCAAATTGGTTTGAAACCCCACAAGGTTGTATAATCTTTTGTCCTTGTCCTCTGGTCTTAATTGAACTACTGCATAATATTTTTCTCCAGTGGTTGGATTGTCTAGCCCTATAGGTTTAAGTGGTCCAAACCTTAGACTATCTTCTCCTCTCATTGCCATAACTTCAATGGGCATACACCCTTCGAATATTTCTTTCTTTTCAAAATTTTTCAGTTCTACTCTCTCTGCATTTATCAGTTGATTATAAAATTCGAGATATTGAGTTTTGTTCATTGGGCAATTTATATAATCACCATCTCCTTTGTCATATCTATCCTTTACAAAGGCTTTGGTCATATTTATACTTTCTCTTTCTACTATTGGGCTAGAGGCATCATAAAAAGCCAAATTGTCTTGCTCCAAAAAATTTATCAGTGATTTGCTTAATTTGTCAGTTGTCAGTGGACCTGTGGCAAGAATGGTTGTCCCTTGTGGGATTTCTTGCACTTCGCCAGACACTATCTTTACATTGTCAAGGCTCTTTATCTCGCTGGTAACCATTTCTGCAAACTTTTCTCTATCCACCGCCAAGGCATTGCCAGCAGGCACTCTGCAACTGTATGCACACCTTAATATAAGGCTGTCAAACTTCTCCATTTCCAACTTCAACAAACCCGAAGCGGTGGAATTGTCCATAGACTTCAAACTGTTGGAACACACTATTTCTGCAAAATTTGGATTGGAGTGCGCTGGGGTAAATTGGCTTGGCTTTATGTCGCAAAGCACCACATTTATCCCTCGTTTTGCCAGTTGCCATGTGGCTTCACATCCGGCAAGCCCAGCACCAATCACCGTAACTATATCACTCATTTTCACCTTCATTTTTGTTTTCGTTTGTATCTTCTATCTTAGTTACTTCCTTCTTTTCATAGTCGCAATCTTTGTTGGAGCATTTATACAAAGAGTAAGTTTTGCCTTGTTTTACAGTTAGATAACTCTTGCACTTTGGGCAAGGAGTGTTGGTTGGCATATCCCAACTGGCAAATTTACACTCTGGATACCCCACACAACCATAGAATATCTTTCCGCCATGAGTTCTCCTTTCCACCACATCTTTGCCACATATTGGGCAAGAGCAGACAGGTTTTTTGGGTGGTGTTAGGCTGACTATGTTTTTGCACCTTGGATAATTTGGGCAAGCAAGAAATTTGGCATATTTCCCTTCTCTTACTACCATCTTTGCCCCACACTTACTGCATATCACATCACTTTCTTCTGGGGCTACAGACATCCTTCTAGATTCTCTATAAGCATACATCACTTCTTGCTCAAATCCAGCATAAAACTTGGATATAACATTTTGCCACGATTCTTCTCCCTCGGCAATCCTATCCAGCCCATCTTCCATCTCGGCGGTGAACGACACATTCATAATATCTGCAAAATACTTTTCCAAAAATTCCGTTACTGTAGAGCCCAACTCCGATGGTTTTAGATATTTGCCATCTTTTACCATATAAGCCCTGTTTAGCAAAGTCATTACTGTTGGAGCATAGGTTGCTGGTCTGCCAATACCTTTTTCTTCCATTGTTTTTATGAGGCTGGCTTCGGTAAATCTCACTGGTGGCTTGGTAAACTTTTGCTCTTTTGTTATCTTTTCTACATTCAGTTTGTCGCCCTCAGTAAGTTTTGGAAGTTTGCTTTCTGTCGAATCATCTTCCTGTTCTTCAAATATCTTGTATGCCCTTGTCCAGCCGACAAAAATAGGAGTTCTCCCTGTTGCCTTAAAGCCAAGAGCCCCGGCATTGATATTGATTGACTGCGAATCGTATGTTGCAGGTGTCATTTGGCTTGCAACAAATCGTTCATAAATTAGTTTATACAATTTGTAGTTGTCTGCCGACATAAAAGGTTTGACACTCTCTGGTGTTCTGTCTAGGCTGATAGGTCTTATCGCTTCGTGAGCATCTTGTGCGTTCTTTTTTGTTTTGAACACATTAAATGTCTTTGGAGCATATTCATCGCCATAATGCGACATTATATATTCTTTTGCCTTTGTTTGTGCCTCTGGCGAAACACGAGTGGAGTCTGTCCTTATATATGTTATAAGAGCAGTTTTACCTTCTGCCCCCAGTTCAACACCTTCATACAATGCTTGGGCGCTTTTTGTCGTCTGCGAAATGCTCATCCCAATTTTATTCAAAGCATCTTGTTGCATTGTGCTTGTGATAAATGGTGGTGGTGGGGCGGATTTGGTTACCGTTCTTTTTATTTCATCAACCACAAATGATTGTTCTTTAAGATATTCTACCACTTCTTCTGCTTGTTCTGCGTTGCTTGGCACAAATTTTTTGCCAAGTTTGGTGGCAAGAGTTGCCTTAAACTTTGTTCCGCTTTTTTCCAAGAATGCGCAAATTGGCCAATACTCTTGTGGTTTGAAGTTTATAATTTCCTTTTCCCTATCAACAATCAGTTTCAAAGCCACACTCTGCACCCTACCAGCGCTGAGGTTTGGCTTAATTTTTTTGCAAATAATTGGCGAAACCTTATAGCCAACCAGCCTATCCAGCACACGCCTGCCTTGCTGTGCATGAACCAAATTCATATCTATTTTTCTTGGGTTTTGCACAGCCTTGTTTACAACAGATTTTGAAATTTCATTAAATTCTATCCTGCATGCTTCATCTTCTGGAATATTCAAAATATGTTGAATATGCCACGAAATAGCCTCCCCTTCTCTATCAGGGTCGGTCGCTAGCAAAACGGCATCTGCCTTGCCTGCCTTGGATTTTAACTCTTTAATGATTGATTCTTTGCCGGGCATTATTTCATATTGTGGTTCAAAATTTTTGGAAATATCCACCCCAAGACTTTTGGCTGGCAAATCTCTCACGTGTCCTTTGGTGGCTACTACATCATAGCCATCACCAAGATATTTTTTTAGGGTATCCCTCTTTCCTGGACCTTCAATAATAACTAACTTCATCTAAACCTTCTTTAATTTTCAATTTGTTTATACTGCTATCAACTTTTTCTATTATACACAACAGTTGTCTTGCAAAAATGTTTGTATGCAAAGCACTATTTCAAAAAGTAAATGTTTCCAGCAAGTTTTTTTATTATTCCACGAATTGTCAACAATGTCAACAAACTGTTAAGCCTTTTTGTTTCAATGTGCGTCAAATCGACAAGTTCCTGAAAAGTCTTTTCGCCAGACTTTAGCAGTTCCAACACTATCCCTTCTTCTATAGAAACGTTTTCTTTGGAGTTGTCTTGCCTTATTGGGCGAAGTTTTCTATCGCCAATAATATCTCTTATATCACACACAGCCTTTGCTTGACCGTTGGAAATCATCCTATTTGTGCCTGCACTTGCAATGCTAAACACACTGCCCGGCACAGCAAAAACATCTTTGCCA
>JBJETV010000010.1:0-57574 GCA_051883495.1 Christensenellales bacterium
CTAGCTCAGTTGGTAGAGCACCTGACTCTTAATCAGGGTGTCCGGGGTTCGAGCCCCCGGTGGTCCACCAATTTCACATTAACTCGAACACCATTAAAGTATTCGAGTTTTTTATTTTGAGTAAACGTGTAGATATACCAATAAACAAAAACCAAGCATCATTAACTAATGCTTGGTTTTTATTAGTAAATAAAAGTTATTGTTGTTCATGAACAATGACGGGCTCTCTGATAATAGAATTATCTTGAATATTAATGATAGTTGCTTGTGGAAAAAACTTTTCTAAAGTTGCTGATAAATTTGGATCAATTGCAGTTAATTCTGAATCCATAACAATACCACTGATATATTTTGATGGAATTCCTCCCGGATAAGCAAACCATTCCGATTCTTCAAAGTTACTTACTCCATGTGAAATTGAACTTAAGGTTTTATATAATAATTGTTCTTCATGTGATAGAGAATAAAACTTTTGTTCTTTAATGTCAATTTGTTCTTTTGAATCATCAGGGTATTGTTTTAAAGCAAAAAAATTATTATTTTCTATATCAGCATATATTTGGTCATCTAGAATAAAAAAAACATGTTCGCTTGGACTATCTTGACTTCTCCTTGAAAACTGCCCTCTAAAAAGCCCTTCTTTGTTTAATGTAGAACGCATATTTCTTATTGGGTGTGCTTTGGTATCATATTTGTAAATACGAGCAAGTGATGTACAAAAACATGCTTCGCGCTCAGATTCTAAAATTCCAAAATATTCAGATGGAACAATTCCAATATCTCCATAAGATTGAAAAACTTCGCTAGGAGTTCTGCCTCCTAATTTTATGTGATGACTTAATTTTCCAATAATTTGAGGCTTATTGTCTGTGTCTTTTTGCAGAGGGGTAGAGGTTGTTTCCCTAGCGTTTAAGGAGTCATAATTTTCGTCTATAACTTTCAAGGCATCTAAACATTCTGGGTGTTTTTTAATAAGAATGTTTAGTGCAATGTTTTGTTCAAGCAATCTTTCGTTACAGGCGTTTGGCATAAATCCTCCTTTTACTGTGCCACAATTAATTCCATTTATTGTTGTTTGACCATATTTTTGCGTAGCTTCTTCACGATTCATATTAAACCTCCTAAGTTATTATAAAGTAAAAAAAATTATAAATCAATATATTTTTAACTCATCATTAAATAGAAAAAGGATAATTTAATCTCAAACATAATATTATATTTTAATCTTGACTTATAACTTTTATTTCGAGTAAATATTCTTTTGCTCCACCAGATACTCCCCTACCTCTTGGGGAGTTTTTTATTGAATAGAATTTAATCAGTAGCAAAAAAGCCTAGCGATTTGCTAGGCTTTTATTTAATTTATTACATACATTCCCTTTACTAATAACAGTATTATTCTTGACTTATGCAATAGATTATTACAATAACATTGTTATTTCTTATGCGATAAATTATTACAATAAGATTGTTATTTCTTATGCAATAGATTATTACAATAACATGGCTGACTTCCCAACGTTATATTATGCTTTTTCATATTTTGTGCCGGATGGGGTGTCTATAAGTTTTATGCCTTTGCTTGCCAGTTGTTCTCTTATTTGATCGGCTAGGGCATAGTTTTTGTTTTGCTTGGCGACTTTCCTATCTTCTATCAGTTTTTCGATTTCTTCGGTAGAAATGCCATCAAATTGTGGAGCAGAAACTTCCTCTTGCTTCAACAAATCCAACGCAAGCACTTGGTCAAAATCTTCAACCAATTTTCTCTTTGTAAAATCATTTAATGATTTATCTTTTAGCATATCAAACAAGACGGAGATGCCCATGGCGGTGTTTAGGTCGTTGTTGATTGCTTCAGAAAATTTTGACTTGTATTCGTTGAATGATTTTTCATCAAACTCGCCATTTTCTGTAAGTTTTAGCGTTCTATTTTTAAGTTTTTTGTAGGAGTTGGAGGCGTTGGACATAATTTCTTCAGAATAGACCAGTTGCTTTCTGTAATGAGATTGCAAGCACAAAAATCTATATTCTAATGGCGCATAACCCTTTTGTTTGGCAACAGAAAGTGTAAGAAACTCACCTTTTGACTTACTCATCTTGCCGTCTTTAGTCTGTAGGTGCAAGACGTGCATCCAATATTTGCACCACTCATGCCCCAAAACTGCCTCGCTTTGTGCAATTTCGTTGGTGTGATGAGGAAAGGCATTGTCTATCCCTCCACAGTGAATATCCACCTGCTCGCCCAAATGTTTCATTGCTATACAAGAACATTCTATATGCCAGCCTGGATAACCCACCCCCCATGGACTATCCCATTTTAGCGCTTGATTGTCAAATTTAGACTTTGTAAACCACAGGGCGAAATCGTTTGGATTTCTTTTGAAATTGTCTTGCGAAACGTCATCTCTAACAGCCACTTCCAAATCTTCTTGTTTGAAGTTGAAAAACACATGATATTTTGCCAATTTGCTCGTGTCAAAATATATATTTCCACCTGCTTGATAAGCATATCCTTTGTCAAGCAAAACTTTTATTGCTTTGATAAAATTGTCTATGCAATCTGTAGCATTTTCCACTACATCAGGCATAAGGATATTCAACTGTTTTAAGTCTTCAAAAAACGCTTTTTTGTAGAAATTTGCAATCTCCAAAATAGATTTATTTTCCCTTTTTGCACCTTTCAACATTTTATCTTCGCCGTCATCAGAATCTCCTGACAGGTGCCCTACATCTGTTATATTCATAACACGTTTTACATTGTAATTGTCATATTTTAGAGTTCTGATCAAGATATCTTCCATTATGTAACTACGCAGGTTGCCAATATGGGCAAAGTTGTAAACCGTTGGCCCACAAGTGTAAACTCTGACCAAATTTGGGTCGTATGGCTCAAAATTCTCAACCTGTCTTGTAAGTGAATTGTATAGTTTCATTCTTAATCTCCTTAAAATAATATACCCTAAATTCATTTTTTTTGTCAACTTTTATGCCAAATACAACAGATATTTTGCAAAAACAGGTGAAAAATTGTATGAAATAGGGATTAAATAAATTTAGCCAAAAAGCAAAGTTTTGGGGGCAATTTGCTTGTATATTTGCAAATTATCTCCAACAATTCCGTTTTTGGCTAAACAAAATGATTATTGATTGCTTTCCACCACACCCAGCACTTCTACGGACAAGTTGTCCCCATGTGAAATAACCACATTTTGTGCATTGGTCGCATCTTTTATGTCGTCTGCACAGAGATTGAGGAATTCGTCATATGGAGAAGTAACTTTTAGAGTAGTTAGTTCTGTTTTTAGCGAAACCTTGTTGTCTGTTTTGTATCCACGAACTTGCGAAACAACATTGCATGCTTCTTCGCCTTTGCGGATAAGGTCTTTGTCTGGTGAGATAGTCAAAGTTGCAAATTGCGTGTTGTTGATAGATTCTGTATGGACGGTGTCTTTGAATGTATTTTGATAAATTTCTTCTGTTACATGTGGGATATATATGCTAAACATTTTTAGCAGTTCCAACATAACTCCATACATAGCATATCTTGCGCTGTTTTTGGCGTCTTCATCTGCATTATACAGGCGAACTTTGACCAGTTCGATATAGTTGTCACAGAAATTCCAGAAGAAACTTTCTAGTTCGTTCATTGCAAGACCAATTTCATATTTTTCAAAATAATCGAAGAATCTTGCCTGCATTTGAGAAAACTTTGAAATTATCCAGCGGTCGATAGGTTTGAGATTTGGCATTTCGCCTGGCTTATAGCCTTCTAAGAATTGCCACACAAACTTCGATGCGTTGTAAACTTTGTTGACCAGTTTTGCGCCAGTTTTCAGTTTATCTTCGTTAAACAGTGAATCTCTGCCAAGGCTACCTGTTGTCGCCCAATAACGAAAAACGTCAGCAGAATTGTTGGCAATAACATTGGCTGGGTCTGCCTTTGCATTGTTTTTGCTCTTGGATATTTTTTCTCCATTTCCTGCCATAACAAACCCTGTAATCATAACATTTTGCCAAGGAATTGTATTTGTGTGATAATAATTTTTTACTATTGTATAAAAATCCCAAGTTCTTATGATATCATGGGCATTGGTTCTAAAAGTCATTGGGAGCATCTTTTTGCAGAACTCGTCATCAGTTTTCCACCTAGCATTTACTAGTGGTGTAACACTGCTGGTTGCCCAAGTGTCCATAATATCTTTTTCTGGTTCAAAATTATGTCCACCACACTTTGGACATGGGTGAAGTGGATTGGTAACCAGTGGATTAACTGGCAGTTGACTCTCGTCAGCAACTACAATCTCTCCACAATCTTTGCAATACCACACTGGGAATGGCACACCAAAATATTTTTGGCGAGAAATACACCAATCCATCATAAGATTTTCCACCCAATCGGTATAACGTGATTTCATAAAACTTGGGTTCCATTTGATTTGGTCGCCCAGTTCTAGCCATTTTTGCTTGTTTTCAAGAGTTTTAATAAACCATTGTTTTTTAAGTTTTATCTCCATCTCATTTTTACATCTTTCATGCACAAAAACTTGGTGAGTCAAAGGTTCTTGCTTAATAAGCAAATCTTGCTGTTTTAGGTCCTCGATAATCTCTGCTCTTGCCTCTTTGGTCTTCATTCCTTCATATTTTCCGGCAAGTTTGGTCATACGGCCATAGTCATCAATGGCAACTTTAAGTTCCAACTTATACTTTTTGAACCATTGTGTGTCTGTTTGGTCGCCAAAAGTGCAACACATAACAACACCTGTCCCCTTGTCCAATTCTACCTTGTCATCAGCCATCACAGGCACATAGTAATTGTAAAGAGGCACTCTAACTCTTTTACCTACAAGGCTTGCTCTTTTTTCATCCTTTGGATTTACAAACACGCAGTCGCAGGCACACAAAAATTCTGGTCTTGTGGTTGCAATTTCCACATATTCATCACTATTTTCTATGTAAAACTTTATATAGTTGAAAGTTGTTTCTTTTTCTTCACTTTCCAGTTCGCTTTGGGCAATGGCAGTTTGACACTTTGTGCACCACAGTGCTGGGGCTTCGGCGTAATACACTTTGTCCTTTTTGTAAAGGTCAAGAAAAGACATTTGGCTTGTCCTTTGACACTCTGGGCTTACTGTGTGATAAAACAAACTCCAATCGGCACTGTTTCCCACTGATATAAACAACTTTTTGTAGTCTTCTTCATATTTTTCCACAGTTTCCATACACATCTTGCGGAAATCTTCTCTGGAAACATTGTAAGCCTTTACACCTCTTTCCTTTTCCACCAAAAGTTCGGTTGGAAGACCATTGTCATCAAATCCCATTGGATAAAAAACATTGTAACCCTGAAGTCTTTTGAACCTTGTTACAAACTCTGCCTGACAATAGCTGAAGATATGCCCGATATGTATTTTGCCACTGACTGTTGGAGGAGGAGTATCCACCGAAAAGATTGGTTTGTTGCTATGAGGGTCAAATTTGTAAGTACCCTTTTCTTGCCAAAAATCTTGCCAGTATTTTTCTCTTGTCTTAAAATCGTATTTTTTCTCTAACATAATATTTATCCCTTTTATCCACAATTTTTATCTTTTTTGTGCGTTATTTTTTCAAAAAATCCACAGCAACAGTGCCATATTTCCTGCTATCAAACACTTTTTGAGCAAATTTGCTGGGTTTTGTGGAGCTACGTTCGTGCACAATAACCCCATTATCTGCCAGCAAGTCAAATTTCAACATTTTACTGATTGCCACATCTGCCAAATCACTGTCAAATGGCGGGTCGAGAAAAATTATATCAAACTTTTCCCCCTTTTCCGCAAAAGATTTCAGAGCGTCATAATAATCACACACAGTTGCCGAATAGTTTTGAACACTCAACTTCTTCAAAAAGGCTTTTAGCGCCTCCACATTCGCCTTGTTGTTGTCCACAAATTGCACCTTGTCTGCTCCACGACTTAAACACTCTATCCCCAGTGCGCCACTGCCACAAAACAAGTCTAGGCAGTTTGCCCCTGCAATCTTAAACTGCAAGATATTGAAAATATTTTCTTTCACCCTATCCAAAGTGGGTTTGACCACTTCTTGTTTTGGCGAGGGGATAACTGTTCCCCTAAACTTTCCAGATATTATTCTCATAGCAACAATTATAATCTATTTTGCAAAATGAGTAAATACTTTTTTGGTAACTTGGCAAAAAAAATGCAAAAATATTTGCTTACAAATCCATTTGAGGTGGATAAATCACACAATTTTGTATCAAATGTATTGGGTAAAACCCAAATTTTTTGCAGGAAAAACAATATTAACTAAAAATCCTACGAAAAATATACCAAAAACTGCACAAAATAACAATAAAGTTTGGGAGGTCTACAATGGATTTGAGAAGCAAAAAAGAGATGAATGAAAAAGATTCTGTGGGCAAAATTACTGGGTTCTTTTTGTTTAGAAATGTAATAAATGGCTACAACAAGGACAAAAATAAACCAGAAGAAGAAAGAAAAAGCATCAAAAAGTATGGAAAATTGTCATTAACGTTGTCCACAATAGCTCTTATAATATCTGCTTGTTGCCTTATTGCAAACCTTATGGAGATGAATGTTATTGGCATTTCATACGTCGTGATGCTTGTTATATATATATTTAGTGGGATAATTATATCAATTTTGCTTGCAATTTATGGTTTTGTATTTGGGGTTATGCAGTGTAGATTAAACCGCAAGTCCATTGGGATAATAGGCATTGTCTTGTCCGTTTTGGCGGTGATTAGTTCGATATTCCTTCTTGTTGTAATGATAATTTAGTTTGCTTTGTTTGCACTGCCATAAATATCAATCTTATGCGCAACCAAACGAGATATTTCTCTCATTCCACCAGCAAGGTATTTGCGATAATCTATATTTTTGTTGTTGCTTTTTATATCTTCCAAAATTCCCTTTAGGTTGGCAATTCTCAAGTCTGTGTCGCCATTGACTTTACACACGTGCATTTTGCATACCTTTTGTAAGAAATTTTCTGGTATTCCTTTTGCTCCACGAATATCCACTCCTAAATTAAAAAGGGACTCCACTTGTTCTTTGTCCACACCGCTTGCACCATGCAAGACGAGCGGAACATTTGGGATTTCTTTTTGTATTTGTTCCAAAATGTCAAACCTTAACTTCGCATCACCAGAATATTTGTAAGCACCATGCTTTGTGCCTATGGCTATTGCAAGGCTATCTACTCCTGTCTTTTTTACAAAATCTTTGGCTTGCTTTGGCGAAGTGTAACAACTGTTTTTGTCGTCAACCTTTAGGTCATCTTCTATGCCAGAGATAGAGCCCAATTCCCCTTCTACATACACTCCCTTGGAGTGTGCATAATCAACCACCTTTTTGGTAATTGTTACATTATCCACATAAGGCAACATAGATGCGTCAATCATAACAGAGTCGCACCCAGCTTTTATTGCTCTTTTTACCGTTTCAAAAGATGTCCCATGGTCAAGGTGAAAACTGATAGGCACACGGCAAGTCTTTCTAGCGGATTTTATCAAATTTTTGAGATACTCATCGCCGACAAAATTCATCGAACTCTCCGAAATTTGACAAATAATTGGCGAGTTTTTGCTCTCAGCGCCCATAATAATTGCCTTTAGCACTTCCATATTTCCAAAATTAAAAGCCCCTATTGCATAATTATTTTCTAGTGCGTCTTTCAACAAGTATTTTTCCATAATAAACTCCTTTTTATAGGCATATTTTACCCTGTTTTTGCAAAATTGTTAAACAAATATTGCCATTTTGCAAACTTTCTTAAATTTTGTTTCCTTTTTTTTGAGATTATACTATACTTTAACTATGAAAATTTGTTATTTTTTCCCTATACTAAAAAACAATGATGCAAAGAGATTTTTTGAAGAATTTTCAAAAAGTGATTTTTTTGCAAAATATAAAGATAGACAAATAATCTTCGCTTGCCAAAAATCTGACACCAAAAACCTTGACTATCTGGCAACCCTTAAAGAAATAGCCACAGTAAATGTCTTTGAAAACAATTTTGATTATCTCGATGCCTTTGTGTCTTGTCTGCCTTCTTTTGATGGAGATATTTTGCTACTTGGCGACACGAGTTTGTGCGACAATTCGTTGGTGTTTGAAAAATGCCTAGAAGAATATTCTTTGGGGGCAGATGTTGTGCAAATTCGCAAAAGATATAGTGGAGTAAAGGGATTTTTTGCTCGCATTTGGTCAAAATGCTTCAATGCTTTTTCCCACCTTGTTAGCAACAAAAATGACTCTGGCAATGTGCTTTCGCTTGGGTTGTATAGTCGTGATGTTGTGGAGATTATGCAGGCCCTACCGGACAAGTCTTGCCTGTTGAAAAACACCACCTCGCTACTGGGTGTGAAATACAAAACAATATATATTGATAGTTCAAGTGAAACATATACTCCTAGTTATCACACACTCTCTCCTTCACTCAAAAAATCAATAATCAGTGGAATAGTTTTCTTGGCGACAATTACTTTAATCATTTCCCTTTGCACAGCACTTCCGTCATATCAACTGCCAGTAATTCTCATTGGTCTTTTTGTCATAATCGTTTCGACAAGTGCAGGGCTTATGATGTTGTTCAAACATTTCTTTGGCCTTAGGAATATTGCAAAGATTTTTCCCTATTCCCTCTATTTCAACGAAGAAGCAGACAACAAATCATTAAGCAAAAGCATCAAAAAAGTTGGTGGTAAAAGCAAAAATCAAAACAAAAATAGCAACAAAACTGCTAAAATAACCAACAAACAAACCAAATCTACATCAAAAACTATCAGTAATAGTAAAAACCAAAACAAAAATAGCAACAAAACTGCTAAAATAACCAACAAACAAACCAAATCTACATCAAAAGCTATCAGTAATAGTAAAAAACAAAACAAAATTAGTGAAAAAGTTGTTAGCAAGGACAAAAGTCAAAACAAAGCCACTAAAAAAATGATAGTAAAACAAAAAAAAGTAACGAATAGACTAAAAGCAAAGCAGTAGATAAAAACTAAAAATAAAGTTCATAATCGAATAATAAAAAGTTAATAATGATAAAAATTTGTTACCATTCAAGTATTTTGTTATCTTTCAAGTAATAAAACTATTAAATCTTACAAGCCATATCTTTTGTTTTTATCAAACTTGACTATTTTAAGTAAGATAAAAAATTTTAGAAGAAACAAAAAAAATTTGCAAATATAGTGTTGAAAAGTTGGAAAAAACAAAAATTTTGTTATATAATAAATTCATTAGGGGGAAAATATGAAAACAAAAATAGGAATAAACGGATTTGGCAGGATAGGAAGACTTATCCTTCGTGCCACAATAGGAAGAAGTGATGTGGAAGTAGTAGCAATCAACGACCCATTTATTTCTCCAGATTATGCGGAGTATATGTTCAAATATGATACTATACATGGGCATTTTGAGGGTAGAGTTTCGCACACAGAAGACGCCCTTGTCGTCAATGGCAAAAAGATAAAAATGTATGCCGAAAGAGAACCTAACAATATCCCTTGGGGTGATACTGGCGCAGAATATATTGCGGAAGCCACAGGAAAGTTTACAAGGGCAGAAGATGCAAAACTTCACTTTGCTGGCGGAGCAAAAAAAGTAATTATCACCGCTCCAAGCAAAGATGATGTGCCAATGTTTGTTATGGGAGTAAACGAAGACAGTTATCAAAAGGATATGGCAGTGGTATCCAATGCAAGTTGCACCACCAACTGCCTTGCCCCACTTGCAAAAGTGATAAATGACAAGTTTGGCATTGTAGAAGGGCTTATGACCACTGTTCACTCGGTAACCGCCACACAACTTACTGTTGACGGCCCATCAAAGAAAGATTGGAGGGGAGGAAGGGCTGCCACCTACAACATTATCCCAAGTTCTACAGGCGCTGCAAAGGCTGTGGGCAAGGTTATTCCAGAGTTAGCAGGCAAACTTACAGGCATGAGTTTTAGAGTGCCAACACTTGACGTATCTGTGGTCGACCTAACAGTAAAACTTGCCAAACCAACCACTTATGAACAAATACTAAAAGAAGTGAAAAGACGAGCCAACGGCGATATGAAAGGTATCCTAGGATATACAGACGAACAAGTTGTTTCCAGCGACTTTATCACCGACCCACGCACATCAATATTTGATGCAAAAGCCGGCATTATGCTCAACGATACTTTTGTCAAACTGGTTGCTTGGTATGACAACGAATGGGGTTATTCCAACAAGACAGTGGACCTTATCTCCTATATGTCAAAGGTAGACAGAAAGGCAGATAAAAAGTAAATTGTATAATGTTTTAAGTTAGAAAATATGTAGTTTTTACAAACAAAAATCTTTAGATTTCTCTTAAAATATTTCTACTTAATACTGCAAATAATACTGACAAATAAATTATTAAAGGCTAAATCAATGCGATTTAGCCTCTATTTATTTTGACTAGTATTTAATTATAGTTTAACCTCTTTTTAATTTTGCTATAACTCATTTTTATTTTACTTTTACTTGTTTTTTTACTTTAACCTTTTTTTACCTTAACTCGTTATAATTTTTCTCTCAATCGTTTTTAATTTTACATTATTCCTTTACATCTTCAAATGAATAAGGCTTAAATTTGAAGTTAAAACCAACATATTTTGCTCTTTTCAATTTTTCATATTGTTCTACCGCTTCTTTGCATGATAAGTCTATATCTGTTATTCTTGCACTCCCCCTGCTAGTTTTGACAAGTGGAACTATATATCTCTTTTTCCCTTTTACACTTACGCAATATATATTCTCCATAGGGCATTCTCCGGCATAAATACTTTTTTGATTTCTAAACTTTATAAAACATTGCCTCAAATAATCATCTCCACAATTTAATATCAAATTGCAAACATCTTCTTCTGACATATAATACAAGTCGTCAACCTTAATAAACCCTTTTACATTCATACTTTTTATTATATCAGCAAAAAATTGCATAACAGCCCTATTTTCATCGCTATCATAGTTGGCAAAGATGGGTAAAGTTGTTTGCAAAAAATCCATACAAATTTCTTTTGTATTAAATCCTAGTTCATCTATCCCTTCCTCATTCTTCAATATGGAAATGTCATTATAATATCTGGCAATTTCTTCCAATCTCCATGTCTTATATAAAAACAAACCATTTGAAAAGGTATATTCAAATCTATCAGCGCTTAATTTTGGGGTTTCATTGTCTGCGATAGGATAAATATGATAATCACATATTTCTTCCACCTTAATTCCGTCACGATTTAGCAGATTCATTATTTTCTTTGAACCTTTAATTATTTGCTCTGTCCATTCTTCTGTTGATTCTTGATGCTCAGAATCGCCATTCATAAAATCAATACAGTGCTTAAAAGTTGGAGCCGATATATCATGGAAAAGTCCAGCCAGGGTTTGCCTTTTGTCGTGGGTAAAATTCCAAATAATTAAAGCAACCCCTACACTGTGGTCCAAAACAGAATTAAATGAGTAATAATTATATATGCTTGAATAATCTGTTCCACAAAGCATACTAATCCCGTCCAACCTATTCATTTCTTCACAATCTATATAGTCCAAAAGCCATTCTGGAAAAGTATCTGACAATATTTCAAAATATTCTTTTCTTAAATTGTCTAAGTTTTTGTAATAATTACTCATAATCTTATCTCCTTGATTGAGAGTATAGTACATATTTTATTTTTTTGCTATCTTTTGAATGTAATTTTTGAAATATTGACTTGCACATCTTTCAAAATCTATTTCCAAAAATAATACATAATATAAACTATGTGATGTTAAATTTTGCTTTCACCAAAATTTAAGTTTTGTTTACACAAAACAAAGCAAAAACTAAGATTTTTCTTTCATCACAGTTTGAATTATCATCAGTTGCTGGCAAGTATCCCTTTGGGCTGTTTGCCGACAGCTTCCGATAATATAAAAAACTATTTGGCATAAAAAATATGAGTTTTGTTTAATCTTAAACAAATGATAATCTTAAGGATAAATAACGGCAAAATTGACCAGGTTGATTGACGGCAAAAAATTAAAGTGATAAAATATGTATATTGGAGGTGTAACTATGGGACAATATATGTTGTATGTTTGGTTGGCTGTTTTGTGTATTGGGCTTGTTATAGAGGCTGTGGAAGCAGGCACTTTGGTTAGCATATGGTTTTCTGTGGGGGCAATTATACCTTTGTTTATGAGTTTTTGGAGGACAGATTCTCCAATCTACATAGCATCACAATTTGTTGTGTTTGGTGTGGTTACCATATGCTCGTTGGTTTTTATAAGAAAAATTGCCAAAAAAGCCTTACTAAAAAATATTACAGAAAAAACAAACTTGGATAGTTATATTGATAAAAAATTCAAAATTGTAGAAGTTAATAATGACTTGGCTTATATCAAAATAAGTGGTGTCAGTTATGCAGTGTATGATGAAGATGACAAACTAGAAGTTGGCGACCAAGTGATTGTTAAAAAATTTATGGGCAACAAAGCCGTTGTAGAAAAATTGTAGGAGGTGTATTATGAGTGCTGGATTGATAGTAGTATTGTGCCTAGTGGGAGTGGGTGTAATTATCTATGCCACTGGGATAAGAATTGTTAGACAAGCAACAGGGGTTATTGTGGAAAGGTTGGGCAAATATTCGAAGACACTTGATGTGGGTGTTCACTTTATTTTGCCTTTGTTTGATAGAACTTTGCCACCAGTTATACTAAAAGAAAAGGTGGCAGACTTCAAGCCACAACCTGTTATTACAAAAGATAATGTTACAATGCAAATTGATACAGTGGTGTATTTTCAAGTAACTGATGTCAAATTGTTTACTTATGGCATAGAAAACCCAATTCAAGCCATCGAGAACCTAACTGCAACTACATTGAGAAATATTGTGGGAGAGTTGGAATTGGACGAAACACTGACATCTAGAGAAACTGTAAATACCAAAATGAGAGCGGTGCTGGACGAAGCCACAGACCCATGGGGTATAAAAATAAATAGGGTGGAACTGAAAAACATACTCCCACCAAAAGATATCCAAGATGCAATGGAAAAGCAAATGCGTGCCGAACGTGAAAGGCGAGAATCCATTTTGAGAGCAGAAGGTGAAAAGAAATCTAACATACTCGTTGCAGAAGGCGAAAAACAAGCAGTTATATTGAAAGCGGAGGCAGAAAAAGAAAGAAAACTGCTAGAAGCAGAAGCAGAAAAAGCAAAGTTTATTGCCGAAGCAGAAGGTAAAGCAAAGGCCATAGAATTGATAAACAAGGCAAATCCAAACTCCGCTTATGTAACTTTGGAAGGTTATGAAGCATTGAAGATTTTGGCAGATGGACAATCTACAAAGATTGTTGTGCCAACTGAAATATCCAATATAACAGGATTATTGACAAGTTTGAGTGAAACAATAAAAACAGCCACTCCATCAGCCAACAAAAAGACTGCTAAAAAGTAGAATTCGACTAATTGAGTGGTGTAAATTGAAAAAGGAACATTACCATTGAGTAAAGTTCCTTTTTTATTTGAAAACTATTTATTTTAGACATTAAATCTAAACAGCACCACATCTCCGTCTTGCATAACATAATCCTTGCCCACAGATGCCACCTTGCCTTTTTCTTTTGCCAAATTGAACGAGCCCAAACTTACTAGGTCGTCATATTTTACAATCTCCGCCCTTATAAAGCCCTTTTCAAAATCACTGTGAATTTTGCCTGCTGCTTGAGGGGCTTTGGTGCCTTGCTTTATCGTCCATGCTCTCACTTCTTTTTCGCCAGCGGTTAGATAACTCATAAGCCCCAAAGTTTTGTAACTGGTTACAATCAATTTTTCTAGTCCGCTTTTGTTTATGCCCAACTCTTGCTTAAACATTTCCCTTTCTTCACTATCAAGCGCTGTCAGTTCTTCTTCTATCTTGCAACTAAGGCACAGCACATCGGCATTTTCACCTTTTGCAAATTCAATTACTTGCCTAGTCAGTGGGTTTTGCATAGGTGGGGTTAGGATATCACTTTCGGCAATATTTGCCACATAAATAACCGGTTTTGTCGTAAGCAAAAACAAACTATCCACATATTCTTTTTGCTCTGCAGTAAATGTCAAACTCCTTGCTGGCTTTTCACTTTCCAACACATTTTTTATAGTGTTTAGCAACAAGACATGTTCTCTACTTCCAGCACCTGCTTTGGCGAGTTTTTGCTCCTTTTCCAGATATTTATACACACTCTCTAGGTCGGCTAGGATAAGTTCTAGATTGATAGTTTGTATATCTCTGGTTGGGTCAACCGAACCTTCCACATGGATAATTTTCTCATTTTCAAAACATCTCACCACATGCACAATGGCGTCAACTTCTCTTATATGACTGAGAAATTTGTTCCCCAGCCCCTCGCCTTTGCTAGCACCTCTTACAAGCCCAGCAATATCCACAAATTCTATCTGCGCTGGGGTGGTCTTTTTGGCATTATACAGCCTTGTCAACACGTCCAATCTTTCGTCTGGCACATCAACTATGCCGACATTTGGCTCTATAGTGCAAAAAGGATAATTCGCACTCTCCGCCCCTGCCTTTGTGATGGCATTGAACAATGTGCTTTTGCCAACATTTGGCAATCCAATAACTCCAAGTTTCATATTTTTCTCCTAAGTCTTGCAATAATAGTCATATTGTATAACATTTTGTTCCATTTGTGAATAGAATTTTCACAATCAATTTGCTAATCCTCGTTATGTTGCAAAATATTTTGTATCCTAAATGGCAAACACATAACCATTTGCCCAACAAACAAAAACGCACCCAGCAAAAGATAATGTAATGGGAAAGGCAAGTTTATACCGAGAGAAACGAACCAAGGGAAATTGTATAGATAAAAAACATTGTTTCCAGGGAAAGCAAAATAGGTTATAACAAAACAAAGCACACCAAAAAACACAAGACTGCCCAACCCTCTCCACATATCTAGAAATTTTTTTACACCTATCCAACCAGACAAAGCCAGCATCAAAGCCAACATAACAACAAAAGTTCTAGACAAGAAATATGCAATGTTGTTTAGGTCATACACAGGCAACTCTTCCATTACCCCCACAGGATATATTATAGTTGCTATGGCAAACAATGCTGAAATAGAAAAAACAAAATTCAACCCAAATGTTTTGGTGTCTGGATTTTTTTTCTTAATTACAGCAAAAACCAGCAACAAAATGCTAACCCACAAAGATAGCACAAATCCGTCAAGTCCAGCGGCAGAAAGGAAAGTAAGACTTTCGCCCATGCTTTCAAGACGTCTACACCTAAAAACTATTCTAACCGCTTCAACGGCAATCAACAAAAAGGTGCATACTCCAACAAAAATTCTCTGTTTTACAAAATCTCTCCTAGAAAAAAACATCGAAAAGAAAATTATCACGACCATACAGCAAAGAATCACTGCAATATGTTCTGCAGATAACAATCCTTTTGCCCCGTTGGCAGTGTTTAACAATTTATACATTTCACTCTCCTAAATAGTAGTTTAGAAAAAAAACTGAATTTTGTCAAAAAAAACTACATTACTTTTCTTTCTTTTGTTGATTTTTTTGAAAATATGTGATATAAATAATATACATTTGATTGTGCAGGTATAGTTTAGTGGTAAAACTTTTGCTTCCCAAGCAAGTGATACGGGTCCGATTCCCGTTACCTGCTCCACACAAAAGTCCGTTCACATTGTGTTCGGATTTTTATTTTTTTCTTGTAATTTTTGTATCAAAAATAGTTTCTGGTAAGTCATTAAACTTCTTTCAATATTAACTTTGTCTAATTTGTCTGTAAATTTTTATATAAAGCAGTTTTTCGACTTTTTTTAGATTATTTACAAAACACCTAGAATTTTATTTGCGTTTTTCATATGTTGTTACATAGTCCAAAATATCATTATCAACAAGTGGCTCGCTGACATTCGTTTTGTGCCAATTTTCTGGCAAAATATTTTCAACCTTGCACAAGGTGTTGGGTGTAGAAAGTGTAACCACATAAGCCTTGTCGGCGGTTATGTGGGAGAAGTCTTTTTGTGTTAGGATAGTTTTTGCCATTTGCCCTATTGCAAATACACGAGAGCAGTTTAGTCTGGAAAGTAATTGTTGCAGTTGACTAAAATCTCCCACCACTTCTCTATCCGCAAAATCATTGATTGGTGTCAAAAAATCTGGAAGAGTTGATTTCAAATTTTTGTCCAACACAACAACTTTGGCGCAATGTATAAGTTTGGTCAATCTTTCTTCTTGTTTTGCACACACCACCACACAATCTCGTAGCAACTCAAATACATATCCTAACGTGTTTGACCTCAAAAACAGTGAAGAAAAGGACACCTCTTTACCCTCGCTATCCACACAAAAAATGATATTCATCTATTCTCCTTTTGTAATCACGCATTTGCAAAATATCTTTGCCAAATATTTACTGTTTGCAACTTGTAAAATTGTCAATGATATTTTATCAAAAAACAGTGCTCATGGCAAACAACTATCGCAAGAAAATATTTAACACTTCTTGTTAAAAAATAATAGCAAAAAAACATAAAAAAATGGTTGAAATCAACCGAAAAATATGATAAATTAAGGTTATTCAGCACTTACAAATTTCGACATTGAACAATTATATAATATTTGTTTGAAAATGTTGAACTTTGCATTTGCAAAATGTCAAAGCAAAACAATTTTGAATAGACTTTTGCAAAAACGGGTTGAAAATAAAATAGGAGTAAATATGTACAAAACCATCTTAATAAATACTACAAGAAATGCTGAAAAGCGAACAAGCGAAATAGAACGAGTTGCCAACGAGCAATTTGAAAAAGGCTATCGTCTAGTAAGTGCCATTGGAACTCCAAACTTTGGAGTGATAATGATATTTGAAAGTAAAGATGACAAAAAATGCTGAAACATATAATCTCCAATACTTTACATTTTTTCTTTCAAAATATTGACTTTATCGTTTGTATTGCATATAATAAAATCAACGAAAGTAAAATCATTTCTTTATCCGTTGTCGTCATATAGTTAGGCAACGGATTTTTTTTATTTATAGAAAATATTTGTTGCAATTTTTGTAGAAGTTATACACATGCAATATCCTTCCTTTTATATCAAATTTATTTGACAAAAATATCTTATTGGCATAGTATATTTTTATAAAGAAAGACTTTCTCACTAAAAATTGGAGGGTTTTAGATGAAAAACTTAAAAACAATTCAAACAATAAGCAAGTTGCTTTATGTCCTTGCAAAAATTGCCTACATAATGTGCATTGTTGGCTGTGTATTTTGTGCATTGGGTGTGGTTGGTGTAGCCACTATGAAAGACAATCCAGAGTTTTTGAAAACAATAGCAGATATGGGCGAAACTTTTGACTATAAAATTTGGATGTGTGATTGTATTTTTGGACTGGTGGAATCTGGTTTTGGTATTGCAATATATTATTTTGTGCAAAAATTCTACAAATTCGAACTGTCCATTGGCGAACCTTTCAATGCAAAAGTTGCAGAGAAAATGAAAAAACTAGGCATTATTCGCCTTGTTTTACCACTTGTGTGTTCTGTGGTTCTTGGGATAGTTTTTGCCATTTTTGGCAGAGAAGTGCCAATGTTTTCTGGGTTTAGTATGACAATGGGCTTTGTTTACCTTGCAGTGTCGGTGCTTATAGACCACCACCTAGAGTTAGAGAAAAAACACGCAGTGGAACTGGTTAAAGGCGAAGTGGAATTTGCTTCACAAGATACAGAAAGTGATAACAACAAAGAATCAATATAATAGGTGAAAAATGTTAAAGATTAAAAATTTATGCAAAAGTTTTGGTGAAAAAAAGGCAGTGGATAATGTTTCCATTGAAATAGCAGATGGTGAAATTTATGGCTTTATTGGGCACAACGGTGCAGGCAAAACTACTACTATAAAGGCTTGCACAGGCATAATGCCATTTGATAGCGGAGAGATAGAGATTGACGGAGCATCTATAAAAGACAGTCCTCTTTTGTGCAAAAGTAAAATTGCATATATCCCGGACAACCCTGACTTGTATGAATTTATGACAGGCAACCAATACATCAATTTTGTGGCGGATATATTCGCTGTGCCTACAGAAAAACGCAAACAAATAGCCAGCGAAATAGCAAAAACATTCGAGTTGTCCAACGACCTAGATAAGAGCATAGCCTCTTATTCGCATGGAATGAAACAAAAACTCGCTGTTATCACCGCTTGGGTGCACAGCCCAAAACTTATTATAATGGACGAACCATTTGTTGGGCTTGACCCAAAGGCCTCTCACAGCCTAAAACTTATGATGAGAGATTTTTGCGACAAAGGTGGTAGCATATTTTTCTCCACACACGTTTTGGAAGTGGCAGAAAAGTTGTGCGATAAGGTTGCAATTATCAAAAATGGTCAAATTGTCGCCAGCGGAAAAATGCAAGATGTAAAAGGCGATAAATCTTTGGAAAAAGTCTTTTTGGACTTGGAAGATGGTGAAAAAAATGTTTAAGGCTTTACTAAAAAAACAACTTTTGGAACTTAATTCCAATTTTTTTCAAAACAACAAAACGGGGACTCGTAGATCAAAAAAATCCAGCATAATGTTTATTCTTTTTTTTGCAGTGGTTTGCTTTTATCTCGGGTTTGTATTTTTTGAAATGGCGAATGGTTTATGTTCTTCCCTTTTTGAAGCCAATTTGGGTTGGTTTTATTTTGCATTGATGTTTACCATAGCCATTATGCTTGGAGTAGTTGGCAGTGTATTCAACACATACAACAGTGTTTATCAGGCAAAGGACAACAATTTGCTGTTCTCCATGCCTATCCCCAACAAATATATCTTGCTGGCACGCACCTTGGGTGTGTATATAATGGGCTTGTTCTATTGCTCGCTGGTTACTATCCCTACAATAATAGCATATTGCATTTGTGGCAAGGCAACTGTGCTTGGTGTGGTGTTTAGCATAATAACAGCCCTTGTTGTCAGTTTTATTGTTTTGATATTATCCCTAACACTTGGATATCTCGTAGCAAAAATCACATCAAAAATGAAAAACAAAACAATCTTTGTGGTTGTTTTGTCCGTAGTGTTTATGTTTCTATATATTTACTTGGTTTCTGTTTCCAACGAATTTATCTCGTCAATAATCACAAATGGTGCTGATGTTGCAAACAAAGTGAAGATTTTTGCCTTCCCACTTTATGCAATAGGACAGGCATGCGTAGGAGATATTTTGTGCTTGCTGGGAGTTATTTTTGCAACGGCGCTTATTATGCTATTGGTCTATTATCTGTTGTGGAAAAGTTTTTTCAGTCTGTCAGTTAGACATTCCAACCAAACAACCACCAGTCGCAAAACCAACCTTGTTCAACAAAACATTCCCCTTTCTCTAATTAAAAAAGAAGCCAAAAGACTGTTTTCCAGTGCGACTTATCTTCTTAATTCTGCTATTGGGGCTCTTTTGAGTGTCGTGGCGATGATTGTCCTCTTTATTCAACGGGGAACAATATCCTATTTTTCTTCCTTGCTTGATAGAGGAACAATTTCCCTGCTCGTGCTTGCGGTTGCATTGATGTTTGGCTCTATGAATACAGTTAGCGCATCATCTATCTCAATAGAAGGCAAATCTTTTTGGATTGCAAAAAGCCTGCCTATAAAACCAATAAAAATCTTGCATGCAAAACTAAATCTGCACATTTTAATGACACTTCCATTTACACTGCTTGCCAGCATATGCACATGCGTTGTATTTAGTCTTCCACTGTTTAATGCCATAATTGTCTGCATAGTGGGAGGTGTGGCTGTGGTTGGCTTTGCTCTCCTTGGACTGCTAGCCAATCTAAAACATCCCAATCTTAATTGGGTCAACGAAATTGCCGTCGTAAAACAAGGATTGCCTGTATTTGTGAGTATGTTTGGAAGTTGGTTGTTTTTAGGCATTTTGGTGGGGTTATATTTCGCCTGTGCGACTATAATGACTGCCACAACATATCTCTATATTGCTTCTGCCTTAATAATTTCTATCACAGCCTTGGAGTATTATCTTCTCCGAACCGTTGGAGTAAAACAGTTTGAAAAGTTGTGTTAGTAAAATAAAAAATTAAAAGGACTTTTTAGTCCTTTTTTTTTGTAATCATATAACAATTTTGTTTCTCTACTAATTATATGCAAAACAATATTATCTAATAATTGTATGTAAAACAACTTTAACTAATAATTATATATAAAATATCTTTGACCAGTAATTATATGCAAAACAACCTTAACTTATTATTATATACACTTTTTTTGCCTTTATATATCAAATTATCCATTTATATACAATTGCATTTCTGTAAAAATGATATTTCTCTTTATATTTAATTTTATAAATATTATGTTTTACTTAATTTTCAAATTCATTATAAATTTGTTCCAGTTCACTTTTCACATTGTCTATTGAATATTTTTGCGACATTTTGAGGCTTTCCTTGCCCATTTTGTTCCTCAATTCTTTATCATCACATAGTCTGCCGAGTCTATCCGCAAATCCGTCTACGTCATCTTTCTCGCATACAAAGCCATTCTTACCGTCTTCTATCAAATCTCTTATGCCACGAACATTGCTACCCACAATAGGCAAGCCAAAGTTCATCGACTCTATAACGGACAAAGCCAAGCCCTCTCTGTGAGAAGCCAAAAAGAAAACATCACTTGCACTCATTATATCCCCAACATTCTTCACATAACCCAAGAATTTTACCTTATCGTCTAAACCAATATTATGAGCATACTCTTTCATATTTTCCATTTCACTGCCAGTGCCACATATTAGATATTTTATATTCTTATCTTTCAATTTTTCTATGGCTTTTAGCATTGTTGGATAGTTTTTATTTTTTGTAAATTCTGCAACAGTCAGAACAACCACTTCATCGTCTTTCAAGTCTAGATTGTTTCTTGCCTGTTCCCTTGGTTTTGCGTTGTCAATTTTCTTATTGTCCACCCCAATCCCAGATATTTTATATTTTTTCTTTGCTTTCCAGTCCTTGCAAGCGTAAAAATCTTCATCATTTATTGTGATAAGCACGTCAGTATATTTAGCAAGGTATTTTTCTACATTTCTAAACACAAAATTCTTAATTTTACTCCCACCTTTTAGGAATGCAAATCCATGCGCTGTGTAAAAACATGGTATCTTGAACTTTTTGGCAAGAAGCCTTCCCATCAGCCCACCAACTGGTTGTTGAGAATAAATCAAATCAAAACCATTTTCTTTCTGCAATTTGCATAGTGCTTTATAAGCCTTTATATTGCGAGGCTTAAAAGGATTTCTGGCAAAATTTATTTCGTGCATAGTAAGATGATATTTGTCTTTCAATTCATCAAACCAAAAACCTGTTTTTGCACAAACACATTCCACCTCATTGTATTGTTGCAAAAATTGTATGTGAGGTATCAAAAACTGCCAAATCATATTATCTGTGGTCGTAACGACCAAAATTTTTTTATTTTTTATCATATAATCGCTAAACCTCTCTTATTTCAATTTATTCACGAAATATTTTTAATCAAAACATATCCATATCAACATCGTTCACTAATTATTTTTAACGAAAAATACATCTCTTTCAACACATTTCAATACCTTTTCAATGTCATTCTCTAAATTTTTTAACTAAAGCGGACTTTTATTTTATTATTTTTATGTTATATATAATTGACAAAAGTCAGTAAAATAGCGGAAAGTATCAAATATAAATATGTCAAATATTCAATATATAATCAAATCAATATTAAATAGATATGTTATCAAGTTATCAATCAATTTTCTTACTTATAATTGCTAAAAAACAGTCTATAAGCGCAAAATAGCAAATATAATTTTGCAAAATTATTTCAAATGATTAAAATCAACTTCAAATATTTTTTATATTTACAATAACTTTTATTAAGAATTATTTCATTTATTGATTACATTTTATCTGGTGTGCCCACAGAAATACATTCTAGAGCATTTTTTATTACTGTCTTAACACAAGTAACAAATGCCATCATCTTTTTGCTATAAGCCAAGTCATCCGCATCAATCAACTTGTCATCTGCACTCCACAGAGAGTGAAACAAAGAAGCAAGTTCCTTAACATAATCTACAATCATATGAGGTGCCCTCTTGTTCGCAGAAATCTGAATAATTTGTGGATATTTTGCAAGAAAAACAACTATTTCTTTCATTTGTTTTGAGGATGTTTTCATAAAGCCAGCAAGGTCGTCTGCCGAAAAAACATACTCTTTGCCAAATTTTTGCTTAAAATTTCTTAATGCAGAATTTGCTCTAACATAGGCATATTGTATGTAATACACAATATTATCCTTAGACTTTTCCTTAATCTTTACAAGGTCAAAAGTCATCTGAGTTTCGGCACTTTTGGAGAGCATAAACAGTTTTAATTCGTCCACATTTATTTCCTTTGCCACATCACTCAAAAACACAAAAGTTCCCTTACGTTTGGACATTTTGAAAGGTTCGCCATTCTTTTCCAAAGCAACCATTTGGCACAATAATACTTGCAATTTTGCGTTGCCATCACTCACTGCTTCCACTGCGCTGGAAATTCTCTTGACATAACCGCCATGGTCTGCGCCCAAAATATTTATCATAGTGCGAAAACCCCTGTCGTATTTGTCTTTGTGATAGGCAATGTCCGAAGCAAAATATGTCGTCGTTCCATCTGGTCTTGCCACAACTCTATCCTTGTCATCGCCAAAAGCGGTAGAACGGAAAAGTGTTTGAGGTTGGTCGGAATATTTTGACTCCTCTTGCTCTTCTTCGTTGGCACTTTTGCCAATAGGAGCAGAAAGTTTGCCTTTATACACCAGACTTACCTCTTTCTTTTCGCCATTTTCGTCTTCAATCTGCACATATTTTTTGCTTAACATGTCCAGTGCTTTGTCAATTTTTCCTTCTTCCACAATTTGCGTTTCGGAAGTAAAATTGTCGAACTCCAGCCCCAACAATTTTAGGTCGGATTTTATTATATCTAGCATTCCTTCCACACATTCTGGCTTAAGCCTTTTGTAAAATTCTTCTTCGCTAAGTCCCACAAACTGATTGCCATATTTTTTTGCAATTAACTTTGCATAATCTACAAGATAATCCCCCGGATAGCAACCTTCTAGCACATTTTCGCCTTTATGAAGCCCAAAATTTTGCTCATATCTAAACTGAATGGATTTTAACAAAGTGCCGATTTGAACACCATAGTCATTGACATAATATTCTTTGGTAACCTCAAAACCCGCTTTTTGCATAAGTTTTGAAAGAGCCAAACCCAAAATTGCCACCCTGCAATGCCCAACATGAAGTGGGCCAGTTGGATTGGCAGAAACAAATTCCAAAAGTACCTTTTCCTTTTTTTCGCCATCACCAAAATGATTACCCTCGGTGACAATATCACACAAAAATTCTTCCCAAATCTCTGCCGAAAACACAAGATTTATGTATGCTCCAGCCACTTGGACATGGTCAATATAATCAAGTTTTCCCATTTTTTCTGCAAGTTCTTGTGCCAATTCAGGTGGTTTTTTCCCACTAGCCTTTGCAAAAACCATAGACGCATTGGTGGAAAAATCACACCCCGTTTCCATTGGTGGAATAACAAATTTCACAGCACCAGAAAGTTTTGGATTTTGAGAATACACCTCTCCCAAATGCTCTGAAATAATTGCTGTCAAATCTTTTGAAACCTTGCTAAATAAATCCATTTTTTTCTCCTAAATCTCAATTTGTTATGTCATTTTATTAAAATAATTTGCTATCATAATATTTTTTTCTACTTTGTAATCTTTCTTTTATAATTTTCTCTCTTTTATGATAGTTGTTATTATATTAAAGAATGATATATTCAGTAAATTATTTGTAACTTTCATTAAATAATTATAAAAATATTCATTTTTTTTGCAAATCTCAATAAATCATTGTAAAAGTATCCTAATTTGTTGTAATTTATATCAAGTTATTGTAAATTTTCATCAATTTACTGTAAACTATCTACTCTGTTGTAAAACTATCACTCTATTGTAAAACTAATATAATTATATCACTTATCCACAATCTGCAACAAAATGTGGACAACTTTTATAAAATAGGCAAATCAATATCATCAGAAGTCGCCTTTTCAATCTTTTTTATCGTTACAAAATAAGAATAACTATCCGAAACTTTTACGCAAACTCTATCTCCCACCTTTTTACCCAAAATGGCTTGACCAAAAGGAGATTCCTTGCTGATAATTCCCTTTGAGGCGTCGTTGCGCATTGTTGTTGACAATTGCACAACTTCTTCCTCATTGTCATCTTCAAAAAATACTGTAACTTTGTCAAATATCCCCACTTCGTCCTTGTTTGAATCTAATTTGACAATTTTTGCCGTTTTTATCATGGCTCTTAAATATTCTATTCGGCTTTCATTTCTTCCTTTTTGTGCTCTTGCCGCATGATACTCTGCGTTTTCACTCAAATCTCCATGTGCTTTTGCCTCCACAATCGCCTGCGAAATTTGAGGTCTTATAACATTTATCCTGTGATCAATTTCTTCCTGCATTTGTTTTATATCGTTTTCTGTAAGTTCGTTATACATTTTTCACCTATTTCTCCAAAATTTTATTGATTACGAAACTCACCATAACCCCAGCACACATAAGTGGATAATAAACCACACTTCCCAACGCACATGTTTTTTCGGTTGGCTCTTTAGTATAGCACACATCTACTGCAGAATCAATACCTATTTTTTTTAATTCCGTTCTAAGTTTCCTTGCTAGTCCGTCATAACTGGTTTTCCATAAATTTTCCACCTGAAAATTTGGAAACTTTGCCCTATTACCCGTTCCCATAGCGCAAACAAGGGGAGTATTGTTTTGTTTGCAAAACTTGATTACCTCAATCTTTGCAGGAATATCATCTATGGCGTCAATCACATAATCATATCTTTCACACAAAATTGTTGAAATATTTTCTCTATTTATCTTTTCATTTACAGTATAAACGTTGCATTTTGGGTTGATTTGGGCAATTCTTTCCTTAGCAACAAAGCATTTTTGTCTACCAATAGTGGTGGTCAATGCCAAAATCTGCCTATTCAAATTGGTCTTGTCAAATATATCAAAATCCACCACAGTCAATTTTTCCACGCCCAATCTTGCCAACATTTCTACCACATATCCGCCAACTCCGCCTACACCAAGCACCGCTATATGACAGTTCTTTATCTTGGAATAGTCTTCGCCAATCACCAACTTTGTTCTATCATCCATTTCCCCCATAATTTCCCCTTTCGCACTAAACGGCATAATTATTTACTGCAAATCATAAATTAAAATAACACCCCAATATTTTGTGCTAAAAAACACCTCTTAAATAAATTTATTTTACTAATCTATATTTTATACTTTTCGCTATCTATCAGTATTATAGCAAATATATTTTTGCTAGATTTTGCAAAAAATTTGCTTTTTTGAACGACTTTTTTTTGTGTCTTTTCATAATTTTTAGGCGCATATTTGACAGTTATTATTTGTTTTGAAATTGTTATACTTTTTTACATTTTTTGTTATAAAGAAATACAATCAAATTATATTTTGAAATAAGTTTTTGCAAATCTGATTTTCCCTTTTGAAGACTGTGGATATCTCAAATTCAAGTCGAACCACAAGCCCTTATCCAGCACCGCCTTTTCTCTTGTAAAGGCATAGAATGTTCTTGCACCATGATAGTTGCCCATTCCGCTGTTGCCCACTCCACCAAAAGGCAGTTTTTCTTCGGTCATGTGCATAATTGTATCATTGATACAACCTCCACCATAGGCTATTTGAGTTTTTATCTTTTGGATGCAATCTTTATCTTTGCCAAAATAATACAAAGCCAAAGGTTTGTCAAGGGTTCTAAGTTTTTTCACAACTTCGTCAAGGTCATCAAATGTCAACACTGGCATTATTGGGCCAAAAACTTCTTCTTGCATAATTTTACTATCCCAATCTATTCCCGTCAGCAATGTTGGTTCGACGACTTGCCCATGCGCCTTGCCACCACACTCAACGACACCATCTTTCATAAGATTTTGCAACCTTGCTACATCTGACTTTTTCGCAATTTTTACAAATGTTGGCAAAAATTCTTCTTTTTGTGCGTCCAAATGGTGCTCATAATAAAACTTTCCAATCCATTTTTTTGCACTTTCTACAAATTTATCTTTAATTTCGCTGTGTACCAAAACGTAGTCTGGCGCAACACATGTTTGTCCTGCATTGAGAAATTTCCCCCAAACAATTCTCTTTGCCGAAAGGTCAATATTGGCATCTTTATCCACAATGCAAGGGCTCTTGCCACCCAATTCCAATATCATTGGTGTTAAAAATTTTGCTTGTTTTTCTGCAATTTCTCTTGCCTTTTTTGGCGAACCTGTATAGAAAATAAAGTCAAATTTTGTATCAAAAATATCGGCAATTTCCTCATCTTTTGTTACCACATACACATAATCTTCGTCAAAAATGCTCAACATTTTTTTGATAACTTTGGATATATTTGGGGTGTTGCGAGATGGTTTTATTATCGCAGTGTTTCCGCCCGCAATGGCACCAATCAGTGGGACAAGGGTCAATTGCAGTGGATAATTCCATGGCGAAGCAATCATCACCACACCATAAGGGTCACGCAAAACATAGCCTTTAGACGGAAAATTGGCAAAAGATGTGCTTACCTTCTTTGGTTTTGCCAAGCGAAGAAGATTTGAAATGGTATAATTTAACTCTTTCATAACTATACCCAGTTCGGTCAGGACAACATCAAACTCCAATTTGTTTAGGTCTTGCCTAAATGCCGAACAAATTTGGTCATAGTATGCTTTAATTTGCAGTCTTAACCTTTTGAGTTGCAAAAGTCTATAATTAACATCAAGAGTCTTGTTTGTTTCAAAAAACTCTCTTTGCCTTGCTACAACTCTGCCAAGGGGAGAAAGATTGTCAAAATCATCTTTTTCAGCATCATCTATATCCGCATTTTTTTGCTTACTATCGTTATCCAACTGCTTTTCTTTTGATAGATTTTCTTCCACTGAATTATCAGTCTTAATATTCTTTTGTTCATCTTCTACTGATATTTTTCCGCCACTCTTTTCGCTTGTATTATCAGTGTTTTCTTCTACTTTTATAGAATTATCTTCTTTTTGGCCATCAATACTCTTGTATTTCAGTGGTTTTTCTGCAACAGACGAAACAATGATATTCTCATCCATTTGACTATTGCTATGGTCTTTCTTTTCCACATTATTTATCTCTTTTTGGGATGCGTTTTTATCAATTATAGCAGTTATGGTGTCATTTTTTTTGCCAATATTCTGCTTATCAAGGGCAGATTTCCCCTTTATTTTCTCGTTTTCAATCCTTTGAGAGTTATCATTTTTAATTTTTCTATTAACACTATTCTTTTTGTTTTGAGTTGATTGTTTAACTTTTTCCACCTCTTTTCCCCCTTCAATATTTTTCAAATTAGCATCTTTATTTTCCATTTTTGCCCCCTTTTGATATATCCAAAATTTGATTGAAAACATCAACCGCTTGCAATAATCTTGCCATATCTTGCGAGTTTAGATTTCTTCCAAGTATCTCCTCTATATCTGCCAGGCAAGAATAAATATATTTTTCTCCGCTTTTTGTCAGTGAGTAATAAACCACTCTCCTATCACTTTCATCCCCCAGCGAGCAAATTTTGTTCTCCTCCTCCAACTCCCTGCAAAACTTGGCGACATTGGACTTGGCAAGTAGCAAATTTTCTACCAATTTGGTTGGTGAAATCTGTTTATTTTCCTGTATACAAAGTAAAATCTTAAACTTTAATGAAAACACTTCTCTTTCCAGTTTGGAATCAAAATTCTTAAAAAATGTCTGCAAATTTTGACTCAACCGAACTAAACTCTTGCTTGTTTCAAACGGCAACATTTTCCCTCCAGCAAAAAAATTGTGAATTGTCAAAAATATTAGTGATAATTTTATAACAACTATATTTTATCACTACACCGCCAAAGTGTCAATTTTATTAAACTGCATTGAGAATATTTTTTGTATAAGACAAAGTTTTTGTTGCAAAAATAGCCAAAATGTAGTATATTTATCATATAGAAAGTTTGTCTGAAATCAAAAAATTGCTATCGTTTGCAAGCAAGCCGACAAATCATTTCAACTGCGATTATGTTAAAAATTCATTTAACAATTTCAAAATCTGTCATTCTAAATTTTTGATATTATGCAGTAATCATTTTTGAGAATAAGGAGAGGTATCGAAGTGGTCATAACGGGGCTGACTCGAAATCAGTTAGGGAGCAATCCCACGTGGGTTCGAATCCCACCCTCTCTGCCAAACAAAACCAATCTGAGTGCAAACTCAGATTTTTTGTTAGCAGGGTGCGGTGGGGCTCGAACGGAGCGTTAAGAAAATGTGATTGTAGCACATTTTTAGCGAGAGGCATGATAGCCTAACGTTAAATTATAACATTGTTTAGTTGTCAAAAACGTTTTATATTCTTGTGGAATACACTTCGGGCGGAGTGAATCCCACCCTCTCTGCCAAACAAAACCAATCTGAGTGCAAACTCAGATTTTTTGTTAGTTAGTTGTCAAAACTGTTTTATATCTTTTGTAACACAATTTAGTAACAAAAGTTAAAAATACCACAAACAATGTAGTTTGTGGTATTTTAATAAATAATCAATATTTATGCTTGATTTATGATTTCGAAGACACTTCTACTGGTTCTATCACTAGATCAGTATTGTTGTTGTTGTTTATAACAGCCTTATAACCATCGTAATTATAAACCCCAATCTGCTTTGCAGTATTATCAGTTATTGTGAATGTTCCGCCATTGATATTTACAGTTGGAACTCCACCTGGATAATTGCAGGCTTCTACAACTAGTGCATCTCCAGTGTAGTTGCAACCATTTCCATTGTGTTCGAAGTCCTCTTTAAGAGCTGTTGCTTTTAGTGTTCCACCTGTGATAGTCAATGTTCCACACTTGACATAAACAGCACTTGAACCTATGATTGTTCCGCCTTCAATAATATAAGTTCCTGCGGATGGAAGATACAAGGCAACGTCTGTATTGTGAGTGATTTTTCCACCTTTTATTGTCAAAGAACCTATTTCACTTCCACTGTTTCCGTTGGTTTGGATAACAGCAGGGACATTGGCTACTGTGCTATTATTTGTAAGGTTTGCAGAGGTTTCTACCACCGCTCCACTACCAAAAATGAATAAGCAATAAGATTTTGATGTTACATTCAATGTAGCAGCCAATATTAAGTTTGTATTAACTGCAACTGGATTATCCATTTTGCTAGCACTATCTGCACCTTCTCTACCTTGAACTCTTATAACACCAACACCAGCATTTTCAGAAACTATGTTGCCATTTTTGATTGTCAAAGTGCAACCCATTACATGAATCATAGAACCACTTGTCATAGCACCGTTTATGGTGTATCCACCAAGGTCTAAGACAATTTCACATGTTTTTTCTGGTGAAATTGACAATTTTTGTTGTAGAGAAAGGTCTTTCAACAAGGTAATAGTCTTATCTCCATTCAATTCTGCAATAAGTTTTTCAAAAGATGTATAGTAATATTCTTCGCCATCTACACATTCAAATTGTGTTTGAAGTGCTTTGCAAATGCTACTATTATTTGTGATAACATTTGGCTTTCCGCCTGGATAATTTGCTGCTAGATCTCTGTATATATCAACAGGGATTTCTATATTGATTTTTGCATCACCCACTTTACCTTCCGTCAAATCAGGATGTTCAGTAAAGTGATTAAACACAACACCATTTTCTATTACAAAATCTCCAGACCTTGCTACAATACCTGCACCGCTATAAACATTTAACACAGAGTTTTCGCCTTTTGAGTTGGCTCCTATTGTCCATTTTCCTGAGTTTGCATGATAAATTCCACAAGCGATATATCCAGCAGTTTTGATATGAGCATTAAGAGTGGTTCCTCTAATAACTACAGTGTTGTTGCCCAATCCTTCGCTTCCATTATCCATTATTACACCGTTGTCAACACTTGTAAAGTTACAATCTTCAATAGTTACATTGGTGTCTTTCCACACTGCGACACACATTTCTAGTGCTGTTGCGGTAACATTTGACAATTTAACAGTAGAATCATCTATGCTGAAGCAACCATATTTACTGCCGTTTATTGTCAAGTCGCTTACAATAACATTTGAACTAGAATTGATAACAATTGGATACTTACTACTACCGGTTAAGATAGTTCCACCATAAAGTGAAGTTCTTACACTACTAAAAGTTATTGAATCACTTTTGTTTACTACATTTAATGTTAATGTTTTTCCATTAAGGTTTAGGTTTATTGTTGCAGGGGTTTCTGGTTGAATCAAAATACTTTGAGTGATTATAATATCTTTCAACAAAGTTATTGTTGTATTTTTATCTAAATAGAGTAAAGCATCTTCTAATGTGAGACAATATACTTCGTCATAAGTTCCGCCATATTCATTAGTTACACGGCAAGCATACTCTTCTACAGTAAATGTATTTTCGTCAAGGTAGAAATATCTATAAGAACCTTCTGCTATTGTAACAGTGATAAATCCTGTTTTTTCCTCCAATTCGAAATTAAACAAACCTTGAATTTCATAGCCGCCATTTTCCAGTTTATTTATCATAATACAATCGTCTGTAAATGCCAAGACACTTGCTTTGTCGTTATCTTTTACTCCAATATAGTGTCCTTCTATCAAAGTTCTTTGCCCAAGATTTACTTCGTCAGTTGGCACTTTGAAGAATTTTTCACTAGAATCACTCATTATAAATGCAATCAAACTACCATCTATTCCACCGCAATTTTTTATGTCTTCTTGTGACCATTCAACAAACATATGACTTTCAGTAGTTGTTGAATTTGTCTTATTGATTATTGTTTGTTCAACAAAACTATATCCATACTTAAAACCGCTTTCAATAGCATCAACTTCTTCAAACAACCAGTGATCATCAATTATAGCATACTCAATTGTTACTTCGTTGACTACTTCAACTTCTGCATAATTTGCTAGCCAATATTGATAATAACTCAATTCAACAAGTTTTGCTTGATTTTCAGGAGTTCCATTGGTTTCATTATATACCTCTTCTGTTCCATAAAGGAAGTATTTAACCCCATCTACTGCAGTAAGTTTGTTGCAAACTTCTACAAATTGATTTGTAACAGGTTTTCCATTGTTCTTTGCATCAGTTATAAAGCTGGAATCTTCAGCAAAGTTATACACTGCAACCTTTACTCCACTAGTAGCGGTTACATTATTCCAATCGGCAATGCTGAGAGTAAGCCCGTTTGTTTCTGCTTTACTATCATAGTAGTAGTTGGTTCTTAAGACAATGGTAGCACCATCATAACTCTCATCTCCTGGGCCTTGACCTTTAAGTTGGTTGCTAGTATCTTCTTCAGACACTGGAGCATCTTGTCTTGCTACAAATGTTCCTCTTGTGCTGGAAAGTGTGCTTGTTTCATCAACGTTGATAACACCCATCATTGCATAAATTGCACTTGTTTTACCCTCAACCTCGGAGTTATTTGTTATGTTGAGTGTTATATATGATGGCATAAATACTGCAGTAAGGTTTGTGGATGTGATTGTGCTATTTTGAACATTTACAGTCAAATTCATTGTGCTTGGGCCCCAAGTATTATTGCCAGAAATTGTATCCGTGCTTGATGTAATTTCACAATTTATAATTGATGTTCGAGAATTATCAAAAACCATCACACCACGCAAAGCGGAGGTGATAACCAATCCTTGCATAACAAGTTGTGCATCATTTTCTATAGAAATCGCTCTACCTTCGTCAACTTTTTCTTCTGTGTTTACATGGTAATCTATTCTACCATTTGAAACAACAGAGTTTCCGCCCTTGAAGTTGAGTATGCAATAATTCTTTCTTACACCAGAAACTCCTGTATTGTCTGCTTTTGTTTGAGTGTAAGAGATTGTTTTTTCGTTAAGGTCAATATTAACATTTTTCGAAATTACAACCACGCCTTCAACAGCAAAATTGTCTGCAAGTTTGATATATCCGCCTTTTTCCACTGCGGAAAGCAATGTGGCTTCGTCTTTTGCAAGATATGGATAACCTTCTTCTACACCAGCAGTTTGAACTTGTTTAGTATCAGTGTGTTCACATCTTGTGCATTTTGCTACATATCTACTGTTTGTGTAGTCATACACATAATTGATTGTTTTGTCTTCTTTTTGATAGTTATGTTCCAAAGCATTTACAACTGTGTTCTCTACTTCTGTTTCGCCATTTGCATCACTATAGTTTTTGTTGCAAGAAGAACAGTGCCAATATTCAATATTACCAGTGCTTTCACATGTTGCTTCGTTGCTCTCATAGTGTGTCATATTATGGTCTAGTTTTGCAATGGTCAAATCCTGAAGTTCTGTTTTATCAGCATCAAAATTCTTATTGCATACAGAGCATACATAATGAGCCTTAACTCCTGTTTGAGTGCATGTCGCAGGCTCTTCTGGGATAAGGTCGCCATAACTATGTCCATTTGCAGGGATAACTATATCCTTTACTTCATTCTCACCTTTCTCGTCGCTATAATTTTTATTGCAAGAAGAGCAACTCCAATATTCAACATTTCCAGCGCTTTCGCATGTTGCTTCGTTCCTCTCATAATGTGTCATACTATGAGAAAGTTTCTCAAGAATAACATTATTTACTTCTGTTTCGCCATTTGCATCACTATAGTTTTTGTTGCAAGAAGAACAGTGCCAATATTCAATATTGCCAGTGCTTTCACATGTTGCTTCGTTTCTTGCATAATGAGTCATACTATGAGAAAGTTTTGCAATAGTCAAATCTTGTGCAGTAGCAACTACTCCGTTTTGTTGCAAGAAGTCATTGCCACATCTATCACAATGATAGTGTGCTTTTGTTCCTTCTGCAAGGCATGTCGCAGGCACTTCTGCAATAATTGTTCCATAATTATGCCCAAGAGCAGAGATTGGTTCTGTTTCTGAAACAACACCATTTTCACCAAATTTTTTATTGCTAAACTCTGCGGAAAACACTTTCTCTCCAGCAGTGGTGCAATCGGCAGGGGTTACCTGAACTGTAGCATCAACCGTTTCAGTGATTTTTGCGTGTTCAGCATTTCTAGAACAAGAAACTGTTGCAGTGCATTCATATTCTGTTTCCGAACCGGCTTTTAGGTGGAAATCATAAACTGCAGTAGTATAGTCATAATTGTGATTGTCAGGATTGATAGCAATCACCAAATCTTCTGCTGAAACTTCTGTTCCGCCATTTGCATCACCATAGTTTTTGTTGCAAGAAGAACAATGCCAATATTCAATATGACCAGCAAGGACACATGTTGCTTCAACTCTTTCATTGTGTTCCATATTATGTTCAAGTTTTGCAATAGTCAAATCTTGTGCAGTAGCAACCACTCCGTCTTTTTGCAAGAAATCATTGCCACATCTATCACAATGATAGTGAGTTTTTGTTCCTTCTGCAAGGCATGTCGCAGGCACTTCTGCAATAATTGTTCCGTAATTATGCCCATAAGCAGAGATTGGTTCTGTTTCTGAAACAACACCATTCACTCCGAATGCTTTGTTTACAAACTCTGCAGTAAAGTTCATTTCCCCATCAGTTGTGCAATCTGCATCATCTACATGAACTGTAGCATCCACTGTTTCGGTGATTTTTGCATGTTCATCATTTCTCGAACAAGAAGCTGTTGCAGTGCACTCATAGTCAGTTTCCGAACCTGCTTTTAGGTGGAAGTTATAATCTGCATTAGCAAAATTATAATTGTGATTGTCAGTATCGATTTCAATCACCAAATCTTCTGCCGAAACCTCCGTTTCCGCCTGTTCGGTCAAATAATTTTTGTCACAAAGAGTGCAGTGATAGTGTTCTCTTTCACCTGTTTCTGTGCAGGTTGCGATCTTTTCACTAATCAACTCCAGATTGTGCACATGTGGTTGTTCGTCTTTACAACCAGTAAGCATGAGTGTTGTAAACGCAAACACACACATCAAAACTGGCACAACTATTCTGAATTTTGACAATAGTTTTTTCATACCAACCAAATCCCCTTTTAATATTGAAGACAAAATTATGTTTGCCTACAAATCTTGATGCCTTGATTATCCTATATTATTCAAAAAAAGTCAAGCAATTTGATATCCTATTGAAATTATTCTGTAAATTTTTTTCACCTTTTTTCGACAAAAAACGCACAATTCTATCAATGACATAAACACAATTTTTGTCTTTACAAAATTAGGATAACTCATAATAATATTATTATTACTTAATACTACTCACAATTTGACAAATAATAAGATTTCAATAACATCATTTATAGCAAATTGACAAATAATAAGTTTTCAATAACATCTATAGCAAACATGCCATTATTATATGCCGTAAATCATCTTTTTGTTAACAGCACTTTCAAAAAATACACTTATTACATTTCATTTTTTTTGATTGTTTTTATTAAATCACTTTTCTAAAATATTTTCACTATTCCAAGCGTCATTCACGACTTTTTTGCTTATTTATACAATTTTTCACTGTTCTTTTGATTGTTTTGCGTCTTTTTTCAGTTTTCATCCTTTTACATTTTATTGTTTTTTCTTTGCCTCTTTATTTATTATTTTTGAAAACACGCTTCTTTGCAAAAGATAAATGATATATTTCTTTATTTTAGCGGAGTATGGCGATTATAAATTATCTAAAATCAATTCGTTTTTTTTGAATAACCTAGTCTTTTATTACCAAATTTCAATAGGGTCTGGGTCCTCTGTGATATTTACATTTTGTGGCACAGATTCAGCATCTGCGGTGTATCCACATAATTTATAATGTCCGCCTGCCACCGCATTTGTAGCGATTATCTTAAAGCACCTTTGACCATCTAACACTGGCACTGCCGACACAGAAATATTGCTTCCACCTTCTTCCACGCAAGTAAGAATATTTTTCACTCCACCAACCCCCAAAAGTGTGATATCTGGTACTCTAGCCATTGGAGTAGGTAAAAAGAAAATGCTAGGTTCAAATTCTGTTTCACTTATCGCTTTTAGAGTAAGTGCATTTTCTTCAGAAATTCCTGTTGTATAATAATGTTTATGACACAATCTCATTTCATAGTCATCAGACCTTCCGCCAAATTTTGATGCAACTTTTCCAAACTCTATTTTTGGGTCTCTAAATCTAATTAGCCCACCTTTAGTCATTCCTGTATTTGCTTGAAAAAAATATGTTACAGAAACAGCCCCATTTGGTATAAACCCCGGCAAAACTTTAATCCCAGTTGAATTGAATGAATAGAGAACCACCCCCAAACTTTCTCCTGCGGAATTAAAATATTCTGCCCCAAAACCCGCACAATCTTTGACAGTTACTGTGCAATTAAGAACATGCATACTCAAAACAACATCTCTTTGCTGAAATATTTCGTGCAAATCTATCCTTTGTTCCACAATTCTTATGGGGGCTGTTAGAGTTTTCAAAAATCTAATTTCAAATACTCCATCAGGCCTCATAAATACTTTTGCTTCATTTGTGCATGCCTTATACCACCTATCAAACATAAAACACTTAGTCGTTTGATTGGTACTTGCTCCTCGCTGATTGCAAGTTAGATGTGAATTTTCTAGTAAATTTTCGCCATAAAACTCCCCAGTTACATTTTGCAATTTTGTCCTTTCCACCAAAAATTCATTTACATGTGCATCAAAACTTGTTGACAAATTTGCTTGTGAATCCTCCACAGCATTGCACTTTTCGGTGAGTTTTACAATATTTGAAGCATTTGTAGATATGTTTTGCGTGTTTGCAGATATTTTTTGTGTATTATTTGAAATATTCTGTGTGTTTGTCGCAATGTTTTGCGTATTACTTGTAATATTTTGCGTGTTGGTTGAAATGCTCTGCGTAATAGCATTGATTGACTCGGCATTTGCGTTAATTTTCTGCAAATTGGAAGCTATCTTTTGACTATTGCCTTCTATTGCCTGTGCATTGACAGATATACTTGCAGAATTGGCAGATATATTTTGGGCATTTGTATTTATTGCCATCGAATTAGCGGAAATTTGCTGGGTGTTATTGTTTATCTTTTCGGTATTACTAGATATGTTTTGTGAATTAGAAGCAATATTCTGTGTATTGGTAGCAATACTTTTGGTATTTATTGCAATATTTTGGGCATTAGTATTTATACTTTCAGTATTGTTTGTAATATTTTGGACGTTGGTTGCAATGTTTTGCGTATTTACAGATATATCTTGACTAATTCTTGCTATATTTGAAGCATTTGTTTCAATATTTGCAGTGTTTTGGGCTATTTTTGTGCTGTTTGAACTTATATCCGCTATATTTTGTGCAATTTTGGTAGTATTTTGTGCAATTTTTTCACTATTTGATGAGATATCAGTAGTATTTTGCGTTATATCCGCAGTGTTTTGCTCTATATTCAAGGTATTTTGCTCTATATCCAATGCGTTTTGGGCTATATCTGCGGTATTTTGGGCTATATTATCAGCATTATGTGATATATCAGCAGTATTCTGTGTTACATTTCTCTCACAACTTTGTATCTTTTCTTCTGCAGAGTTAACTTTGTTTTTTAGATTTGAAACATCACTCTCAACCATTGGAAATTTATTATTTATATTATTCAAACTCTCGCCCAACTCATCTACTTTTCCGTTTAGGTTGGCTATTGATAAATTTAATTCTTCAAAATCTCCCGTAGAACATTGTGAAAGTTGTTCTCTAATAATATCAATTTCTACTGTTAAACTTTTTATTTTATCCGTTAAATATTTGATTTTATCCATTTTTTCTCCTTTTACTTTTCAAACAAAAACATTGAGTCTTCCCCCACAGAAAACCCAATGCTAGTTTGAAATGTTTGCCGTTGAACAAAAATTGTTCAGCCGTTATATGAAAGGTAAAAATACCTTCTCACATATTTATTGTAAGGTAAGAAACTGGCAAAATCAAAATTTAGTGCCACTTTTTTTTGAATTTATCAATTATATATATCTTTTTTCATTAAGAAATTTTTTTTAAGAAATTATATTAAATTGCTTTTGTTAAAGAACTTTATTAAAGAATTATATTAAAGTATGCGGTGATTGCTTTATTAAATATTCTCCATTCATTTTATTATACTAAATTCTAGCACATTATCGCTTTAGAAATAAAAATTACCCATTCGTATTAGAACTAAAAATTACCAATTCATATTAAATATAAAAATTATCCACTCGTGTTAGAAAAAAATATTTGTTTTAGAAATAAAAAACACCTGCTTATATTGAACATAAAAAAATCACCCATTCATAAGAATAGATGATTTTTAGAACATTTTGCTAAATAGTCATAGCCAATTACATTTTGTATGTTGTTTTGATTCCTGGGCCCATTGTAGAAGCAAGTGTAATACTCTTGAGATATGTTCCCTTGCTTGCTGCAGGTTTTGCCTTGACAATGGCACTCATAAGAGCATCAAAGTTTTCATACAATTTGTCCAAACCAAAACTTGCCTTGCCTATTGCGACGTGGACAATGTTTGCCTTGTCAAGTCTGTATTCAACTTTACCAGCTTTGACATCGTTGATGGCTTTCTTGACATCTGTAGTAACAGTGCCACTTTTTGGGTTTGGCATAAGTCCTTTTGGTCCAAGAATTTTTGCCACACGACCTACAAATCCCATCATGTCTGGGGTTGTGATGCACACGTCAAAATCTAGCCAGCCACCTTGGATTTTGGAGATTATTTCATCTCCGCCTACGATATCTGCACCATTCTTTAGTGCTTCGTCCGCTTTGTCGCCTTTTGCAATAACAAGAACCTTTTTGGTCTTGCCTGTTCCGGCTGGAAGCACCACTGTGCCTCTAACTTGTTGGTCTGCGCTTCTGCCATCAACACCAAGTTTGATGTGAAGTTCGATGCTTTCGTCAAATTTTGCATTGGCTGTCTTTATTGCAAGTTCCAATGCTTCTTTTGGTTCATAGACTTTGCTCTTGTCGACAAGGGCGCAAACTTCCTTAAATCTTTTTCCTGTATTCATTCCGTCTTCCCCCTTAGTCCACTACTTCTACGCCCATGCTTCTTGCAGCACCAGCAATCATGCTCATTGCACTCTCGATAGAAGAGGCATTGAGGTCTGGCATCTTTGTTTCTGCGATTTCTTTGATTTGAGCTTTTGTAATTTTTGCGACTTTTGTTTTGTTTGGAACAGCGCTTGCCTTGTCTATTCCGCATGCTTTCTTAATCAAAACTGCTGCTGGTGGAGTTTTGAGAACGAAAGTGAATGTTCTGTCTTCATAAATAGTAACCACCACTGGAATAATGAAGCCAGCTTTGTCAGCTGTTTTGTCGTTGAATTCTTTTGTAAATCCAGCAAGATTTATTCCGTGAGGTCCAAGTGTAGAACCAACTGGTGGTCCTGGTGTTGCTTTTGCAGCAGGCAACTGAAGTTTTACTATTGCCTTAACTTTCTTTTCTGCCATAATTTCCTCCCTTGGCATAAGTGGTTGTTGCGAATGTATAAAAGATTTACATTCTCCCACATATATAGCAAATGAATAACATAGACATTTGCTTTAATAACCCAAATCTTCCAGCAAAAGACTTTGGTTTATTAACAAATTATAATTTTCTCAACTGAGAGAAACTGAGTTCTACAGGTGTTTCCCTGCCAAACATTTCCACATTTACTTTGCACTTTTGGGTGCTTTCATCTACAGATAGCACTGTGCCAACAAAACTGTTGAGTGGTCCATCGATAACTTCTACCTTGTCGTTTGGAGCAAGGTCGATGTTTACTACGACTTTTTCTAGGTGAAGTTTTCTAATTTCTTCCTCTGTCAAAGGCAATGGTCTTCCCTTTGGCCCAGCAAACCCTGTTATGCCATGCGTCCTTGTGATATTGTGCCACAAGTCATCGCCATACTTAATCTTAACCAAGATATAACTTGGCAAAAGTTTTTTGCTAACAAGTTTTTTCTTGCCATTTTTTTCTTCCACAACCTCTTCCATTGGGATAACAATGTCAAAAATTCTGTCTTCCAAATGATATTTTTTGATAACCATTTCTAGGTTGGTCTTTGCCACTTGCTCATAGCCTGAGTAGGTGTGCAAAACATACCATTTTGCTTCCAAATCCTTTGCGTCTAACTTTTCCATAACTTCTCCATACCTTTATGATTAGTTCAAAAACAATTTGTAAATCCAGCCGAGCCCAAAGTCAATGCCAAAAAGCACCAATGTAAACAGAAAAACCACAAGTATAACAACTCCGGTTTTCTTTACCACATTGGCAAAGGTTGGCCAAGAAACTTTTTTAAGTTCACTCCAAGATTCTCTAATTTTTCTGAAAAAACTGCGTTTTTCTTTTGCAGGTTTTTTGTCTTTTTTCTTTTCAGTCTTCTTCTGTTTGTCGTCTTTTGGAGGGTTGGATTTTCCCACAGTGGTTTCTACAACTTCTTCCTCCACAGCCTTGCTTTTTGCCATATCAAACTCCTTTATTCTGCATCAATGCCAAAAAAAGTCACAAATTATTTTGTTTCTTTGTGAGTTGTGTGTTTTTTGCAAAATTTGCAATACTTGCTCATTTCAATCCTGTCTGGATTATTCTTTTTGTTCTTATATGTGTCATAATTTCTTTGTTTACATTCTGTGCAAGCAAGTGTAACTCTGTCTCTCATAATCTTTGTCCTTTCACCAAAAAATTAACACCCAAAAGTGAGTGTTAATAGACTTTATCACAAAAATCAACTGTTGTCAATAATTTTCTTTCAAAATTATGCTATTTTAATGGAAAAATTCGCGTGCAGTGTTGTGTGATTGTTCTCCTTGCATTTCCATTGGTATTTCCTCGCCTAGATGAGATGAAGATAGCTCTGTTTCAGGTTGCTGACTTGAACTGTTTGATTCGTGTTGATTGATAGCCGAATGTGTTTGAAAATTTGCCAGCGAATTTGCATTTTTTGGATTAGTATCAACCTGCTTGACGATAATAGTTTGTTCGATAGAATGAGTGCTTACTGCCTGCTGTCGTGCTTTGAAAAATTGATTTTTTATATCGTTGAAATCGGAGTTTTGTCCTCTCAATTGTGCTCCGTTTGGCGAAGCATTTTGCTTTGCTTCTTGTTTATTGTTCTGCTTAACCTGTTTCGATTGTTCTTTGTTTGCAATCTGCTCGACATTTTTCTTTGCTGAATTTTGTTCTTCAAACAAATCGTCAACCATTCCACTTGCCAAGATTTTTTCATTTTTGATTTCAACTTTTTTCTCTATCTGAACTCCCTTGAAAAAGTTTTCTGATGGATTTTTGTCTTCTTTGGCTTGGTTTTGAATTTTAGGTTTTTGCTCTGATTTTATCTTTTTTACAATCTCTTGCCCTCTGGTAGTTGGTGTGGAGATTTCCTTTGATTTTGTCTCCTCTCCACCCATTGCCAGCGAACGATATTTCTCCAAAAAACTGCTTGTAAATGACACTTCATATTCTTTTTTCTTATCATCTTTCTTTGCAGATTTTTTCTTGGCTGGCTTTTTCTTGGCAGTCATCTTTTTGCCATTTTTAGCACTTGCTTTTTTTACATCTGCAGGTTTCTTTACAGGTTTTTTGGCTTTAACTTTTGCTTTTGCCTTTTTTGCAGATTTTTTCTTGGCTGGCTTTTTCTTGGCAGATTTTTTCTTTGCCACCTTTTTGGCTGGTTTAAGTTTTTTGCCAGCAGGGGTTGAAGTTGGTTTCTTTTCATCTTTTTTGGCAGTCAGAACTTGCTTAATCGCTTCTTCCTTATTGGCAGGTTTTTCTTCCAATGCAAGTTTCGCCAATCGTTCTGCTTCTTTTCTTTCTTCCAACCCTTGTTTTAGTATAGGCTTGTCCAGTTTGCGTTTGTCTTTTCTGCTTCGAAGTGGGGAAATTTTGTCCATAAAATCTAGCAATATTTTATCTTCTTGCTCCTCGTCATCATCTTGCAAGAAATGTTTGGTGGCTCGTTTAACAATTTTTGTTATATACTCTTCGTCAATATTTTGATTGGCTTCTCGCAAATACTGTTCTATGTTTCTATTCCTCACACCAAGCAATCTAAAATAAATTTCTCTTATTTCAAAATTGTCTTTGTCGGCTTGGGTGGTTGCTATGTCTATAGCCGAGAGCAAAATTTCTAGCACTGCTTTATTGTATTTTTTGGAAGAAGACAAGTCATAAATCTCTGGTCTGTCCTTTAGTCTTTCTGCAAAAACATCCAGCACTCTCTCGCCATACTCTCCGCTGTTTTTCAATATTTCAATCATCTCGTCAAAAGCTTTTTTGTCGTCAAAATCGCCAATGTCTAGCAGTTCTTTTGAAAGGAGAGAGAGATAAATCTTTCTTGTCAAAATATTCATAAAGTCGAATGCAGAAAACATTCTTTTGCCATAATCTTCGTCATCTTCTTTGTAGATATTGTAGTTGCGGAAGATAAGAGATAGGGGGACTTCTTCGTCTTTAGCCAAAGAAGAATTGTCCAATACTTCTTCATACACTTCTACATAATCGCCTGCCTCTCTACGCACTGTTTCCACCAAAAAAAACGTTACTTCTTCTTTGGTTACAACTAGTTTGAAAAAGATATCTCCAAACAGTGGGATAAGACTTTTTATGTCAAAAATTAGTTTTTCTTTTTGCTTTTGCTGGGCATAAATAATCTTTGGCATAGAGAGTAATTCTTCCCTTATGGCAGGCACAATGATATAGTTGCCAAAGCGGTCATAACTGCCCAATCTGCAGTTGTCAATGATATCCCTATTCTGCTCGTGTTTGCAACTCTCGATGGCTTGCTTGTTGGTTAAATTTTCGCCATTTTGCCTAGAATATTCATTTTGCTCATCTTTTTTTTCATCTTGCAAAATTTTATCTGTTTCTTCTGCCATTTTTCCCTCCGTTTTTACCCAAATGTAGTTTTGCAACTAAAATGACTATATCCACCAATGTTATCAAAATTTTTCTATTCGTCCAAAATCTTTACTTCTTATTTATCCAAAGTTGCTATTTTTTTGTTCAAAATCCCTAGTCTTTTTATTCAAGATTCATAGGTTTCGGTCGCTTTTCTTTCTTTTCACTCGTCCAAGGTTTCGAGTTTTCGCTTTTGGTCTTCTAGTTGAAGTTCGGTTAGCAGTTCGTCTATGTCGCCATTCATAAAATCCAAAAGGTTGTATGCAGTGTAGCCTATTCGGTGGTCAGTTATTCGCCCTTGAGGAAAGTTGTATGTTCTTATTCTTTCACTTCTATCTCCAGTGCCCACTTGCGATCTACGATTGTCGGCATATTCCTTGTTTTTTTGCCCTTGATAATAGTCATATAATTTTGCCTTCAAAATCATCATTGCTTTTTCTCTGTTCTTTATCTGGCTCCTTTCGTCTTGGCAAGTAACCACAATACCTGTTGGCAAGTGAGTCATACGTATAGCGCTGTCCGTCTTATTTACGTGCTGACCACCAGCACCACTGCTTCTATAAGTGTCTATCCTTAGGTCTTTGTCGGCGATTTCAAACTCCACTTCTTCCAATTCTGGCAACACTGCCACTGTTACTGTGGAGGTGTGTATCCTTCCTTGGCTTTCGGTTTCTGGCACTCTTTGAACCCTATGCACACCACTTTCAAACTTCAACTTGCTGTATGCACCTTTGCCTGAAATTTGAAACACCGCTTCCTTTATACCCCCCAACTCTATTTCATTTGTGGAAAGCATTTCCACCTTAAATCTGTGTTTTTCGGCATACATAAGATACATTCTCACCAGTTCACCAGCAAAAAGACTTGCCTCATCTCCACCTGCCCCTGCACGAATTTCCATGATAACATTTTTGTCATCATTTTCATCTTTTGGTAAAAGCAAAATTTTTAGTTCTTGCTCGCAAATATCTTTTTGTTCTTTGTTAGTTTTTATTTCTTCTTCTGCCAGTTCTCTTAGGTCTTGGTCTTTTTCTGTCTTCAAAAGTTGCTCTGCATCTTCTATGTTATGAGCAATTTTCTTTAACTCCCTATATTTTTCCACCACAGGCATAAGGTCGCTGTGTTCCTTGGCAAGTTTTTGCCATGTTCTGTTGTCCGCAATAACTGCTGGGTCAGCAATTTTGCTGGTCAAATCTTCAAATTTTTTCTCTATGCTATCCAGTTTTTCTATCATACTTCTTTCCCTATAAAATTTGCTAGTTTATTTCTTTCCATTATTTTTGCTAGTTTGTTTTTTTTACTGCTTATCTATCCATTTTTCTCGTATGCCTAGTCCTTTTCCACGTTATACTTCAACCGCTTTGTTTTCTATAACTGCTTTGTTTCCTATCACTTGCCTATTTTGTAGCCACATTTATTCGCAAGTGGAGAAATTAAAGGTAATTTTGTGTATTTTTTAATGTGAACTAACAGACATCACTCTCCAACTTAATCACTAAACTTTGCCATCACCACTCTATCATTTGCAGAATAATCTTTGATGATATGAGTTTTGAAGCCCTTTTCTTCAAACATTTTCTGCACATCTTTCCCTTGGTCGTAGCCAATTTCTACCAGCACACAACCATCTTTTTTGAGATAATTTTTGGCTTGTTTTGAGATAATCCTATAAAATTTAAGTCCGTCATCACCCCCATCAAGCGCAAGTATTGGGTCAAAATCCCTTACTTGTTGGTCAAGAGAGTTTATATCTTGACTTTTGATGTATGGTGGGTTGGAAATAATTATATCAAACTTTTCTTCCCTTTTCAAGTGTTCAAACATATCTCCACACACAACCTTTATATTTAAGGCTTGCAGATTATTTGCATTTTGAGTGGCAATAGCCAATGCTTGTGGTGAAATATCACACAGCACCACTTCCACATTTCCTTTTTTCTCCCACTCTTTTGCTATTGTCAATCCACAACAACCACTGCCACAACAAAGGTCCAGCACTCTAATTTTATCCACATTTTTGGAGTAAATTGTGGACAACTGCTCAAGGCTTTGTTCCACCAAAATTTCCGTTTCTTTCCTAGGAGTTAGCACATTTTCATTTACCACAAAATCTCTGCCATAAAAATTCTTTTTGCCTAAAATTTTGTCCAATGGTTTGCCCTTTATCATTTGCTCCACAACGTCCTCAACTTGCTTTATTTCACTGTCTGTAAAGATATCCTTCAGCAACATTTTAGCAGGAGAAATCCCCAAAATTTCGCACAAAATATGCTTTTCATCTCCTATTTCAAATCCATTTGTTCCTGCTAGTTGCTCCTTAATTTTTTTTAGCAATTCAATTCTATTCATAGTCCCTGCACTATCCCCTGCAACAATATTTATATTTGCCAAAATACACTAATAATGCGCACTCTAGCATTTATTTATTGTCATTTTTACTGCATTATGCCATTGTTCAACAAGAGGTTTTATTTCCTCAAAAGTTTTGTTTGGCAAGAAAGATTGTTGAGATGGCAAAAGGTTTTTTATTTGTCCCAAAGTTTCGTATGCTCCTGTTGCAAGCCCTGTCATAAACATCGCCCCCATGCAAGTACTTTCTGTGGCAGATTGGACAATTTTGGTTTGAACAAGGTCGCAGACAAATTGCATCAAAAATTGGTTGACACTGCCACCGCCGTCAACGTGCAACTCTTTTATTTTTATCCCAGTTTCTTGCTCCATGCAGTTTAGCACGTCATAGCAGGAGTAAGCCATAGACTCCAACACACTCCTTGCAATGTGCCTTTTGTCCGTTCCTCTAGTTATTCCGCTTATGCTTGCCCTTGCTTCCATATCCCAATATGGAGTGCCCAGCCCAGTGAATGCTGGCACCAGATACACCCCGTCATTATCTTCAATGCTGGTGGCAAGTGTGGTGAGTTCTTGTGGGTTTTTGGCAATATTTAGGTTTTCTATTGCCCAATCTACTGTGCTTCCGCTATTAAAAACACTTCCTTCTAGGGCATAGCACATTTTTCCTTTAATTTTATAGCCCACTGTTGTAAGCAATCCGCATTTGCTCTCCAACGCTTCCTTTCCTGTGTTAAACAACATAAAGCACCCTGTTCCAAAGGTGTTTTTCGCCATTCCCTTTTCAAAGCAACCTTGCCCAAAAAGTGAACTCTGTTGGTCGCCAATAAGCCCAGCAACTGGTATTTCTCCTCCAAAAAGTGTGGTGTTGCCCACAATCTTGTCGTTTGGCACCACTTTTGGCAATATTTCTCTTGGAACGTCGAAAAAGTCGATGAGTTCCTCGTCCCAATCCAATGTGTGTATGTTGTAAAGCATTGTCCTTGATGCGTTGGTTATATCACTAACAAAACTCCTGCCCTCTGTAAGTTTGAACACCAAGAAACTTTCTATTGTTCCCACGCAAAGCCTATGTTCCTTGCAAGCCTTTTGAATAGAGGGGATATTTTCTAGTAGCCATTTTATTTTGGTTGCAGAAAAATATGCGTCTGGCAATAATCCAGTTTTTTGCTTTATAACACTTGCCATTGGGCTGTTTTTTAGTTGTTCACACTGTTTTGCTGTCCTTCTGCATTGCCAAACTATTGCATGATAAAGTGGCTCGCCAGTGAGTTTGTCCCAGCACACCACAGTTTCTCTTTGGTTGGTTATGCCTATGCCATAAATTTCGCTGGCTGGCACTCCTTTGCACACTTTTTTGATACACTCCACCACTTTTTCCCAAATTTCATCTGCGTCATGCTCCACCCATGCAGGTTTTGGAAAGTATTGCTTAAAATGCAACTTTTCTACCTTTGCAACAGTGTTCTTTTTGGCATCAAACAAAAGCGCCCTAACAGAAGTTGTGCCTGCATCTATAGTCAAAATATATTTCATATTCACCCCTTATTCAAAAACTATTATGGCAATAGTTTATCACTTAATGCAAAAATAACAAAATGGTTTTGAAACAAAAAGTAAATATACAAATTGAATTAGGCGAAGTGAAAATGTGAATAATTTGTGAATAATTACAGAATGGAGTGGATAATTTGCGAGCAATTCGCTTGACTTAAATTTGATTAAAATTTATCCTATATAAAGGAGAAAAAATTATGCAAAGAACATCTGTTTGTATTGTTGGTGGAGGGATTGTAGGGGCATTTTTGTTTGATGAATTGTCCTTGCTTGGCGAAAAGCCTATTCTTGTGGAAAAAGGAGAAGATGTTTCGCTGGGTGCGACCAAAGCAAACAGTGGCATTTTGCATGCTGGATACGACTGCCAACCAAACACATTGAAGGCAAAATACAATGTTTTGGGGCTAAAAATGTATAAGTCTGTGGCGAAAAGACTGGGCGAAAAGTTGATAAACTGTGGCAGTTTGGTTGTGGGAGATGGCGACAGCCTTGCTCGTCTGCAGGAACTGAAAGATAGGGGAGATAGAAATGGTGTAAAAAATATGTCTATCCTTGACAGAAAAAATTTGCTGACACTAGAACCAAATCTTGCAGATAACATACAATGGGGATTGTATGCAAAAGATGCGTGCATCATATCGTCTTATCACTTTTGTGTGTCTTTGGTGGAAGAAGGGGCATTGAATGGTGGAAAGATAAAGTTGAATTTTAACCCACAAAGAATTGTCAAAATATCTACAGAGATAATTGACAAACTGCCCAAAAATACATCATTTTGGCAAATATCCAAAGTGATAGATGATTGTGAACAAAAAGCGAACAACTCAAATGATAATATGCAAAAAAAATACTGCTATATAGTGTTGTCTGACAATGATTTTGTGGTGTGCGACAGTGTGATAAACTGTGCTGGCGCAGGTGTAAATGAAATATCCAAACTACTTGGCGAAAAAACATTCCCATTGCAATTTGTAAAAGGAGAATATATCCTGCTAGACAACTCCGAAGGTTCTTTGGTGCATAGACCAATATTCCCTTTGCCCAGCAAAATATATGGCAAGGGTATTTTGGCTTGCCCAACAGTGCATGGAAATGTGTTTTTTGGGCCGACTGCAATACCAGTAGATAATTGCGATACATCAGTATCTAGCAGTAGTTTAGCAATTATAAAAAACAATGCCTTGAAGTTGATAAACAACATAAATTTCCGCAAAACAATAAAATTGTATGCTGGTATTAGAGTAAAAACTGGGCACGACTTTGAAATGTATTTCAGCCAAAAGAATATTGGCTTTGTAACACTTGCTGGCATTTGCTCACCCGGGCTTACTTCTGCCCCAGCCCTAGCGCATGATGTGGTGAAATATCTTCAAAAGATTGAAATTGTAAAAAACAAAGAAATAAATGTTCAAAAAATAGTAAAAAGAAAACCTTATAGTAGGATTTTTGAATTAAATCACACTCAACTCGACCAGTTGATAAAGCAAAATGGAGATTATGGCGAAATAGTGTGCAACTGCGAAAGGATAACAAAAGGAGAAATCCTAGAGGTGCTGAAATCTTCACCAATCAGTCCTCTTACCACTGACGGAGTAAAGAGAAGATTGCGAACAACCATGGGACATTGTCAAGGCTCATTTTGCTATGGCAAGTTGGCAAAGATTATGGCAGAATACTACGGAGTGGACGAAAGTGAAATAATCTTCCGTGGCAATACTTCGCTGGTTATAAATGACATAAAGAATGGCGGAATTTATCAACAAAATAAAAAGTGAGATAAGATATGAAAAGACAGAAATTTGACATTGTTGTAATTGGTGGTGGCAGTGCTGGGCTGGCAAGTGCCATAGAGGCAGATAAAATGGGGCTAAAAGTCGCCATTTTGGAAAGAGATTGCAGATTGGGGGGCATACTAAATCAGTGTATCCACAACGGATTTGGGCTAAATTATTTTAAGCAAGAACTCACTGGTCCAGAGTATGCGCAAAAGTTTGTAGATATGTTGCCAGCGACCAAAATATCAGTTTCCCTTGGCACAACAGTATTGGATATTTTACAAAAAAATGACAAAGATATATTTTATGAAATCCGCACTATAAGCAGAAATGGCGAAATATCTTTTGAGGCAAAATCAGTGATTTTTGCAACTGGTTGCAGAGAAAGGCCAAGCGGAAGTATATCTCTCTGTGGCACAAGACCTGCAGGGGTAATTTCTGCTGGAAGTGCCCAAAGACTTATAAATATTTATGGCAAGATGATTGGGAGAAAAATAGTTGTGGTGGGCAGTGGCGACATTGGACTAATTATGGCAAGGCGACTGAGATATGAGGGGGCAGAAGTGCTTGGTGTATATGAAATTATGCCCTATCCGTCTGGGTTGAAGAGAAATATCGTTCAATGCCTAGAAGATTATAATATCCCTCTACACCTATCCAAAACGGTGTGTGAAGTGGTGGGAAAAGATAGAGTAGAAGGTGTTTGGGTTGCGCCAGTAAACAAGGACTTTTCTCTTGACGAAAGCAAAAAGGAATTTGTCCCTTGCGACACAGTCGTTTTGAGCATTGGACTAGTGCCAGAAAATGATATAGCATGCGCACTTGGGGTGCAACTAAATCCTATGACAAATGGACCTTTTGTGGACGAATATTTGCAGACAAATCTCCCTGGAGTTTTCTCTTGCGGAAATGGTTTGCATGTTCATGATATAGTGGATAACGTTTCCAAGGAATCACAGCGTGCGGGCAAAAATAGTGCGATGTATGTTTTGGGAGAATTAAACACAAAAAATCCACACAAAATAACCGCCAAAGGTGGTGTGGGATACGTCAATCCAACGGTCTTTTATGAAGGCGATGGGGTACTGAATATCAATTTTAGAAGCAACAACATTTATAAGGACAAAAAAATCGTTGTAAGATGCAATGGCAAAGTGGTAAGAGAAATTGAAAAGAAGGTAATTTTGCCTGCCGAAATGGAAACTGTTGTCTTGGCAAAAAACAACCTAACTAATGATATAGAGGTTGGGATAGAATAAAGGAGAAAGTATGGATTTGGTGTGCATTATGTGCCCTGTTGGGTGCAACTTGAAAGTGAATAAAAATGGCGACGATATTATGGTCGTTGGCAATCGCTGTCCACGAGGTGCAGAGTATGGCAAAAATGAGTTGGTCTGCCCAAAGAGAATGGTTACTACTGTTGTAAAAACAAAAACTGGAACTGTTTGCTTGAAAACCGACAAAGCCATAAAAAAAGAGTTGGTTGACGACTGTTTGCGTTTTACCAAAACTCTTAAGTTGTCAAAAAATATAAAAGCAGGAGATGTTGTAGCAAAAAATATATTGGGAGAAGATGTCAATCTAGTTGCAACTGAAATAAATAACAACTAAAAATAATAAAACAATCTCAAATATTAAATAATACATCAAGATAAGTATCTATAAATAATATAACAAGATAAACAATTATAAATAATATAACAAAATAAACAACTATGAATAATTTGCAATATAATAAAAAATATTTCCCAAAAGTCGCATAAATAGCGGAGTTTGGGAAATATATTTTTTTAGGATATTGAGTGATAAACTGATGTAGAAGAAGCATTGATAAGCAATATTCCAAATCTTTGATAAAGCACTGTTTGACTTTCTTCTTCTGCAATTATTGGATTTTGATAAAATATTCTATATTGCTTGGAGTATGCAGAATATTGGGTTTGAGAAAGCAAATTGTCCCTGTCTGCTGGCACTGATGTTGTGTTTACTTTTGAGCAAGCACTGCTGATACTGCTATCAAAAGACACTTCTTTTTTGGATACCATTCTGCAAGCAAGGCTGTCGTTTATGCCCTTGAATGTTATCTTAATATCTCTGCTCTCGGCTTCTATTTTGTTGTTGAGCAGTGAGCCGTCATCAGAGTTGCACACTGCGGTAAATGTCAATTCACAACTCTTGTTTGGGCTATTTTGAAGCACTTCCAACTCCAACTGACAACTGATATTGTTCAGTTTTATATTGCCAGTTTTGGTGAAAACTTGTAATTTTGTGCCATTGTTGTATGTAGAACTATGACGATAATTAACATTTATGTTGCCAGAAGTGGAATAAGCATAAACACTAGCACTAGACGCTACGTCTTTAAGATTTATGTTGCCCAATGTTGATGAGAGTGCCACCTTGGATTCTAACGAATTGATGGTGATATTTCCATCACCAGAATGTATTGTAGATATTTGCGTGGAATCACCTTTCAACATTTTTATAGTAACATTGTTGGCTTGACCATCTCCCCCATCACTTAAAATTGTTCCGTTGATATTGGATATATTTATCTTTGCTTTGTTGGCAAAAATTTTGATATTTTTTTTGCTAGATTCTTGACCAACATTTTCTATAGTTATCTCTCCACCGTCAGTGGAAATCTCTGACTCGCAATAGATTGATTGGCAAATGATGGTAGGGCTGCCACTAGCGTTTACAAAAAACCCTCTGGAAAGGGACAATTCCCCCTCTCCACCGCAAGAAAAGTCAAAAGTTCCGCTGTGAGTAGAGAATATCAGTTGCTCGGCAGAAAGTTGTTTGGTGCCAGTGATTGATGCCTTGCCATATTCTGTTTGGAGATTGTATGTTTTTATTTGACTGGTAGGAGATGCAACAACATTGCCATCGCCACCGCTTTGCAAAAACATATGCTTACAAGAAATATTCCTTGTAACTTCACTATTTGTTTCTGCGTCTTGATATTTTTGACTGGCGACAAGTGAAATATCGGACTTGCCACAAGAAACATATATCACATTAAACAAATTCTCTGGAAGATACACCTTGATATTAGAATTTTCATAACTAAGCCACCCTTTTGGTTCGGAAATCTTGACAATTAGAGTGGTATATTCTTCCGTTATATCTTTGTATGTTGCAAACATTTGGTCTTGCATCTTAAATGAAATGCTTGCCTCTGCATTGACAGATTTTACATATCCAGATATATCTTTGTTGTAGTTTATAACCAGTTCATCTGTATTTTTGTTGGGATAGACGGAAATTTTGCTGATGTCAGAAGTTATTTTTATTGCCTCTGCCCCATAATAATCGGAAGAGGATAATGTCCTGCTGTCCTTGTTAGAAAGCATTATGTATTCATATCCCAAAATTTTTGTGCCTGGGGAGAAAAACATTATGGCAAAACAACCCCCAACTATTAGTAAAATTGATACTAAAAATGCTGATAAATAGATAAAAAACTTACCTTTTTTGCTCATTTTTTCTCCTTTTTTGCGCAAAAATTGACATTTGTATTTTATTCTTTTGGCTCTATCACAGCCTTAATTCTGCGAACACCTGCTGAAGAAGATTCTTCTTTTATTATCCTAAAATGTCCCAATTCGCCAGTGTGCTTTGCGTGTGGCCCACCACAAATTTCCTTGCTGACATCTCCTATGGAATATACCTTTACTCTGTCGCCATATTTGTTTTCAAACACACCCACTGCGTGTTGCTCCTTGGCTTCGTCCAAAGACATTTCTTCACACACTACAGGCAAATCTCTTTCTATTGCGTCATTGACAAACTTTTCTAGTTTATCCTTTTCTTCATCAGTCAGTTTGTGGTCGCAATTGAAGTCAAAACGAAGACGTTCGGAAGTTATGTTGCTACCTTTTTGGTTGATATTTGGGTCCACAATTGCCCTAAGCCCTGCTCCCAAAAGGTGAACGGCGGTGTGAAGTCTGGTGGTTTGCTCGCCTGTGTCGGCTAGCCCACCTTTGAACACTTGGTCAATGTTAGCTTTGCTCTTTTCTTGATGGTTTTTGAATGCCAAACCATAGCCTTCTTCGTCCACTTTCAAGCCCTTTTCTTCTGCCAACTCCTTGGTGAGTTCCAGTGGGAAGCCAAAGGTGTCATACAATCTAAAGGCAGTTTTGCCATTTAACACACCATCTTTGCAATATTTTGCGACTTTTTCAAATTCCTTTATGCCGGTGGAAAGTGTTTTGGAAAATTTTTCGCACTCCAGTTTAATTGTGTTCTTTATTCCTTCTGTTTTTTCAATCAGTTCTGGATAAAAATCTTTGTAAATATCCACCACAACAGGCACAAGGTCGCAAAGTTTTTCTCCTTCAAAACCCAGTCTTGATGCACAGTTTATCGAACGTCTTAACAAACGTCTTAACACATATCCTTGCCCAACATTCAGTGGTTCTACCCCATCGCCAATGATAAACACACTGGCTCTGATATGGTCGGCAATTATGCGCATATTTCTTTTGGTTGGCTCATTGAGAAGGTAGTATTTGCCACTGATTTCTTCAATTTTCTTAATTATTGGTGCAAAAAGTTCAGTGTCATACACACTTTCTAGTCCGTTGGAGATGTATAGTAGTCTGTCAAAGCCAAACCCTGTATCTACATTGCGTTGCTTGTTTTGATGAATTTTGCCACCTTTTTCGTGTATAACATATTCCATATACACGTCATTGCCAATTTCCACATACTTTCCGCAAGAGCAAGATGGGTTGCAGTCTTTGCAACATTTTGGTTTGCCTGTGTCTATATACATTTCGCTATCTGGTCCGCATGGGCCTACCCCACTTGCCAAAATCCACCAGTTGTGATCCTTTGGCAAAAGGAAAATCTTAGACTCTGGTATACCACAAGCACGCCATGCGTTGTAACTTTCTTCGTCCATTGGTGCAGTTTCGTCCCCTGCAAAGACAGTAACTGCAATATCTTCCTTTGGTATAGCGAGATATTTTGGATTGGTCAAAAAATCATAACTCCATGCGATTTTTTCTTTTTTGAAATAATCTCCCAAACTCCAGTTGCCAAGCATTTCAAAAAAGGTGCAATGGTAGTTGTCGCCCACTTCGTCTATGTCGCCTGTCCTGACGCATTTTTGTATATCCACCAATCTTTTGCCACATGGGTGTTTTTCGCCCAAAAGATAAGGCACCAGTGGTTGCATTCCGGCGGTGGTGAATAACACTGATGGGTCGTTTTCTGGCACAAGAGAAGCAGAAGGAATGTAGGCATGTCCACGTTCCTTATAAAATTCTATCCACATTTCTCTAAGTTGTTTTGCTGTAAGTTTTTTCATTTTTTTTATCTTCTTTTATATAAATTTTTGTGAAAGTTTTGTATCCTACCCTGCAGTTAGCCCTATTCTTTGTTATTAACGACAAACTGCTATAGAGTTTTTTTTGATAATAATAATTTTATTTATCAGTTAAATTTTTGCTTAAATATCTTATTAAGTCTTTTTTCTGCCGTAGCAAGTGGAGTTTTTAAGATATTTTTCTAAAAGTTCAAATCATCTGGCACAGGTGGCTCTGGTGGTGGAGGGGCTGTTTCCTCAAGAGAACGTCTATTGGCATTTATCCCCACATCCACAAAAGATGTTATCTCTGGCACCCATTTTACATCAACATCTGCAAGGGCACCATTTCTGTGTTTTGCCAAGATAAGTTTGCGCATATTTGGCCCACCTTCTATCTCCACATCGGCATTGTTTGATGGATTGTAGATAAATATAACAATATCTGCGTCTTGCTCGATTGCTCCAGACTCCCTAAGGTCGCTAAGCACTGGCCTGTGGTCTTCTCTCTTTTCCACATCACGAGATAGTTGCGACAAGAGAAGTATTGGCACTTGCAGTTCTCTTGCGGCAATCTTTAGGTTTCTTGTAAGTTCGGTGATTTCTTGTTGGCGGTTTACATCTTTGCCTTTTTTGCTAGAAGACATCAGTTGAAGGTAGTCTATCATAATAAGGTCTAGACCTTTTTCTCTTTTCAGTCTTCTGCATTTGCTTATTATGGTGCTTGGAGAGTTTAGTGAGGAGTCATCTATAAAAATCTTCGCTTCACTCAACTTTTTGTTACCTTCCCACAATGCTTTCCAGTCGGAGCCAGAAAGTTTTCCGCCAAGGGCTTTTTCCATACTTACACCACTGATAGAGCAAAGCGACCTTTGGGCAATTTGCTCTTTTGGCATTTCCAGTGAAAACACTGCACAACTGCGTTTGCCTTGTATGGCGGCATAGTTTACAAGATTCATAGCAAGGCTAGACTTGCCCACACCTGGACGGGCAGCGATAAGGATAAGATCACTTTTTTGTAGTCCGTTGGTTATTCTATCCAATTCTGCAAAGCCAGTTGGAATCCCTCGAGTAAGTCCACCGTTTTTGTCGATTTCTTCAAATTTTGCTAGCACGTTGTCCAGCGCTGTGGATATTGGCTCTAGATTGGAAGTGTCTTCCTTTTCGGCAATGTCAAAAACTGTTTTTTCCGCAAAGGCAAGTACATCACTTTCGTCTGGCGAATAAGCCTTGTCTATTATATCTTGGCTGGCGTGGATAAGTTTGCGCAGTAGCGAATCCCTTTTGACAATATCCACATAATGTTTGGAGTTGCTAGCACTGGGAACAATGTTTGTAAGCAGGGCTATGTAATCAATTCCGCCCACACTTTCCATCAGTCCTCGCCTTTCCAGTTCGTCTGTAAGTGTAACATAATCTATTGGTTTGTTTTGCTTAAAAATCTCTTGCATACATTCAAAAATAGTTTTGTGCGCCTCGGTGTAAAAATCTTCTGGCGAAAGGCTAGACATAATGGCAAAGGCAGAGTCTTCGTCCAAAAGACAACACCCCAAAACAGATTGCTCTGCCTCTAGGCTGTTGGGAGATATTCGTGCAAGTTTTTTTGCTTTGAGTTTGTCGTTGTCCATAATTTATCCTTTTAGTAATACATATTATCCAACAAAAATGGTTTGTAGTCAAGAGGTTAATCTGCAAATGGGTCCCTATTTGATTCTTTAGACATTTTTTCCTTTTGCTTTTCATCTCTTTTTGCAAATATTACAAACCCCACAAACAGCGAAAATCCAAACATAACAATAGTGGCAAGCACCTGAATAACAGTAGTGTATCCGGGCACTTCGTTTGCCAAAATGTAATTTATAAACATAATAATTGGCAAGGACACAAGGGCAATTATTCCCATTCGCTTTGCGTTTTGATAAATGTATGTCTTTGCGTCCATGACATCTTTTGCGGTGTTTTTATCCAGTTTTTTTGACATTTATTATTCCCTTAATTTTTACAATATTGCATTGGCGAGTTTGCCTGTAAAATTATATATAAAACAGTGAGTTAACTTGTTTTTTAGATTTGTTACAAATCTTTTCTCCTAAATCTAAGAGCAAATTTATAACAGTAGATTTTCTCGTTGCAATTTGAAAAGTTCAAACTAAACCTTATTTTTTGTCCTTGCTATTTTTTTGCTCTTTTGCAGACGAACTTTCCCTTTTAGCAGAGTTTTGTTCTGGCTTTGGAGCATTTGGGACTGGTTTTTGTGCGTTTTGAATTGGTTTTGCAATATTTTGAATTGGATTGTTTACTGCATTTGGATTGTTTTGGATATTTTGGGCAGGATTAACTGGATTGCTTGTTTGGTTTGGTGTTTTTTTGTTAGGGTTTTCAAGAGATTGAATATTTTTGAGGGCAGTCATTCCCTTTTGGGTGCGAACATATTTCACCACTGCGCACACACCACCACCTATACACAACACTATTATCCCTGCCAAAAGTGCAAACAGGTACCAAGCCGATTGGTTGGCAGAAATACGCCACATCTTTATCTTGCCGGAAATGTTGCTACCCAGTTGCCACTCGTAAGTGCCGTCTGCCTTTTGTGTGCCGTCTGTGTGCAATCTCTTGTATGGAGTGGAAAAGTTGAACATATAATTGGCTTGTTCCTTGTTTACCCCCAGCAAATCACAGGCTACATCTACCAGCTTTGTTTGTGCAGGATAAACAGTTCCATTGGAAAATACAAGTCCACTTACTAAATATGGCTCACTTAAATTGTAATAGAATGGTGCACAAGTTTCTATATATGCAGTCCAAAAGGCAGATTCTTGCTTTGAATAATTTGTCACATTGATTGGAGTGTCCACCAGTGAAGAATAAACTTGCTTGTTGATAACAATGTCGTTTTGTGCGGAGTCGTATTCAAAGGCATTCGGACAGAAAAACAAAACATAGGAATATATGCTGGCATATGACATCTGGATACTAAAAGTGTTGTATGAAGAAAAATCGTTGTCCAAAGCCCATTGTTTGACTGGCTCAATAGCAAACTTATCATCTGTGATGTATTTTGGGTTTTGAAGTTTTACATATTTTTGCTGTTTTTCTATGGTGTCGAGGTTAAGTTCTGCGTAATTATAAATATTGCCATAAAGTGTAGCAAGGTTGGTTTTGTAGGCTTCGTTTAGGCTGTCGCCGTATTTGACAAAGAGTTCATAAAGGTTTTTTCGTTGAGTGTTGTCTAGTCCATCTAGACTGACGGTGAGTGTGCAACGGATTTGACCATTGGAACTGAGTTCTGTTGTAAGGGTTGTTGCTCCACACCCGCAGGCGAACAGGCAAACAAACACAAGTAATATTGATGTTAAGAAATATTTTAATTTTTTCACTTTTTACTCCTATTAGTTGTAATTGAACAGGCTTCCAAAAATAATTTTTTTGAAAGTTTCCACATCCATATCCACGCAAACATTTGCGTTGGGATTGTTGGACGAAGTGTCGCATTTTATGTAGCCATACTGGTTGCCATCCTTGCCGGTGTGATATTGCACCGAAATTTCTGCTGGCTCGGTGCGGAATATCTCGGGATTGGTTAGGTAAATTGCACTGCAACTGTCATGCACCGCTGCGCCCAACTTGCCCACATGATAGTCGTTGTATTTGGTGAACATTTTGTAAAACACTTCGCCAAGTGAGTTGGCACGACGCATTTTCTGTTGCTCCTCTGGGGTGAGATAGGCAAAATGCCCCAATTCCATTGGCACCATAACCAGTGGGATTTGGCTGTCCAGCACCACTTTCATTGCCTCTGGGTCAAAGGCGACATTGAACTCTCTGTATGGTTCGGTAGAGCCGTTTTCGTCTTTGCTCCCACCCATAAACACAATGCGGGATATCATCTCTCTTGCCTCTGGGTATTTGATAAGTAGATTGGCAATGTTGGTCATTGGTCCCATACACAAAATTGTGGTATTCTTTGCCATATTTTCGCACAAAAAGTAGTGTATTGCATCTGGGCTTTTCAGCACAAAAGGCTTTCGCTGAACATTTTTCACTTTGTATCCGCCAAGCCCACTGCTCCCTTGAGCAGAAGTTGCATAACATGGTTGGCGTTTTAGTGGTTCGCTTGCACCTTGGGCCACTGGAACATCTTTTTTGAACAATTCTACAAGTTTTAGAGTGTTGTTCATCGTTTCTTCTATCGGCATATTGCCTGCTACGGTGGATATTAGTTTTACTTCTATTTTGTCGCTGTTTAGGGCATTCATTATAGCCAGCGAGTCGTCTATGCCCGGGTCTGCGTCAATGATAACATAATAATTTTTCACTTCTTTTCTCCTTTGTTGGTGGAGTAATTTTCGGCGGATAACTCCATTTGCTTTTTGCGTTCAAATTCTTCCTTCATTTTCTTCAATTCTTCCTTGGTTGGCAGTGGTTTGGTGGCTTTGAAACAAATTTCATATTTGCTGTCTTGCGTGTAGAACAACTCCTTGCAATG
>JBJETV010000011.1:0-54415 GCA_051883495.1 Christensenellales bacterium
TTTTTGTTTACATAAAATCACTCAATATTTGAAATTCTAATAATAGGGAAGATATTCAAAAGAAAAAACAAAAAATTGTGTTATCAAAACTACAACTAATAAGAACTTGTATGCTATTTATTTGAAAAATATCTAACAAAGAAAATAGCAAAAAATACTGTTAGTAAATGCAACAAAAAATGCAAATAACACAATGGGAAATAGAATTTGGATATCAAAAACAAATAAACAACAATAGGAGAGAAGAAAAATGAAGAAAAAGTTGACGCTGTTAATATTTACTGCGTGTGCGGTGTTTGTTGGCTCTGTGGGGCTGATATTTTGGGCATTGGCTGCAACACAAGTAAATATCACATCAGGACTGCTTGTTACATATACACCAACTCCACAAGTAGTGTGTAATACTAGTGCAACTTATCAAAGGACCAATGACGCTAGTGCAGTAGCATTTAAGAATGGCAACTTAAGTTTTGGATATGGTGGTACGATGACTGATGAAACAATGGAAGCCACAACTAATGCCTTGCAACTGGACGATAGCAATACATATGTGGTGTTTGAGTTTACATTTACTAACCAAAATAATATGGAAAACTACGACCTAACTATCACCCTAACCGACAACGGCACTGTAACCAATATGACAAGAAAATACTACTTTGGCGACCTATCTTCTTCCAATATCTCCGCAAAAAGAACTACAATTAAAAACTCTGGCATAGACAATTCTGCACTCTCCTCCAAGAAATTAGTCCTAGGCTATCAAGAAACAGGTAGAATATATATGCTCCTCGAAATCACCCCAGGCACAGTAGCCAGTTACCTAGCCGACAATACCAACAAGTTTGTCTTTAATATGACCACCGCAGAACATGTAGAGGTGGTTGAAACAGTAGCATATCTCAAAAAAACTTGGGTTCAGTATCTAGGCTATTCCATGGAAGAAATTGAATCAATAAGATCCATAAGTTTTACCAAGGATGAATCACTAATAGCAGGACTTGCCAACAGTGCGTCTGTGGGGACTAATGCCGAAACAGGTATTTCTGACTATGTAGAATCTGATACAATAAGTGATGTAACTGCCTATTGGGGAAGTGATAAATCTGCTATAGTGATATATTCTTCAGGTACTATTTATGCCCCAAAGTATAGTACTGGTATATTTGCGAGTGATTCTGATTCGTTTGGTTTATCTAATCTAACAAATTTAGATTTAAGTAACTTTGATACAAGCAAGGTAACCGATATGTCAGGTATGTTTAATGGTTGCTCCTCCCTAACCAGTCTAGACGTCAGCAACTTTGATACTAGCAAGGTAACAACTATGGCAAGGATGTTCTATGGTTGTTCGTCCCTAACCAGCCTAAATCTTGGCAACTTTAATCTTGCAAGTTGCACAAACTTTGGTGGTATGTTTTTTGATATTCCATCTTCGAAATTCTGTAGCCTTGAAACAATTGTGTTGCCATATAATTTACAAAGCGGATTGTCAATAATGTTGCCAGCTAGCGATTTATCAGTGACGACCTGGTCAAAGGATGGAGTAGGTTCCTATGAATATATAGGAACAGCAACCAGTGGTTCAACTGTAGCTTGTTCTACTGAAAATGAAAAGGTTACATTGCAGTTTATAGAACTATGGCATTAAATCATTTTGTGATATAAAATGAAAATATTGTTAATGAGTTGTATATAATAATCTGAATTAGATAACAATATTAATAAATGAAAATATTAATTAGCATAAATATTATGTAGCAACACAAAAACTCTCCTTATGGGGAGTTTTTTGTATTATATTTTATAGAGTTATTATTTTGATTATTATTTTTAATTATTCGTTTTTGTTTGCTATTACATATTATTTTTAGTGGGGTAAGTTGGACAGGTGAGATTGATATAGATTTTGTTTTTTTTGATTATTATTTTAGATTATTATTTTTGATTATTGTTTTTGATTATTTTTTTGATTATTTTTTTGATTGTGTTTTTCATTGTATTTTTGATTATTGTTTTTGATTGTATTTTTGATTGTATTTTTGGGAGTATTTTGTGGGTATTTGAGCAAGGCTAAACATTTGCGGGTGGATTTTCATATATAAAGCAAAAGGATAGGTGATGTATGAAAAGAAATGTTGCGGTGTTTTTTGGCGGAGTGAGTGTGGAGCATGATATTTCGGTGATAACTGGCTTGCAGGTGCTTGCCAATTTGGATAGGGAAAGAGAAAATGTTATCCCCATTTATATTGCAAAAGATGGGAGATTTTTGACTGACGAGAAGTTTTGGGATATTGAAAGTTTTGCAGATGGGGGAAATTTTGCCAAGGCAAAACAAGTGATATTGGGCGAGGGTGGAAGGTTGTTTTGGGAAAAGGGAAAAAGGGCAAAGTTGCTGTGCAAGATAGATTTTGCTTATCTTGCTTTGCATGGCGGAATGGGAGAAAGCGGTTGTGTTCAGGGGCTTTTGGATTGCTGTGGGGTGAAATATTCCAGTTGCGATTGCCATGCCAGCAGTGTTTGTATGAACAAGTTTCTGACCAAACTGGTGGCAAAAGAGCAAAAAATTCCTGTTGCAAAGGGAGTTTTGCTGGTGGAAAGGGACAAAAATATTCCCGCCGAAGAATTGTTTGAAAGAGTGAAGGGGCTAAATTATCCCATTGTAGTCAAGCCGAACAACCTGGGCAGTAGCATTGGCATAACATTTTGCAAAGACCAAGAAATGTTGCAGGGTGCGGTGTCGTTTGCATTTTTATTTGATAGAGAGGTGTTGTGCGAGGAGGCGGTGTGCAATCTTCGAGAACTTAACATTGCTTGCCTAGGTGCAGGGGATATGTGCGAGTGTTCTCTTGTGGAGGAAGTTACGCCAAACAATGATTTTTTGACCTTTGAAAATAAATATCTTGGTGGCGGAAAGGGTATGGAGTCGCAAAAACGAATTGTGCCAGCAAGCGTGTCCAAAAAGATTTTGAACAGAATTGAAATTTATGCAAAAAAAATGTTTGAGGCAGTGAAGATGAAGGGATGCGTGCGCATGGACTTTTTGATGGATGAAAAGACAGAAACGGTTTATCTAAACGAAGTAAATCCCATTCCTGGCTCTCTGGCAAACTATCTTTGGGGCAACAAAGGGTATTCATTTGGCGACTTGCTGGAAAAAATGAAAGATTATTCTGCCTTTGAAAGTGATGAAAAGGACAAAAAGGTAACGCAATTTTCGTCATCTGTGCTCAAAAATTTTGCTACATCCACAGCAGAAAAGTTTGGAAAGTAAAATGACAACGGTTGAATATTCTATTTAGATTGAAGATAAATTTTTGGTTATAAAATGTTGATAAGTTCTGCGTTTGTTAATCTTGGAAGATTTAGGGGAAAAAATAATAAAAAATATGTGTAGTGATTTAGTTTGCAAATTGCTACATGTATTTAATTTGATTTGCCATCAATAATGAATTTGAAAATTGGGTAAAGTGATTTTGAAGTGTTTTTTGTAAAAAATTTGAGCAAAGTTAGAAAAATTTGGGAAGATTTTTCCCAGATTTTTTGTTGTAAAAAGAGTGATAATGTTGTATCCTTTTACAAAAGGAAATTACTATGAAGGCATTGCGAAAGAAAAATATTATCGAGATAGAAAGCCAAAACGACTTTGATATAAAACAAATATTGGAGTGCGGGCAAGTATTTAGTTTTTATAAGACAGATTATGGTTATGTTGTCGTGAGTATGGACAAAGTTGCTCATATTTTTTGCAGTGGCAACACAACAAGGATAAAAACAAAAGATGTGGAATATTTTTGGCGCTATTTTGATTTGGATACAGATTATGGCAAAATTAGGGGTAAAATTAAGGAATATTATCCCCAATTCGACAGGTTTTGGCAAGCGGGCGAGAATATCCGCATACTAAAACAAGACGCATTTCAAACCATTATCAGTTTTATTGTTTCTGCAAACAATAACATTGCCAGAATAAAGAAAATATTAAACAGTATATGCAAAAAGTTTGGTAGCGAAATTGAAGACGGAGTGTATTCTTTTCCCACATTGGAACAGTTGAGTGTGGCGACCAAGGAAGATTTTTCACAGGCAGGGGCAGGGTATAGAAGTGAATATTTGACAAAAACTATACAGTGTTTGCAACAGGAAGAATTTGATATATCAAAAATGCTTCAGTTGTCAACAAAGGAGTTAAGAGAAAGATTGCTTCTCTTGCCCGGTGTAGGTGGCAAAGTCGCCGATTGTATTTTGTTTTTTGGTTTTGGCAGAAGCGACAGTTTTCCGGTGGATACCTGGATTCGCAAAGCATATTCACTTTTTTGTTCAACCCCACGAAACGACAAGGAGATATCTAAATATTTTTTGGATATTTTTAGGGAAGTGTCTGGTTATGCCCAGCAATATATATTCAACTTTATGATAAATTTTAGGGAAGTGGCATAACTCTTTGTGCGAAGAATGTCGAAAAAAAGTATAGAAAATGCAATCATTTCATTTTTTTATTGCAATTTTGTGTGCTAAACTATACTGAAGCACAAAGGAGGATAACAACTTGAAAACAAATATTGTTCTTGTTGGGCTTTATGACAAAATGTCAAAGGCGGTTGCAAAAAAACTGGCCAATGAACTTGATATGTATCTTGCAGATTTGGTAGAAATACTGAAATATAACTTGATGAATGAAGAAGAAATAGAAAAAATCTGTGGCATTCAGTATCTAAACAAGCAAAAATCCAAGATTATTGGGGATATTTCTAGTTACGAAAACTCCATAATTCATTTGCCATATTCTATATTTGCAGAGGGCAAAACACCAGATAAGTTTAAGAAATACGGCACTACAATTTTTCTAAAAATATCTCCTACAACCTTTCAAAGATTGCTGGACAAAGACAAGGGACTAACTGATGACGAAAAGAAAATAGCATTGCTTGCCTATGAAGATAGGACGGCAAATGCAGAGAAATTGTGTGATATGTCGGTGGATATTGACTCTGTTGACTACACAACCGCTTACAAAAGGGTAAAAAGAGATTTGGACAATTTCCTTTTGTAAGTAAATGTAAATTGAAATATTTTTTGATAATTGTGGCGAAAAATGTTGAAAAATGTAAAAAACGAGGGTAAAATGAACGAAACATTGGTAAATTATTTGAGAGTAACATCTTGTTTGGAGATAGAAAAGGCTGGGTCTGGACATCCAGGTGTGTGTTTAGATGGAGCACCTATCGCTTTTTCTATTTTCAAAAATGCGGTGATAGATTGCAACAATCCACATTGGCAAAATAGAGATAGAATTGTATTCTCGGCTGGGCATGCAAGCGCTTTGTTGTATGCTTGCCTAAATCTTTTTGGTTATGATATAAGGACGGAAGATTTGCAGAGTTTTAGACAACTCGGCTCAAAATGCAAGGGACATCCAGAAGTAAATATTTATGGGGTTGATGCGACTACAGGTCCGTTGGGACAAGGTGTGGGCATGGCTGTTGGAATGGCTGTTGCGGAAGAATATCTTAGGGCAAAATTTTCGCATGGCAATCTCAGCCCAATAGACCACTACACATATTGCTTTGTGGGAGATGGCGACCTTATGGAAGGGGTGGCACAAGAGGCAATAAGTTTTGCAGGCACACAAAAACTCTCTAGGTTAATACTTTTGTATGACAAAAACGACATAACAATTGAGGGTTCTACGAAGTTTAGTAATAGAGAAAATGTAAAACAAAAATTTGTCGCTATGGGTTGGAATGTCTTGGAGGTGGAAGACGGAAATAGTGTGGAGGATATAGACTACGCTATTTTACAAGCCAAAAAAAGTGATAAGCCAACTATAATTGTTGTGAAGACAAAGATTGGCTTTGGTAGTGAACTGGAAGGTGATGCCAGTGTGCATGGCAAACCTTTGAATAAATCTCAAATTGAGGTTTTGCGTAAAAATATTGGATATTTTGTGCCAGATTGGACATTGAATAACGAACAAAAGGAAGAAGTAAAAGTTCTTTTATCTAACAAGCAAAACAAAATAAATGAGTACAATCAAAATATTGACGAATATAAAAGGAAATTTCCACAAGACTTTTTGGAATATCAAAATTTGATAAGTAATCAAAGTGTGGAGTTGTCTACATTGCTAAAAGACTATGAAGATGATGTGTTTGACGGCAGAAAAGCGCTGGGAAAAGTGCTGAATGAAGTATATCAAATGGTACCAATGCTCAGTTTGTGTGCAGACTTGACGCCTTCAACCAAGACAAATATAGTGGTTAGTGGTAAATTTTGCCCAGAGGATAGGTTGGGGCAAAATATTATGCTGGGAATAAGGGAACATGCAATGGGGGCTGTGTGCAATGGCATTGTGCTTAGTGGCCTAAGGGCAGTGTGTTCTACATTTATGTCTTTTGCCAATTATATGACTCCAGCAATTAGGTTGAGTGCAATGATGGATATCCCTGCATTGTATGTATTTACGCACGACTCCATATTGGTTGGAGAAGATGGGCCAACACATCAACCGGTGGAGCAAATAGCCACATTGCGAGCCATGCCAAACTTAAATGTTTTTCGTCCTTGTGGCAGGGAAGAATTGTTAGCAAGTTTGCAACTTCACCTATCCAGCACCACTCCAAGTGCAGTGCTTATTTCTCGCAGTGCAGTGGAAGGGGTAAAAGATGATTTCGTCAAAGCACTTCGTGGTGGATATATCATAAGCGACAATAAAAATTATGTAGCAACACTGGTTTCTACGGGGACAGAAGTCAGTTTGTGTCAAAAAGCAAGCAAACTACTTGAGAAAAAGGGCATCGCGGTGAGAATTGTAACTATGCCTTGTGTTGAAGTGTTTGAAAAACAAAGTAAAGTCTATAAAAATAAAGTTTTGGATAGTAGCAAGCCAATAATTTGCGTAGAAGCAAGTAGCGATAATATATGGCACAAATACAGCCAAAGGGAAGAATATGTTTTTGGACTGAAGACTTTTGGCGAAAGCGGAAAGCAAGAAGATGTGCGCAAAGCCCTTGGATTTGAAGAAAATCATTTGGCAAAATACATAGAAAAGGTTTTATTTGGTTGATTTTGGGTAAAATAAATGCTAGTATATAATGCTTAATGTCGTTTTTAGTAGAAAAAACGAACATTATTAGACATAATATAATGCAAATCCATTTTTTAATATTAAAGTTGCTTGACAAAGAAGTGTGTTTTTTATAATATTAGGATAGAGGAGATAATTTTTGTGGTATAAAAAACCATAGGTTAGAGGTAGGAATGGTCAGAAAAAAGTTAGTAAAACTGATATTCTCTTTGTGCCTAGTTGCAATGTGTTCTGTTGCAGCGGTTTTTTATATATTGGCTGCGACACAGCAAGGTATCAATTCCAAACTCTATGTGGGTTACACCCCAGACGTCAATGTTGTTTGTAAGGTCAGTGCAACATATCAAAGGGAAAAGGATTCCTCTGCTACCGCTTTTTCTACTAACAATGTAGATTTTGTGTATTTACAAAATGAAACCACTGGTTCGCTTACTGCAAGTTCTTCTGCCATTGAGTTGAATGAATACAAGGGAAGCACTTATGTAATATTTGAGTTTACTTTTGAAAACAAAAACCCTGTGTCAACCTACCACGTGGACATATCACTTGCTGATACATCAACTGTTTCGGGGTTTACTAGGACATATTATTTTGGAACTTTATCCGCCACAACGCTAGAAGCTAAAAAAACTGCTATTAAGACTTCTGGATTTGCACAGTCTGCATTGACTGGTAAAACTATAACTATTGGAGCTACAGGGACTGCTGCTGCAACTAACAAAGTATATATGCTTGTGGAAATTTCAAAAGGAGTTAAAGGTTCTTTTACTTCTAATGACACAAATGGGCTAAAATTTACTTTGGCATCTAGGCAAGTAACCTAATAGTAAAGGTGCTGTAACAAACTTAAGCAAAATTGTGCTTGAGTTTTTTTTATTGTTGAGTATCTAGTAACGGGTTATAAAGTGTAAAGATTAAAACGAAAATATAAAGAGTAAAATAAAATGTAAAGATTAAAATAAAAATGTAAAGAATAAATAAAGTGTGAAGAGTAAAAAAGTCTAAAGATAAAGATTAAGACAAGAGAGTAAGGATAAAAACAAAAGTGTAAAGGCATAACAAAAAAGACCATATGATAGTTTGTTTATAAACGCAACTATTTAGGTCTTTTTTGATGCAAGAGATAAAAGTTTTGCTGTTATCTTTTTGCTTTTTCGATAATATTTTGGGCTTCTGTCTTTAGGGTTTCAGCTGTCTTTTTTATTGTATTTTGTGCTGGCTTGTTCAAAGCCACAACAGTCGCCCCTATAAGCCCTCCAATTACAACTCCAAGCAACATATCACAGTTCATAGTTTTCCTCCTTGCACAGTTATTTTGTGCAGTGAGCATAGATTGTTGCATGGCAATATTTGGCAAAGTTGGTTGAGGGCGAAATTTGCCTAAAAAAATTTGTTTTCCGTATGTTTTTTGATTGATTGTTTTTGAAAATTGTTGTAAGATATATAATATCAAAGTAAAGGTAGGTATTTATGTTAGAAGATTTTGATATAAACTTTTTGGAATTTGAGGAAAACCTTACAAAGAGAATTGATAGAATGAAATATGAGTATTCCATTATACGTGCTGGCAGGGCAAACCCTCGTATGCTGGATAAGGTATGCGCCAACTATTATGGTGTTATGACTCCAATCAGCCAAATGGCCAATATCTCTGTGCCAGAGGCAAGAATGATTGTAATCTCTCCTTGGGATATATCCACCGTAAAAGAGATAAATAAGGCTATTTTAGCAAGCGACATTGGGGTTACTCCAACAGATGACGGAAGACTGATAAGATTGGTTTTTCCAAGTCTTACAGAAGAAAGAAGAAAGGAAATCGCCAAGGAAGTAAGAAAGATTGCCGAAGAAACAAGAATTTCGGTAAGAGCATTTAGAAAGGATATTTTGGAAGTTTTTAAGCAAGCGGAAAAAGACAAACAACTCACAAAGGACGAACTGGAAACTGCCAACGAAAAAGTCCAAAAAATCGTGGACTCTTACAATGGTATGATAGACAACCTTTGCACAACAAAAGAAAAAGAAATTATGGAAGTGTAAGGGGTAAATATGTTTCGCAAGAAAGAAAAAGTTTGTGTTGATATGACACGAGTGCCACAACACGTGGCATTTATTATGGATGGCAACGGTAGATGGGCCAAAAAACGTGGTATGCCACGCACCTATGGGCACAAAATTGGGGTGGAGTCTTTGAGTGCAGTGGTTGGGAGAGCAAATGAACTGGGGATAAAAGTGGTGTCATTCTTTGCCTTTTCTACGGAAAATTGGAATAGGTCAAAAGAAGAAGTAACTGAAATATTCCGCCTGTGTAGAGAATTGCTTGAAAAGAAAATGCAAGATTATATAGATAGTGATATGAGATTTTGCGTTATTGGAGATTATAGCAAGATAAATGAGGTGGATCCAAAGTTGGTTGATGGCATCTCCAACCTTATTTCAAAAACAAAAGACCACACTGGTATGGTGGTTAATGTTGCTCTAAATTATGGCGGAAGGGCAGAGATTATTAGGGCTTGCAACAAGATTATTGCAAGTGGAATAAAGGAAGTGGACGAGAAAACTTTTGCTAGTTATCTTGACCAGCCAGACTTGCCAGACCCAGACTTTGTGATAAGAACAAGCGGAGAAAATCGTGTCAGCAACTTTATGATGTGGCAGATGGCTTATGCGGAATTGTATTTTCCAAAGACATACTGGCCAGATTTTAGAGAAAGACAACTTGACGAAGCAATTGTGGAATTTCAAAAAAGAGATAGGCGTTTTGGAGCAATAAAGGGCTAAATCTCTTGAAATTTTGTTCAAAATATGTTAAAAATATGGACAAGTTTTGAGTTTTTGCAAAAATTTTTAATAAAAGACTTTTTGAAAAATTATTGTTTGACTAACAAATAACTTGACAAAGGGGCAAAAACGGACAATAATACAGCAAACTACAAAAACAGAAGGGAAGAAAAATGAAAGAAAAAGTTAAAATTGGGCTCTTGCTCTTGTTGGTGCTTTGTGCAGTGTTGGTGATAGACTACTTTTCTAGTTATGCATTTGATTTGATTGCATTGACTTTTGCGCTGATTGCCACCACCGAATATGCACGTTTACAATTAAAATCTGGCATGCCATGTTTTAAGTGGGTGCCACAAATTGCCACAGCATTGATATTTATCACTGCTGTGATTGGTTATCTTTGCTCGGCAAATGCAATAACTATTTTGTTGATAGAATTGCTTGTTGTTGGATTGTTGTATCTCACTATATTTGTGGGTTCTGCCTTTGTTTTGAAGGAAGATACAAGCAAAGACGAATTCCGTCAAGCAGTGGGAATGAGCACTACAAGATTTGCATTTTTCAAATCTAATAATACACTGCTTGCAATATTGTATCCAGGGGTTATGTTGCTATTTGTTTCTATGCTAAATCATTGCCAAAGCCTAGGATTTGTGTCATTTTCTGCCAATACAGAAGGGGTAAATATGGGATTGATTGGCATAATTCTCGTATTTGCGATATGCTGTATGTCGGATACATTTGCCATGCTATTTGGAACTTGGATAAAGGGTAAAAAATTATGCCCAAAAGTTAGCCCTCATAAGACCATTTCTGGTGCCATATTTGGAGTGTTTGGTGGGATATTGGGCGCTATGTTGGTATATTTTATTGGCGGAGCAATCTACAAAACTGTCTTTGCTCATGTTGCTTGGTGGGAATTTATTGTAGTAGGATTTATGGGCTCTGTGGTCGCTCAACTGGGAGATATATTCGAATCTGCAGTAAAACGCAAAGCGGGCGAAAAAGATTCTGGCGATTTGTTCAGGAGTCATGGCGGGGTGCTGGATAGATTGGATAGTGTTATCTTTGCCACACCTTACATCTTTATCTGCTTGCTATTTATGTTTGGCTAAGAAATTTGCTTTTATATAAAGAATAAAAAAATAAAATGACTTGAAGTCAATTAGAATTCTGTAATAAGTTTTAATAACGATTACAGAATTGTAATATTTTTGAATATTGGGTAAATTATTGTAATAAAAAATATTATAAATATTTTGATTGTTTTGCAATGTAATATAATTTGAAACAATGGTTGTCTTTGTGCTTTATGTGTAATAAATTGTTATATACCGCAAAAAGGGGAGAACGATGAGTTTTTTTAGTTGGGTTTTGTATATAGCCCTAGCGATTCTTGTGCTGATGATTATGATTATGGTGCATGAATTTGGGCATTTTACTGCTGGAAAGTTGTTGAAATTTAAGATAAACGAATTTTCTATTGGCTTTGGCAAGGCATTGTTTCAAAGGAATATGAAAGACGGAACGAAGTTTTCAATTCGTATGGTTCCTCTTGGTGGCTTTTGTGCCTTTGAAGGGGAAGATGAGGAAGAAGAAAAAGAAGGCTCATTCAATTCTCAACCTGTTTGGAAAAGACTTATCGTGCTTTTTATGGGGGCATTTTTCAACTTCTTATCAGCAATACTTGTTTCTATTGTTTTCTTGATGTGCTTTGGTTATGCGGACAATGTTGTCGTTGCAAAGACCAACTTGCCTTCAGGTATTGTGGCGGAGTCGTGGTTGATGGAAGGAGATAGGATTGTGGCTGTTAATGGCACAAAGACGGACTTTGTGTATGACAACTACTTCCACACTCTTATTGCAAATTATGATTATGACGAGTCGTTTACAATAACTGTGCAACGAAATGGAGAATACAAAGACCTTGTTGTTTCCAAAAAATTGTGGGACGATGTAAAGAGTGAACAAGAATCTTCATCTTATGTCAAAAAATACACTTTGGATGGAGAAAACTTCAATTATGCAGTTGTGTATAAACCTGAACTTGCTGGCAAATATCAACTGGTGAAATTGGACAAAGACAACAATATCCTAGCCACCTACAATGCAGAAGAAACGTCAAATGGATATCTTGTAAAAGAAACAGAATTAAACAAAACATTTTTGATTGTGCCAGATAGTGAAAATCCAGAAAGTTTGAGTGCTTTGACACTAAAAACTTCAGTTATCGGCATAAACACAGCAAACTACAAATATGGCTTTTTTGAGGCATTGTGGGGATCTGTGGTGTTCTGTTGCAAATGGGTGTGGAAGATACTTATTATTTTGTGGCAACTGATTACTTTCCAAATAGGCATATCCAACCTTGGCGGAACAATAACAACAGTTGTAACTATGGCACAAGTGGCACACACCAACCTAGCCAACCTATTGTTGCTGTTCCCATTGATATCTGTAAACCTAGCGGTGTTCAACCTATTGCCAATACCAGCAATGGACGGTGCAAGAATGGTATTTGTTTCTATCGAGGGTATTAGAGGCAAGCCAATAAATAGAAAAATTGAAGCAAATATTCATTTCTTTGGGCTTATTGCTTTGCTGGCATTTGTTTTCGTGGTTGACATCTTGCATTTTGTGCTTTAGAATATATATATGGCAACTAAACAAGAATTTTTGAATTTTATAAACAACAAAACCTGCAACAAATTCAGTTTTATCAGACTGAAGCAGGTTTTTTTTGATGCAACAAAAAATTGCTGTTTAATACAATTTATTTATCCATCAGAAAAAGAGCTAACTGACGAAGATAAAAAGGAAATTGAAAATGCCGTTAGAGAATACATCACAGCGCCTTGCAGTGTAAATGTTAGGATAAATAAGAGTTTTGTAGAAGTTCCACTTATCTTGGAGCAAACCAAAAATTTTTTGTCCAAAAATAATCCCATTGTTGCACAGGCATTGAGTGATGAAGACTATGAAATATCCTTGTTGTTCCCAGTCGAGATAACTATAAAAATGGAACAGTCGCTGGTGGATTATTTTGAAAAAAACGATATTGCAAGAAGATTGGAAAATGATTTGAAGCAAAATTTTTGCACCGAATTTGATATAAAAACCAAAGTAGTGATAAAGAAGATCGACAGCGAGCAGATGTTGGCTGACAGATTGCAAGCAATCAGGCTAAAGAGTGATTTGGACAGCCTTGTAGCCCAGAGTCATGACAAGTATTTTGTTAAAAATAAAAAAGTGATTGTGGGCAAGGAGATATCTCTTTCGCCAAGATACATAAACACTGTAAAAAAAGAATATGATAGTTGTGTTTTGGGTGGAATGATATGTTTTCTTGCAGAAAAAACTTTCAAAAGAAAAAAATCAAAACCAAACGAACAGGGTGAGGAAGAATACATTGAAAAACCACGTTTTACCTTTCAACTTAAAGATGAAACAGGTAGTATGAATTGTGTTGTGTTTCCAAGCAAAGAGGCCTATCACAAAATGCACTTGTTATCCAATGGCAATACTGTTGTTGTGGAAGGGAAGATTCAGAAATGGAATGGCTCTTTTGATATGGTTGTAAAAAAAATCTCCCTTTGCGATTTGCCAGACAAAAATGAAGTGGTTACTGTTGTCAGCCAAGATGAAATAGTTGATTATAGATATGTTCGTCCACAAAAATACACCAGCGAAAGACAGACAAGTTTGTTTTTTGAAAGGAAATTATCAGAACAAGTGGAAAGAGGGAAGTTTGTTGTTTATGACCTCGAAACCACAGGTGTTGACCCAGCAAGAGATGAAATAATAGAAATTGGTGCGTTGAAGATAGAAAATGGTGAGTTTAGCGAATTTTGGACGACACTTGTCAAACCATCTAGACCAATTCCTCCTGATGCGACCAAGGTAAACAGAATAACCAATGATATGGTTGCTCATTGCTACAATATCAGCCAACTTATCTCTGACTTTTATCTTTTCTGCAAGGACTGCACCATAGTAGGTTACAATAGCAATGCCTTTGACAATTTATTTTTGCAAAAAGCAGGCACAAATAGCAAAATTACTTTTGACAACCCAGTGCTAGATGTATTCCTTATGGCAAAGCAAAAATTGAAAGGGCTAAAGAATTACAAATTAGGCACAGTGGCAAAATATCTTGACGTCAACCTAGTTGATGCTCATAGGGCATTAAATGATGTTATTGCTACGGCAGAAGTCTTTTTGAAGTTATATTAGTGTGAACTGTATTAGTGCGAAATTCGTGTGGAATTAGTGCGAATTGTACTATTATAAATTTAATAAAATATATATCCTTTGAACGTAATTGTAAAAATATTTTGTCGAAAAAGGCTGAATTGGATGTTTAGATTGTGCGTTTTGTGAAAAAGTTTGACAAGATTATATCGAAAATCTTGAAAATTTGTGAAAAAAAGTGATATTGGGGCTTGATATTTATAATTTTATGTGTTAAAATAATTATGCTTTATAGATGATTAGTGTTAAGAGTGGTTTTCCACTCTTAATTGCTATCTAGAGATGGAGGGAAAGATTGAAGCAAAATATTGCAACTATAGTGCAAAATGCTCTTTGTGAAGTGGTCGCAAATGTGGGTTGTGAACTCTACGATGTGGAGTATGCAAAGAAACAAAATGGAATGAATTTAACCTTGTTCATCGTTCGCAAAGACGGAGTAGTAACCATTGAAGATTGTGAACGTGTTCATAGGGCGGTGGACCCAATACTAGACGAGATTAACCCAACTGGCGACACTCCATACATTCTTAATGTGTCATCTCTTGGCTTGGATAGACCAATAAAGTCCGACAAAGATTTTGCTTGGAATATTGGCAAGCCGGTAGATGTAAAGTTGTTTGAGGGTGTATGTGGGAAAAAAGAGTTTGAGGCAAAGATAGAGGCTTTTGACGGCAAGACTGTGATATTTGATATAAACGGTGAAAAAGTAGAAGTGCCAAAAGCTCTTGTTGCAAAGTGCAAACTTCATTTGCAATTTTGAAATGGCAATTTGAATATGCCAAATATAATGTATAACGAAAGGTTTAAGGAGAAAAAAATGATAAATAAAGATTTTTTTGTAGCGCTGGAAGATTTGGAAAGAGAAAGGGGTGTAGATAAGGAAGTTTTTGTAAATGCACTAGAACAAGCGCTGACTTCTGCTTACAAGAAGAATTTTGGAGAGGCAATGTCTGCAAGTGTAAAACTTAACCCAGAAAACAATTCGATTAAGGTTTATAGTTACAAAACTGTAGTAGAGGAAGTAACTGACCCAGATAAAGAAATATCTTTGGAAGATGCTAGGGCAATAAAGAAATCTTATGAAGTGGATGATGTGATTTCTCAAGAAGTTACTCCAAAAAATTTTGGAAGAATTGCTGCTCAAATTGCAAAACAAGTGGTCCTTCAAAAACTGAGAGAAGTGGAGCAAGAAAACGCAATAAGTGAACTTTCAGAAAAGCAAAATGAACTGGTGACTGGGCTTATTAAGAGAATAGAAAATAACATCGTTTATGTGGAAATCCCAGGAAGTTCGCTGGAATGTGTTATGCAAGAACATGACCAAATCCCTGGCGAAAACTATGCAATAGGCGACAGAGTTAAGGTCTATGTAAAGAATATTAGAGATATGAGAGATTTTTCAAAATCTTCCTTTGTTCAAGTTTCTAGGAGTAATCCGGGCTTTGTAAAAAAATTGTTTGAATTGGAAGTGCCAGAAATCAAATCGGGAGATATTGAGATAAAGAGTGTCGCTAGAGATGCGGGATTTAGGTCAAAGGTTGCTATTGTTTGCCACAATCCAAACATTGACGCTTTGGGTGCTTGCGTAGGGAACAAAGGCTTGAGAATAAACAATATAATTAGTGAAATGAATGGCGAAAAGGTTGACATTGTGGAATATTCTGACAATCCATTGGAATACATTGCTCGTGCATTAAGCCCAGCAAAAGTGCTAACTGTGTATGCACTGGAAGGTCAAAATTATGCAAGAGCAGTGGTTCCAGATGACAAGTTGTCGTTGGCTATTGGTCGTGGAGGTCAAAATGTTAGACTGGCAGCAAAACTTACTGGCTGGAAGATTGACGTTAAGAATGAAACAGTGGCAAAACAACTGGATGGCGAATTGCTTTTTAATCTGGAAAATGGATACGAAGCAGATAGCAAGAAAGAAGAGATTTCGGATTCGATAGAAGAATAATTGTGAGAGGTAGGATATGCCAAAAAAACAGCCACTGAGAATGTGTGTTGCATGTAGGGAAATGAAAGAAAAGAAAGACCTGTTGCGAATTGTAAAGACCAAAGAAGGAGAAATCTTTGTGGATCAAACATTCAAAGCAAACGGTCGAGGAACATATATTTGCAAAAACAAAGATTGTATGCAGAAGGCGCAAAAGTCCAAAGCCTTGCAAAGAGCATTTAAGCAAAATGTTGGGCAAGAGATTTATGAAGAGATAGGGAGATTTATTTTAGCTAATGAGCAATGAAGAAAAACAACAAAACATAAACAACATAAAATCGCTTAACAAATTGAGCAACGAAGGTGTGGTGCCTTCACTTTTTCGTGAAGTAAAATATGCCAAACAGCAAGTGCTTAATATGCTTAATGCCCTACGAGAAAAGGCAAATGCAGTTCGTCGTGAAGAAGAAGGCAAGGCTAGGGCAGAGGCTTTGAGGGCTCAGGCACAGAAAAGAATGGCTGCACTTCAACAAGACAAAGACAGCGAAAAATCTTTTGCAGAACTCTTTGAACAATCCACAGACAAACAGGTTGAGGAAGAACCAAAAGAGGTTGCTCAAAAAGTTGAAGAAAAAAAGGTCGTGGTGCAAGAAAAACCTGTTGAAGTGCCTGTTGTGGAGAAAAAGGAAGAACCTAAGCCTGTTGTTCAACAGCCAAAAGTTCAAAAACCTGTTGCACAAAATAGATTTGTCCAGCAAGATAGATATCAAGGCAACAAGCCTAGATATCTTCAACAACAATCAGGGCAACCTCAAAGGACTGGTTCAAACAATGGCTTTAGACCTTACAACAATTATCCAATGCGCAATGACAAGAATAGACCTTTCCAACAAAATAGACCTTTTGGGGGCAATCAGCAAAGACCATTTGGGGCTTCGCAAGGGCAAGGACAAGGTCAAGGTCGATTTGCAAAACCTATGGGGGCAAGTGGGCAAGTTCGTGCTCAAAACAAGGCGCTAACAAGTATTATCCCAAGAAGGAATGCTCAACTGGAATCTGCAACTACTGCTTTTGCTTCAAAGGAAAGAACTTTTGGCAACAAGAAAAAATCTAATGAAAGAGTGGACACCGAAAAGAGAGTCAACAAGAAATCTCTACTAAGGAGAGGTCTTATTGAAGAAGCCAACATAGAAGAAAGAATGGTTACTAGAAAACTTAAACTTAAAAAGCCAAAAATTGAAGTAGCCCCTGTGGTGTGTGCACCTATAACCAGTGCTGTTATCACCACCAACAACCTTACCGTAAAGATGCTGTCTGAAAAGATTGGAAAACCAGTAACTGAAATTATCAAACAACTGATGATTTTGGGCATTATGACCACAATCAACAGCTCAATAGACTTTGCAACGGCAGAGCTTGTGGCAAGCGAATTGGGTGTTACTCTTGAATTGAAACTTGAAAAAACATACGAAGAAAAATTGAAAGAAAACGCCATTGATGACGGAACAAACACCGAAAAACGAGCCCCTATTGTTACTATCGTAGGCCATGTTGACCACGGCAAGACTTCACTTCTTGACTATATCAGAAAGACTCATGTTACAAGTAGTGAGGCAGGTGGCATAACCCAATCTATTGGTGCATATTCAATCAACTGGAAGGGTGAAGATATAACATTTATTGATACTCCAGGACACGAAGCATTTATCAATATGCGTAAACGTGGCACAGAAATAACTGATATAGCAGTGCTGATTGTAGCAGGAGATGATGGCGTAAAACCACAGACAATAGAGGCAATCAAACACATAAAAGAAGCAAAAGCCCCTATGATTGTTGCTATAACAAAGATTGACAAACAAAATGTGGACATAGATAGGATAAAACAACAACTTGCCGAGCAAGAAGTCCTGCCAGAAGATTGGGGCGGAGATGCAATCGTTGTGCCAGTTTCGTCTGTCACTGGGCAAGGAATAGACCAGTTGTTAGAAACAATATTGCTGGTTGCAGAAATGCAGGAACTTAAGTGCAACAGAGAAAGAAATGCTGTGGGGACAGTGATAGAGGCCACTTTGGACAAGAATAGAGGACCTATTGCCAATATTATCGTTCAAAACGGCACACTTAAAATTGGCGACAGTATTGTTTCTGGGTTTGCACTGGGCAAAGTTAGAGCATTGGTGGATAGTCGAGGAAAGAATGTTCAAAAAGCAGGTCCATCAACACCAGTGTCTGTTTTGGGTTTTGATAGTGTGCCAAAGGCAGGGGACAGCATTCAGGCAGTGGACGAAAAATTCAGTAAAAATGTTATTGAAGAACGCCGTATCAAAATGGCTCAAGAAAAGATTGAGCATGGCGCAGGCAAGAGTTTGGATGAATTCCTAGCCACACCAATCAAGGAAGATATGAAGACTCTCAACTTGCTTATCAAGGCAGATAGTCAAGGTTCGGCAGAGGCGCTAAAGCAAAGTTTGGGTGAAATCAAAAACGAAGAAGTAGAAGTAAAAATTGTTTCTTGCGGAGTGGGAAATATCAACGAGAATGATGTTCAACTTGCAAAGGTTTCTGGAGCAATAATCATTTCGTTTGATACAAAAGTTTTGGGCAAGATTTCTACTTATGCAAAACAAAATAAGGTGGAAATAAAACAATATGACATCATCTACAAAGTTATTGAGGACATCGAAAAACTTGCAAAATCTATGATGGCTCCAAAATTTGAAGAGAAAGTCGTTGGACATGCAGAAGTTAGGGCATTGTTCAAGATAAGCAGTGTGGGAACTATCGCAGGGAGTTATGTTTTGGACGGAAAGATTGTTAGAAATTCTTCTGTTAAGATTTCTCGAGGAGGCAAGGAAGTGTTCTCTGGCAAGATTGCCACATTAAAACGTGGCAAAGATGACGCAAAAGAAGTGGCAAGCGGATACGAGTGTGGCATCAAGATTGATGGCTTTAACGATGTGCAAGAAGGGGATATCATTGAGTGTATCGTAAGAGAACAAATTTTTTCGTGAGGTGAGAAATGAACAGTAGGATTGAAAGAGGAAACTCGCAATTAAAGAAAAAACTATCTGAAATAATTTCTTACGACCTAAGTGACCCAAGGATTTTGGACAATATGGTTACTGTTACAAAGGTTTCGCTTTCCAGTGACCTAAAATATGCAAAAGTGTTTGTTAGTGTTTATGGGGAAACAAACCCACAAGAAGTGCTTTCGGCACTAAAAAGGGCAGAAGGGCACATAAAGAAATTGCTGGCTGGCAAGTTGGAATTTAGAATGATGCCTACATTTGATTTCGTATTAGACACCAGCGAAGACTATAGCGAAAAAATAAACAAATTACTAAAAAACATAACATACAGCAATCAAGAAGATGAGAATTTGAGTGATTAAAGTTTTGTGCCAAGATAATTCTTGGCATTAAATTTTTTTGAACAAAAATGGAGTAAAAATGACTATTGATAAAGAAAAGTTAAACAAAGTAGCACAGGAACTGCTTAAGGCAAACAATATTGCATTGTTTTGTCATCAAGAGCCAGATGAAGACGCCTTGGGTTCATGCGGAGCATTGAAGATTGCTCTGGAAAAATTGGGCAAAACTGCAGAAATTTTTTGTGAGGACGAGGTTAAGGATAATTTGGAATATCTTGGTGTGCAACTTTGTGATAGCAAAGACAAACTACAAGCCTATGACACTTTTTGTCTAGTTGATGGTTGTGCGGCATACAGAACGGGGAGTTTTGAACCATATTTTGATAAGGCTAGCAAAAGGTTGTGTATAGACCATCATCAAGTGGAAGAATACACCTTTGATTGTGCCTATCAAGACCCAAGTTGCTCTAGCGCAAGTGATATAATTGTTGAACTTATCCCACTTCTTGGGGTGGAATTTGATGCAAAAATGGCAACTCTCTTGTATGCCGGCATAACAGCAGACACAGGTAGATTTTTATTTCCATCTCCAACTGCGGAACAGAGTTTAATTCATGCAAGTCAAATGGTTCAGTTTGGTGCAGATAGAGATGAGGTCAATTTTAATTGTTTTAGGCGTAAAGACAAAGATTATCCACTTTTTCTAAAACGTTTTTTGAAAAATACAAAAAGTTATTTTGATGGAAAGGTATATTTCACCACAATAAAACACAAAGAATACACAAAATACAAAGATATTTGGGAGAAAAACAACTTGCCAAAGACATTGGACTGGATAGATGGTTGCGAAATAGTGGTGGTGGCTATTGAAAAGGAAAAGGGATATTTTCACCTTGGATTTAGGTCAATAGGGGATATAAATGTTGGAAAAATTGCTCGCAACTTTGGTGGCGGAGGTCATAAAAACGCTTCTGGCGGAGAATACTTTGGTTCGCCTTTGGCAATGAAAAAGACTTTGCTTGACGAGTGTTCCAAATATCTTTGCAAGTGATTTTTGCTTTTGGGCTTAACTATTTTGAATTTATTACGATTTTTGCAACTTTTTTATTTTGAATTGTTGTGCAAGTTGTAGGAATTTTGATGGATATTTTGGGAGAAGTGAATGATTGGAGTTTTGGTTGTTGACAAGCCACGTGGCATATCATCTAGTGATGTTGTGGTCAAAGTGAAAAAGTTGCTAAATGAAAAAAAAGTGGGGCATATGGGCACTCTGGACCCACTGGCAGAGGGAGTTTTGCCACTAGGCATTGGCAAGGCGACCAAACTCTTTGACCTTTACTTAAAAAAAAGAAAGGAATATATTGCAACCTTTGCATTTGGAAAGCAAACAGATACATTGGACCTTGAAGGCGAAATAGTTGAAACAAGTGAAAATATACCCACAAGAGAGCAACTGGAAAAGGCAATAAAACAAAACTTTTTGGGTAAAATAAAGCAACTTCCTCCAAAGTTTTCTTCCAAAAAAATTGCTGGTAAGAGGGCTTGCGATATTGTTCGTGGTGGGGGAGAAGTTAGCCTTTTGCCATGCGAAGTGGAAATATACAATTTTGAGGTGCTTGACGAAGTAGAAAGGGGTGTTTTTAGGTTTAGAATATTGTGCTCGGCAGGGACATATATACGTTCGCTGGCAAGGGATATTGCAAGCGCAGTAAATTCCGTAGCAACAATGACCAAACTTGTTAGGACAAAAAGTGGTCCATTTTTGTTGGAGAATGCAGTAAAATTTGATAAACTAACCTATAGTGAGGCTTATACACACATTATTCCACTGGAAAAAGTGCTTGAGGACTTGCAAAGGGTAGATGTGAGTGAGAAAGAACTTACAAAATTGAGAAATGGCATAAAATATGCCAAATTTATTGGTAAAACTAGCCAAAAGGAAGATATTTGTGTCTGGATGGACAACAAAGTGGTGGGGCTGGGCGAAGTTCGAGATGATGGCTGGCTAAAGATAAAAACTTATTTTTGAAAAAAGGAGACAAAAGATGATAAAATTTGGACCATCAGGCAATTGCGATTTGTTTTATGACCAAGGCTTCAAAAGCAGTCTTGATGCTCCTGCATGGCTGAAAAATAGAGGTCTTAGTGCGTATGAGTATTCTTTTTCTAGAGGATTTGCATTAAGTGAATTTATGGCAAAGAGTTTGGGAGAAAAATGCAAGGAAAATGGGATAGAACTCTCTGTGCATGCACCATATTATATCAACCTTGCCAACCCAGACCCAATTATGATAGAAAAATCTTTTGGCTACATAATAACAAGCCTAAAATATCTCAAAATTATGGGTGCACACAGGCTGGTATTTCACCCAGGGACTTGTGGCGGACTGCCGAGATGCGAAGCAGTAAAACTGATGAATGAAAATATGAAGAAGTTGGTGGAACGCATCAAAGCAGAAAACTTTGATTTTGACTTTATCCTTTGCCCAGAAACAATGGGAAAGAGCCAACAACTAGGCACTTATGAAGAAGTGGCAGAACTTTGCACTTATGCCGATTTCCTTGTGCCAACGTTGGATTTTGGGCATATAAACGCCTTAACTCATGGCGGATTGACTAGGGCGGAAGATTATGAAAAGATATTCAAGCACCTTATAGAAAAAATAGGGTTTGAAAAGGTTAAAAAAGTTCATATACATTTTTCAAAAATTGAATATGGGCAAAAAGGCGAGATAAAACACCTTACTTTTGAAGATAGAGATTTTGGACCGGAATTTCCGCCATTGGCACGAGTTATCAAAGATTTGGGGTTAGAACCAGTGATTATTTGCGAATCTCGTGGCACACAGGCAGAAGATGCCGGAGAGATGAAAGATTATTATTTTAAGGAGATATAAACTATGTCAGGACATTCAAAATGGCACAATATACAAGCAACCAAAAACAAGGCTGATGCCGCAAGGGGTAAGATTTTTACAAAAATAGGCAGAGAAATTGCCGTTGCAGTGAAGATGGGTGGAGCAGACCCAAACAACAACGCAAGCCTACGTGCAGTTATTGCAAAGGCAAAGCAGAACAATATGCCAAATGACAACATTACTAGGTCCATAAAGAAGGCAAGTGGGGAACTTGGCAATGTGAATTATGAAGAAATTACCTATGAAGGCTATGGCGTGGGAGGCAGCGCTCTTATCGTTAAGTGCCTAACAGACAACAAAAACAGAACAGCAGGAGATGTAAGGCATGCTTTTGACAAACATGGCGGAAGTTTGGGTGCAGTGGGCTGTGTTGGCTATCTTTTTGACACAAAAGGCGTGTTAATATTGGAAAATAAGGGCATTGACGAAGAAAAACTTATTGATATGTGCCTAGAAGCAGAAGCAGAAGACGTGATAAATGACGGAGATGTTTTCCAAATTATCACATCACCAAGCGATTTTGCAAAGGTTAAGGAAGCACTTGAAGGGCAAGGGCTTAACTTTATCTCTGCCGAAGTGACCATGATACCTCAATCAACCATAGATTTGCCAGAAAGTCAATTCCCTACATTTGAAAAATTGCTGGACACTTTGGAAGACCTTGATGACGTGCAAGATGTATATCACAATGTAAATCTTCCAGAAGAAGCCGAAGAAGAATAATTTAATCTGTTATAATACAAAAGGTATTTTTGTGAATATTGAAAAAATAACCCACAAAAAACTTGCAAAAAATCATTTGATGAGATATAATACAAATAGTTGAATATTCTCATCAAAACTTGGGGGTATAGCTCAGTTGGTAGAGCGTTTGAATGGCATTCAAAAGGTCAGCGGTTCGAGACCGCTTATCTCCACCAAAAAGGACTTTTGTAAGTCTTTTTTTTATTTTCAGTTAAAATATCAATTTATAGAAAAGTTAGAAAAACTTATAACAACTACCTAAAAAATGAAAAACTATCAAAACAAATTGCAAAAAATACAAAAATACATCTGGTTAGTTCAACTAATATTCAATCATTTATAATATAAAATCTTTATGCAAAATCTATCTTTATACAAAACATATTTGTTTTTAGTTCAAAAAGAAAATATTTGTGGCGAATAAATATGTTTTTAATGAACTTGAAGTGTGAAATGCGCACACTTTTGTATAATAATATGTTTTTATATAATAGAAATGAAAAACGAAAAAATTGATATTAAAATATTATAAAATTTATCAATTTTCTTGACAAAATATCAAAAAAATGTAAATAATAAATGAATAAATCAAAAGGGGAGAGAATATGACTCGCAAGGAAAGATTTGTCGCCTGGTGCAACAGACTGTATAGACGATGCAACCGCATAACAATATGCGTGTTATACATAACCACTATGGTCATCCTTGCAACACTTATCTATGGTGCAACCCAACAAAAGACCACATCGAGCCTCACTGTAAACTACTCTAGACCCTCATACACCGTTACTTTTGATTCGCAGGGGGGGGGGGTATCTCCCAGCTCTAAAGCCGTCAAATTAGGCGATAATTACGGCGATTTGCCCACTCCAATAAAGGATGGTTATACCTTTCTTGGTTGGAAAATTTCGTCAGGGGGAAATTACATACAATCTTCAAGCCAAAACACAACAATAGGCAATCATACTCTTGTCGCATATTATTATGAAAATCCATGTGGATACTTGTCGAATGATTGGAAGAGTAGAATAGGGGCAACGGATTTACAAAATACAACGACATCAATTACTTTTACAAGTGATTCTTCTAAAATATCAGGATTGACAAACAGTGTATCTGTGGGAACTCTTAATGAAACTACGACGTCTGCCTATACTGCCAATTCTGGAGTTAATGATGTAATAGCCTACTGGGGAAGTAGCAAAGCAAATATTGTTATTTATTCTCGTAGAATAATTTATGCACCTCAAAGTTGTTATCAAGCATTTTACAATCTTACAAACCTTGCAACACTAAAACTTGATAATTTTGATACAAGCAAGGTTACGAGTATGCAATATATGTTCTATAAATGTTCTGCATTGACTAGCCTAGATGTCAGCAAATTTGATACAAGCAATGTTACAACAATGACATCTATGTTCCGTGAATGCTCCTCTCTAACCAGTCTAGACGCAGGCAATTTTAATACAAAAAATGTTACAGAAATGTATTATATGTTTTCTAAATGTTCTGCATTGACCAGCCTGAATGTTGCAAATTTTGATACAAGCAATGTTACAGATATGAGATATATGTTTTATAATTGTTCTTCACTGACAGGGCTTGGTGTTGGCAATTTTAGGACAACAAATGTTACGGATGTATCATATATGTTTGCAAAATGTTCTGGTCTTACCAGTCTAAATTTAGGTTTGTTTAAGTTGACCAACTGCACTTCATTTGGTAGTATGCTGGCATCTTGTTCATCACTCGATTTAATCGTCATACCATATACGCTTACCTCTGGATATACCATTGCATTGCCAGATAGCACCTATTACAACGGCTCGGCAGGACCTTATAGCACAGTGGGAACTGCAACCAGTGGAACTACAGTAAAATGTTCTACAACAGCAACAAAAGTTACTTTGACCAGGACTGTTAGCTATTTATCTAGCGACTGGAAAACTAGAATAGGTTCAACAGATTTGCAAAATACAACACAAACAATTATATTTACAAATGACTCATCCAAAATAAGTGGACTCTCGAATAATGTATCTGTGGGGACTGTTAGCGAAACATCGACATCAGCGTATACTTCTACTACAAGAGTAAGTGATGTTAAGGCCTATTGGGGGAGCACAAAACAGACAATTGTTATTTATTCTGCCAATGTAATTGTTGCCCCTCAAAGTTGTCAGCAATGTTTTTATAGTCTAAAAAGTTTAACAACTCTAGATTTGAGGAATTTCAATACAAGCAAAACTACACTTATGCAAGGGATGTTTAGAGAAAGTTCTCTGCTAGCAAACGTAGATACTAGTCTTCTTAATACTTATCTAGTAACGGATATGAGCAATATGTTCTACGAATGTTCTGCGCTTGCTAGGATAGATGTTGGAGGATTTATAACAAAATATGTAACAGATATAAGGAGAATGTTTTATCATTGTTCTTCTTTAACTAGTGTAAACCTTTCCAATTTCGTTACAACCAATGTTACACAGATACAGAGAATATTCAATGGTTGTTCCTCACTGACTAGCATAGATATGGGGAATATTAATATCGCAGGTTGCACTGATTTTAGCAATATGTTTTATGATTGTTCTGCACTTAAAACACTAACATTGCCATACAACTTACAAAGTGGTTATACAATTTCTTTGCCAGCAAGTAATTTTTACAATGCCTCAACAGGAGCTGGTCCATATGACACCGTTGGAACGGAAACCAGTGGCACAACGGTGGCATGTTCTACATCAAGTAGTAAGGTTACATTGACTAAAAAATAAATATGATAAGGACTTTTATAGTTATAATTTTTTAGTTTGAAATATAAAATACAAAAACATACGGAGAAGTTGATATATTGCTTTCCGTATGTTTTTTATAGTTATATAAGGGATATTTGGCTATTTATTTTGTTTTGTAGAGATTTACGCAATTTGGGAATATTTTTTAGTAGGCATATTTATAGAGTGGGAGATATGTTAATTTATATCGCCCAGGGTGTTTTTGAGGCGGGAGAGGAGTTTGCTTTCTCGTCTGCTTATTTGCACTTGCGACACGCCCAGCATTTCTGCTACTTCTGTTTGCGTTTTGTCACGAAAATAACGCAAGACCAGTAGTTTCCTATCTTTTTCGTCTAGGGTAGAGAGTAAGTCGTAGATGGTTATTTTGCTTATCAACTCGTCTGTGGTGTCGCCCTGCGAAAGTTTGTCTAGGACAATAGAGGAGGAGTCGTCTTTGCCCACAGAGTCGTATATAGACAGGGGCATTTTTGCAGACTCCATAACAAACATCAGTTCGCTTTCGTCAATTTCAAAGTGTTTGGCGATTTCTCGTGGGGTGGGGGTAGGCAAGCCTTGTTGCTCTTGTTGTTCGAGGTATTTTTGGATAGAATAGTATAATGTTTTGGTAGAACGTGCGACCTTTACACTGCCATCATCACGCAAAAATCGTTTGATTTCGCCAGCAATCATAGGCACTGCGTAGGTGGAAAATTTTACCCCAAAAGACACGTCAAAGTTGTTGATAGCCTTTGCAAAACCCAAGCAACCTAGTTGAAAAAGGTCGTCATATTCCACCCCTTTGTTTTTGTATCTTCTCACGATGGACTTTACAAGCGGAGAGTTTTCTTCAATCAACCTGTTTTTTGCGTCATTGTCGCCATTTTTTGCCAAGGAGAGAAGATGTAGAGTGGTGTCGTTGTCCAGCATATTTCACCCCAGTTGCAAAACGTTTTCTTCACACGAATTGATTGTTTTGGTCAAAGTTACCAGCACGCCTTTTTCTTGATTTTTTACAGTAAGCGAGTCCATAAAACTCTCCATAACCGTAAAGCCCATCCCACTGCGGTCGCTACTCTTTGCTGTGGTGAAAAAAGGCTTTTTGGCTTGTTCTATGTCCTTTATACCTATGCCAAAATCTCGTATTTCTATCTTTACCTTGCCATCATAAATGGTGGTGGTGATGACTATATCTCCTTTTTGCGAAGTGGGATAGGCATGCACAATGCAGTTGGTAACAGCCTCAGATACTGCTGTTTTGATGTCTGTCAGTTCGTCCATGGTGGGATTTAACGACATGCAAAACCCGGCAACAGAAGCCCTTGCAAAGCTTTCATTTTGCGATAATGCTCTAAATTTTAGTTCCATTTTGTTAACTTCTTTCATACTTTTCTCCTTTAAGATATTTTTGGCATAATTTCATATAGCCCAGTTAGTTTGAATATTTTTTCCGCATGATAAGAAGGGTTTGAGATAAAAATGCTCACCCCTTTGTCCTTCATTTTTTTATACCTGCCGATAAGGACGCCAATGCCAGTGGAATCCATAAATTTCAGTTCTGACAAATCAATAATTATTTGTTTGGAAATGGTAGTTGCGAATATGTCGTCGAGAGTTTTGCTGGTTTGTTTTGCAGTATGCTCATCCAACTCGCCATCTAGCATAACAAAAAGCACACCGTTGTAGTTTCTGTATTTAACGTTCAATTTTTTCTCCTTTTAATCTTCTTTAGGTTAGCGCATTTTTTGCAGAGAAAATTGGCAAAAAGTATCACAAAATGGGGAATAAGGGAGATTTTGCCTTGATAAAAATAAAAAAAGTGCTTGAAAACTACATTTTGCCAACAATTCAAAAAGTTTTTCACACAAAAATATATTTTGGAACAATATTATATTTGTATCTAAAAAAGAAAAACTTCAGGGAAAATATATGAGAAAGGTGGTTAAAAGCCATTGTTTTTGAAAAAAAATAAAAAAAGTTGAAAAAAGTTTTTGAAAATACAAAAAAAATGTTGACAATAACGAAAGTTTATTGTAATATTTAAGAGCATTTTGAGGTTTCGGGGTGTAGCGCAGTTGGTAGCGCACGTGGTTTGGGACCATGGGGCCGGGAGTTCGAGTCTCTTCACCCCGACCAAAATGTTAAGCGGGCCTTTAGCTCAGTTGGTTAGAGCAACCGGCTCATAACCGGTCGGTCCGGGGTTCAAGTCCCTGAAGGCCCACCATTGTGCTTTTGGCACGGTGTTTTTGAAATCTTATGTATGGCTCGGTAGTTCAGTTGGTTAGAACGCCGCCCTGTCACGGCGGAGGTCGAGAGTTCGAGTCTCTTCCGAGTCGCCATTACGATTTCAAAATCGTAAACCCGCAAGCCTTGGTAGCTCAGTCGGTAGAGCAAGGGACTGAAAATCCCTGTGTCGGTGGTTCGATTCCGCCCCAAGGCACCACATAGTAGGGTATGTGGGAGTTATATGCTAGTGTGGCTCAATGGTAGAGCAGCTGATTTGTAATCAGCCGGTTGTTGGTTCGATTCCGACCACTAGCTCCAGTCGCAGTAATATCCACCCAAATAATGTCCCGCAAGGGACATTATTACCACCATGTTACTGTGGCAAATGGGTAGGTTGCAGAGCGGTCAAATGCAACGGACTGTAAATCCGTCGGCTTCGCCTTCGATGGTTCGAATCCATCCCTGCCCACCAGAAAGAAAAGCCTTTAGGGGCTTTTTTTTGTTTCACCATTTTTTGTAAGCAAAGTTGTTACATATTTTTTGGTTTACAATCTAAACTATATTTATGGCAGAAGAACAAAATTTGTGCGATACATCTTTACAAAAAGGAAAATCGTCAGTGAAGAATAATTCTTGTGCAAAAAGGAGAGTGAGAAACTGTCTTGTTTTTTGGTTGATTATGCTCATTCTTGTATGTGCAAGTGTTGTCTTGTTTAATGTTCCATTTGCAAAGATTTCTAGTTTTTGTGAGGGAGGACTGATTACTTCCAGCGAACTAGAGCAAGTGGAGAGAGGTGAAATTTTTGGACCATTTGTTTCTGCGCGGGTTAAAAACAAAACGATAAGCACTTTTGGTGATGATAACAAGATAAAGGGAGAACAAAACAACTCAAATGTTTCTCTTGGCACAAAAAAGATTGATTTTGAACCTGAAATAGAATTTAAGTTGTTTAATCTTATACCCATAAAGACGCAAAAAGTTCACCTTTTGGAGCAAAATAAGGTGCTGGTTAGCGGTTCTGCGGTGGGCTTGGTGCTAAAGACTAATGGCGTTTTGGTGGTAGGGAGCAGTCCAGTTTCTACCCCTGATGGCGAAAGGGATATTTGCATGGATGGGGATATTAAGGTTGGGGATACAATTTTGCAGATAGAAAATGAAACGGTGGAAAATGTTGCAAATATTTCTAAAATTGTTAACAAAGAAAAAAACAGAGGCAAAGACCTTAATGTAAAATTGGTAAGAAACAACAAGACGATAGATGTTAGGGTTAAGCCATGTTATGATATAAAGGAAGAAAACTACAAGTTGGGCATTTGGGCGAGAGATGATGCATCGGGAATTGGCACTTTGACGTATATAACTGACGGCAACCGTTTTGGTTCTTTGGGGCATCCTATATGCGATAGTGATACAAAAAAGCAAATCGATCTAAAGGAAGGTAAACTTTACAACTGCTCCATACTGGGTGTAAACAAAGGAATAAGTGGTTCTCCCGGGGAAATTAAAGGCTTGTTTATGCAAGGCAAAAATGAGCAAGGTGTGGTTGAAAAAAATAACAACTATGGGGTTTTTGGCACTGTGAGTGCTGGTAGCAACCTCATAAAAGCCTGCAAGGAATATGAGATTGGTGGAAGGTTGTCTGTAAAGCCAGGCAAGGCACAAATTAGGTGTTGTATTGATGGCTCAAAGATAGAATGTTTTGATATTGAGATAATTAAAACCAATTTCCAGAATCACTCCAACGACAAGAGTATGGTTATTCGAGTTACTGACCCAGACTTAATTGCTCGCACAGGGGGGATAGTGCAGGGAATGAGTGGTAGCCCAATTATTCAAAACAATAAGATTGTTGGTGCCGTTACCCATGTGTTTATTAGCGACCCAACCAAAGGCTTTGGGGTGTATATTGATTGGATGTTAGGTCAATAAATGTATCAATCTGTCGAAAAATGATTTATTTTGAATTATATTTTCAAAAATATTAAAAAATATTAAAAATATTTCCAAATTTTGTAAAAAAATACTGGACATTTGAAAACATATGTGTTATATTGATGGTGATTTTTTTCAAAATTATTCAAAAACATTCAAAAGAGGCATCCTATGGCAAGTTCATCAGTGTTTTTCTATTCTAAAACAGGTGATAGTTCTATTTCAAAGGCGGTGCATGACGCATTGGCGCCTACGGGCATTGCTGTGCAAAATATAGACTCTTTTGGTGAAATGGTTTTTAGTTCCAATTTGGTATCTTGTTATGTGTTGATAGATGTAACTGATGATTTTGGAGATGTCCCAAAGTTGATGTTAAATAAACTATTTAGGGCAGGGATGATAGAAAGAATAATTTATATTGTCAAACCAAACAGCAGGTTAAACTCTTATTATAAAATAGTATATGATAGTCAATTTGCACAAAACCTGGAAAATTTTTTTACAAAAATAGAGGAAGAAAGGTTGCTTCGCCATTCAGTATTGAGCCATTCGTGGAAGAAAATAATCGGCAAAAAACTCTGTTCGTGGGGATTGTCTTATAGACACAGAGGGTTTAGCTTTATAATGGAAGCATTGATATACTATTTGATGCATCGTGGTTTTCAAGTAAACTTGCGAAAAGATATATATCCCTATATCGAAAAGATATATGGGCTTTCGGCTTCTGCAATAGAATTGGCAATAAGAAAGTCTATCCTTTATGCCTCAAAAACGCAAGATTTTCCATTTGACTATGTGCCTTCTAACAAAGAATTTTTGCGATTTGCTTATAATGAATTTTTTGAAACATTGCATTTGACAAATAATGTAAAGGTCTCCAATGGCTAAATAAGGTTGTAATTGTGTTGTTTGCATAATAAATATATATTGTGAACAAGTATTATTTTTGGGATAATGTAAAGATTTTCTTAAAGGTCAACAAGACTCTTGTTATTTCTATTTGTTGTGTCATTTGTTTGGGGATATTAACAGGAGTCTTTTGTGTTGCGAAAACTTCTACAGAGGTTTTGATAATTCACATTCAGTGTTTTCCATTGAGGTGCTTCTTTTTGCACAAAATGTCGCTGATTGGCTTTTTGCTGTTGGAGAGTTTGTTTGTTGCAATTTGTTTTGCCCTTATATTCTTTATGTCTTATCTTCGTTGTTGCAAGTTTTTGGTTGTCGCCTTGTCGCTTTATCTCAGTTTTCGCCTTGGCATAACAATTGCGGTGCTTGTTTGCTTGCTTGGTGTAGTAAAAGGATTGTTGTATGGTTTGCTTGCCATGCTTGTTCCTTGTGTGTTTAGGTTGGTGATGTATCAAGTGTTTGGCTTTAGAATGTGCCACTTTAACAAGCAACTATGTATTTTTGGCAATTCTGCAATAAGAGGAGGGGAATTAAGGCTGGCTCTTTGGTTTGGAGGGGTTTGTGTTTGCTCTGTGATAGTCCAGACAATCATTTTGCTTATCCTTAACAATTTGTTTGTTTTTTAGTAGAGTTTTTTGCAAAAATATGCTAAACTCAAATTATTAAGGAGAGTTGTATGGAACATTTTGTGGACAAAACAGTGAGGTTTTTGAAAGATACATTAAACATTGACCAAATTGATGTTGCCTTAATTGTAGGTTCTAATTTTGAGGACTTTGCTGATAGATTGGAAAACAAGAGTGAAATAAAATTTGCCGATATCCCAGAGATGAAATTGCTTGGGAAAGATATAATAGAAAACAAATTGGTTTATGGCTCTCTTGCAGGCAAAAAGGTTTTGCTGTCGGTGGGGAGAATTCACTTTAATAATGGATACAACAGTCAAGACATTGCCAATTTTATTTTTATTTTGAAGGAACTGGGGGCAAAGCGATTGGTTGTTACAACCAGTGTTGGCTCGATGAACAAATTTATTCATGTTGGAAGTGTGGTGGCGGTTACTGACCATATCAATTTAACTGGCAGGAATGCTTTGTTTGGTTGTGATTATAATAGATATGGAAGTTTGTTTGTAGATATGGACAGTTGCTATGATAATGATATGCTAAATGTCTTATGCAACACTGCAAAAAGGGAACTGAATTTGAAGATAAAAAAGGGTGTTTTGGTAGAGTTTTCTGGCCCTACGGTAGAAACTCTCAGCGAGAGTAAATTTGCCAAACTTATAGGGGCAGACTTCTCTGGTTTTAATGTTGTAAACGAAGTGATTTGTGCCAACTACTGTTCTCTGCCAGTTATTGCAATTGGTCTGGTTACAAACTACGGAGTTTTGTATTCTGCGGGCAGGCTTAAGCACGAGGATATTGTTTACAACAGAAATCTTGCCAAGGACTATTATTTGGAATTATTGGAAAGATTTGTTAGCAATATTTGATAACTTTTTATATTTTTAATATTTTTTGCAATTTTGCAAACACTACAAGCAAGGAGATAGTTATGAAAAGAAAAATTATATCACTTGCTTTTTTGTTGTTGTTTGTAGTATGTCTTTGTATGGGTAAAACAACTGTGTTTGCAAAACCAGCGGAAGACAATGGCAAATTTAATGCAAAAGCATATTATCTTATGGATTATTCTACAGGAGAAACACTGATTGAAGGCAATAGCCAGCAGAAGATGCCAGTTGCTTCGATAGTAAAACTTATGACTATTGACATAGTGTGTAGAGAGATAGAATCGGGCAATTTGAGTCTAGATGACATAGTTGTTGCGTCAGAGCAAGCATCAAGTATGGGTGGCTCTCAAGTTTTTATAGAAACAAATGGAGAATATTCGGTGTCGGATTTGCTGAAGTCGGTTATTGTTAGTTCCGCCAATGATGCCAGTGTTGCATTGGCAGAAAAAATAGCAGGCAGTGAGGAGGAATTTGTTGTATTGATGAATAAGCGTGCAAAAGAGTTAAATCTAAGTGGAACTAACTATGTAAACTGCACTGGACTTCCTGCACCAAATCAATTTTCGTGCGCAAGGGATACGGCAATCCTTTTGAAAGAAGTTTCATCCCATGATATTTATCACAAATTCAGCACTATCTGGATGGACACGCTTACTCATCCAAAAGGTAGAGAAAGCGAACTGGTAAACACCAACAAATTGATAAGATATTATGAGGGTTGTGACGGCGGAAAGACTGGCTCTACTAGCGAGGCTGGCTACTGCCTCAGTGCAACAGCCAAAAGAGGTAATATGAGGCTGGTGGGTGTTGTATTGGGTGCAGAAAACAGCAAGAGCCGATTTGCAGAAACATCAAAACTTCTCAATTATGGCTTTGCAAATTTTGAAAATAAAAGAGTGGTGGACAAAGATAGTTATGTGCAAGAAATAGAAATTTCTGGTGGCAAAGAATCAACGCTAAAAATAAAGCCACAAGAAGACCTGGTGGTGTTGTGCAAAAAGAGGGAAGATGCTGGCGAAATAACCATTGACACCAAGATAAATGAAGTGGTTGCTCCTATTAAGGCAGGAGATAAAGTGGGAACTGTGTTTGTAACCAAAAATGGAGTGGTTGTAGCAGAATGCGACCTTGTAGCAACTGTCAGTGTGGACAAAGCCAATATTATTGACGGAATTCAAAAGGTTATTGAATATTGGAAGGTTTTGTAAGCAAAACAACCGTCAAATTTGTTGCCTTAACACCTTAAATATTATATAATATGATGACTGATTGTAGGTCATCATATTTTTTTAAGGGAAAAGTTATGCTGTTAGATTTGTTATTTAGATATACTTCTATGCCTTTTGCGAGCAAGGTCATAATATTTTTGACCTACTCTGTCGCTGTTATTATCGCTTTGGGCATGCACGAATATGCACATGCCTTTACTGCGGTGAAATGCGGAGATCCCACCCCAAAACTTGCGGGGCGACTTACACTCAACCCTCTTGTGCATTTTGATGTGGCTGGGCTATTGTGCTTTTTGTTTTTGGGCTTTGGGTGGGCAAAGCCAGTGCCTATCAATCCTTTTAATTTTAGAAATGTAAAGAAAGATTCTTTTCTTGTTAGCATCTCTGGCGTGCTTGCAAATTTGATATTGGCTTTTATATCTTATCCAATAGCAATTTTGTTTTTACGAGTTATCGGTGTAAGTGTTGTGTGGGAAATTTGCTTTTATTTATTTTTGTATATTTTCCAAACCAACTTGGTGTTTATGGTGTTCAATTTAATACCTGTTTATCCACTTGACGGCTTTAACGCAGTGGCTTCTTTAACAAAATACAACAACAAGTTTGTCAATTTTATGCACAGATATGGTGGAGTTGTTTTATTGATTCTTATTGTTGTGTTCCATGTTACAGACTTATTTAGCATTATTGTAAGTTATGTGGGCTATCCAATCACATGGTTTTGGATGCTGATCTTGGGATAGGGGGGTGCTATGAAGATAGAAAAGAACAAAGAATTAACCGACCAACTAGAATCATTTGACACTGGAGTAGAGTTTGACCTAGACAATTTTCATGGCCCTATAGAATTGCTCTGGCATATGATTAAGGAAACAAAATTAGAGATTTCCGAAGTTAAACTGGCAGACCTTACAGAACAATATCTTGAGTATATGGCAGGACTTGATGAGTTGGACCTTGAAAAAGCAAGTGATTTTATTGAGGTGGCGGCAACTCTTATTGAAATAAAATCAAAATCTCTCCTTCCACGAGAGGAAGAAGACGTTGTTGATGAAGAAGATCCAGAAGTGCTACTGAAATTGAGAATTAAGGAATATGAGTTGTTTCATGAGGCGGTGGAAAAGATAAAACCGCTGGAAGATGTAAGCAAATTTTACAGAGCACCTGACGAAAAGGTAAATGACTATCGTTATGTGCTAGGCGAAATGACTCTTTCTGGACTTTTGGATGCCTTTGCAAAGATGATGACTAGGATAAAGAAGGAAGAAGAAAAGGTTGTTCCAAAAAAGATTGAAAAGGATAGATTTACAGTTGCAGAAAAGATTATCTCCATACGTAATAGCCTAAAAGAAAGACACAAGATGAAGTTTTCGGAATTCTTTGGTCAAGATTACACAAAAAGTGAAATGATAAATATCTTTTTGGCAATGTTGGAACTGCTAAAAATGCAAGAGATTAAGGTTCGCCAACAGGCAACTTATGACGATATTGATATAGAACTAAAAGAAGATGAGGAGGCACAAAAAGAAGATGCTGTGTGACAAATCAAAACTGATTGATGTTGTGGAAGGGATTTTGTTTGTTTCTGGCAGTGGGGTTGCCATAAAGGATATTGCAGAAAAACTGGAAGTGGAGAAAAGCGATGTGGACAAGGCTGTGGAGGAACTAAAAACACGCCTTGCAGGCAGTGGAATAAACCTTATTACATATAGAGGGAATGCGCAACTATGCTCCAACCCAGACATTGCAGAAGACATTGCTACTGTGCTAAATCCAATACGAGAAAAACTTCTGACCAAAGCAGCGATGGAAACATTGGCAATAGTTGCCTACAAACAACCAGTAACTCGCCTAGAGATAGAGCAAATAAGGGGTGGGGCGAGCAGTGATTATGCAATGCAAATTTTGATGAATTTCAAATTGGTTGAGGTTGTGGGCAGAAAAGACGCAGTGGGCAAACCACTTTTGTTTGGAACAACAGACGAATTTTTGAAACGTTTTAATCTAAATGCCTTGGAAGATTTGCCAGATTATGAAGAACTTTTGGAACGCATACAAGTCCTAAAACAAGAAGCCAACGATTCGCTTTATCGAAGCACAGAGATTATTCCAGATGAAGAACTGCCAGACAGCAAAGAAAAGGCTCAGGCTGAAGAAGAAAAAGAACAAAAAGCACAACTTGATAAAGAGCCAACTCAAAAGAGCAACAAGGAGAACTCTGTCAATAAAGATAAAGAAGATGGCAGTGCCTTGCCAAACGAAGATAAAACTTCTAATGATGCAGAAAATGTTGTGGCAGAAAACGACAATAATACAACTCTTACTGAAGAGCAAACAAAAGAAGTCTTGCAAAATGCCAACGACCAAGATGACGATTTTATGCTTCAAAAAGACCAAGATTTGCTTTAGAATTTGTAAATAATAGACATTATAAAAATATAATTTTTACAGATAACATAAATTTTATAAAGAACTTAAATTTTATAGATAAATTGAATATTGCAAATAGATTAGGTCTTGCAATAAATAAAAATTGGTAGATAGAGATTGTATATATTACTGCTTATGGCACAATAATATGGCAAACTTTGGGTATTATGCCCAGTTGTTTAGTATTGCTTTATAGACATTTTGTGGGATAAAGACCTTAACTTGATTGCTTTTTTGACTGATTGATTTGTCGTTTGGCAGAGAGGCTACGGCATAGTAAATGTAGAGATTGCCGTCTTCTACAAGGGTGTCTTGCACCTCCACATGACCTTGTTTGTCGCCGATAGTTGCTACAACAACATCACTATCTTCACACAATCTATGAATGGTGTAGTTGAGATATTTTTTTGCAAAAATATTGATTGCTACACCTTTTTTCGTTTTTTGTGCGGTGATAGAAAATGGCGAAATTTCGCTGAACATATCAGACACTTCTTGTGGGATATTGCTGGTGGCAAAATATACGGACTTCTTAAAGCGGTCGGGAGTGTTTCCGCTGGCAAGTTTTAGTTTGTTATTTGCCAAAAGTTCTTGTGAATTTATTTCCATTTTTACACAACTTTCTGGCACTTCAAAACTTCCAGAACCCAACTTGCAACTGGAATATATTTGTTGTGCTATCGCACTAGGAGCATTGGAGCCAGTTACATTTTTTGGCAGTGGGGTAGATGATGTCGAACCTACCCACACACAGACTGTATTTTGTGGAGTGTAGGATATATTCCATGCGTCAGTGTTTTCTGGACTATTTTTCAGCCCAACGGTGCCAGTTTTTGCACAGATATCATAAGATTGTTTCAATCGTCTTGCAGTGCCCGTTTCTACCGTTTGTTTTAGCATATCAGTGATGAGATAGGCTGTGGAAGACTTCATAACTTGCGTTTCGTTTTGTGGGTTTTGATAAATTAGTCTTCCGTCACTAGAATATATTGCTTTTATAAACCTTGCTTCTATCCTTTTTCCGCCATTGGCAAAAGCCTGATAGCAATTTGCAAGGGCTTTTATCTTTACTCCATCATGCAATCCCCCCAGTGCTACTGACCCTCCATTGTCGGCAGAGGACAATTTTAGCCCTAGGTTTTGGGCAAATGCCTTTGCATAATCTACCCCAACATAATTTAATAGTTTTACTGCAGGGATATTATAAGAGTTTGCAAGGGCATTTTTTGCACTGACCCAACCATGATATTTATTTTTATAATTCTTTGGCTTGTATCCGTCTATGTCTATAGGTTCGTCTAGTATTGGTGTTTCGGGGCTTATTAAATCTTTTTCTATGGCTGGGGCATAGGCAACAATAGGTTTTATGGTGGAGCCTGGTTGTCGAAGTAAAGAAAGTGTGTTGTGTTCGCTTTGTGCGCAAAAAGCCACAATTCCGCCCGTTTTATTGTCAATTACAAGGTTAACTCCGTCTACAGTTGATGTTTTTGCCACTGTTGGAAGGCTTTCTAGGGCTTTTTCACATGCCTTTTGAACAGAACTATTTTGATATGTAACAATTTTTAAGTTTTTAAGTAGCAAGTCTTTTTCTGAAAGGTGCAACAATTCACAGGCTTCGTCTATTGTTGCACGATAATAAGAATTGCTTGTTAGGGCATACTTGTTGATGTTTAGATTGAGTGGGCTATCCACTGCATTTGCATATTCTTCTTGGGATATTTTGCCATCTTTAAGCATTTCTTTCAGCACAAGGTTTCGTCTTTTTATGCAGGCATCAGGGTTCGTGATTGGCGAATATTTTTTGGGTGATTTTATTATGCCAGCCAAGGTTGCAGATTCTGCAAGAGTTAGGTCTTTTGCCTCTTTGGAAAAATATATTTGAGATGCAGTGTTTATGCCAAAAGCACCATTGCCAAAGTATATTGCATTGAGATAGGCACTTAAAATTTCTTGCTTGGAAAGATTTTTTTCAAGTTCTTTTGCAAGTATCAACTCGTCAAATTTTCTCCTTAATGTTTTTTCGCTGGTTAGATGAGTGTTTTTGATAAGTTGTTGAGTTATTGTTGACGCCCCCTCCGAAAAACTCATAGTTTTTAGATTTTTTAGGGTGGCTTTTAACATTCTTTTGTAATTTACTCCATTGTGTGAAAAAAAATCCTTGTCCTCTATGGCTACAAAGGCGTTTATTGTGTGGCTAGGAACTTGATCGTAGGTTATTGTAGTATTGTTGCCTGTAGGAGTAGAGATTTCCTCTCCATTTGCATTAGTAACAGCAACGACTGATGTTTCGTAACTAAGTTTATTCTTGCTAAACTTCACACTGGAAAAGTTGCTCAAAAGACCCATAGAAAATAGACAAAATAAAAGCATTGCTACAAAACTTGCAACAAGGATTATGTAGAATATTACTCTAAAAAACTTCGCATTTTTGGTCATTATATAATTATTATTTATAAATTTTTATTATTTATCCCAAAGGGAAGTCCTTATTTGATATTTATAAAAAATCAACGCTATTCATTTTGAAAATTCACTCAAAACTCTTGAAAAAAATTTGATTAGATAATATAATAAATACATTATGGATAAGAAGTATTTTATAGAAACATTTGGTTGCCAAATGAATTTGCATGATTCTGAAAAGATAGCGGGTATGTTGAGAGATTTGGGCTATGAGGAAGGTAAGACAAAGGAAGAGGCGAGTATAATCGTCTTTAATACTTGTTGCATAAGGGAAACCGCAGAACTAAAAATAATGGCAAAAATTGGAGAAACAAAAGCACTAAAAAAAGCAAACCCAAACCTTATCGTTGCGGTGTGTGGTTGTATGACTCAACAAAAGGGAATGCCAGAACTGCTAAAAAAGAGATTTCCTTTTTTGAGCATTGTTATAGGCACTCACAATCTTGAAGAACTGGAGGAATACATAAAAGAATATTCGTCCTCTAGCAAGAAAAAATATAAGTCTGTTGTGTGGGATAGCGAAGGAAAGGTGGTGGAAAACACCCCTACATATAGAACCAGTGGAAACAATGCTTGGGTTAATATTATGTATGGGTGCAACAATTTTTGCACTTATTGTATTGTGCCATATGTTAGAGGGAGAGAAAGAAGTAGAAAACCTGAAGACATAGAAAAAGAAGTAAGAGAATTGATAAACAGTGGCAAATACAAGACGATAACTCTTTTGGGACAAAATGTAAATTCCTATGGTAAAGACCTAGGCAGTGGAGAAAACTTTGTATCTTTGCTTGAAAGATTGTGCAAAATTGAAGGGAATTATAAGATAAAATTTATGACTTCTCACCCAAAAGATTTTAGTGACGAATTGATAGACTTTATTGCAAAAGAAAAGAAGATGAGCAAATGCGTACATCTCCCTGTTCAGAGTGGAAGCGACAAAATTTTGAAAGCAATGAATAGGCATTATTCCTTGGAGCATTATAAAAATCTTGTAACAAAAATCAAAAATAAGATTGATGGGGTTAGCCTTACAACAGATATAATTGTGGGGTTTCCTGGAGAAAATGACCAAGATTTTGAGGCGACATGCGACCTTGTTAAGTTTTGCAAATACACAGGAGTTTTTGGCTTTGTTTATTCAAAAAGGAAGGGAACTCCTGCAGAGAAGTTTGAAAATCAAGTTGACGCAAAAACAAAGCAAAAAAGAATTACAACTCTATTTGATATTCAACACAAAATCGCAAGAGAAGAACTGGAAGAAATGGTGGGCAAGACCTTTGAATGTTGTGTGGAAACAAGAAAGTGCGGTTTGTGGATAACAAAACTAGAAAATGGCAAAACAATCAAGGTAAAATGCGACAATTTGGAGCCAAACCAAGAAGTAAATGTAAGAGTGGACAAAATTGTTGATGGCGAACTGTTTGGCACAGTGATAACACCTGCAAAAGAAAAGGAAAATTGAAATGGACGAAATTATTGATAGAAGCAAACTATCTCCAATGATGCAACAATATTTTGATACAAAACAACAATATCAAGATTGCTTGTTGTTTTATCGTTTGGGCGACTTTTATGAGATGTTTTTTGAAGATGCAAAAATATGCTCCAAGGTGCTAGACCTTGTTTTATCTGGCAGGAATTGCGGATTGGAAGACAGAGCACCTATGTGCGGTGTGCCATATCATGCGGTGGATATTTACATAGCAAAATTGCTAGAAAAGGGCTATAAAGTGGCTATTTGCGACCAACTTACAGAGCCAATCCCGGGCAAAATTGTGCAAAGGGGCATCACTCGTGTAGTAACCCCAGGCACAGTTATCGACCCAGAAAGCCTTAAAGACGGTCAAAGCAATTATATATTGTCCATTTCCAAAAAAGATGAAAATATAGGTGTTGCCTATTGTGATGTATCCACTGGAGAGTTTAGGGTAAGTGAATACTCCGAAGATAGCAAGCAGAAAATTATGGATTTGCTATCTAGGATAAGACCTGCGGAGATAATTTGCAACGAGCAAATGTTTGTGTTATCTCACGACAAGGATATAAGAAATCTCGACTTTTTGCCCCCATTTTCAAAGCATATGGACTTTGAATTTGACCTAAACAATGCCAAGGAGTTGATAAAAAAGCAATTCAATATAACCAACATTGCAGGGCATGATTTTGCAAAGTTGAATTGTGCTATTTGTGCCACAGGGGCTCTGCTTGGCTATCTCAACGAAACTCAAATGAGAAGCCTAAATCACATCAACAAAATTGTAACAGAAAGACACAGTGATTATATGCACTTGGATTTTAATGCTTGCAGGAATTTGGAACTGGTGGAGAATGCCAAAGACCACAAAAAGCGAGGCTCTCTCTTGGGGCATCTCAATAGAACAAAGACTTCTATGGGGGCAAGGCTACTGGAAAAGTGGATTTTGCAACCACTTCAAAATTCTTCAAAGATAAACAAACGTCTAAATTGCATTGAGGAACTTGTGGACAATGCAATTTTGCAAAGTGATTTGGAAAATTCTCTTTCGGGTATAAGTGATATAGCAAGGCTTTGCTCCAAAATTTCTTACGGAACAATTATGCCAAAGGATTGCATTTCTCTTAAAAACTCGCTTGTTCATGCTGTTGATTGTGCAAATTTTGTAGGAGAACTGAACAAGGATAACTTCGGTGGGTTGTTTGAAGATATTTCTTCTATCAAGAATTTGGCAGAGTTGCTGGACAAAACTTTTGTGGACAATCCCCCAGCACTCACCTCAGGTGGCGGATTTATTAGGGAGGAGTTTAACAAGGAACTGTTTGACCTAAGGCATATTTCCTCACAGGCAAAAAAATGGCTGTCGGATATGGAAGCAAAGGAAAAGGAAGAGACAGGAATAAAGGGCTTGAGGATAGGATATAGCAGGGTTTTTGGATATTTTATAGAGGTGCCAATGTCGCAGGTGGGCTCTGTGCCATATAGATATCAACGAAAACAAACAATCTCCAATCACGAAAGATTTGTAACAGATGAACTGAAAGAAATAGAAAACAAATTGCTAAATGCAGAAGAAATGGCAATAAAACTTGAAAATAGTATTTATGAAAAGATAAAAGAAAAACTTAAAGAATTGGTGCAAGATATTCAGCAAGTGGCAAGTGATGTGGCATATATTGACGTAATTTTGTCGCTTACAAAGGTTGCAAACGAGTGTAATTATGTAAGACCAAAAATAAGCGAGAGATATAAGCATATAAAGATACAAAATGGCAGACATCCTATTGTAGAGTCAACTATGAAAGGAGAGTCTTTTGTGCCAAACGATACATATCTTGACGAAAAGGACAACAGAACACTTATCATAACAGGTCCAAATATGGCGGGCAAAAGCACGTATATGAGGCAGATTGCGTTGATAGTGCTTATGGCCCATATAGGCAGTTTTGTGCCGGCAACCAGTGCAGAAATCGCCATAACCGACAGAATTTTTACTCGTATCGGTGCCAGTGATGACCTTAGCAGTGGTCAAAGCACTTTTATGGTGGAAATGGTGGAAGTTGCCAATATATTGAACAATGCCACTCCAAAGAGTCTTGTTATTTTGGATGAAGTTGGTAGGGGAACAGCCACCTATGATGGCATGAGTATAGCATGGGCAGTGCTAGAGTATATCTCCACCAAAATAAAATGCAAAACACTTTTTTCCACTCATTATCACGAGATAACTACACTGGAAAACAAGTTGGAAGGGGTAAAGAATTATAAAGTTAGTGTAAAGGAATTTAATGGCTCGGTGGTGTTTTTGCGAAAAATTATGCGAGGAAGTGCCGACAAGAGTTTTGGGATAGAAGTGGCTTCTTTGTCAGGAATTTATGAGGAGATAATAAAACGAGCCAAAAATATACTTACTCAACTAGAAAAAAATTCTGTTAAGTTTGATATAAAATCGTCTAGTGATAAGAGTGAAGAAGGGCTATCGCAAGGGGATAAGGACAACATAATCAACGAAATAAGGAATATAGACCTAAACAAACTTAGCCCTATGGAAGCCTTTGAGATTGTGGTCGATTTGAACAAAAAAGTAAACAAATAAGGAGATAATTATGCCAAGGATAAATGTTCTTCAGCCAAGGGTGTATAATAGGATTTCGGCTGGCGAAGTGGTGGAAAGGCCATCTTCGGTGGTTAAGGAATTGGTGGAAAATGCCATTGATGCAAAATCTTCTAATATAACTATAGAGATTGAAGAGGGCGGAACAAAACTTATCCGCATAAGCGATGATGGATGTGGGATAGAATTTGACGATTTGCCAAAGGCATTTATGCCACACGCAACAAGTAAGATTGCCAAAGCAGAGGACTTGGATAGCATTGCGACCTTGGGGTTTAGGGGGGAGGCTTTGGCAAGCATTGCCTCTGTGGCGCAAGTGGAATTGATTTCTCGTGCCGAAAATAGTGATATTGGTGGCAAGATTTGCATAAATGGCGGAGTTGTTGAAAGTTGCGATGTGTGCGGTGCTAGGAACGGAACAATGATTGCAGTCAAAAACTTGTTTTACAACACTCCACCAAGATTGAAGTTTTTGAAGTCTAACAAGCAAGAGGGAAGTTCAATTACTTCTATCGTGCAAAGGCTTATGCTCGCCAATCCAAATGTTTCTATAAAATATATTGTTGACGGCAGGACTGTTTTTGGCGGAACGGGACTGGGATTGAAGAATAAAATATTTGAAATTTATGGCAGAGAAACCACAGACAATCTTATCCCTATAGAAACACTTTCTGGGGCATACAAACTTTCTGGATATATTGCCAAGCCAACATTTTGCAAGGCAAACAAAACTTATCAAACTCTTATTGTCAACGGAAGATATGTAGCCAACTCCTTGGTGTCTGTTGCAGTGTCCAATGCCTATGAAAACTTTCTTATGAAAGGCAAATTTCCACTATTTGTGCTCAACATAACACTCCCTTGTGATGAAATTGATGTAAATGTGCACCCAAGCAAAATGGAAATTAAGTTTAGAGAATCAAAAAAGATTTATGACTTAATATATAGTTCTGTTTTGCAAACGTTGGGGCAAAGCAATTCTCCACTATTTTTTTCTGACGGAACAAATACAGAAATGCCAAATGAAGATATTTTTGCGGTCAAAAAGCAAGCAAAATTTGATGACGAATTTCAACCTGCTACAATCAATTTGGCAGAGGTTAAGGGTGGGTTTAGTTTTGGCGATATGCAGAAGTTGACAGAAGAGTTGAGTGTTATGAATGTGCAAGCACCAAATTATGTGAACAAAGATATAAAAGTGCTTGCAAGTGCTGATTATGAACATTATAGTAATGAGCAAAATGACATAGATAACTCCGCAAAAAGCAAAGGTTATTCCTTTGAACAATGGAATATTAACAATAAAGATGATTTAACAAATGAGAAAAATTTAGCAAAAGAAGACAATACAACTCAAGAAGAAAACACAACACAAGAAGACATTGCATCTCAAGAATCAAATACTATGGCAGGACAAAAAGGTTTTGAGAATAACTCATTATTTATAGACAACAAAAGTGATTTTTGGAATATAAAGCGTAAGACTTCTCAACTGGAAATGGATACCGGTCTAAACTACAAGTTGGTTGGTAGGTTGTTTAATACTTATGTTTTGATAGAAGTGGGGGACAATTTTATTATGATTGACCAACACGCAGGGCATGAAAGAGTGTTGTTTGACAAATTTACAGCAATGTATGAAGAAAAGAAGATGATTTCGCAAGCACTTATTGTCCCTTATGTTTTTGAAACAAACGAAGAGGAAAGTATGCTTGTAGAGGACAATCTTGATGTGTTTGCCGCTCTTGGATTTGAAATTGAGAATTTTGGCAACAAAACTTACAAAATTTCTTCTATCCCAGCACTTTTGGACGGAATCAATCTTGGGGAATTTGTGCAAGAAAGTCTTGCCAACTTGACAAAAGTTTCTCCAACCAACGAGCAAATCAAAAATCACTTTGCTACTTGTGCTTGCAAGGCAGCGGTTAAGGGTGGGCAAAATTTGAGTGATGGCGAAATTGAAATTTTATTAAATCAAATTGCCAAAGAGGGCAGAGTGTTGCAATGTCCGCACGGCAGACCAGTTTATGTAAAGTTTTCAAAATATGAAATAGAAAAAATGTTTAAGAGGGTTGTTTCGTGAAAGTTCTAATAATAGGTGGTGCAACTGCAAGTGGCAAAACATCATTCGCCATACAATGTGCCAAACGGTTTGATGGCGAAATTGTGTCTTGTGATAGTATGCAAATATACAAAGACCTAAATATAGGCACTGCAAAGCCAACAGAAGAAGAAATTCAACAGGCAACACATCATATGATAGATGTTGTGGAGGCAGGGGATAGTTATAGTGTTCAACAATATGTAACCTCTGCCAGAAAGATTGTAGAGGATATTTATGCTAGGGGGAAGTTGCCAATAGTTGTTGGCGGAACGGGGCTTTATATAAGGGGGCTTCTTTATCCATATTCTTTTGCCAATGCGCCCAAAAATAGTGAAATAAGGGATAAATACAATCAAATCTTGCAAGAAAAGGGAAAGGAGTATCTTTTTGACTTGTTGCGACAAGTGGACCCAATTTCTTGCGAAAAAATCAGCATAAATGACACCAAAAAAGTTGTTAGGGCTTTGGAAATATTTGAAATAACGGGCAAGCCAAAATCTTGTAATGTTTGTCAACAAAAACCTATCTACGACAGCATTTTTGTTGCACTAAATCCACCAAGAGAAATCCTTTATGATAGGATAAACAAGAGAGTGGATAGAATGTTTGAACAGGGGCTAGAAAAAGAAATCGAGAATTTTCTCAACACCGGAAAGGTAACAAGAAATAGTCAAAGTATGCAAGCGATTGGATATAAAGAGTTCTTTGACTATTTTGATGGCAAACAAAGCATTGAAGAAACTAAGGAAATAATAAAACAAAACTCTAGACGTTATGCAAAAAGACAACTGACCTTTTTCCGTGGATTTGAAGACGTCTTTTGGTTTGATCCACAAGATGAAGATATTGCCTTTGATTATATATCCAAAAGGTTAAGTAATAAGCAGAATATAGCAATTCAATGATTAAAAAATCCTTTTCAAATAGGGTAAATATGTTTAACAATTAAAAATTTTCTCAAATAGGGTAAAACAAATTCAAAAACTAAAATGGCTTTGCAAAAAATGTATTTTGACAAAAAATATTGAAAAAACTATTGATAGATAATATAGATGATATTGATAAATGATATAAAAAAACCACACAAACAAAACTGTTTGTGTGGTTTAACTTATTATTAGGAATTTTTATTATATTATTTCTCAAATTTTTGCTCAAAATCAAATCCAAAGGAATCATTGCCACCAAAGTTATTGATTATAACAACGTTATCTCCATCTGTTCCCAATGAATCATTGCCATTGTTTGGAAGGGTAGTGTCATAATCAATTGATCCTTCTTCTGATGGCTTATCTTGTCCGCCAGAAGAACTGCCACCATTGTCTTTGCTTGGAGTCTTATGTTTGACGGCTCCTAATACTGCATAAACATCTGGAGCAACTTGCACAACAGGTTCGCCACCCCAAGTGAATGTTACCCCAACTTTTGCCATAAAAGTAGGATTATGTACAAGGTCGGAAAGAGTTGTATTGCCGTTGACAGTAATTGAAGAACCTGTCGCTAAAAGGAGATCAGCGAAAAATGCAGAATGATCAGACAACTTTGTCCTAAATGCAACACCTAAAGCAATATCAAGGTTGATATTGTCTCCTGCAACATACATCATAGAGCCTGCACCAAAGGAGATTGCCAGACTTTTATTCTTTTGAATTGCTGTAGATTTTATTTCGGTTGATTGCAATGTTGTTACTTCAAAATCTTGCTTAATTTTGTCGTCTATAGACAAAGCATTTGAATTCTTTTTTGTATTAAGTCCACTGTCCACTGTTGGAAAATTTACACCCAAAACCAAAGTGTTTTTTGGATTAAATCCTTGCAAAGCATCAACCACAGGGCTCTTTGAGGTGTCATCTTTTACTGGACTTTTAATTGTTGTAGGACGGATAGTGCTATTGGAGTCTTTTTCAGGAGTGATTGTGATAATTTCCTCTTTAATATCTATTCCTGGAGTTTTAACAACAGGAGTAGTTTTTTCGCCTTCATCAATAGAAATGGTTGTAGCAGTTTTTTGCTTGTTGCGGAAATGTTCCATAACCGATTCCTTAATAGATTTTGCGTTGTTAGAAAATGCAGTGCCAACCAAAGCGCCACCAACAAAAAGTATAGTGCCAGCAGTCAAAATCCCACGTTTCACTCTTTTTAGTGCCTTATTTGTAATTTTGCTTGTTTGTCTTTTCTCTTTCTTCTCTCCCATAATATCCCTCCAAGTTTTATTGGCTGTATTATATATAATTTTTCGAAAAATGTCAATAGATTATCAATTTGTTGTAACTTTGCACAAATAAATGTGCGATGTATTTGGGTTTTTTATAATCTTTTTGGGCTTTTTGCAAAAAAATCTAGACAATAAAATTCCAACATGGTATACTTTGTATGTTAATTATTTTTGTGCTAAAAGAGGAAAATTATGATAAGTTTGAAAAACAATATTTATAGAAGCCATATGTGCGGAAGCCTTAATGCAAAGCATATTGGGGCAGAAGTAAGAGTGGCTGGTTGGGTAAATAATATTAGAAAGATGGGAGCATTGACCTTTCTTACCATTCGTGACCAAAGTGGAGTGGTTCAGGTTTTTGTGGAAGATGAAAATCTTGTTGCAGGGCTTACTAGGGAAAGCACCGTTACAATAACAGGCATTGTGCGTTCTAGAGGAGAAAAGAATATAAATTCGGACATGGCTACTGGCGAAATTGAAGTTTTGGCAAAGAGTGTCAAAATTTTGGGGCTTTGCAGTGAAGTTTTGCCTTATGAAATATTGAAGGCTCGTGACCAAAATGAAAATACAAGATTGAAATATAGATATCTTGATTTAAGAAACGAAAAAAATATGCAAAACATTGTGCTTAGGGCTCAACTGCTAGAATATTTGCGTGAACAAATGAGAGAATTGGAATTTTTGGAAATTCAAACCCCAATCCTCACTTCGTCCAGCCCAGAGGGAGCAAGAGACTTCCTGGTGCCAAGCAGACTTAACCCTGGCAAATTCTATGCCTTGCCACAAAGTCCTCAACAATTCAAACAACTTTTGATGTTGAGTGGCTTTACAAGATATTTCCAAATTGCTCCATGCTTTAGAGATGAAGATGCCAGAGCAGATAGAAGCCCTGGGGAATTTTATCAACTGGACTTCGAACTCAGTTTTGCTACTCAAGACGAAGTTTTGGACGTTATGGAAAAGGTGTTATACAATACGCTAACACATTTCAGCAATCTTTCAGTGGACAAGCCTCCATTTAGAAGGATAAAATTTAGCGACTCTATGTTGACATATGGCTCTGACAAACCTGACCTTAGAAATCCACTTGTCTTGGTTGATTTTACAGAGGAGTTCAAAAATCACACATTCTCTGTGATAAGTGGCAAAAATGTGTTTGCAATAAAAGCCCAAGCCAACGACAAGGGCAGAAGATTTTTTGACGGGCTTACAGATTATCTCAAACTTCAAGGAGCAGGTGGACTTGTTTATCTTAAGTATGATGGTCAGACTCTCGGTGGCCCTGCTGGGAAATATTTTAGTGAAGAAGATTTTGGCAAATTGAATGCAAAATTAAACCTTGTTGCAGGGGATACAATATTTATAGTGTCAGACGCAAAGAGAACAAAAGCCATGAAACTGGCTGGCTTGCTTAGAAACGAATTGGGCGAAAAGCTTGACTTAATAGATAAGAGTTGTTTCAAACCATGCTTTGTAGTAGATTTCCCATTTTACGAAGAAGGTGATGACGGCAAAGTGGAATTTTCTCACAACCCATTCTCAATGCCACAAGGAGAGATGGAATCATTGAAAAATAAAAATCCACTGGATATATTGGCATATCAATATGACCTTGTGCTAAATGGAGTGGAATTGGCAAGTGGTGCGGTGAGAAATCACAACCCAGAAATTATGGTAGAGGCATTCCGTATCGCTGGCTATCCAAGAGAAGTGGTGGAAAACAAATTCCCAGCACTTTACAATGCCTTTAGGTATGGTGCTCCACCTCATGCCGGTGCTGCCATTGGCTTTGATAGATTGCTTATGTTCCTTTGTGGAGAGGAGAGTATAAAGGAAGTTATTGCATTCCCACTCAACAAATCTGCGCAAGACCCACTAATGGGTGCGCCAAACAATGTCTTCCCACAACAACTTAAAGACGTTCATATTAAGGTTGACATAGAAGAAAAAACAGAGGAATAAGATAAAATCCTCAAAAAATCTTTATTTTGTCAAAAAAAGGTTTAATCAATAAAATAGAACATTGACTAATAAATGAGGTTATAAAATATAAAAAAGAAGCAGAGTTTTCATTCTGCTTCTTTTTGATTTTCTTCATAGTCAAAGTCAAAGAGCAATTGGCCTGGGTCTTCCACATAATCCCAATTAACTCCAGGCAAATCTGGTTGTTCTTCCATATTTTCCTCCTATGAAATAGTTTTGTGGTACCACCAGCGGGGTTCGAACCCGCATTGCCGGCGTGAGAGGCCAGTGTACTAACCATTATACTATGATGGCACAAAAGGTTTGTTTCCAACCAAGATAATAATATCAAACTTAAAAGGAAAAATCAATAGTTTTCTTGCTATTTTTTTTGTTATGTAAAAATTTTTTTAGTAAAAAAACATTTTGACTATTTGATATAAGTTGTGTAAAATTAAAATGTAATTTTGAGGAAGTAATTCCAAAAAATTCTGTTTGAGTGTATGCAAAGGAAAAAATTGAAGAAAGTTTGCAATTTTAGAGCGATTTTCTGCCTGTTTTTGCTGGTGGTGATGTGCATTTTTGGGGCAGTAAAGTGTTATAGCAACAAGATGTACCTTTTGTTGCTTATTTTTCCTGTTGCATTTTTTGTATATGTTGGCATAAAACGTAGATTTGTGTTGCTTGGAGTGTCATTGTTTGTGCTGATTGGAGTGGCAACATTTTCTTATACAAATGTTCATAGCTTCAGCACTTGTGAACTTCCAAGTGGTCAAGTTGCGGTGGTTGCAACAGTCGAAAAGGTTACAGATAAGGGAACTTATTATATCCTCAACCTAAAGGATTTGTCATATAAAGAAGGAGAGGATACGCCCGCAAAGAGCCTTTTTGGCAAAGCAACTTTGTTTGTCAATGCGACCAATTTTGATGAAAATATAGAAAGATATTCTACCATAGCATTTTCGGCTTTGTTTAAGAGAAAGAGTATAGAAGAAGACCCTTACGGAATATTTTACCTTTCAAATAACATAAGATATCAACTTAATCTTGTATTTGGCACAAAACCTGTAGCACTTTATAGAAATATGAATATGCTCGAAAAATTTAGGAAATATAACCTAAATTTGTTAGTTGACAGCCTAGGGGAAGAAAATGGAAATCTTTGCTATTCCATTTTGTATGGAGATAAATCATACTTGTCAACCGAGGATTTGAATGATTATAGGAGTACAGGTGTTGTGCATCTTTTTGCAGTGTCTGGTTTGCACGTTGGCTTGCTTGTAGCGGTGATCGTGTGGGTGCTTTCAAAGAGTAAAGTAAAGGACAAAGTTCAATTTGCTGTGATTGCCTTCTTTTTGCTTGTATATTGCTTGCTGTGTTCGTTTACACCATCTGTTGTTAGGGCAAGTATAATGGCAATTTGCTTGTTGCTCTCAAAATTATTCAGTAGAAAATACGATCCACTCAATGCTCTTAGCCTTGCTGGAATAATTTTGCTGGCGCTATCTCCAATGGCTCTGTTTTCTACTGGTTTTCAATTATCTTTCTGCGCCACATTTGGAATAATATTCCTTTCGAGGTTGTTTGGACTTGTTCATTTCAAAAATTCATTTATGCAGGAGTTGTGGAATGCTACTAGGATTACCATTTCGGCACAAATGGGCGTGGCTCCGCTTATGTTCTATTATTTTGGCTGGATATCTGCTTGGACTGTCATTGCCAACTTGTTATTAGTGCCACTTTTCACACTCTTCTATGTGCTTTTGTTTGCTGGGAATATTCTTGCAATCATTTGTCCACCACTGCAAGTTGTTGTCAAAATTCCACAAGCAATATTTGAAGTGTTTAGGTATATCAATAGTATCATTGTTGGGCTTCCTAGTGGGACAATATTCTTTAGCAATGTAAATCTGCCAAATGTTGTATTATATTTTACATTGCTTTGGGTTAGTAGCAAATATCTTGTAGTTTCTAGTAAAACTAGAGGGATTTTGGCAATAGTTTTGGTGTTGGGTATTGCTTTTTTTGTGATTACAAGTAAGTCCAGTGCGCCTTCCAATTCCGTTGCGTTTTTGGGGCATTTGGAGAGTTATTCCAAAATCTTTTTGGCACAAAAATAATGTTTTTTGTTGCGTTTTTTGCCTGTTGGTGTATAATTTGAAATGTATGGAGAAAGTATGAGATACGAAGATTTGGATACAAAATTAAATAGTGGTGTAGCGGGTGTATATATCATAAATGGTGGGGAGAGTTTGCTTACTGTGGGGGCTTTGAACAAAATAGAGAGGGCTTTGAACCTTACCATGCCAGACTTTAACAAAAATGTTTTTATGGACGACTACACACGAGGGGCAAATGCCATTGTGGAGAGTTGTCAAGCATTGCCATTTTGCGACAGCAGAAGACTGGTTGTGGTGCATGATTATCTCGGCAAGAAAAATGAATCCGAACGCAAAATCTTCTTAAAATACTTTCAAAAACCAAACCCAACCACTTGTCTTGTGTTTTTTTCTACCACAAAAAGTGAATTTTTCTCTACGCTTGAAGGGGAAGTTGAAAGCATAGATTGCGAAAAGGTTTCTACAACTTTTTTGAACAAATTTGTTGCAGACAAACTAGATAAAAAGGGCATAGGGGTGGATAATTTGGCAGTGGCAAAATTGTTGGAATATTGCAATATGTCCGTTACAAAGTTGGACACAGAAATAGAAAAAATCTCCACAATTATTGGCAAAAATGCCACTCTTACAACGCAAGATGTGGAAAATTTTGTTACAAAAGACTTGGAGTATGTTATTTTTGACCTAACCAACGCAATAAGCGAAAAAAACGGCGACAAAGCCTTTGCATTGGTGGATGCAATGCTAAAAAACAAAGAGCAACCCTCAAAAATCATCTCTACATTGCAGTCGCACTTTAGAAGATTGTTCTTTATCTCTCGCAGTGTATGTTCGCAAACTGACCTTGCAAAATATCTCGGCATAAAGGAGTTTGCAATATCAAAATACCGTGCCCAACTCAAAAATTTCTCTCAAAAAGAACTCAAAAGGGCATTTGACCTCTGTGCACAAGTAGAGTATGCTACAAAAAGTGGGGAAATGGACGCAAAAAATGCCATAGGATATCTAATTGCCAGCATTATAGGTTGATTTTCGCAAAAATTTATAAAAAACTTGCATAATTCAAGAGAAATATTCAGTGCATATATGCTATACAAAGTTATGAGTAAAACATAGTTAGGTTATAAATTTGTGAAGCAAATAAATAGTAAATGTATTTTTTGACATAAATAAAGTTGTATTTTGACTGCTTTGACATTGTTTTTGTGTCAAAATGCCATATGGCAAAGATTTATTGAAAAAAATATGAAAAAGATTGAAAAAAGGGTTGCAAATTAAATTTTTGTATGCTAAAATTGGCAAGTATTAAAAAGGAGTTAGCAATGCCAAATATCAAATCAGCAAAGAAAAGGGTTTTAGTTTCCGCTAGAAAGAAGGAAGAAAACAGATATGTTAAATCTACTATGGCAACTATGATTAAGAATTTTAGAGTTGCAGTTGCTCAAGATACTTCCAAGGCAGAGGCAATGCTTGTAGACATAACATCTTATATTGATTCTGCAAAGAGCAAAGGTGTTATACATGCAAACACAGCCAGCAGAAAGATTGCTCGTCTCAACTTGCTCCTTAACAAAGCAAAAGTTGCAGAACCAGCAAAAGAAGAACCAAAAGAACAAGAAGAAAAACCTAAAAAATCTAGAGCTAAAAAAGTTGCAGAATAATTATTTTGCAGGTTTATAAGGGAGGAGTTTTCCTCTCTTTTTTGTTGCAAAAAAATTAACTTTTTTGTTAAAAAATCACTTATTTTCTGTAGAGTAAAAGGGAAAAATATTATTGTTTTGCACTATCAAAATGTTGGGGTAAAAAAATAACAAGAAGTCGAATTTTTATATAGCATTTTCTTGACCTATGCGTGCATGTAATGATATAATACAAATGGTATATAATATTCTAATGCAATATGTATATATAATTTTAACTAATGGCAAGTTTTTTTTGACGAAAAATGCAAATAAATACTTTATATGAACGATACATATTTGTTTTATTATTGTTGCAAAGATTGAATGATACCTAATATTGTTGAGTTTAGGGAAAGATATGGAACATCAAACAGAGCAAATTAAGCAGTGGAAAAAGGACTATATAAAAAGGGAAAGATGGAGGAAGTTTAGACTTATCTCCATGTCTCTTTGCTATAGTTTTATGATTATCTGCTTTGCAGGGATACTTTTTTGTGCAACCCAACAAAAGACTGCGTCTGAGATTGTTGTAGATTATGCAAGACCAACCTACACCGTTAGTTTTGATGCAAATGGAGGGACAAGCACTTCTTCAAAACAGGTTAAATTAGGCGACAACTACGGCACATTGCCCACCACAACAAAAACGGGTTATACATTCAATGGGTGGAGAGGAAAGAACTTTATTGATATTTGTTCTCCTGTTCCTAGTAGTTCACCTGTTGCTACATATGATGCTAGCGCAAATGAATTGACGTTTGCAAATGCTTCTACTACTGCAAGCAATTACTACAATGCAGTTCAAATACAACTGTTTAACAATTCTACATATGACTCTTCGATAGCAAATATAACTGAAAGTGGCTCTAATGTAACCTTTACAAAAACAGGAACAACACATAATAAAATTCACATAAAGGCAAATGGGAATAAAAAAGACTCTGGAATGTTTTTTGACTTATCAAATTTGCAAGATGGGCAATACACTGTTCATGGAAAAATTAAGAGCAAAACTGCTAGTTCTGTATCATCAGGAAATTATGAAAACTTTGTTGTTAGTGAACTTCAAATAGAATATGCACCAAATTATACAGGATATGAGGCCCCAAAGGATGTTACCTCCACCACCCAAAATACCACTGTGGGCAATCACACACTTACAGCAAGGTGGACTGCCAATAATTATTCTCTCACAATGTATGACAACAAAAATATCCTTTATGGAGGCGAGTTGACTACAACTCAAGATTTGACCTCGTGGAACAGTTCGTCAAATGCAAGTATTGTAACAGAAGATAGTATGTCATGTGCGAAGATAAGTGGAAGCATTGGGAGCACAAGAGCAATCAGCCAAAGTATTTTGGATAGATGCCAATTCAACACAGAATACATAATCAGTATTAAAACAAAGGTTGTAAATTATGTTGCAGGTTCAACAAATCCATATCTGGCACTTTATTTAGACGGTTATTACGATAATAATGGGACATCCACTTGGTATAGTTTTGGTGGTTCAACTACAATTAGTGGTTATTCTGGTAAAGGTTGGCAAAATGTGTATAAACATTTTACGAGCAACTCTTCGGCAACTTCCTCAACAGCAACTTCTGCAAGTGTTTACTTCTATGCTCGAGATTTTACTGGAGATGTGTTCTTTAGAAATTATTCTCTAGCGCT
>JBJETV010000012.1:0-12614 GCA_051883495.1 Christensenellales bacterium
ATTGTAACGAGGTTTTTCTTAAGAGATCCCCCCCCCCCCCCTTACTATTGCTGTTTTTCGTGCGTTATACATCATTTTGGGGGTTCTCCTTTTATCTAAAATTCTTGATTTCATTATATTTTACGCAACTTTTTTTGTCAAAAGATTTTGAGTAGTTTTTGGATATTTTTTATTATTTTGTAAAATTTTTGCTATTTTTATACATTTTTGATAGTTTTTTGGAGTGTTTTATACTTTTGGGATGTTTTGTAGAGTATTTATACATTTTGAGAGTGATTTTGGAGTTTTTTTTACACTTTTTGGGTGTTTTGTAGAGTATTTATACATTTTGAGAGTGTTTTGGGAAAAAATTTATTCTTCTGGGAGTTATTTGGGAGTTTTATATATATTGATTGAAATTATAAGAAAAAAAACTACAAACGGAGTTTGCAGTTTTAACAAAGTTTGCAGTTTTAACAAAGTTTGCAGTTTTATAAGCAATATCAATAGGTTCTAGGTGTAAAAAAATCAAATAATAAGTATTTTGAAAATATATTTTTTGATTTACAGGTTGTGTATTTGCTCGACAAGTTGCAGTTTGTTTTCGCTGGAATACAGCGCCATGCCCATAACAATGATATTTACACCCAAAGACTTCAGCTCTGGGGCGTTGTCTAGGTTTATTCCGCCATCGACTTCTACTACTAGGTTTATGCCCTGTTTTTTGATTGTTTTTTGCAATTCTTCCAGTTTTTGAATGGTTTGAGGGATAAAGACTTGTCCGCTTTTGCCTGGCTCTACACTCATAACCAGCACCATATCACAATATGGCAAGAAAGGTTCAATGTCTGCTATTTGCGTGTTTGGGTTGATGACTATTGAGGCAAATGCGCCCCTTTTTCTTATTTTGCACAATGTTTTTTGCAAAAGTTTTGAACTGTCGAAGGTTTCATAATGCACAGACAAGATATCTGCGCCATTTTTTATGTATTTGCCAACCACTCGCCATGGTTTTTGCACCATAAGGTGAACATCTAGTGGTTTGGCGGTAATTTTGTTAATTTTGCCCACTGTTTTGTGGTTGATTGTTTTGTTTGGCACAAATTTGCCGTCCATTATATCGCAATGGATATAGTCCACATTAATATCATTTAGCGTCTTTATATAATCTGCGAGGTCTTTTGGTTGAGGTGGATTGGTGGAGGCGGATAAAAGCAATGACATAATTATTCTCCTTTGTTTGATGAATTTTTTATATAACTTCTTCTGAGTTGTCCGCATGCTCCGTCAACATCGTTGCCAAGGCTACGACGAGTGGTTACATTTATGTTGTAGGACTTGAGTATTTCTGCAAATCTATTGACAGTTTCTTCCGAACAACGCTTAAAATCATTTTCCTTCACTTCATTTAGGTTGATAAGGTTGACTATGCAGTTGCGTTTGCAAAGCATTTTTGCCAGCCTTAAGGCATGCTCTGTGGAGGAATTTACATCTTTTATTAGGATATATTCAAAGAGTATTCTTCTGCCAGTTTTGTCAAAATAATAATCGCACGCATCAAGAAGTTCCGCCACTGTGTAGCCCTTTGCCACTGGCATCAGTTGTCTTCTTGTTTGGTCGTTGGAGGCATGAAGCGACAGACAAATGTTTATTTTGAAACCACTGTCCGCCAATTTATAAATTTTTGGCACGAGCCCACATGTGCTGATAGAAATGCTCCTTTCGCTGAAATTTAGCCCACGATTGCAAGTTACAATTTTAAGAAATTGAATAAGGTTGTCAAAATTGTCCAAAGGTTCGCCACTTCCCATAAGGACAATGTTAGAAATTTTCCTGTCTTGCAACGTTCCGCCCAAAAGTCTGTTGACAGCAATCACTTGCGACAAAATTTCGCCAGCAGTAAGATTGCGAACCAAGCCATCTAACCCTGACGCACAGAATTTGCAACCCATTCTGCACCCAACTTGGCTAGAAACGCACAATGTGTTGCCAAACTTGTAGCGCATAAGCACCCCTTCTACAATATTCCCATCAGCCAGTGAATACAAGAATTTTGAAGTGCCATCGGCAGATTGTTTTTCAGTTAATATTTTTAGTTGTTCATCTTCAAATATTTCTTTCAATTTGTTTTTTAGGTCTTGCGAAATGGTTGTTATTTCTTCAATTTTTTTCCCTAGCATAATGTCGTGAAATATTTGTTCTGCTCGGAATTTCTTTTCGCCAAGGGATAGCATCACTTGTGTCAGTTCGTCAAGTGTCAAACTTTGAATATCTTGCTTCATAATCACTCCTTTTTCTCCCCAAGCAAACTGCCTTCGGCTATTTTTTTGCCATTTAACAAGGCTTTTGATGGAAGGATTTTGCCACTTGGGGCTTGTACCATATCTAGAAGAACAAGCCCGTCTTTGCACCTAACAACCAGCCCACTCTTGCCGTTTGCCCTTGCTACTTGACCACAAGAAAGAGAACTGATATCTATCCCCCACACATTGCTTTGAGGGGTTGCCTTGTAAACTTTCAACACCTCTCCATTGGCAACAGTCCAAGCCACAGGCCATGGGTTTAGACCTTGACAAAAATGCGCTATTTCTTCTGCTGATTTTGAAAAATCTATCTCGCTGGTTTCTCTCTTTAGCATTGGATAATAACTTGACTCTTGCTCGTTTTGTTTGATAAACACAGCCTCTCCGTTTTGCAACAAATCAAGTGCTTCTGGTAGTATTTGTGCGCCCAATGTAGCCAGCCTAGCGAGCAATTCTCCCGCTGTTTCTCCTGGCAAAATGTCAAATGACCTTTGCATAAGCATATCCCCTGTATCCAGCGAAAGAGCGGTCTGCATAATGGTTATGCCCGTCTTCTTTTCGCCATTGATAAGCACCCAGTTGGCAGGACAACTGCCACGATACTTTGGGAGGAGTGATGCATGGACATTTATCACCCCAAAAGGTGCAAGAGATAATATATTTTGCCTTAAAATTTGCCCAAAAGATGCCGTAACAAGAACGTCAGGGTGAAGTTTTGAAATATCCTCAAATCCTTGCTTACTTACCGATTTGTATTGAAAAAAAGGGATATTATGGGCCAAACAAAATTTTTTTACTGGGGAAAATTCCACTTTTCCGCCACGACCAACTTTTTGGTCAACCCCCATTACGCACGCAAGAACGGTGTGAGAAGAATTGATAAGCGATTGAAGAACGGTGAGCGAAAACTCACTGGAACCCAAAAAAACAACTTTCATATCTCACCTCTTATTTTGTATGGTCTATATACAATATGCCGTCGAGATGGTCATATTCGTGGCAAAATGCACGAGCCATAAAGTCTGTGGTGGTTATGCTCATTGGAAAGTTGTATCTATCTACAAACTCCACAGTAATTTTGTTTGGTCTGCACACTTTGGATTGCTTGCCCGGGATACTAAGACACCCTTCTGGGCCTGTTTGACTGCCAGAAGTTTTAACAATGCGAGGGTTTATCACTTCAAGATAGCAGTTGTTTACATTTATTACAAATGCTCTTTTTAGCACCCCTACTTGCACACTTGCTAGTCCCACTCCGCCAGACTTTTCTAGTGTTTCTTTCATATCATCCAAAAGGTCCCATAAACTCTCGTCAAATTTAGTTACTTCCTTGGACCTTTTTCTTAAAATATCATTTTCTACTGTAATAATTTTTCTTGTTGCCACTTTGCAACCTCCTATATTCATTATAATTATATAATGATAATTCTTTTTGTCAAATATTAAATTATTTGCAAATATGCGTTTTACCGTTAAAAGCCTCTTACGACAAAATCTTTCCCATAAAAATACATAAAATTTTATAATTTATTGTAAAAAATTGAAGATATCAACTGAGGTTTTGTGGGTCCAACTCTACAAAGATAGAAACTTGATTTTTCTTTTGACTATCGCAAATGGAATATATTTGAGGGATAATAACATCTTGGTTTTTTCTGTAAAGTCTAATCATAATTTGATATCTAAAATTCTTTTGCAATCGTTTTTTGGGACATCTCATGGCGGATAGATAGACAAAATCGCTGGTGTATGTTTTGTCTTTAAGTTCTCTTATTTGGGTGTAAATATTTTGCAAAGTGTCTTGGGCTTTTTGCTCGTTTTCACTGGTTACAAGCACGCGTAGCATTGTTACAAAAGGCGGAAAATGAGTTGTTTCTCTAAGCGAGAGTTCCCTTTTGAAAAAGGCGTCATAGTTGTAATCCACAGCACATCTATAAGCAAAGTGCTTTGGATAATAAGTTTGCAAAACTACTTTTCCTTCACCCTCACTTCTCCCTGCTCTGCCAGCCACTTGAGTAATAAGTTGAAATGTTCTTTCTATTGCTCGATAGTCCGAAAAATGCAAACTTACATCTGCATCCACTATCCCCACCAGCGAAACACCCTCAAAGTCATGTCCTTTGGCAATCATCTGTGTTCCCACCAAAATTGCAGGTTTGGTGCTATTGAATTGTTGCAAAATACTGACATATGCAGATTTGTTTTGAGTGGTGTCGTTATCCAGTCTAAACACTGGAACATTGGTCAATTTTTTCAATTCTTCCACCACTTGTTCTGTGCCCACTGCACCTGTCCTTAGTGATACACTTCCACATTTTGGGCAACGAGAAAGCATTTTGTATCTTCTATTGCAATAATGGCACTTCAAAAGATTGTCTTCTTTGTGATAGACCAACGAAACATCACAATCTTCGCATTTTGGAACATAACCGCAATTTCTGCACATAACAAAAGAAGAAAAGCCTCTTCTATTTATAAAAATCATTGCCTGTTTGCCTTGTGAAATGCAATGGTCCAACTCTCCCAAAAATTTATGCGAAAAAATACCAGTGTTGCCATTTCGAATTTCGCTGAGCATATCTACAACCTCTATCAAAGGAAGTTCCTTTTGATTTGCTCTATTTGGTAGGATAATCTTTCGATATTCGCCAATAGATGCCAAATAGGAACTTTCTATACTTGGGGTGGCAGAGCCTAAGATAAGTGGGCAATTGTTGAGATATGCTAGATATCTTGCCACCTCGTGAGTGTGATATCTTGGGTTGCTTTCAGAATAATAACTAGAATCATGCTCCTCATCAACCACAATCAAGCCAATATTTTCAAGAGGGGCAAAAATGCAAGATCTAGCACCAATGGCTATCTTTGCTTGGCCATTTTTCAACCTTTGCCATTCATCAAATCTTTCTCCACTGGACAGGTTGCTGTGAAGGATTGCAACCGTATCCCCAAAGGCATTCCTAAACCTTGCAAACATTTGAGGAGTAAGAGAAATCTCTGGCACAAGCATAATGGCAGTTTTGCCTTGTTTTAGTGCGTTGCGAATGCAGTTTATATACACCTCTGTTTTTCCACTGCCAGTTACTCCATGCAACAAAAATGTGGCATATTTGCTCTTTGTGATGGTGTCCACAGCCTTTTGTTGTGTTGGGTTGAGGGTTATAGCCTTTTGAGCAACAGTAAAGGCATTTTGAGGGATTCTCCTTTCCCCTTGCGAGACGACTTTAATATATCCCTTTTTTATAAGGGTATTTAGGGCAGATTGTCCAAACTCTTTTGAAATATCACTTTTCTTTGCACTGCCACATTCCCTAAGTTTTAGCATAAGTTCCAGTTGCTTTGTTGCCCTGCTATCCAAATTTGGAATATTATCTACATTTAGCGAAACATACTCCACTTGCCTTGACTTGCCATTTCGCACATATTGTGGCAAAAAAAGGTTGATGACATCTATCAGCCTCAAATAAAACTTTTTTTTCATAAAAAAACACAACCTAAGCATATTTTGCGTAAGCAAGGGTTGTGTGTCCAATTTGGAAGAAATGTTTTTGAGTTTTGCAATATCAACTGTTGAACTTGCCTTGACCTCTGTCACAAATCCCTCAACATCCCTGTTGCCAAATGGAACTTTCACTCGGTCGCCTACCTCAACACTCATATCACAAGGAATATTGTAGTCAAAAACCTTGTCTGTGGTGCTGGTTGCAACGTCAACAACAACTTCTGCAATCATAACCTATCCTTATTTGTTTTCTTCCCCAAGTTTTGTTGGGACTATTTTGCCCGAATAAATTTCTCTGGCAGCAATAGAAATTGCCTTTTCTTGTGAAGACTCAATAACGTCTGGGATATCTTTCTCCAATTCTTTTGCACGTTTTGCAACAAGATTTGTAAGGATATATTCGTTCCCTGCGATTTTTCTGAGTTCTTCAATAGGTGGGTCAATCATCATGATAAATTCACTTCCTTTTACTTTTCTAGCAAAATTTTAGCACACACCAAATATTTTTGCAAGAGAATATTTGAGATTTGTTTGCAATTTTAAGCATTTGCCAATGTTCTAAATTCTTGCTCATTTATTATTTTAATACCAAGAGCCTGTGCCTTTGCCAGTTTGCTACCAGCATCTTCACCTACCAGCACAACATCTGTATTTTTGGAAACACTGCTAGACACACTTCCCCCAAGGTCTTCAATTATTTTGGTTGCCTGAGGTCTAGTGAAATCTGTCAAAGAGCCAGTAAGCACCACTTTTTTGCCATAAAAGAAGTTGTTTGTGTCAATTATCTTCTTTTCTGGCACTTTTATTTTTACTCCTCTTTGCAAGAGGTTTTGAATTTCGACAATATTATTTTGGTCAGCAAAATAGTTGACAATGTTTTTGGCTATAATTGGACCAATGTCATCTATTTCAAGCAACTGGTCGTAGGTCGCGCCCATCACATTGTCCAATGTTTCAAATTTTTTTGCAAGGTCTTTGGATGTTTTTTCTCCCACACCATCTATGCTTATGGCATCAAGAAAATTTGCCAATTCACAGTTTTTACTTTTTTCTATGCTAGACAAGAGGTTTTCTATTTTTTTATCCTTAAAGCCCTCTAATTTTTCCAATTTTTCACGAGTCAAAAGATATATATCACTTATTTTTCTCACACCACAATCATCATACAGTTGGGCAGAAATTTTATCCCTAACTCCCTCTATATTCATACAATTTCGTGAGGCAAAATAGGTGATTTGATTGATGACTTTGTCCCTACAAGCAGGGTTGGTGCAAAAAATATTTGGCCCAATGGTTGTAAGTTTTTCGCCACAACATGGGCAGATTGTTGGTTTTTCAATCTCCTTGGAGTCTGGCAAATCTTGTGCTATGCCCAATATTTCTGGGATAACCTCATTGCTTCTTCTAACAAACACCAAAGAGCCAATTTTCACCTTTTTGCGAGCAATGTCATCTATGTTGTTAAGAGTAGCCCTTGTTACTGTCGCTCCAGCCAGTTCCACTGGGTCTATTTCTGCAGTTGGAGTAACTTTGCCTGTTCTGCCCACATTCCAATCCACACGCCTTAACACACTGGTCATCTCTTGAGGGGCAAATTTGTATGCAATAGCCCATTTTGGATATTTGGCGGTAGTTCCTAGGATTTCTCTATCCTTTATATTATTCAATTTGATTACCAATCCATCAATTTGAATATCTAAAGTCGATTTAATTTTATCCACTTCCAGCGCAATTTGTTCTATTTCCTTTGCCTCTTTGCACACCTTAAAAAGTTTGCCAACCATAAATTTGTTTTTCTTCAAAAATTCGTAAACATCTTCTTGACTTTCAAAAGGTGTATCACTGGAAATAAGGTCATAAAACACCACATCAACATTTCGCTTTGCGGTTACTTTTGGGTCAAGGTTTCTTATTGCTCCAGCCACAGCATTGCGAGCATTTTTCAATTTTTCTTCGGCTGTTTTGTTATATTTTTCGAGGTTGCGTTGAGTGATAACTCCTTCTCCTGCCAGGGTTATATTGCCTTGATAGTTTATAGTAAGAGGCACAGATTTGATAGTTTTTACTTGTTCTGTTACATCTTCACCCACATAGCCGTTGCCACGAGTTGACGCCTGATACAGCACCCCATCTCTATACTCCACAATTATCCTTAGCCCGTCAAACTTATGCTCCACCGTAAAAGTTGGATTTTGCACCACACTCCTTACATCACTGACAAACTTTTCAAGCCCCTCAAAATCGTTACACTTGCCTAAACTAAACAGTCTAACTTTGTGTTCTACCTTTTTGAATCCAGACAAAACATCTCCACCCACCCTTATTGTTGGTGAATTGGAAAGAACAGTCCCGGTTTCTTTTTCCAGCAAAACCAGTTCGTCATACAGAACATCATAGTCATAGTCGCTTACAATGGGTTGCTCCAAAACATAATATCTATAGGCGTATTCATTTAGCACTCCCACCAGTTCTTTCATTCGTTCCAGTTTGTCCATGCTATTCTCCTTTTTTAGTAAAGATACAAAGTTATTGCACAATGGTAATTGGTGCATACTCAACAGACAAAGTCTTTATACCAATGCCATCAAAGTTTATACTGACACATTTTGTAACGGCAATCCCTTGATTGCTGGTTATTGTGCCGTTGCCAAATTTTGGATGAGATACCCTAGCCCCCACAAAATATTTTGTGGCAAGACTTTCACTTTTTTGCTTTTCGGTTGATGTTTCAAATTTGTTAAGTGAAAAACTCTTTTTTGCAAAGGTAGGGAAACTAGTAGAAATAGGGCTGGTTGGAGCCTTTTGAAACATTGGTGTATCATCAAGCAATGCACACTCTTTCAAAAATCTTGATGGCAAGGCATAATCTCTTCTGCCAAATACAAAGCGAGATTTTGCATAACTCAAATACAGACTTTCTTCTGCCCTTGTAATTGCCACAAACATCAGCCTACGTTCTTCTTCAATATCGTTTTGAGTAGAATATGTCCTAACGATTGGGAACATTCTTTCTTCCAGCCCAGCGACAAACACCACCCTAAATTCCAGCCCTTTCACCGCATGCACTGTTGCTATGGTAACTGTGTTGGCTTTGTCGTCATACTCGTCCATATCTGTTACAAGAGTTATAGACTGCAAAAACTCACTAACAGTACTTTTTGGGTTATTTTTGAAGTATTCTTGTGCCATAACAAGAAAGTTGTCCACATTCAATAGTCGGGATAAATCCTCTTCTGAAGAGGTGTTGTAAATGCTCTTGAAGTCTATTATTTTTACAAGATACTCCACAAATTCATAACCTGTTAGCGTTTGATATTTTTCATTTAGTTTTTGAATAATATCCTTAAAAGGTTTTATCTTCCTTTCTAGACCTGCGTCCAGCATATACTCGTCAGAGTTGAGGATAAGATTGTAAGGTGTTGTGTTGTGAAACTCGGATAGTTGCAAAATATTGGCTATGGTTGCTTCGCCTATCCCTCGTTTTGGATAATTTACTATCCTGGCAAAAGATGTGGAGTCGTAAGGGTTTGCAAGCATCTTTAGATAACTCACAATATTCTTAATCTCCAATCTTTCAAAGAACTTATTTCCGCCAAATATCTTGTATGGGATATTATAATTCAAAAATTTTTCTTCAAATGGTGCACTCATTGCATTCAACCTTGTTAGCACTGCAAAGTCGCTGTATTTGTAACCCAAATTTGCGACCATAGTCTTTATGGTCAATGCAATATGCTCTGCCTCATCAAATTCGTCCACAGCCTTGTAGCAAGTTATCTTATCCCCTATTTTGTTTTCCGTCCACAAGACCTTGTCGTTGCGGATTTGGTTGTTTTTGATAAGTTTGTTGGCAACTGTCAAAATTTCTTTTGTAGAACGATAATTTTGCTCTAATTTGAAGATTTTGTAGTCCGGAAAATCTTGCTGGAAGGAACGTATATTCTCTATGTTTGCCCCTCGCCAAGAATATATACATTGGTCCTCGTCCCCCACTACAAAAATATTTCCATGCCCCATTGCAAGAAGGTGAGCAATTTGATATTGAATATAATTGGTGTCTTGAAACTCGTCAATGTGGATATATTCAAACTTGTTTTGATATCTCCTTAAGATGTCTGGAAATTCTACAAACAACTCGTAAGTTTTGGTCAACAAGTCGTCAAAGTCCAGCGCATTATTGCTGGCAAGAAAACTTTGATAGGCGGAATATGCCTTGGTTATGTCCTCTATGTCTGGCACATCTTGGTTAAGTTTTTGATAATCCCAGGGAGATAAATTTCTATTTTTTGCATTGGAAATATGATACTCCACCTTTTTGTCAAAACCATCTTTGTCAATCTTTAGATTTTGCAAAACAGTCTTTATTGCCTTGCTTTTTTCTGTGTCGGTATAGATGGAAAAATTGCTATCAAAATTGATTGTGGAGTTAATATTTTTGGTGGATTTTAGGCTGGAGATATGCCTGCGAAGAATTTTTACACACATTGAATGAAAGGTGCTTATCCAAATGTCTTCCGCCTCATTACCCAACAAGTTAACCAACCTTTCTTTCATTTCGTTTGATGCCTTATTTGTAAAGGTTATGGCAAGTATGTTTTGTGGGTGAACACCCATATCACGCACAAGATAGGCTATCCTATAAGTAACCAGCCTTGTTTTGCCACTGCCAGCGCCAGCCAGCACCATATTAGCCCCTTCAATTTGCTTGAGGGCAACCAGTTGTGAATTGTTAAGTTTGCTTAAATCTATTTGCTCGTTTGACATATTTATCACAGTGAGCAGTGCTAATTGTGGCAAACTCCTCACTATAAAACTCCTTGTGGGAAAGTATAACACATAAGCCAAAAACTCACAACCAAAATTTGCGGATAAAGTGCAATTTTTGCACAAAAAACAACCTTTGACACAACACTCCAATTTGTTGTCATATCAAAGGTTACATTATACAAAGATATCTTCTACAAGTTTTACACTCAAAACCGACTTTTACAAATTTCATACAAACATAGAGATGGGATGTTCCTTTATGTATCTCATCTTCATAATGCGATATTTTTGATTAAGAGTAGAAATATAAAACTGCTTGCCTTCTGTGTCTAACGACCTAAAAAAATTTTTGTCCATCAACTGTTGAACTGGGTTTTGCGTGTTGCCACTTTCTATTATTTCACACACTTTTTGATAAAAATCTTCGTCAAACGACTGTTTGCGTTCTGCAGGTTGAACCTTTTTGGCAGGTGCTTTGTGCGTGGAAATATAATTTGCTATGCTAGTAGCATTGTTTATAGTTTTTTGTGGCAAACGAGAATAGTTGTTGCACTTCATCCTTTCCTTTGCCAGTTTTGCCAAACTATAAATACTTCCTTTTGTTTTTTCACTCATCTTTGCACCCTCCTATCTTTACACCTAAATTATACCCCCATGCAAATATTATCTCCAAAAGAAAATATCATTGAATAATGTCTTTTATTGTCCCAATAAAAAAGAATAAAAAACTTTTAGTAATAATTTAGAATTTAATGTTTTATATTTTTTCCATAACTATAATCAAATATACAATCCGTTGAAAATTAAATTGAAATTTAATTTTACAATCTTCGATTGTGTTTGATTGCATCAAACCAACGGATTTTTGGACAAACAACTGCTGTGAAAGCAAATATGTTTTATTTTTGCAGTAATTTGTATGTTCTATATGTTTATTTTTGATGCAAGCACTTAATATACAACAAAAAAAGAACCCCAATGGAGTCCTTTTCTCAAAATCGATTATTTATATCTCTTTTTTCTGGCTGCTTCTTGCTTTTTCTTTCTTGCGATAGATGGTTTTTCGTATGCTTCCTTCTTTCTAAGGTCGCCGATGATACCGTCTTTTTGGCATTTACGCTTAAATCTTTTGATAGCACTTTCCAAACTTTCGTTTTCGCCTACTTTAACTGTTGACATACTCTTTTCACCTCCCTTCGCAAACGAGATTTCACAACAATTATACCCAAAACTCCCCAAAAGTCAAGTATATTGCACAAATTTTCTCCTTACTCAAAGTTTAGATATTAAAATCATTTATACAAAACTACCTTTCACTGCAATTGCAAATTCCTTTATTTCAAAATATATCTACTGGACTATGACGTAATATTTCCATTATCTTGTGCGTAACAGTAAGTTGTTGAACCTGTTGTCCCCGAAGCAGACCCACCACTATAAGCGCCGCCTTCTGTTGTAGTGCTGGTTATAAAGCCATTTAGTTTATGATAAGCATATGCATAATAACTATTAGTCATCCACACCAACATACCTGAATAAGAGGCTGTGGTATGCCAATCGTCGTCAGTAAACGTAGTATCGCTACCTATCTTTATACTTCCAGAAGCCCCGGTAGCCCAAGTGTGTAACTCTGCACCACTAACCATTCTCTTTGATTTCAAATACCACTGCCCAGACCATCCAGCTGAGCAATAGCCAACTATTTGTGGCTCTAGTAATTGAAGTAAATAAACCACGGTAGAGGTTTGGGCATAACTTCTATAATGTATTCCTCCTGTCGGATAAACTCTATCATACAATGTTTGGGTGCCAGAAGTAGTCTTTTCTACAATCATTGACGAGCCACTGCCATTTGACCAATTGCTTCCGTCCCAACTATACTGATAAGTCCTTGCTGTGCCACTTGCATTATTCGTTGTATTTATTTGCACAACACGTTTATTTGCATCTCCATTGCTGTATTGTAAAGTTTAACAATCATTCGCTAGAAAACACTGCTTCAAAATGCGTGCCTGTGCGAACAATGTATATGTCACCTGCGGAATAAATTTTTCCGTCCACAG
>JBJETV010000013.1:0-43670 GCA_051883495.1 Christensenellales bacterium
ACTATTTTCAGTTTGCTTATCAGAACTATATCTTGCATAAATTACTATGTTCATTTATTTTCTCCATTGTCTAATTTGCTTTTTAAATCTCTTAATGAGTTTTCTATTAATGTTAATAATAAGCTTTGAATTTTATCATTATCCAATAAAACAATTTCCTTATGAGTTTTGAGTGGAATTAAAACGCTTTGACTTTCAAACTTTTCTTCATCAAATTTTAAATATGATGAAATATAATCTATTGTTCTCATTCCCTGATTATAATCTTCATCAAATAAAGCATTAACACAATATGCTAAATTATCAGAACTATATGCCTCATATAACTGCATATATAAATTTTTAATTTCTTGCTCATTTTGTGCAGATGAAATTTGTTTTTGAATTTCATCTATTTTAGTTTGTAAATCTTTTTTATTATCTTGAGCCCTTTTTAATTGAGTAATAGTATTATTTGATAATCCAAGTGTTCTATTTATAGTATAAAAATCAATATCGTGATATGGTTCATTGGTTATACCAACTAAAAAGTCCATTGAGGAATTAAACATTTTTGCAATTTTTATTAGTTGGTCTAAAGGGAAAAGTCTCTCTCCATTCTCATATCTTAAATATAAAGTTCTATCAACTATTAACTTTTGAGAAATTTGCTCTTGTGAATATCCGTTTAAAATTCTCAAATATTTGACCCTTTCATAAATTGGTGTATTATCTGTTATTGTTGGTTTTTTGTTTGTCACTTTTCTCATAAAAACTCCTTTTGTGTGACTATATTGTCACTCTTACTTTTTATTACTTATTTTGTATTGATTTTCTACTTATTTTATTGTATAGTCACATTATAACAAATATGTGACAAAATGTCAACATATTTGTAAGAAAATAAAATAAAAGGAGGTCTAAATATGGAAGAAAGTGCAGATGGCAATCTTATTAGTACTGCTCGCAAAAACTACTATAAAGCTTATCGTTCCAAAAATAAAGAGAGAATTAAACAACATACTCTCAATTTTTGGAAAAGAAAGGCAGAGCAACTAGTACAGAAAGAGACAAAAAGCATAGGTGCTGAAAATAAGCAATAAGCAAGCAAAGAGATTTGCAAACTTAATTAAAGATGAAATTGTCTCAATTTGCGATGAGAACATAGAAGAATATGTTTCATTTTTAGAAAGTAGAAAAAATATCAGCAACAATGCTAAAAAAGAACTAAAACGATTAAAAGGAGAAAAAAATGTTTGATGAAGGAGTGAGATTATTAGGAGTATCAAGACCTTTTGGTAAAGTTTTTGATGAAGATGGTGGAGAAAATCACGAAATCGGATATACTGATATCGATGGTGGTTGGGTTGTTTATGAACCAACTCATTTTACTTGCTCGATTTTTAAGGTTGAAAACGGCACAACATTTATAAATTTGCCACGAAACTTTTTAAGTCAAAACCCACCCGACTATTTGTATTATTGCATAGACGAGAAAAAACACGAATTATATTTATCTTTTATTGAACCCCAACCAGAGATACCATCGTATCCTAGAGCATTACAAAAAGCAGGGAAAAATAATTGTCAAATTAGATTGCCTTTTCCTAGAGAACTAAAAGGAATATTTTTTCCTGATAAATACCAAAGAATGACATTAACTGAAATAGAAAAAGATTTGTTTAAATGTAAGTTTGAGTGGGAAAAACTAGAGCCGACCAAATATAATAAAACACAAAATTTTTACGATGGAGACTAATAAAAAATAAAAATGTTTGCATTTTAGTATATAAAAACTTTCTCTATACACATATGTGATATATTTATATATATCCTTTTAAAAAATAAGTATAGTTAAGTATAGTAATGTACTACTATGCACTTAATAAAAGGGAATGTAGTTCAAAGTTGATTTATTGGTGGAGTATTGTGCTCCATCAATTTTTTAACTTTAGATTTTTAAAGATTTTTAAGTTCTTTTTATCAAATCGTGACACAATAATTTAAAAATTATGTTATACTTGATTTATTAATAATTGGAGTTATTAAAAAAGAAATATGTCAAAAAATTTAATGGGAAATTATACAAAAGATTATAATGTTATGGATGTAAATGATATGCTTAAAAAACTATCAAGATATCCAATGGAAGAACGATTAGGTATTATGTTTAATAATTCAATGAAATTTATAAACAATTCTTATAGCGTTGTAGCAACAAATGAAAAGAACGAGGTTCAACCTTGGGAAATGGATACATTTCTTTTATTGTGCTTAATGGCAAATAATAATACTACTCCAAATACATTCAATAGTAAGCAAGGGAAAAGAGAGGTATATAATATTCTTTCTAATATCAGAATGGAGATGGAATGTTGGGATGATTTTCCAAAAGAACATTTAGTTGATGTTTTATTGCCAGCAATAGCTAATCAACAATTTCCTATTCAAAATTATAATTTCTTTTATTCTACATATAGGTATTTGTTTATTTTTAACTACAATGAAAAATTGAAACAAGAATTTTTAAAAAAATATCAAGTAGAATATGAAGAAATTGTGATTGTCTTTTATTTAATAGGTATTATTATAGCAATGGATAAATACAGCCCACAAATTATACAATATATTTTTCAAGAAAAATTTTTATTGTGTAATAATTTTTCAATTGAATTAGAAACTTTAATTGAAAAGCAAAAATTATTAACTCCAAATCCAGAAAAATATAAATATGGCTTAAAATTATTTAATTCTTATCCGTTTATTATTTATAATGATATCTATTATTTACCATTACCTCACACACTAATGAGTGCTTGTACAGACTCTTTACTTATCAGACTAACATCTGAAAATGAAAGGAATGACGAATTAAGAAAAACTTTCGGAGAGGCTTTTGAAAAATATCTTTACAAAATTATAGATGATTCTAAAATATATGATAAAGTAATTCCAGAAACATTATATTATAAAAACAAAAGACCTATAAAGTCATCAGATGTTATTTTTACTGATAATGAGCATATTGTTTTTGTTGATGCAAAATTATCTCAAACCAGTTCAAAAGTAAAAAACATTGATTTAGAATCTATCAAGAAAGTGGCAAGTCAATATGCTGAAGGAGTTGTTCAATTATATAAAAGAATGATTGAATATCCTAAAACATTTAACCCTTTTGAGTTTGAATGTGAAGAAAATAAAAAATTTGGAATATTGGCTTGTTTAGAAGATTCTAATATAATAAGACATCAGATTTATGATATTGCATTTGAAATGTTAAAAATTGAGAAAGGCTCTGAAACTGCTAATTTTATTAAATCTAATATTGCAATTTGTGGTGTTTCAGAATTGGAAAAATTAATTTTTAATGGACAATCAATTATTCCTCATTTAGAATATAGGCGAAACAATCATTCTTATACAGATTATCCATTAATTAACGGCGATATCCAAGACAAACAAGGATATAAAAAATCCTTAAAAATAAAAGAATTTAAAGATTTACTAACTACAAGCATTGAACCATATGTTTCAGATTTAATAAAAAAAGGATATCTAAAAATTTAGGAAAATAAAAACTAGCAGTTTATTTGCTAGTTTTTTAGTTTTATTTAATGCTCACTTTTTATATAAATTCATAATTGCCTCTTTTTGATATGGCGACAAAGTTTTTAAAAAATCTAATGTTTGTTTATCTAACTTATATTGATTAATATCTTCCGAAAAGAACTCTGCTGGAGTAGAGCCACAAGCCTCTATAATATCAAGTAGTACTGATAAAGATGGCTCAAAAGTAGTTTTATTGCTTTCTAATAAATGTATATAACTAGCATTTTTACCAATAGCCAAACTTAATGCACGAGCCGAAAGATTTGCTCTTGTTCTTATAATACCAATACGCTCAACAATTTGTTTTAAGTCCATAAACATACAACTCCTTTCATACTATAAATTTTATCAGTAATCAGAATTTAGGTGTGTTTATGACACAATACCAAATTTAGTATTATTAAATGAAATGTTTAGTGTTATTCAATATTATTGCAAAAAATAATCTTTTATATTATAATACACTATATGTTAGAATTGATAATATTTGGAATTATAGTCGGTTGTGTATTTATATTTCTAATTTTTGCAGGTGGTTGTTATTTGATAAAATCAATGTCTGCAAATCTTTTTCTAGTTAAATTTAATAAACTACTAAATGAAGAGGAGTTTATAGACAAGAAAACTATATACAACTTACATAAGAGATATTCTTTTGCTTATAGATTGTTTAACATTTTTCATAATGACAATATTGATGAATTTATTGCAACTTATGAAAATTTAGAAAAAGAAATCAATAAACACAATGAGCAGTTTGTAAAAGAAGAAAAAAATAAGTATTTAGAATTGTTTTCAAACATAGATAATAAATCACTTGATGAACAGCAAAAGACCGTTTGTGTTAGAAATCAAAATGCCACACTAGTTGTTGCAGGGGCAGGAACTGGCAAGACATTAACCATTTGTGGAAAAGTTAAATATCTACTCAATAAAGGAATAAATACCAATGAATTGCTTTTAATTTCTTTCACAAATAAGGCTTGTGATGAATTGTCTGAAAGATTAAAAAAGATAAGCAATGCAAATATCACAGCTCAAACATTTCATAAATTTGCATTAAGTGTAATTAATGAAAAGTTAAAGATTGCTGATGAAAATTACGCTAATAGAATTATTAGTGAAATTTTTAAAGATTTAGTAAATAATGATTTTGAATTTCAATATATGTTTTTGGAAGAATTTGCAGATGAGTATGTAAAGTATTTAAAAGAACAAAGTGAGCAAGAAAAACACAATGTAGAAATCAAAGAATTATTAGATATAAACAGTGAACTAAAGTTTTTAAAAGATTTAGAACATATAGATATCGGCGACACATTAACAACATTTAACAAAGAAAAAGTTAAAAGTCCTTATGAGAGAACTATTGCAAATGTGCTTTATTTGTTAGGTGTAAAGTATGAGTATGAAAGTTTTTATCAAACTGACTTAGAAATAGACAAAAAACACAAGTGGCTAAAAACATATAAACCTGATTTTTACTTGCCAGAATTTAATATTTATATTGAGCATTTTGCAAATCCTAATTGGTTTCAAGACAAAGAAGAACGAGCAAAATATAAAAGACAAATGCGAGATAAAATAAAGGCTCATAAAAAATATAAGACAAATTTAATTTGCTCACATTCTAGTTATGGCGAAGACCTTATTAAAAAACTATTAGAAAATTTAAAGAAATACAACATTAATGTAAATGTTGATATTCAAGAAATTTTAAACAATATTGAGCAGTTAAAAGAATTAAATTTTATTCACAACAAAATTAAAAACTTTCAAACATTTATCAAATTGTTTAAAAACAACAATTATAAGATAGATAAATTTTTAAGTTTAGATAGAACAAACTTTATTAAAATGGTTGAGAAAATATATTTGCTATATCAAAAGCATTTAAAAGAAAACAATATGCTGGATTTTGAAGATATTATTAATGTAGCAAACCATAAATTATCACGATACAAATCACAACAAAACAAATACAAGTATGTAATTGTTGATGAATATCAAGATGTATCTAAAAATAAAGTAGAACTATTAAACAATCTAATTAGAATTTATGATTGTAAATTATTATGTGTTGGCGATGACTGGCAATCAATTTATAGATTTGCTGGTAGTGATACAAATTTATTTACAAGTTTTGAAAAGTATATTAGTTTTAGCGAATTACTAAAAATAGAAACAACTTATAGAAACTCACAAGAATTAATAAATGCAAGTAGTTATTTTATACAAAAGAACAATGCACAAATAAAGAAACAACTTACCTCTAATAAACATATTTCAAAACCAATACTTGTTGATTATGTAGAATATTCGGAATTTAAAACAATAGTAAACTTATCTGAACAAGATAAAAAGAATATTAAAAAATTTCCAAAACTAATACTGATAAAAGACGATGCAAGAATTAAAAAACTTATTAAGTTTTTAGATATTGCTATAACCAAAAACTACAAAGATATTTTGATACTTGGAAGAAATAATTTTGATATTGAGATATTTGAGGCTTTACCTTATGCAATGCCAAACTTGTTTAAAAAAGATGAGTCAAATTATGATGCAAATGTTTTGGAATATAAAAGTTTAAAACTAACTTGTATGACAATACACAAAAGCAAAGGGCTTGAGGCAGATGCAGTAGTATTGTGGAATGTAAGAGAGGGTGTTCGAGGACTACCCGATACAAAAGGCGATGAAGAAGAATTAAAACAAGTTTTAACCCAACCCGATACTAAACTTTATGCAGAAGACCGAAGGCTGTTCTATGTTGCTCTAACAAGAACAAAAAACGAAGTTTTAATTATTGCATTAAATGGGCATTTATCTTCTTTTGTTAATGAATTACTAAGTGAACAAAAGGAATATATAGCAACTAACAAACCAACTTGTCAAAAATGTGGGGCAGAAATGATTTTCTTTAAAGAGTATGATTTTTATGGTTGCTCAAATTATAGACTTACTGGTTGTGATTATAAAATTCAAAATGCTAAAGATTTCTTATATACCCAAGACTTACCAACACCAGTGTATCAATCAAAATATGTTTCAATCAACAAAACATTAAAAGACAAATCAATAAAAGAACTATCAAAACAAACCAATATTAGTAAACCAATTACCGAAGAAAACAAAAGTATTATTGAAGATTTTTTAAATGGTTCAGATTATTTCAATCTATCTGCAAAATATTTACTTTATGTTAAAGACATTAAGGAAATATTAACAAGATATGGTGTTATTGATGCTTACGGAAATATAACAAAGGAATATTCAAAAAAATATAAACCTAAAAAAGAAGATGCTTTTATTTGTGGTTGGCTAACTGAAAATATGTATAACGAATGGCTTTCAAAAGGGTTAATTGCAAAAAAGTATAAAGAAAAATACAAACAAGAACGAGAGCATTTAAAAGATATAAAGAAAAAAGTATTTACTAATAAAGAAATTGAAATAACACACCCAGACATTGATGGAATTTGGAAAATCAAAATTTTGCCAGTGCATTATGTGGTTAGACCTAAAGGAAACCCTAATATGTTTGGTATACAAGAAATGGAAAGAGTTCGTGTGTGTGAGGCAAATATTAAAGAAAATACTATTGCAGAAGATACACCCTTAGCACAAGCAATCCTACACAAATTTGAAGGCGAAGAATATTCTTACAATATAGGAAATGAAACAATAACTGGTAAAATTGTTAAAGTTTACTAACGACGACCATAAGGACTTATTTATATATAAAAGTGGTAGAAATATAATTATTGTTATTTTAAAACCCACCCCCGTCAATATAACATTCTATTTATTCTATCCTCCTCCCGTCCCCCTTACACAAGGGGGAGGCAGGCTCTGAAGATATAAATTGTTTGGTGGTAGAATTGACACTTGTTATTATATCCCCGTCGGCATTTAGTAAGTAGCACTGCAACTGCAAGAACCCGTCAAGGTAGTTTTGCTAAAGCAAACTCCACCTTGACTGAACCTTTTGACAGTGCTTAAAGGCACGATTAGGCGACGGGGATATAAATAATAACAATATAGCATAATGGGCGATTATGGGCTTATTTTAACACGAAAAAAAGCAGTAAGATTAATTACTGCTTTTTGTTTTCAAATTATACGATTTCAACTTGCTTTTATTTTGATACATTTCATTATCTTCTAGTATAAAAGTGATAGCAAAACCACCTTTGAAGAAATAAATTTTATCAATAAAGTTCGTATAATCCTGTATTGGTGCGACCATAGGGACTCGAACCCCAAACCTTCACGTCCGTAGCGTGACGCTCTATCCAATTGCGCTATGATCGCAAATAACAAATACAATTATAAACCAAAATTGTATTTTGTCAACTGTTTTAGTAAAAGAAAAATATTAAAGTCTATTTCATTGCTAGCGTCTAGGCTATTCTATATACTTTATTATAGTTTATTTTTCAGGATTATTTACTATCAAATAATGATTTTTCTCTGCTATATTTGTTAAAGATTCCATATGCTCGCTATTTTTATTAAACATATATTCTTTTAACGCATCTTCTTTGCTTAACATTCTTATATTTTTATTCGCCAATTCGTTGACACAAATCATTTCGTTATTTCTAATAAAATCTTGTAAACATTTTTCTATTTGTTTGCTATTCTCTTTTTGTGCGAGTTTTTCTGCAATAAGTTTATCGTTTTGTGAAACATATATTTTACAATTCTCCAAAACTTCTGTAATATCATCTATTTTTTCAACTGGAACAATAGGCTCTCTATTGTCGTTGAGAACTTTTATACTATCATTACAAAACCACTCATCATCAAAATAAAAGCAATAATCTCCCTTTTTATTCTTTATAAAAATTGTTTCTGGAACAAAATCATCTAGGTTGAGATTGAATACCACTTTTTCCTTTTTCAACTTAATTCCATTGTTCAAATCAATGTTATTGTTTTGCCAAAAAAGATAACTTTTTTCATCTAGTCGCCTCATTCCACCTTGCCTTATCGCATAAATCTTTTTACTAATTGGCAAAGTGGTTGCAAACAAAAAATTCCCTTTCTTTTGTTCAAATTGAGTCAACCTATTTATGCTTGGCACAAGAAATTCTCCCTTCATTTCTTCCAGTCGTCCTCCCAAGACATGATTGGCAGTTAAATTATTTTCTTGTGCAGTTTGCTTCAAAGCCTTTTCAAATTTCTTATGCAAATTTTCAACGCTCTGTGTCTTGTCTTTCAATAGTGATATAATGTATTCTTCATCAATCTTTTTCCCAAACAAGAGCCTTGTATGTTTTTGTTTTTTAGAAAATCCCAAAAGTCCTTTTGCCTTTTCCAATTCAATATCTTTGAGATTCAATTCCTGTGTGTTTTGCAATTTATTCAAACAAAAATACATATCTAACAAAATGGGATTTTTTGTTTGAATTTCATGAAGTTGTTGATTAAATGAATTTATCACTTGCTCATAAATATTTTTCATAATTTATCCACCGCATATTTATTAGTTTATTATAAAATAACAAGGCCTGATTGTCAAATCAATGCTATCAAAATATAACCATAAAACCATCTCTAAATCACATAAAAAAGACACTTTGCTTTGTCACAAAATGTCTTTTACAAAATATTTAATAAGAGCAATTAACTTTGTTAAAAATAAATTTTAGATATTCTTAATAAAATGATTATTCATAATTTTTATTGGTCTTCTTTATTCAAAAACAATATTCCAAAGCAGCCTGGCCCACAATGGCTGGAGATTGTTCCACCTGCACGTGTTTCATAGATGTTTTTGAATCCTCTTTCTTTTAATTTTAACTTCAGAAATTCCGCATCTTCTGCCGGCAACCCTGTATGTGTTATAAAGACATTTTCCAACTCTGGATTTGGATATCTTGTCATAAGGTCATTGAAGTATGTTTGGGCGACATTTTTCATAATGCCAATTATTTTTTTTACAGGTTTCATTTCGCCGTCAATCATCAAAATCTCTGGCTTAATCTTCAACAAATTTGCCCCAAAATAAGCAAGCGAACTGCATCTGCCACCCTTATAAAGATAATTAAGTGTAAGCAATACAAAACTGGCCTGGGCATCTTTTACTCTGCTTGAAACACATTGATATACTTCCGATAAAGACAATCCTTTGTCTATACATTTTCTTGCTTCTATTGCAAGCAAAGCAATGCCTGTGGACAAACTAAGAGAGTCTATCACTACAACCTTATCATGTCCCAGTTTTTCTGCAACTTTTTTTGCGTTATCACATGCACTGCTTATTTTGGAACTAAGACTGATGTGGACTACTGCATCATAGTCTTTTAATAATTTCAAAAAATGTTCTTCATACTGCACTTCATTTACTGCAGAAGTTTTTGGCAAAACTTTAGTCTTTGCGACGTAGTCAAATATTTTTTGGCTGACATCTTGTCCGTCCAAAATCATTTCTTCTCCCAAAAGGATAGAAAAAGGAACAGTCTTTATGTCAAATTTTCTTAAAAGTTCTTCTGGCAAATCTACAGTGGTTTCGCATGATACTGCAATTTTCATATTTTATAATCTCCTTTATTTATGCGGAATTTGCAAATTATAAAGATACAAAAAATATAGGAAAATACTTTACCGCAACAAAATCTGCAAGACAACTGCTCCTACGGCGGGGAGTTGTGGTATAACCACATTGCCGAAGAAGCAATTTTATCTTACGATTTTATTATACATATTTATATGCAAAAACAATTCTACCATACACAGCAAACTCTCTCCAAAATAGAATTAGCCATTAGAGTTTTGTTGTTGACTCCACTGCCAAGAGAATTCGACAAAAATATCCAAAAATCTGCTTGTTAGATATAGTAAAATTGTGTTACAATTATGTTGTTATGGATGAAATTGAACTAAACAAAACAATAGCACAGAATTTGTGCACTTTGCGAAAGAAGTCTGGCTTGACACAACTACAACTGGCAGAGAAATTAAACTATTCTGACAAGGCTATCTCCAAGTGGGAAAAGGGCGATTGCTTGCCTAGCATTTATGTCCTTATGACTGTTGCGGAATTTTATGATGTAACCATTCAGGACCTTGTAAATAGAAAAGTTGAAGCAGAACCAAAAAAAAGCAAACGAGATATCAAGACTATGGTTAGTTTGCTTTCTTGGGCAACTGTTTGGCTGATAGCAACCATTGCGTTCGTCTTGTTGAGATACATTTATCCCACAGCAGATGCGTGGCTGGCATTTATTGTCGCTATTCCCGTTTCATTTTTAGTTTGCACAATATTTTCTATTGTTTGGAAATGGCGACTTCCCTCCGCTATATTTTCTTCCTTCTTTGTTTGGACGGCAATAATGGCAGTTAGTTTGCTACTCAAAACTTCACAAATTTGGCTGGTCTATTTGATTGGGATTCCATTGCAGTTGATTATTGTTTTCGCCACCATTCTATCCTACATAAGACATAGAACAAAAGAATAATCTTATTACACACAAACAAAACCATTGTATCTTCAATGGTTTTGTTTTTATGATCTATCATTATTGTTAACTTTTTATTTTTTATAAAAAATTATTTATAGTTATTATAATATTGCTCACTGTTTTAATATTACCTATTTGTTGATAAACGAATTGAATTACTAAGAGTTTTCAATTTCACTATTAACTTTGTCAAACATCTGATTTATTATGTCAAAATTCATATTTTTTACATAGTATTTCTCCACTTGCAAATGAAAACTTCTTGCCTTTTCGATATACTTACCACCTTTTTTTAGAAGATTTAATACTTCAATATGGTTAGGAATACTCTCAAATGATTTATCCTCCAAAGTTATATACGTATCAATTTTTGGAAGATATATTCCCTCCAACCCTCCACAACAAATTGGGGATAATATCTCTATCAATTCAACACCTTTTTGTTCACAAATAGTAGAAAGTTGTCTAAGAACTCCCATTCCATCAAAGAATGAATAAGGCAGTTTTATTACTCTTTTAATGTTATTTTCCAGCCTTTTTACCCCATTTGCAGTAAAATATGAAAAGTATAATTGTCTTTTGCCAAAATTCCCTCTAGTTATTTGGAGAGATTTTAATATTTTATTCGCTTCATCTAGTGCATTTGTATTATCAACTTGGTCATTGATTACAGATTGTTTTTTCTCTCCAGCCGGGTTGTTTTTGTAATTAGTATGCTTATTGTTTGCAACTAAAATATCTTTGTTTTTTGCCATTATTTTGCTTGTTTCTATCAACTTTCCAGCAGTCATAAGATATCCATAAGCGATTTCAAAACACTTGGCTTTTTGAACAAGCAAATGCTCAATCTTTTGTTTGTGTGATTTTATACTATCTTGAATGGCACAACCTAAATTTACAATCACTTCCTTTGCCCCAGGGATAGAACACTCTGTTGTGTGTGGTGCTGTGCCATCAACAATGGAAATGTCTTTTTCTACAATGCGCACACCGTCTAGACTCTGTGGGTCAGAGGAACAAAAAAATCTTTCAACGCAAAAGCCTTTTTTCTCATAAATTTCCGCAATCCTTTTCATAAATGTGCTTTTGCCAGTCCCAGGTCCACCTTTTAGAATGTATGTGAATGACCTTTCATTTGGAAATATGGAATTAAAATGGTTTTCAAAACCTTTACATGTATTGGCAGATGCCAAAAAATTTATATTTTTCATACTTATAAGTTATGAAAGACTCAATTTTATTGTTACAAATGTCATTTTTAAGACTTTTCATATTGTGATAAAACAACTTTCAATAGAAAATTGAACAATTTTTTTATAAAATTAACAACATTTCAAATTGCTTCATATCGTGTTGTGAGGGTTAGTGATGAGATTTGTTTTGGAAGTAAAAGATAAACGCATAGCTTTTGTGGGAGAATGTCTAAAAAATAATGGCAATGAGGTTGTTGAGTTTTCATCAAGTATAGGGAGCCTTGGCAAAGGAGATATTTGCGTTGTTTCCCCAGCGTACAAGTGGAATAGTGCCGAGGTGGAACAAGCCAAGAATGCCGACTTATGCCTTGGTGGAAAAATAGATGAGGCTCTCTTTAATAATTTTAAGAAATATGTAAATATGCTTTGCGACGAAGATTTTGCTATGAAAAATGCTATGCTAACGGCAGAAGCAACTATTTCTGAAATATTTAGAACAACTGAAAAATCACTGCACGATATGAAAATTTTGATTTTGGGCAGTGGGAGAATATCCAAATCTCTATGGAAGATTTTTGTCGGATTAGGCGTGGAATTTGATGTGGCTATGCGAAACGAAAAGGAAAGAATTTTATCTCAAATCGTTGCAAAGCACTCCTTACGACTTGAAAATGTTTCACTACAAGATTACGACCTAATAATAAACACTATCCCAGCAAAATTGTTCGATGCCGATTCACTAATAGGACTTAAGGATAATCATTGCATAATAGAATTGGCATCTATCCCCTGCATAGACTCCACAGAAGGAATAAATTTTGTTTTGTGCGGAGGCTTGCCTGGCAAAATTCTGTGCAAAAGTGCAGGAAAAGTTGTTTTGAACAAACTTTTGGAAGAAATAAAAAAAATATAAACTGGAGGAAAAATGAATATAGGAATTGCAATAACCGGGTCATTTTGCACTTGCGAAAATATCTTGGCTCAGTTAGAAAAAATGGTTAAATTGGGGCATAACATTATCCCAATAATTTCAAAAACAGTGGCAACTACCGATACAAGATTCGGGACAGCCAAAGAATTTGTAGAAAAAATTGAAAAAATCTGTGGCAAAAGTGCAGTAAAAACCATAGTTGAGGCAGAACCTCTTGGGCCACAAAACAAAATTGACGTCTTGGCAATAGCACCTTGCACAGGCAACACTCTTGCAAAAATAGCCAATGGCTTAAGCGATGATGCAGTAACTATGGCATCAAAAGCCCATATGCGCAATTACAAACCCCTTGTAGTTGCAATCTCCACTAATGACGGTCTGGGATTAAATATGCAAAACATTGCAAAATTGATGAATGAGAAAAAGGTGTTTTTTGTGCCATTTAGACAAGATTCTCCAACAAAAAAGCCAAAGTCGCTAGTTGCCGACCTTGACTTGTTATTGGATACTATTCTGCTCGCAAAAGATGGAGAGCAAATTCAGCCAGTGCTGATTTAGCCCATCATACGTTCTTCTTCAAAGCGATTTTCTCTCTTTGCAACCATCAAAGCATGATGATTTAGCAAAACCAAAACTCTATCAAATTTTCCTTGAGATTGTTTTGCTTTGTCTATTGCAACAGAAAGATTATTGCTAGCGTCCATATGCTTTAGGATACCCATGATTGTTTCTTCCGCAATCTTTGCCATCTGTTCATCCCCTTCATTCTTGGACTGCAACTTAAAATCCAACAGTTGATTGAGTTCTCTCAGATAGTCAGAAATTATATCTTCATTGGACATTAAATCATTTGGAAGTGCCATACCTGCCTCCTTCGTATTTTACATTTTTAGTTTATATGTTTTGGGTAACAGCTGTCAAGCATATACAAAAAAATATTCTTATAAAATTGAGATATTTCTACTTGACAAATCATAGAATATATGTATAATTATTGCTGTTAAGGTTTGACACATCGCGGGGTGGAGCAGTTGGCAGCTCGCCGGGCTCATAACCCGGAGGTCGTAGGTTCGAGTCCTTCCCCCGCAACCATTTGGAAACACTCGCAAGAGTGTTTTTTTATTGGGAACAGTCGCAAGAGTGTTTTTTTTATAAGAAAATCTCTAGATAGTCTGGGGTTTATTTTAGATTTACCGATGAATAAACATCTACTATTCTGTTAAAATTTGTTTGTAGTCTAACAAAATAAAATTAGTATCGCAATTCTTATCACTAAATTGTAATTCGAATGATTTAATATGTTTACTTAATAATACAAAATTACTAGAGAATATCTTTCAGATTATATTTTACTATAAAAAACAATATTTTTCAGTGCAAAATAAACAAAGATATTATCATTGTTGCAATCTTGTGAAATATATGCTAGAATATGGATAATAAAAGAGAGGAATATTATGAACCTTAGTGAACAATTTGATAAAAAAAATGCAACAAGATTTGATTTGAACAATAACATTGATAATTTGACATTTGTTTTGGAGAAATTGGCAGAAGATAATAAAAATGTTTATCTTGACCTATCCAATGGCAAAAGACTTTATGCTATGGATTATAAAAATCTTACTCCAACTGAAATTAAACAACAAGTTTACAACACTCTATACGCAAAATCTGCCGAGGAAGTAAAGGCCATTAGAGAAAGTCTAGCAAAGAAACAAGAACAACTGGATAAGAAATCTCAACGAGTAAGCAAATTATTTGACGAAATCTATTCCCAAGGCGAAGGCATGATTTATTCTAGCAAATTGCCAGAATGGAGAGCAACCATTGCCAAGTATTTTGAAATGGACGACATAAAAGTTGTCGTTGATGCACTCGCAGTGATGAATGACCTCGAAAGTGGCAATATGGATATGGCAAGAAGAACTCTTAACCATCTTGCTGGCAGTAAGGAAAGAGCAAAGGAAATAGAAGATATAGTTGCTTCATTTTCCAAAATTGGACCAGAGTTTTTACAAGAAAAGTGCATTGGAGATTTGTCTGAAAAAGACATTATAAAAACTGAAATTCTTAAAATGCACAATCAATCCTATGCCAAGTTGGACGAAGAACCTTTCCAACACAAATAAGCAAATAAACAAGTAATAAAATAAATAATTTAATTTTTATTTTAATTTTATACAAACAAAAAAACCTTCTTAACGAAGGTCTTTTTTGTTTCTAAATATGCTAAATAAATTTGTAAATACTCTTATTTGATAACTATCTTAATTGTATTACAAGTTAACAACTGTCCTAACCTAAATTACAAGTTAATAACTGCTCTACTTGACTTTACAGATTATCCTAATACTTCTAATAAGTTGCACCAAACAACTTATATACAATCTTATTTCTTCCTTGCACGAGGCAAACGTTTGCTGTCATTAGAAAATACTCTCTTAACCTTTTTGGATTTTGCTCGTGGTTTGCGAGATTTATCATCTACATTTGCTTGGCTATTTGCAAGAGCTTTTTCTTTAGTAGTTGCTGTCTTCTTGGTCGCAACTTTTGACGAGGTTGAAGTTTTATTTGCAGTCTTTTTCTTTGGAGTTTCTTCTGTTTTCTTTTCTTTTTTCTCTGCAGACTTGCTCTCTGTTTTTTCTTCAATCTTTTTATTGTTGCTGTCAGCCTTTGCAGGTTTAGACTGTTTTAGTTCTTCCTTAACTGCGGAAGGCTTTTTACTTTCAACTTTTTTCTCTTTTACTTCTTCAACAGGTTTTTCTACAGACTTTTCTTCAACACTTTCTACAGGTTTTTCTGCAGTCTTTTCTTCATGTCTTTCAACAGATTTTTCAACAGAACTTTCTACAGTCTTTTTATCTTCTTCAACAGGATATTCTATTGGATTTTCTGCAATTTTTTCTGCAGTTTTTATCTCTTCTACAGGTTGCTGAGCATCCTTTTTAAGCAGTTGTTTTGGAACAAGCACACCGCCAGTGGTGTCCTCTCCTATATCTTCCTTGGAAGAAACGAGTTTGTTGTTTATCAAGACCTTTGCAATTCTCTTATTCTTCTCTTGCTCTTTCTTTTGGTCCAACTTTCGCTTTGCAGGTTTTTCTTTTTGTTTTTTCTCTACTTGCTTTTGCTCTTTTTCTACTGGTTTTTGCTCTTTCTCCGATGGTTTTGCAAATGCAATTACATTGTCAGTCTTGTTTGTTTCCTTAGTTTTGCTTGCGGATTTGTCTTTATTCTTTTTGTCTTTAGGCTTTGCTGTTTGTTCATTTTCGGCTGTTGGGAGGAATTCCTTTTCTGATATAGTTTTGAAAACACCTCTTTTCTTTTTGTTTTCTGCCAGTTTCTCTTGCTCTGCCTTGTCGGCAAGATAAATTGCCTCATAAACTTTACGCAATTCTCTTACACGTTGACGTATTGCAGTTTCTTCTGCCTCTACCTTTTCTTTTTCTTCGGCATAATATTTTGCAATCTTTTGTGGGTCAACACCCTCACGGAACATTTGCTGACATTGTCTGTTCACTTCCAGCAATCTTTGAGTTGGTTTCAAAAGGGCTTGTTTACGCAAAACATATTTTTTTACTTCCCTAGGGACAGTGTTATCTCTCCACAAAAGTGAAATATAATTCATTCTGTCCTTTTCGTCCGCTTGAACAAGAATTTTGAATTTAGTTTCCTTATTCATTCTAAAACCAATGCCGTTCTTAACGCAAATTTCGTCGGTGATTTTTCGTTTCTCTTCCACGCAGTCCAATTCCAACTTTGCCAGTTGAACATCACGCACAGACTCTTTGACTATAAGGAAGATAAGAAAGCCAACAGGGATAAACAATAGGAAAACTCCGCCAGAGGACGAGAATGCCCCGATAATACCCGATATAAATGTCGCAAAAGGAGTGTCGTCATAAATGCCGATTACCATATCTTCCCTAACCCACCACATATCTGGCGAGGCGGTGGTGTCGTCTTTGTTTACTTTTAGACCGTTGGATGAGCCATAGGTTTTGAACCATCTAGTGCCATTGGTATCTTCCCTAACTTCATAAACATGGTGGAACACCAACCTTGCGCCATTCTTTGCACAACTTATCATTTCTTCGCTTTTTGTGCCAATCAAATAGTTAAATTCAAATGTATATCTTGTATCTGGAATGGTACTAGGATCTACCAAAGTGGCATCTGTTGGATAAAGCACAGAAATTTCGTCCGCCTGATAGAATGCAATTTTGTCCCCAGGAACAAACTTTCCATTTTCATAACGTTGAGGTTTAAGAGTATTGGTGTCCACAGCCCTAACAATAACCGTATCACCAATCTTATGCCCACTGGCGACCATACTTGCAGAAACAATCCTAAAATTGCTATAACCAGCAAACGAAGGGCAAACCCCATTGACGCTGGCAGTTACACTAGAAATGCAAATAAGGCCGGCAAGAATTGCCAGCAACCATGTAATAATATTAAGCATTATGCTCGAAAAAACCTGAAACGGAGTTCTTGGTTTCAGTGCTTTTTGATTGATTGGTCTGCGTTTTGAATATTTGGTCTTTAGTTTTTGTGCAGTTCTATCCAGCGCCTTTTGAACGCTTGGATCTTCCTTAACGATTACGTTAACTATTTCCGCCATTATCTTCCCCTAGTTCGTGCACAGACAAGGACACATTGCCCAAAACTTGCGCACACATGCTTACATCTGCCACCGAAACTACTACCTTAATTTCGATGTCAGATTCTCTAAGATAAGTATAATAATTTCCTTCGGTTAAGTCAAAAGAATTAAGCATATTAGTTGAAGAATCTACAACAAAAAGTTCCACTTTTATATTTTTTAATACACTTGTGTCAAGCGACATTCCCAAAATAAGGTCCTCGCCAGAAAGTCTGCCCACATGATAAACAATTTCCAACTTTTGCCCTTCCATCAAAACCACTTCACCTATGTCAAAATCCCCAGAAGTTTGCTCATCCATCACAAAAGTCTTGGAAGAAATTTTGTAGGGATTTGACCCAACAACCTCTGCAGAAATGGTTGTTAGTGCGATTTGAGGAGAGGCCTTGGCAACTGTGCGTGGAAAATTAACCGCTAACATTATTAGCGACAAGCAACACATCACAATATAAACAAAATTACTCTTAATAAAGTCCGTAATCTTTTGAAATCTACTCTTTTTCATGGATAACCCCTCCAAAATTGGCTAATTCAAAACAATTTTAACACAAAAGATATTTCATTGCAATAGTCAAAGTCAAATTTTTTTGCAAATAATATAATTTTTTTCCCACATTCCACTATTTATTCAAAAACTTTATGTCCTTTAAGAAACTACATTTTCAATACTATTTATATCCTTTAAGATATTCTTTCAAATATTTTATGTCTTTTAGAATAATGCTTTCAAATAATTTATATCCTTTAAGAAATTCTTTCAAATAATTTTTCCCCCATTGAGAAGTTGCACTTTCAAAATATTTTTCCTTTTTTAAGAATGTTCTTTGGCTATAAAAAAATCTCAGCAAAAAACTGAGATTAAGATTCACTTGGAAGGCTGGTTATGTTGGAGGTGATGCCTGCGGTTGCGCCAGAAGATGTGTAACTGGCATCAGAATAGATAGATGTTATCTCCAAGTAGATAGCAATATAACCAGATTGTTGTCCAGCGATATTTGTCAACTCGATACTTGGCGTGCTACTGCCTGCCTTTGCCTGTGCCAAAGTTGGCTCTGTCCCTATAGAGCCAAAATACTTTATTGTCAAGTTGTTAGAAGACGAGGTGTCTGCAAATGTAACTTTCATGGCTGTTCCGCCACTGCTTGGGTTCCTGTTGGTAAAGGTGTAGATAAACAACACACTTTTCGCAGTTGGCGACAACTCTATATTGGCGCCATCATTGTTAAGGGTCTTTGTGCTAAGGTCCTCTGTGCCATCAAAAGTAACGATATTGCCACCTGCAGAATTGACCAGCGAAACAAAACTGCCACCATTAACAGAATATTTGCCCATAACCTCTGCCCAAACATTGTCTGCGTTGTAAACCAACGAAAGGTTGGCAGTTATATACTGTTGAGTTGCGGACAAAATAGAAAAAGTTGCCACCCCCATAACGAGGATAACCAACACCAGCGAAAGCATAGAAAACAATAGTTTGCGCTTTGTTGACATCTACTTATCTCCATTTTGCCACTTGAAGTAGCCGACTTTTTCAACACTCTTGATGCTTCAACCACTGTATGATTGAACCAGCAAAAGGGTTGTTTCCCTTTTGTGCAACTTGCCTATGTAGTATCCCACATATGCTAGTTACATATCCACACAAACAAAAAATGTCCAACCCACCCAAAGCTTTGGCCATTTATCTCGCCCTGAGTGTAAGAACATTTTTTTTGTGTGATACCATTTACAACTGATTTTGATTATGCAGTTGGGTTTTCAGATGCAGTAAGAGTGAATGCAAATGAAGCAGCTTCCCAAGAACCAGCGATTCCTTCTGTTCTTTCTACAAGAACATACATATAGCCTTCGCTATTAAGACCAATGTTCTTAAGAACTGAATCTACTGTATTTGCATCGGAGATACCCTTAACAGCTGTATCAGTCAAATCAACTTCAGAAGCTGAATATCTTGTTGTAACAGTCATGTTACTTACAGTTGGAGTTCCAGCCACAGCTACATGCAATGTTTTACTGTTTGTATTGCCTACAACAGCATCATTTTTGAATTTGAATTCAAAAACAACATATGTCTTTGTATCATCCAAAGTAACATTTGTAAGGTCAAGAGTATAGTCACTAGTTGTACTTGTATACTCAGTGATTACTGTGTTATTGATTGGAGTTGCTGCAGAGTCACCTTTAAGAGAATAACGTGCAGAAACAGTAGCAATAACTTGTGGTGTTGGTGTATATGTAACCTTCAAAGAAGATGTAATATTAACCTGAGTTGCAGCCAAGATGCCTACAACTGCTGCCACTGCAGCGACCACTACCAAGCACAATGATGTGATTGTTATGATAAGTTTTTTCTTTGTCATAAGAGTGTTTTCCTCCTTTTAATCGAGATTTTAACTCCCTAGACATTGTCAAATGGCGAACAATTGTCCCCTAAATCCCTCCGAGGTTTTGCTAAACCCTCAAAAGTTTTGCAAACTTGCAATTTTCAATCACTCATTTGCATTTGCAAATTACCACCCCCACTCGTCGCTTAGTGCAAACTAGCAAATCATGTTTGGTTGTATTTTGCTGGGCAACTCTCCTGATGTTTGCAATCGTTGTCCAATCACATGCAAACCAAGGTCATTTTAGTTTGTTTTAGCAACCATTAAGAAGCGGATGCGCTAAGTTGGAAAGCAAATGTGTTGGCTGAAGCAGAACCCCAGGAACCTTGCTTGCCGGCTTGAATCTCTACCATAACATACATATAACCTGTTTCTCCAATGCCAATGCTTTGGATAGCAGTAGCATCAGTAGCATCTGCTAGGTTGGTGAAGTTTGTTTTGGTTAGTGATGCCAAAGGAGCAGATGTTGCCTTTTTGTATTTTGTAGTAACATTCATATTTGTTGCGCTTGGAGTTTCTGGAACTGTTATCTTCAAGACTTTACTGTTTGTGTTGGCTGTTTCTGCATTATTCTTGAATGTGAACATAAAGATAACATAAGTATTTGTATCGTCCAGTGCTATGTTTGTTTTGTCAAGAGCAGTGGAAGTTGTTGTCCCACCATAGTTGTAAGTAGCAGAATTGATTGATGTTGTTGTTCCGCCGTTGATAGCATAAGATGCTGATGCGGTTGCAATAACTTGTGCTGTTGGTGTGTATGTGACATACAACTTGGAGTTAACATTTACTTGTGTTGCTGCCAAAATGCCCACAACTGCTGCCACTGCAGCAACCACCACCAAGCAAAGTGATGTTATTGCGATTATAAGTTTTTTGTTGTTTTTCATAAAGATTTCCTTTTAATGCTTTTGCAATTTACAATGTTTATTTGTAGTCGTTTTCAACACAATTATTATGTTGAAGCGGCTGTTGTTGTAAGGGTAAATGCAAATACATTGCTAGAGGAAGAACCCCAAGAACCTTGCAAACCAGATTTGATAGAAACCATAGTATACATATACACTGTGCTACCAATGCCGATGTTGGCAAGTTTGCTACTGCCTGCATCTGTAAGGCTGTTGAATGTAGTATTGCTGATTGTAGAAAGTGCTGTTGTAGCATATTTTGTAACAGCAGTCATGTTGGTCCCTGTTGGAGTTGTTGGGACAGAAACATGCAAGTATTGGCTGTTTGTGTTGTCTGTGCCTGCATTGTTTTTGAATGAAAATGCGAAGATAACATATGTGTTTGTGTCGTTCAACACAATATCTGTCTTGTCAAAAGACTTGCTGGTGGTTGTCCCGCCATAACTGAATGTTGACGAACCCAGCGAAGTTGTGCTTCCACCAAGAGTATAGGAAGCAGTAACTGTGGACATAACATGTTCTCCTGGAGTGTATGTAACATACAACTTGGAGTTAACATTTACTTGTGTTGCAGCCAAGATGCCTACAACTGCTGCCACTGCAGCGACCACCACCAAGCAAAGTGATGTTATTGCGATTATAAGTTTTTTATTGTTTTTCATGAAGATTTCCTTTTAGATTGTTTACAGAATTTTATTTAATCACACCTCAAAGTAAAAGTCATTATGATGTAGCATTTGATGCTGTAAGGACAAATGAGAATGAATTTGCTGAAGTAGAACCCCAATAAGCAGGAACACCTTTTGTTGTGATTTCAACCATAACATATATGTAAACGGTATTACCATACTGAATATTTTTGAGAACAGTATTTGATCCATCTGTCAAACTAGTAAAATTAGTCTTGTTCATAGGAGTAGTCATAGCAGTGGTTGAATATTTTTTCGAAACTGTCATATTACTTACTGCTGGGTTGGAAGTTTCAGCAATGTTTAGATATTTGCTGTAAGTATTGCTTGATGTAGCAGAATTCTGAAATGAAAATGCAAAAATAATATAAGGCGCAGAGTCTGTCAATGTTAGGTTTGTCTTATCCAATGCTGCAGTTGTTCCTGAAGAACCATATGTAAATGATTGTTGTGATCCAATAGCGGTTGCACTAGTAGCTCCATTGATTGAATAGGAAGCATTAACCTTTGCAATAACGTCTTTACTTGGAGTATAAGAAACATACAACTTTGAATTAACCGTTTGTTGTGTGGCTGCCCAAATACCTATCACAGCGCCCACCAAAGCTACAATAATCAAGGAAAGTGAGACAATAGCAATCATATATTTCTTTTTTGACATTCTATAGCTTTCCTCCTTTTAATCAAGTCTTTGAACCCTGTGATATTGCATAGCAATACACCAAAAGGTTTAAGGTTTTGCCAAAACCTAAAAAACATATTGCAAACTGCATTTTCAAAATCTTGACACTTCACACCACCAAAGATTTTGTTGCATTTTGCTGGACAAGTTTTCCGATGCAAGTCAGGGTTGTCCATCCCAAGACTGCCAAGGATAATTTTTGCTAGCAACTCACTTGACAGCGGTGGCGATTGCGTTCAAGCAAATTGCTGGTTTTATGGTAGCAAAAATTTATTTTTATTACAACTATTTTTCGCTATTTTTTCAAAATTTTGCAAAAAATTTTATTTTTTTTAATAATTTTCCACTTTTTAGCCACTTTATGTGCATAAAAAAGGGGTGTAAAACACATTTTACATCCCAATTTCGCATACCAACATAACTGCTTCGACCATTCTACCCCAGCACCTTGAAACATCTTGCTCCTTGCATTTTGCGTGAAACTCATAATCTTCCCACTGCAAGTCATATTTTTGTGCTATTTCCAAAATTTTTGGCAACACTTCCTGAACGTCCACTTGCTTTCCTTCCAAAATTTCGCATGCAATGCCAAAATCTGTCAGCAAAAAACCATCTTCTTGTGGCAAAATACCTATAGATAATGGTTCTGCCGTAGCAGGCAACGCAAAAAGAGTAGTAGCAACAAAACCTTTGCCATACTCCGAAACTTGTGCTGTGGTGGCGAACTGTTGAAAAACAGTTTTATTGTTCATATTCGTCCTCCAATTCATCATACAATTTGTCTAATTCATAATTTGTCAATTCTTCATATTCTTCTGGAGGTGTTTCATATTCCTCCTCATACAAGTCTAGTGTATCTATTTCTTCAAGATACTTGTTGTCTTCTTCGTCATAATTTTTATCATCCATTTCTTCTACCTCATCATACCATTCAGTTTCAAATTCGTCATATTCGTCTTCAAAATCTTCTATGCTAACTCTTTTCATTCTTTCCACTTCCTCTTTTCTTTCTCTTAATCTTCTGCGAAATTCTGCCATTCCATCAACCATATCACTTACTTTTGCGGACTCTTTGTCTTCAAAGTTGTTGGTTTTGGCATTTGATTTGTTCTTTTTGTGTTTTTCTTTCAAATTTTTTACAACATCAGTCGATTTTGAAGTCTTATTATTATTTTGATTGTCAATGTTTTCATCAACTATTGTGTTGCTTTGTTCTACAGGGGGTGATATCTCTTGCTGAAAATACTCATCTTCCCTTTCCTTTTGGCATCTGTCAAAAATTTCTTTCACCATATCATCTTTGCTCTTGGCATAGTGTTTACTCTTTTTGTTTTCTACTCTAATTCCAAAAACTTCGTCCAACCTGCTAGTATTGCTATGTGGTGGTTTACTTGCCTTGATGCTTGCCTCTTGAACAGGGCTTATCTCATATCTCAACGCCTTTGGAATCTCTCCATTAAAGCCAAGGTCTGCGTCATACACTGGGCAATATTTTCTGGCTAGTTTGATAACCGATTCTTTTTGGATTTCGCTAATTGGCAATTCAAACATCAACAGATTCTTGTTTTTCATAAATTCACAACACATTTCGTCAAAAGACCTATATTGATACTCCACATCGGCACCCTTATTCTTGTCAGTTGGCTCGCAATCTACAGAAAACTTGACATTGGTAAACAACCTTTGAGAAAGGGTAAAATTGTGCTCATGCGAATATTCTGTATTCTTCACCGCCACTGTATCCAGAGCAAATTGCTGTATCCTATCCCCATCTACTCGATAACTTATATTACCATTAACCAATCTGTTTTTGTGTGGGTGTGGTGGGCAATAATCTTGCCTCCTCAATGTAAATCGCTTGCTATTATCTCCCATAAAATATCCACACAACATAATGGAACTGCCACCATTTTGCACAAATTGATTTTTCTTTATCCTGCGTTCAAAGCAACCCAGCATTGTTTTTTCTTGTCCGTCAACGATAAATCTGCACATAAATTCCATTCGTTCTACTTTTTTGCCGTTATAATTCATCACTCGCCAGTGAGAAAGTGGAATTTTCACCGCTTTTTCAAACGCATTTTTGAATTTGTCGGAATACAAATACAACTCTGCATCTTCGTGAGCATTGCAACAGTGATCTTCTCTAAACTTTTTGCCATTAGGCACACCAATGTCGTCTGGTTCTTTTGAGCCATATTTTCTTTTCATATCTTCTCTTGCTATTTGCCACAACTTGCCCTTGGGTGCACAATTGCTTGCCATCCACCTAGCACGAAGAGATTCTCTTATATCCTTTAGTTCCATATGATCGTCATTTCTAAAATCCATAAACACATTGCCTATAAAAGGCACTTTGTTCCACCTAACGATTTCTCTATATTCTTGCTCAAACTCTTTTTCCAGTTCGTTCCAGCCAGAAACACCCAAATCTTTGTATGCCCACGCTGGAATATCCTTTGTATTATTTTGAAGTGAACCGCCTCGCACCGATTTTATCTTGCGATGTTTGCTTCGAGATGCTTTGGCAGAACCTTCCAGATAACTTTCCCCAGAATTTCTAGACTTCGAACTCCTACCTTGACGATTGCTTTTGCGACTTTTTGCCATAATCCCTCCAAGAGTCTTTATGCACAGCAAGTACATTTTTTATACCTAAATGATATCAAATGCTTGTGTATAAGTCAATATGCAATTCGACATTTTTTTGCCAAACGAATAGGCATTTTGCACAAAATTTACCTTCGCAACATATATAACGGACATGGAAAACAAACTAAAAACAAAATACAACCTGCCAGTTGCCATTTGCCTAGTGGTAGGGATAATAATAGGCAGTGGGGCGTTTTTTAAGGCGATAGACGTCCTCAACTACACCTCTGGAAACCTTGCCCAAGGTATTGTCGCATGGCTTGCCAGTGGATTTGTTATGTTAAGTTGTGCCTTTATGTTAGGCAGACTGGCTAGCAAATATCAAAAATGTGGAGGCATTGTGGATTATGCCGAGGCGATGTGTGGGCAGAACTATGCCTATTATGTCGGCTGGTTTATGGCGTCCATTTATTGTCCAACGATGGTATCTTTTTTGGCGTATGCCAGTGCAAAGTTTATATGTATATTGCTCGGATTTTCGCCTACTGGAGGTGCTTGCCTTGTATTAGCTGGCACATTGGTTGTTTTGTCCTTTGCTCTAAATGCACTTGCTCCAAAGTTATCTGGAAAATTTCAAATTTCCACCACAATAATCAAACTTATACCCTTACTTCTTATGGCAGTGGTGGGGATAATATTTGGTCTTTGTCGTGGGATTACGGTTCAAAACATCACTCAAACGGCTAGTTCTGCAATAGACGGTGGGTTGTTCAAAGCCATTGTCGCCACTTCGTTTGCCTATGAGGGTTGGATTGTCGCCACCAGTATCAATGCCGAACTCAAAAATTCCAAGCGTAACTTGCCATTGGCTCTTTTTTGGGGAAGTCTTGCTACAATGGTTATATACATATTGTATTTTTTGGGGCTTTATGGCAGTGAAAATATTTCTGTGCTTCAATCAACTGGTGTAAGTGCTGGTTTTGTAAATATTTTTGGAGGAGTTGCCGGCACAATACTAGGTGTGTTTGCTGTTATCTGTTGCCTTGGCACGCTAAATGGTCTTACGGTGGGCGGAGCAAGGGCTTTGTATGCCTTGTCTTCACGAAAAAGAGGCCTTTTGCCACACAAATTTTCTCAAGTGGATTCTGACACCAATATGCCAGCAAACAGTTGCTTTTTTGGGCTTGTTATGACTAGCATTTGGTTGCTATATTATTATGGAGCAATGCTATCTCCAACCAAATGGTTTGGCGTGTTCAGTTTTGATAGTTGCGACCTGCCTGTAATAACGATATATGCAATGTATATCCCTTTATTTTTAAGTTTTATAAAAAAGGAAAAAACCGAAAACAAATTTTTCCGATACGTTGTCCCCATCCTTGCAATTATCTCTTGCTTGTTTATGATTTTTAGTGCAATCATGGGGCATGGGGTTTTTGAATATCAAAAAGCAAAAGCACTTGGTCAATTCTCCTTCCCTGTTTTGTTTTATCTAATTATATTTGCTGTTATTATGATATTTGGGGCTTTGTTTGACCGTCCCCACAAGACACACCAAACAAAGTCCAAATACAAAACTTCACCAAACACTCCACCTCCTTGCACTAAAAATACTTCTATTGACAACGACACTCCAGACAGCAATAAAGCATATGATAACAATAATTCGATTATAAGCAATTTAATCAATAATATTGACCTAGTTGACAATGATAATGTGATTGATAATAACAATCTAATTGACTAAATAGAAAAAAGGAGTTATAAAACTCCTTTTTTAACGTTTACATAGTTTTATTATTGCACAAATTGATTAAAAGTTGTTGTTCATAATTTCAAAATATGCTTGTGGGTGATTGCACACTGGGCAAACTTCTGGAGCAGACTTTCCTACAACGATATGTCCACAATTTCTGCATTCCCAAACCTTAATTTCACTCTTTTCAAACACTGCTTTGGTTTCTACATTGTGTAGAAGCGCACGATATCTTTCTTCATGGCGTTTTTCGATGTCAGCAACTGCTCTAAATTTCTCTGCCAATTCATGAAAGCCTTCTTCGTCTGCAGTTTTTGCAAAACCAGCATACATATCTGTCCATTCGTAGTTTTCACCTTCGCCAGCACTTTTTAGATTGTCGGCGGTGTTGCCAATCATTCCTAGTTCTTTGAACCACATTTTTGCGTGTTCTTTTTCGTTGTTTGCAGTTTTTTCAAAGATACTTGCAATTTGCTCATAGCCTTCTTTTTTGGCGACAGAAGCAAAATAAGTATATTTATTTCTTGCTTGGCTTTCTCCTGCAAATGCAGAAAGCAAATTTTGTTCTGTTTTTGTTCCTTTATATTTGTTCATAATTCATCTCCTTAATTTATTTTCCTGAAATAACTATCAACACACTTTTATTTACAGGTTTTTGCATAGTTTGTATTGTATCACAAACAACCCCCATAGTCAAACATTTTTGACCATCAAAAAAACCACGCAAAAGCATGGTCTTGTGTTGAAATATTGGCCAATTATATTAAAATTTATACAAAACATGTCACATCAATTTCTAAAAAAATCTAGTATCAATAATAACTTGTCATAGTAAAGTAATTGTATTAAAAAAATTTAATATCATTTGATTATGTCATCGCTTGCTCTTATCATTGCTTACTTATATTATCACGTGCTTATATTATGTTGCTTACTTACATAATACAATTTTTTATGCAATAATGCTTACATATATACGATCGCTTTTATTTATAATAGTATTTACTTATAAAATATCACTTGCTCATAGCAACTTCGTCTTGGGAGACTTCCTTTGTCTTGGAAGTTAATACTATTTCATTTTTATACAAAGTAGCCTTTTCACTGGTCAAAGCGACAATTTCGCCTTGTTCACTGTCCACAACCGCCTCAAATTGCAATGGGTTCAAACCAAAAAACACCTTAAACCAACTGCTCTCTCCCGTTAGTTTGAGTAAATTTGAAATGTATTTTTCGGCGTTATACTTGCTCATAAGTGAAGTGCAAAATTCTCCCTTTTTGCCGTTTCTATCAAACAAATCAACAAACACTTTTGCAAATTTGCCGGAGTTTTCTTGTCTTACTCCACAGACATAAACTTCCTTTTCCAATTTTCACCCCAATTTTATAAATTTATCTTTTTCTTTTTAATCTTATATCGCTATTTTCTATCTTAAGGATAATAGAATTTTGCTTGTTACACAGTCTGCTAAATGTTCTTTCGCCATATCTACTAAGAACCCCTTCTAGACCAAGATTGGTAGTTATTATTGTACTTTGATTTTTTGAAAGTCTTTCGTTGGTTACAAGATACATATATTCTTCCGTAACATTTTTATACTTTGGCTCAGACCCAAGGTCGTCAATAATCAACACATCACATCCCAGCACTTGCTCCAATATTGATGTTTTGGAACTATCAAAAGTGGTGTGAAACTTGAGGAAAAGATTGTTCAGTGCAAAGGCTGTAAGGAACATTACACTAACATTTTGAGATAACAACTTGTTACAAATACTTTCCACAAGATAAGTCTTGCCTACCCCAGTGGTACCAGTTAGCAAAAGATTCTTATATTTTGAAGTGCCAAATGTTTCGCACCAATGGGATATTTTTTCAAACATCTTTTGACCATTTTCTGGCTTGTCAAAAAGTGAATAATCCACATTTTCAAATGTATGTTGTGGATTAACAGTAACCCCAATATCTTTTAGCACCATTTCACTTAATTTTTTCTTAAAGCAATTGCATTCCTTTCCATCTACATAGCCCGTATCCATACAACGCTTGCAGTTGTATTGAGGTTTTAGGTCGTCGGCGTTCATACCCAACTTGCCAAGAGCCAAATCAAGATTTATCTTCAGTTCCTTAAGTTTTTTCTTTTGCTCCGAACAATTCTTTTTTTCATATTCCAGTTTAGCGATATCGTATGTCAAAGCCTTATAATCAAGATATAGCCTTCTATACTCCTCGCTTTGCATAGCAATATCAAAGTTCTGCCTTGCAACATATTCGGCTTGCGTTTTGCTTTTTTTCAAACCTTCCAAAACTTTTTGCTTTTCGTTCATAACTTCCTCACAAATTTATTTCATCCAAATTGTCAAACAAGGCATTAACTTGCTCGTCTGTCCATGCTTTTTGCCCAAAACTCTTACCCACAAAACCTTGCTCTTCTCTTTGAACAGTGGCACTGGAAGCCTTTTTCACCTGTTCCAAAGTCGTCAAATTTTGCTCGTGCCACGAGGTCAAGATTGCATTGGCATATTGCATTGCATTGGATTTGCCTTTGGACAACTCTGCACAATAGTCAATTACTTCTGCCGGGAACTTAAAAGAATAAGTCCAAGTCCTATAAAAAGACCTGTCATAATTGTTCACTCTCCTATCCACACCCATTTTTTGAAGGATTTTTTTAATTTTTTCGTCTGTTTCGGACACTTCGCCCAAATAGCCATCAATGCTAGCAACACTCATAAGCCCCAATTTTGCAAATTTTTGAACAATATTGTCCATCCCTTCCAATGTCCTTATGCTGTTTTTGAAGCAAAAGTTTGCAATTTGAACAATAGAGTCTTGCTCAAAGCCCCTATTTGTCCAAGGCACAATATACGTATCCACTTCGTTTTCCACCGACTCGTAATAGACACCCAAAGCCTTGTTGACCTCTCTTGCAAGGGTAGAAAGAGCCACTTTGTTGTCTTCGTATTGTTGCATCTCGGCAAAGCTCAAAAGTTTTAATTCATAGAACTTGGTAAGTTTTTTGTCCAGCATTTCAAAACTGAAATTCTTGGTTTGTGTAGATACTTTTTTGGCAAGAAGAATGATATTTTGCAAACTAAAGCCATAGGACTTGGTCCACTTGTCATACATTTGTTGATGCTCGATAGAGAGATTGCCCCTAAATTTAAGCGCCTTTGCCACCTGGCTCACTTCCGAAGTTGTCAGCATCATATTTTCAATCTTTTGCTCTATCTTGTCTGCAGTTTTCACCCCTTCCTCTGCCCACACTCTAGCCACTGTAAGGATATAATTGGAGTTGATATCCGGCCCTTTGCGAGTTACACAATACTTTACAATCATCACAAAATCTGCCGGTTGCATATTAAAATATTCTACAAAATCTATATATTTTGAAAACTCCGTTGGGTTTATCTGTCTGGACGAGATAAGTTCCTGAATTTCGCTAACAAACAGCGAATATTTTTTGCTGTCCACCTTTTTTAGAGATTTCAAATTGTCTTTTACTGGCAAATATCTAATTTCTATCGGGTCCAGTTCCAACACTTGTACTAGCCCTTGGTCTTGCCAATACAAAAAAGAGTCCAAAACATCCTCTTTGCTCAAGCCCAAAACGTTTACAAAATTGTCAATTGTATTGTCATAACTTGCACTGTCTTGACACTTAAGAAGCCCAAAAAGATACACTTTTACACAGTTTTCGGGCGCATAAGGCAAATAGTCGTTCAAAAACTTTGCGTCAATACTTACATTACTAGCCCCAAGCAGTGAACTTGAATATTTGCAAAAAGCCATTTTTCCCTCCTATTTTTTTATTGTATCAAAGTTCGTTGCCAAACACAACAAGTTTTGACCAAAATACTTTTTACAACAAGCACAAAAATTACCAGTCTTCCTTAATAAAATTGTTTGGTTGCTTTATGTCGTCATAAAAATCTTTGTATTGCTCCGAAAAATCTTTGGCTGGCAATTCAAAATCTTCATTGTCAAATGCCTCCACATCTTGTTGCTCTGCCAGTTTTAACAGTTCCAACTTATCCATTTGTTCTCCTATTTTTCCAAATTTTTATTCAAATTTTGCCTCTATCGAAAATCTCTTTCCGCATATATTTTTAAGTAAACCCTTGTCTTTTGCAGTCAAAAAATTCATATTTCCCCAATTATCACAAGCCAACTCCACACAGCACAACCTTTGATACTTTGCTCCAAAAGTCCTGTTTGTAGCCTTGTCGCCATACTTGTTGTCGCCCACAATGGGGTAGCCAAGATGTGCCAGTTGCGCCCTGATTTGATGCGTTTTGCCAGTTATCAATGTGCAATGAACCAAACTGCTTTGCTCCCTATTTTCCAGCGTTTCAAAAATAGTCTTTATCTTCACATAATTTGGCTTTGGCTTGTCGCTTATCAACACTTTTGCTTTCTTGGCATTTTTGAACAAATATGCTTCTATCATTTCCCCATCAAAACAACTACTTCCCACCACTTCGCAAACATAATGCTTATGCACCAGTCCTTTTCTAAAAACCTTGTCCAAAGCCACCCTTGCGTCTTCATTTTTTGCAAAAATCATTACTCCAGATGTGTTTCTATCCAGTCTGTTTACCGCAAAAGCTCCCAAAATCTCCTCCATGGAGCCTTCACCACACACTTCCACTCCACAAGGCTTGCAAACCACCACCATATTGTCATCTTCAAACAACTTTTCTATACTTCTATCCTTTGCATACTCCTCCACAAAGCACTCCACCTTATCACCCACATCCAAACAAACACTTTGCGAAACCCGCTTGCCGTTGACCTTTACGTCCCTTTTTCTAAACAACTTCTGCACGCACAAAAAGTCAAGCCCCTCTCTCATCAGGAACTTTTTCAACTCACACTTTTCACTTGCCACCAATTCCAATCTTTTCACACAGGAATTGTATCACTCATTCCACTTTTTTGCAACACCCTGCAAAACATTTTAACAAAACAAAAACTCCATACACAAAAGAAGCATCACATCCTTTTGCTAATATGGAGTTTTATTTATTCATTTAAGGCTACTATTATCTACATCACCCTATCTTATTTCTTGGTCAAGATTGCTTGGTCAATGTAACCTTAGTATCTGCCGTAGAGCATGCAACTGTTGTCCCACTGGTTGCCGTGCCAACTGTACCATACGGTCCAGCCGAGCCATTGTAATATGTGCTTGCTGGCAAAGTTATTGTGCACCCTGACGGCAAATTATAAGGAAGAGTTATACTCGCAAGAGCAGAGCAGGATGACAACATGCTCCCTGTATTAAAAGTAGTAGTTGATGTTTCATTCCCATTCTCATCTGTTGATGTACTTGTTGTAGTTCCTATTCCAGCTAAGCTGAAATCACCCAAATCAAGGCTCGTTAATGAAGAACAGTTTTCAAACATTGATGTCATATCTGTTACTTTACTAGAAGTGAAACCACTTAAATCTATACTAGTAAGTGATGAACACTTACTAAATAAATATGCCATGTTCGTTACAGAAGAAGTCTGAAAAGAACTCAAATCTATACTAGCAAGACTACTACAAGCTTTAAACATTCCATGCATAGTCGTAACTTTAGATGTGTTAAACATGCTAAGATCTAAATTAGTTAGTTTAGAATAAATAGTTCCTACACTTCTAGAATCACCTTTAAACATATAACTCATATTCGTTACATATTTGGTGTTGAAATTATCAAAAACAATACTCGTAAAACTAGGTAAATATGTGTAAGTTAAAAACCATTTTTTTTCTTCGTAATAAGGAGCAAAAAGATAAGAAGAGTTTTCCGGAGCATATATGGTGCAGGGTGAGTAAAATACTATCTTAGAGTAGTCATTGTAATATGCTATCACGTCATCTATAGCATCCGATTGCACATAGGCAGAGGTATCAGTTACACTATTAGTCCCTACGGATATACTGTTGGAGTAACCTGATATTTGTGAAACGTCTTTGGTGAAAAGCAGTTCTTTTGTATAATTATATAAGTTTTTTCTCCCAATTCTATCAGCCCAATTTGACGATAGATAACTAGAATTTTCTACATACAAAGCAGTCAAAGTATCATTACCAACCGTCAATTTTGGTGATGTTGAGGATATATAATATGGAATAAACGTTGTAGCAGTTTCTCCATTCTCTAACTGAATATGAGATATATCTACATTAACATCTTGTGCAGTAGGAGAATAAACTAAATAAAAGTACAACCAATTATCAGAAGTATAAAGCAGAGTTGGAGATATTCCAAATGTAAAACTGAATGCAACGTGTCCCATGGATAAATTTGGATAATCTACTAATGCAGGAGTAAGAGCCTTGGTAACATTACAGTATTGAGTTGGGCTCAAAACAGTTTTAATACAAACCTGATTTGACGGAATTTGATTAAATTTATAGTCAAAACTAATAGAGTATGTAAAGGTTTTACCACCACTCCATACAGTAGGAATATTAAAAGCAAATACAGATTCCCCGTTGCTGGCAGAATAACTGATATTTTTATCTGCTACATTTACAAGGTTTACGCAATCGGCATGTTTCCAATTTGTAAAGCGATAACCAGCCTTTGTAGGAGTGGGCAAATCGCCGTAATTATCGCCTAATTTGACGGTTTTACTGCTGGGAGATACCCCCCCCCCTGTGGGTCAAAAGTAACGGTGTATGAGGGTCTAGAGTAGTTTACAGTGATGTCTGAGGAAGTCCTTTGCTGGGTTGCGCCAAAGATGAGAGTTGCAAGGATAAGCATAGTGGTTATGTATAGCACACATATTGTTATGCGGTTGCATCCTCTGCCCACTTTGTTGAGCCATAATACAAATCTATCCCACTTGGACATAAATCTTCCTCCCAAATTTGTTAATTATTATATCAACTTTTCTCTTTAATATATAGAATACCTATAGATATATTTTTACAAATAAATAAATTTTAACAAAATGTCTACAAAACATCTCTTTTCAACTTTTATTCACTATCAATCTAAATGTTTTGCCTTCAATTGTCAAACATTTTGATTGTTTTTCTTATATTTTTTCCAAATACTCCTTAATTTCATTCAATTCTTCCCTAACGGTAGATGCGCCACCTGTTAGACCGATTTTTTCAAAGTTTTTCAACTGTCCTTGTTGCACCAAAGCCTTTATATCTTCCAATCCTTCGACCAAAAAGCTCTTGCTTTTGCTACTAATATTGTTAAACAATTCCTTTGTATTGCTGGAATTCTTGCCCCCAACAACTATCATACAATCCACTTTCTTCGCCAGTTTTTCCGAACTTTCGTTTATCCTTTTTTGCGCTCCACAAGTGGTGTTTCTAAACTCAAATTGCTTGCCATTTTGTTCTAGATAATCCTTTGCTTTTTGGATAAGAACATTAGCCTTTTCGCACGAAAAGGTGGTCTGCACAACAAGAAAATATTTGGGATAATTCAGTGGAATAGATACAACATCTTCTTCGTCTTCCACAAAAATTGGATTGTCGCACCAACCGGCAGTGCCAGCAACCTCTGGGTGTATTTTGCCACCATTTTTGCCATATTTTCCAACAATAATTATTTTATATCCCTCGGCATTTTTGCCATTTACCAGCAAATTTATCGCCTTAACATTAGGGCAAGTGCCATCGGCATATTCAATGCCCTTTTCCTTCAAAAAGTCAAAAGTATTTTTGCTCTCACCATGTGCACGAACAATTACACATTCCCCACTGGCTATTTCATCTAGATTGTCCTTTTGCACTGCACCAGCACCTAGAAGTTTACCAGTAGTCCTCTTGTTGTGCAAAATTTGCTTGAACAAAACAACTTTTTTGCCCTCGGCAATCTTTTCTTGCGCAAGCGAAAGCGCCCTGCTCGCCCCAAAACACAAGCAACATTCATCTGCAATAAATACCTTCACTTCTTTTCTCCTTACACTATTATCTAAACTTTCACCCCCATTTGTCAAGTCATTTGCCAATTTTCCAACCAGTTCCCCACCACCTTTCAAATACACCACTAATTTGTGCCCCCTACTAACATTATTGAATTCAAATATTTTCACAAAACCACTTGCCTTTTGCCATAACATTTGCTACAATAATCCCGTAAATACTGCAATATTTACAAATTGCTATGTTCCAACGGCTCAGCTGGATAGAGCGATCGCCTCCTAAGTACATTCATATCCACCTAAAAACACAATATATAGTGCGATTTTACTAACAATTTCTACTATATGTTGTGTTAAAAACAAGTTTTGGTATAGTTTTTGGTATAGTTTTTGGTATAGTTTTTTTGAAAAATATCTTTTGTATCATTTATTTTCGTTTAATAATTTTCATTTGATGACCGAAAGTGAAGTCTTAAAACTACACTTAAAAATTTTTATTTTTTTGTGGCTGTAGCTCAGCAGGATAGAGCGATCGCCTCCTAAGCGATAGGTCGGCAGTTCGAATCTGCCCAGTCACACCAGAAATGGCCCATTTTAGGGCTTTTTTTATTGTTTTTTACATCTTTTTCATATCTTGCAGTATGCCAAAAGTATACCAAAAAATGGCGTTTTTGTCAGTAAAATAAAGGGGTTTAGAAAAATTGTTATTTCAAAACTAGCATAATTTTAGTATAGTTTTTCAAAATTTGAAACACTATTTAATTTTAGATAAAATAACTTATTTAATATTCTCCTTTTTCTTTCAAAATCCTTATCAATTCTTGTTCTAATTGGTCATAGTTTATCACATTATATCTTCATTTTTCCCAGAAGTTATTGGGTTGGCATAATAAAGGAGGGGGTAGTTGATGAAAAGTTTATTTAGTTGGCTTGCTACCCTTGCAGTTATCTTGTTTGGCTGTGGTGGATTGGTAAAGGATGGTTCTAGCAGTAGTTATATTGCGCAAAATATGATGAAATCATCTGAATATACTGCTAATATTTCAACAAAAACTATGTGTTTGTTGTTTGCAGACAGTTCAATTGTGCTAGGCGTGTGCTTGTCTTCGGTGGAGCGAAGCGACACCGACTTGTATCAAGACTAGCACACGCCTAACTGCCATTTTAATAATTTTTTTGAAATTTTTATTTATTTGCAACAAATTTAAAGTTTATATGTTATACTTATATTAAGTTAATGGAGAAGATATAAGATATGAAAACAGAAGATAAAAAGTATTTAGCATGGACATTATTTATATTGCCAGCATTTTTTTTGATAATATTTTTAGGGACATTGGCTTTTGTTTCTTTTATAGGAGAAACAGATAACTTTAGTTTAAATGATATTCCTTTCTTAAAAATAGATTTAATTTTGGCGATTACTTCTACTTCTATTACAATTATTCTTTATGTACTAATTATAAGAAAGTGGAATAAAAAAGAAAAGCAATTACAAGAAGCAATATTACATACAAACATTTCACAAGTTGATAAATTAACACCTTATGAATTTGAAGAATGGGTTGCTAGATTTTTAAGAATTGCAGGTTATAAGGCACATGCAACTAAGAAGTCTGGGGATTATGGTGTGGATGTTGTTGCAGAAAAAGACAATACAAGTATAGCTATTCAAGTTAAAAAATTCACAAAACCTGTTGGCATAAAAGCAGTTCAAGAAGTAATATCGGGTATGGATTACTATAATTGTTATGAAGGTTGGATTATAACAACTGCTCCTTATTTTACACAGGCTGCAAAAAATTTGGCAAAAACAAGAAATATAAAGTTATATAATAAAAATGATTTGGCCCTTTTATTGTACGACCTACAAAAAGATAATGATGTCAATATTTCAATTCCCGAGCCAAACTCCAACATAAATTCTGAATGTACAAAAGAAGATGTTGTAATATCGGAATCTTATGATAATGCAGAGATTAAAAAACCTGTTATATTGAGGTATGAGGACAAAAAATATCTTTCTATTGGAGAGTGTTGTAGTCCTTTTACCTACAAAGTAATAAATTATATGTTAGACAAATTTAAAAATGATAAATTTTTTGAATATAATATAAGCAATATGCCTTATATTTATGAATTTATCAGTCCAGGAAATTTTATCTGCAAAAAATTATTTGGTTTATTAGAAAAAGAAAATGAAAATGCACCCATATATGATATAGAATATGTTAATTTAAGTGGAATGTTTTATGTGGGGATGGGAGCAATCTATTTATGGAAAAATAGAAACAGTTTCAATATATATGAAACATTGGAAATTTTGATTAAAAAGAATGGCTTATTATATTTAGATGAAAGTGTATTAAATAAATTCAAAATATCAATAGAATCAGAAAGTTGGAAAAACTTTTATGAAAAACTTGATAAATATCAAATTGAATTATTGAACGATTTTGATATAGATTATATTTATCATGAAAACGATTTAAAAAAATATTATAATTGTATGCATGCAATGTATATTTTAGGGATGTTATTTGCGATACAAAAATTGAATTAATATAAAAAAGACATATCCATTTTATTGAATATGTCTTTTTTATTACACTAGTTTCAAAACGATTTGACCTAAGGTCTTTTTTTATTAGAATTTTTCGTGGATTGTTCTTGAGATAACGTCATCTTGTTGTTCTTTTGTAAGTTTAACAAAGTTAACAGCATAACCTGATACACGGATTGTAAGTTGTGGGTATTTTTCTGGGTGATTTTGTGCATCAATAAGTGTATCTCTGCTAAATACGTTAACGTTTAAGTGATGACCTCTACTTCTCATATAACCATCAAGAAGGTTTGTAAGGTTAGTGATTTGTCCGTCTAAATCTTTTCCAAGAGATGAAGGCACAATTGAGAATGTGTTAGAAATTCCGTCTCTTGCATTTTCATATTTTATTTTTGCAACTGATTCAAGTGAAGCAAGTGCACCGCCTGTATCTCTACCTGCCATAGGGTTTGCTCCAGGAGCAAGTGGTACGCCAGCTTTTCTGCCATCTGGGGTAGAGCCTGTCTTTTTACCATAAACAACGTTTGAAGTGATTGTCAAGATGCTTGTTGTTGCTTCTGCATTTCTGTATGTCTTGTGGCTTCTAACTTTGTTCATAAATCTATTCACAAGGTCAACAGCGATTTCGTCAACTCTATCATCGTTGTTCCCATATTTTGGATAGTCGCCTGTGATTTGATAATCAACAACCATACCATCTTCATCTCTAACAGTTTTAACTTTTGCATATTTGATTGCTGACAAGCTATCTGTTGCACATGAAAGACCTGCTATACCTGTTGCAAAGAATCTGTGAACTTTGTTGTCATGCAATGCCATTTCTAATGCTTCATAGCAATATTTGTCGTGCATATAATGAATACAGTTAAGAGTGTCAACATAAAGTTTAACAAGCCAATCCATCATTTTGTCAAATTTTTCCATAACTTCATCATAGTTAAGGTATTCACTAGTGATTGCTTCAAATTTTGGAGAAACTTGGTCTTTTGTTTTTTCATCAACACCACCGTTGATTGCGTAAAGTAAGCATTTTGCAAGGTTAGCTCTTGCGCCGAAGAATTGCATATCTTTACCAACTCTCATACAACTTACGCAGCAAGCGATTGCATAATCGTCGCCCATAAATTCTCTCATAAGGTCGTCATTTTCATATTGAATTGCGCAAGTTTTGATAGACATTTTTGCACAATATCTCTTAAATTTTTCTGGAAGTTGTTGTGACCAAAGAATTGTAAGGTTTGGTTCAGGTGAGTGGCCAAGGTTATCAAGAGTATGTAAAATTCTAAATGCTGTTTTTGTAACAAGTGGTCTGCCATCTAATGCCATACCGCCGATTGATTCTGTAACCCAAGTTGGGTCGCCTGAGAACAATTTGTTATATTCAGGTGTTCTCATAAATTTTACAATTCTTAATTTCATTACGAATTGGTCAATAAGTTCTTGTGCTTCGGTTTCAGTTAAAGTTCCGTTCCTTAAATCTCTTTCAATATAGATATCTAGGAAAGTGCTGTTTCTACCAATAGACATTGCAGCACCGTTTTGGTCTTTAACTGCACCAAGGTAACCAAAGTATAAGAATTGAACAGCTTCTTGTGCATTTTTTGCAGGTTGTGAAATATCAAAACCATAACTTGCAGCCATTGCTTTTAAGTCATTCAAAGCTTTGATTTGGTCGCTTGTTTCTTCTCTTGTTCTAATTGTTTCTTCACTAAAATCATTGACTTCTGCTTTTAAGAAAGCTTTTTTGTCTTCAATTAATCTGTCAACACCATAAAGTGCAACACGGCGATAGTCGCCAATAATTCTTCCTCTGCCATAAGCATCTGGAAGCCCAGTGATAATACCAACGTGTCTTGCTTTTCTCATTTCTTCTGTGTAAACATCAAAAACACCTTGGTTGTGAGTTTTACGATATTTTGTAAATATTTCTCTTACAGTTGGGTCAATTTCGTATCCGTATGAAGTGAGTGCACTTTCACTAGAACGAATACCACCAAAAGCATAAAGACCTCTTTTGAAAGGTTTGTCTGTTTGTAAACCTACGATTTTTTCTAAATCCTTATTAAGGTATCCAGGACCATGGCTTGTGATTGTTGATACAATTGAAGTATCAGCATCTAAAACCCCACCATTTTCTCTTTCTTGTTTGTTTAATTCGTTTACTTGTTCCATCAATTTCTTTGTTGCTTCTGTTGGTTCAGCCAAGAAATTATCATCACCCTCATAAACGGTGTAGTTGCTTAAAATGAAATCTCTAACATTGATTTCTTCACACCAACTGCCTTCCTTAAAATCAATCCATTCTTCTCTCATAAAATTTACCCTTTTAATATTTTATTTGCAAGTTCCACCTGTTCTTTTGTTGGTGGTTCTATGCCTTTTAGTTTGTAATCTATACCTAATTTTTTGTATTTTTCCACACCATAAACATGATATGGTAAAATTTCTATGTTTTCTACATTGCTTAATGTATCAATAAAACTTTTAAGCTTTTTCAATGACATTTCATCATCATTTATTGTTGGGATTAAAACATGTCTTATCCATACAGGTTTTCTTATTTCGTCTAAGTATTTTGCAAATGCTAAAATGTTAGTATTTGGATGGCCTGTAAGTTTTTGGTGATTTTCATTTGTGATGTGCTTTATGTCAAGCATGACAAGGTCTGTGTATTTTAGAAGCTCATCAAACTTCTTTTTTGTTTCAGGAGTGTTTGCAAATGTAACACCAGATGTATCAAGACAAGTATGTATGTTTTCTTCTTTAAGAGCCCTAAACAATTTTGTTACAAATTCAATTTGCATCAATGGCTCTCCACCAGAAACTGTAACGCCACCTGTTGAACCGTAGTAATGTTTGTATTTTCTTATCTCAAAAAGCAACTCCTCAATAGTTGTTTCCTTGCCAAGATCAATAAGCCAAGTATCAGGATTGTGGCAAAACAAACATCTCATAGGACAACCTTGCACAAAAATTACAAAGCGAATCCCAGGTCCATCAACAGTGCCGAAAGTTTCTATTGAATGTATTTTCCCCATAGAAATTTCCTAAAAATTATAGATATTTTTTTATCGTGCAAAACCGACTTTTTTCGCACGCCAAATCTTAACATAAAACAAAAATTTTATCAATAAAAACGTGCCATTTTATCAAGAATTTTCAAAAATTTTCTATATTAGTATAAGGTAAAGATTTTTTAATATACAAACCAAAATTTATTATTTTAAGTGTTCACAATTAAAAATAATATGTGTTATAAAGCCTAAGTTAAAAATATAAAAAGCAAATATTTGTTCCCGTAGTAAAGTGGATATTATGTCCCCCTAAGCGATAGGTCGGGGGTTCAAATACCTTTTGGAACACCAATTTGCACTAAAAAAGACGCTATTTTACGGCGTCTTTTAATTATTTTTTAGGATATCTATCTTTCGGAACTCTATCAAGAACTTTCAAGTCTTCTTTATAGACCATAATATCTGCAATATCTTTTCCAGTATAAAATTCTGAAAAGACGACTTGCCATTTTCCATTAATTGGTTGTTCACTCATAATAGCTCCAAAATCACCCACTTTTACTCCAGCTTTTGTATACGCTGGTTTTTCTTTAATCAATTCTACTAAGTCCAAATACTTCATATCATTCTCCTTTTAATCTGCTAATGGTGTGTTATTTGTAATTTCACCTTTTGGTCTTACCATCCAACCAGAAGTGAAAACTATATTTCTATCATTTTTTACAAATTTAATATCTATACTAATTCTCTGTCCTTGTGTGTCTAATTTTCCGAGTTTATACTTACTATCGCAATAATTTTTTATTGCTTGCTTTTCATATTCTTGTTGCAAATATTCTGAATCTTCTTTTTTAAATCCTAACATTTCAAACAAATCTCTTTTGCCATTCCAAGCATATTTATCGCCGAATATATAGTCAGTAAATTTTTTAAGATCACATTTTGCCTTAGCATTAACATTTGGAATTGGCTTAGATATATTATTCGCAACGCAATGGCATTTATCATGTTGCGGTAGCTCTGGTTTTAGACTGTTATTAAACCAACATTTATCTAACACCAAACATATAGGACAGTGTATTAAACCCATTGACACATGTTTCCATTCAACCCAACCTGCATAACTCACAATTCCATTTTCATCAACCTTTATTAAATCATCAAGTCCTCCCATATTATAACAAACCTCCTTCTAAAATGCAAAAGGTTGGAGAAACAATTACATTTCTTCAACCCTTTTGTAATTTAAGTTTAATACACAATTTTTTGATTTGCAACGTCTAGTGCCATTTTTTTTAATCTATTCAAAAACTTTATTTAATAACTCTCTTATGTAGATATCGAAAATTTTTATATATAGAATCTCTTATTTTGATAGTTGACTATTTTTATCTTTTACCCTTGACAAAATACCCCTTTGTGCCGTATAATATTTATAATTATGGAGGTTGTTATGGACAAAATTAGTGATAGATGGGCAAAAGTTATCCTTTGGGCAGGAAGTTATATCAATGCAATTTTGTTTGCTCTAGTTGGTGGCTATTATTGGCTGAAAACAGATAGAGAAGAACTTAAAAAAGAATGCAAAAAAGTCCTTTGGGTTACACTTATATTTTTGGCACTTGAGATGACCATTGGTTTGATTTCTTCCTTTATTACCCTTTGCAATGCTGATGGATACACATTTATTTCCGTTGTCAGTTCAATAGTAGCTATTGCAAAGATTTGCACCTACACATTGTTTGGTTTGTTCGCTCTCTTTGGAGTAAAGATAACATTGTTTGAACAAAAAAACAAAGAAAACAAAGAGAACAACACAAAGCCAGCAGAAGAAAAGGTGGAAGTGGAAATTGTAGAGCCAAATAAGGAAGACTAACAAAAAATAAAGTTTGGGCAAGTTGCATTGAGTAACTTGCCTTTTTTTTGTAAGTGATAACTTGCAACAAAAAGTTGACTAAAAAAATCTATATGCTAAACTATACAATGTTATTGGAGAAAAATTATGAAGATATATGACGAACTTATCTCTCGTGGGTTGGTTGCACAAGTTACTGACGAGGATAAAATAAAAGATTTAATTAACAACGGCAAAGCCACATTTTACATTGGTTTTGACCCAACGGCAGATTCTTTGCATGTTGGGCATTTTATGACTTTGGTGCTTATGAAAAGGCTTCAAATGGCAGGCAACAAGCCTATTGTTTTGCTTGGCGGTGGCACAGGATACATTGGCGACCCAACAGGCAGGACAGACATGCGTTCCATGATGACTCCAGAAACAATAGAGCACAACTGCGAATGTTTCAAAAAGCAAATAGGCAAATTTATTGATTTTTCTGACGGTAAAGCAATAGTTGCCAACAATGCCGATTGGCTACTTAGCCTAAACTATGTAGATGTCCTAAGAGAAGTAGGCCCATGCTTTACAGTAAACAATATGCTTCGTGCCGAATGTTATAAGCAACGCATGGAAAAGGGTTTATCCTTTTTGGAATTTAACTATATGATTATGCAGTCATACGACTTTTATTATCTTTTCAAAAAATATGGTTGCAACATGCAGTTTGGCGGAGATGACCAATGGAGCAATATGCTTGCTGGGACAGAACTTATCCGCAAAAAACTAGGCAAAGATGCCTATGCTATGACAATCACTCTGCTACTAAACAGCGAAGGCAAAAAAATGGGCAAAACAGCAAAAGGTGCGGTGTGGCTGGACGAAAACAAAACTACTCCATTTGAGTTTTATCAATATTGGCGCAATACCTCTGACGAAGACGTAATAAAATGCTTGCGACTACTCACCTTTATCCCTCTTGAACAAATTGATGAGATGGCATTGTGGCAAGGAGAACAACTAAACAAAGCCAAAGATATATTGGCATATGAAATAACCAGCATGGTCCATGGCAAAGAAAAGGCTGATAAAGCGCAACAAATGGCACAATCACTTTTTGGCAATGGTCAAGTGGAAATAGAAGCCCCAAAATTTTTCATTGGACAAGACAAGATAGAGGACAACAAGATTTCTCTACTTTCCCTACTTGTAGAATGCAAACTAACATCTTCCAAAGGCGAAGGTAGAAGGCTTATTGCTCAAAATGGAATTTCAATAGAAAACAGAGTAGTAACAAATGAAAATTATGAAATCTGCAAAGCCGACCTAGAAACAGGTGTACTTATTAAAAAAGGGAAAAAGACATTTGTTAAAGTATTCCTAGAAAAGTAACCTTTGCATAATCCCCAAATATTTTAGCCAAACTTTAATTACAATTTAATTATAATTCAATCAATTTTTTATCAATTTTTTATCAATTTTTTATCAATTTTTTATCAATTTTTTATCAATTTTTT